>JBHLRZ010000023.1:0-53563 GCA_048882045.1 Candidatus Thorarchaeota archaeon | reverse complement strand
CATAGAAAGGATTACCTGACCAAGTCAAATTAAGGTGTAGTGTAATCTGACCAACCCCACCTAAACTAGATGTATCGATGACGATTGTGAATTCTGATGTTCCGGAATCAAATGAATACGACCAGCTGACACCACCCTCATTGATGCCGACTGTCAAGGATGGAGAGTCGGAAATTCGCTCAGTCCTAAGGGAGTCAACGAATGTGAAGACTAGGTTGGCATCCTCACCATAAGGAGTTGGTGGAACCTGAGTGTAATCCACATATGTGGGTCGCTCTAACACCATCAGGAACACTGTAATTGTCTGATTCTCATAGAGAGGGAGCACTCCGCTGTTCCAATGGAAACTAATTTCCACCTCGAATAATCCTACTCCTCCCAAGTGAGTGCTATTCAAATGAAATTCATACAACCACATTGGATCATCAAACACAATCTGTAGATAGAAGTCGTCACCAGTCACTGGATTGACTCCGATTGGAGTGAACGAGATTGAAACTGCTTCAGATGAATTGGAGATGTACGTGGAATTTACAACATCATAGTACACAGCTGAGAATGTAAAGTTGTCAAGGTAGTATGTGGCAACAGGTACAGTTTCCAGATACAAGTCTGTCTGTGTACCAACTAATCTGAATGAGATATCCAATGAACCTGAGTTTAACTTCTGAACAGGCCCAGTCCAACTTATTTGAACAGAGAAGTTCTTCCATCCTATAGTAGACCATTGCGATGTTGGAACAGTTATGTTATAGTTGCCCGAACCTATGTCAATTACAGAATATGATAGAGTTGGAAGATCAAGAGTCGAAACCATGATGTGGACAAATCCAGAGCTGTTGTCAATACCAACTCCCAGATCTGTATCGAGATAGCGGACTAGGATGAATGTATCCACACCGTAAGGAGTCTGCGGTACCGGGTCTTCCAGAGTGAATAATGTTGTATGAGATCTGACAATCGCTTGTATTGAGATTGTATGGTTCTGCATCTTTGAACCTGAGAAAGACACTTGGACAGGATATGTCCCAAGAGGTGTAACATCTGTTGTGATTATTGTTAATTCATACAATCCGGGAGAAGTTTCTATAATGCTGTAGGAACCTGACCAATCACAGAGAATTGAGTCATTCATGCCTGTTATAGGTGTATCATGGTCTGCGTCTGTCCACTCAAATGTCAAAGATTTGGCTTCACCCACTGGGATGTTTACTACATTCTGTAGGTAAGTCACCCTTGTGTACAATTCACGGACTTCAACATAGAGCAGATATGTTTGAGGTAGGACATATGGTGCAGTTCCTGTAATCTCTAATACATATTCTCCCATTGGCGTGAATGTAGTGTTCAACCAAAACAGATAGCTTCCCGGAGACCCTACTACCGGAGCAACACTGTAATAGCTTGACCAATTACAATCTACTACACCCGTGTCAATTCTCGCACCAAGGTAGTCCTCAAAGCCAATTCTAAACGAGCCATTATAACCTGAAGGAATCGAAAGACCTGGGGAGTCAGGAGCTTCGAGCAATAGGTCTGCATCAAAGTTCAGGTTAATTGTGAGTACATCCTGTACAGAATCGTAGTAAGGATGAGTCCATTCAAGATTGATGATGTACCTACCTTTCTGCGGTAAATCACCTGAATCTAGTGTTATGATATACTCCCCATTGCCTGCTTCACCAAAGTACTCAGTACCAGTAGTCCAGTTATAACTCAACTGACCACCAGAAACAGTCGTTCCTGTGATATCAGTGTCGTTGATGCGAATTCGGACCAAGAATAAGTCTGGATATGTTACATTTGTAATCCATGTTGAAACCGCATCCGCTGGATTCAGCAGTGTTGAAGCAGAAGAGTGAATAATATTGAATGAGCGTCTGAAGAATCCAGTCTTATTCCAGTCTGATCCTCCAATACTATTACTACAGAATGCCTGAACAATCCACTCACCTGCAGAAGCATTGACTCCAAACGTTAGTAATTGCGTGTTGGCATAACCAGTACCATTTACTACAGCAACTTCTGTAAACCAATTATCACCAGAGGGCGAGAACACGGTAATGTTCGCTGATACGCCTGCGAATTGAGGTCCAACATTCACTGCAAAGTATGCAGAGTCAGCAGCTCTAAGGTCCATGGTCTGAGTAGTTGTTCCTCCTACTGGATCAGTCATCAAGAGGTCAGTAATCATATTGGCACCATAGCTCTTGATGAACCAATATCCCCATCTGTCAGCAAACGGATATGCAGTGACATTTGCATACCAAGCAGGACCATGTCCTTCATCCCATGTTGAGATATTCACACCGGTTCTCAATGGAGAGCCTACATAGTAAACATCGCGATTTTCTGGCAGTGAGATATTGAAGTAGTACCTGTTGTCGTATCCGTCAGGAATATCAGCAAAGAACCAAGTTTCGTATGCAACAACAGAGGAATTTGTCACTTCAAAATTCTCTCCATGTGATACGGGATCCTGTGTTGTTACAGTGGTCGAAACTCCTCTTGAGCAAAGATTGGTTTCAACAGTAAACTCGACCCAAACTTCTCGGTTAGGATCAGGTGTTGAAGGAATTGGAGTCCATGAAAAGTCCACATCAACAGGAGTAGTTGTCCAAGTTGGCGATGGAATCTGTGTGACATTGCCAAGTCCAGGGACTGACGAACCTCCGAGAATGTAGTCATTCACATCAAGTCCGTTCATTTGTAGATTGAGATCACTTGGATCTGTCTGTGTCTTGAGATATAGCTCAAAGTTATCAATACGAGCATAGGGATCAAGGTCTGGAATGTAGTTGACAGCCTGTTGACTATATAGACCAACAGTGACCAAGACACCATCTGACAGATCGAAAATGGATAGATCAGGTATAGTGATAAGACCACTATCGTACCAAACCATCTCATTATCTATATCTGGGAAGGATTTTTGCCAGACACGTTGAGTATAGTCATTTGTTTCAATGGAAACGAATATGGCAACAAATCCGTCTGCTCCCCAGTCTGACTCGATCCAGTAATCCAATCTGAAGCCAGCCCATACCACATCACCACGACTGATGGACAATGTCTGTTCAGCCCAAGCACGTTCACCCACTGATGGGTCACCAGAACCACCAGCGATATCGAACTCAACGCAATCATCTCCAGCTCCGTGACCATCAGTCACCCACCTTGCTTGAGGATATGTACCACCTCCCACTGATTGTGTATTCAAGGTCCAAGTTGTGGGACTATTCTCCATATCCGGATCCTCAACCCAAGTTCGATTCTCTGTGATGTCTGTGAGTTCTACAACGAGCTCATGCCCCTCCCATGTTGAGTCCATAGGTACTGATACCGAAGTACTGCTTGTACTTCCATTTCCTGAAAAGTACCGCATTTGATTGTTCGTGAAGATATCAGTTCTGTTTCCGTATGCTTGAGCTGGAAGTCCATCTGACTGACCTGTCCACATTGTCCAACCTTGTTCTGCACTTACAAAGTCAGGTGCAGTATCTTGGATTGAGAAGGGAGAATCTACATCTGGAATAACGGTTGAATGATTTATTGGGAATTCTGGATCAACAATAGCTTGGGTATTGAATATCATTAGCGCTGTAACAAGCATCAATACTAAGAATCTGTGTTTGAAGTTCATTCTTCCATCCCTCCAATTTCATCAAGAAGTGCATCTATTTCAGCCTTAGTCAGGTTTCGTGCCTGTTCTATCATCAGATCGGCTTCTGTTTCTTCGATACCCATCTTTAGTAAGCGCTCCTTTAGATGCAGAAGTTCTTCTTCGGTTAGACGTTCCTCTACATCAGCAGTAGGCACGCCCTCCTCTACAATGCGCTCTGCCTCAGCAAGCTCTCGGGCTCGTCGAGACCTCTCCTGTTTGAGGACTTCATTGATAAAGCCCGCTCTCTCACTTGGTCGCATCTTATCAAGATCTTGACGAAGTGTATCAATGTCATCAGGTGTCAGACCAACAACAACCGCCAAATCCTCCAGTAGCTCTTCAACATCCATGACAGTCACGTCTACAGTTGACAGACTTACATCATCGACAGACTTTCGGATTCCAACTGGTTGGAGGTCTTCATTCATCATTGCGAGGAGCATCGATCTCCTCTGTGGAACATCAGCTGGTTTAGGAATCCTACCTTTCGAGAGCGCGTTAATCATCCGTCTAATGATTCTCAGTAGTTTTGGAACAGAGAGTACTCTGAAGTATAGAGCACCCAAGGCTGCTACAGCAAGTAAAGCGATTGTACTGAATTGAAATCCAGCAACAAGTAGTTCTTGTTCTGGCGTCAAATCAGTGTATATATCAAATTCAACTTGAAAACTCTGATAGTCAACCTTGCTGAAGATGATCTTGAGGTTATAATAGGCAAGATCAGGTGCAGTGATAGCGATTGTGTATGTACCATTTCCGTAATCAATATCGTATTCGGTTTCCCAAATCAAGCTAGTTGTAGCGATATTGCTTGAAGAGATGACAGTGATCTCAGCATCTTCGATAGCAGTACCATGATCTACATCCAAGTATGTGAAATTGAGTAAGAATAGTCGCCCAACGAAGATTGGACTAGGAAGTACTGATGCTGTTACATCTGTAGCAATTTCACGTATCGTTAGCAAGTATTCAATTTCGCCAATAGAGTAGTTGCCCCTTGATATTGTAATTCGGATCGAATATGGTGCTGGTCTATCTTGCAATGGTGTTGCTAAATCTGCCTCTGTCGGTCCAAAGGCATAGGAACCATTGTTGAGGTTTGTTAATTGAACTGTTCCGAAATCCCAGGTGGCTGTGGCGAACCCATCTGTAATCCATCTGCTGTTGAGGTCATCCCAGAATCCAAACAGGGTTGTATAGTCATCATAAACAGCAAACTCAGTTGCTGTCTCCCCGACTACAACTGTCCTAATTGGATCTACTCGAAGCTTTACTAGACTTGAGGCAAAACGGTAGTTGTCTTTTCGGAACGAAATAGAAATGTCGTGAGGAACACTTCCAGCAAGGACCAATGAAGTATTCACTGTGAGAGAGTATGTTCCATTGTTGAAGTCAATCAGAGACCCTTTGAACTGCTCTAATGTGTAATTGGTTATTGCCCCAGGAATTCCCACATCCGAAATTGTATCACGGAAGAAGAGTAGGAAGGTCACCTCGTCACCATAATATCCATTCAGAGTGGCAGATGTAAGAAGTACGATCTCAGTTTCAACCACTTCAACATTAAGTGTGAATTGAATCTGTGAAGGAGTGTAACCTGGTGTTTCACTGTTGATGAAGATTTGCCACTCTTGGACACTCAATTCAGATGTATTTACTAATGCAGTATAGTATCCAGGCGTAGCCATTTCAGTTAGGTTTCCAACAACTGGACCCACTCCATAATGCACAAACGATCCGCTTACTGGTGAATTTAGATCAGTATTATTCAGGTAAACAGTGATGTTTGCAAAATCTCCATAGGATACTGTTATGATGAAATCTGAAACTGCAACTAGATTAGAAGTGAGTTCTGTTATCTCAACAGTGAGTTGCAATGATACACTCTTGAAATTGTCAGATTTTGCTTGTATTAGAATCTGATGAGTACCCACCGGGACACCAGCTACAACAAAGTCTACCACATAATGACCATCAGCAATGGACCATGTGAGTTGTCCACTTCCTCCAATCCAGCTATAGGTAAGAAGACCGACCTCAATTGGAGAGCTGTTGGAGAGGATGAGATAGTCTACATCAAGAGAAAGTGTCAATCCATTCACCGTGGTGAGCGGATCAATTGAACCTGCAATCTTTGATGCAATTTTATCAATTCGTATCTGGAAGTCTCTCTGCCTACTCTCGTAGTTTAGAAGCACTGACCTTACTGTAACGGTATGCTCACCTGCAATGATTTGCCAGCTCTGGACTGTAGCTGTGTAGATACCAGGTGCACCAGCAATCATATCAACATCGATTGATGAAATTGTAAGGTTGACATAGGCACCAGAAACAGGTGCTCCTGTTCGTGCATCAGTAACATTGGCTGTGAAGTCGATTGAGTCACCCCAGAATGGATTTGTTGGATTGAAGGTAAGCTCTATTTGAACAGGTACAGCCGCCAATAATATGTCTGCAAGAATCGATTGGTTTTGATGAAGATACTTTGAGGCGTTTATCATGAATGAATATAATCCAGCATCCATTCCTGAGGTCTGAATTATCATTTCATAGATCCCCATATCAATCTCATTTATAGTAGCGATTGTCGGATAGGTGCTATTCCAATCGCTCCAAATCTCTGCGCCTGTAATTCCCACACCAAACTCTATTGCATTGTAGGTGATATTGGCACGAATCTCGTCACCCAAATAGTAGGTCACACCTTGTGGAAGTGCGAAACTAAGTGTAGTCGAAACTGAATTGATCACGACTGAGAAGCTGAGGTTTGTGACGTTTGTGTAATAGGGGCTTCCGTACCAAGTCAGATTTACCTTGAAGAAGTAACGTCCCAGTCCAGAGAGAGATGTTGTGTCAACAAGAATCTGATATGTTCCATCTCCGTTGTCAATAATCCACTGTGTGAATGATGATGAATTAACTGACCCAATACTGACATCTGCGGCGGCAATTCCATTCCCTGTTAGGTAATCTCTGAAATCGATCAACGCGCTGATATTGAAGAAGTAGTATGCTGGAGGTGTCGATAATACAGCTGCTTGTGTGAAGCGAGTTGTTATTGTCACCTGTGTCGAAGCGGTAGAGTTTTCGTAGTATGGTGCTATGTCACCCCAATGGAAGAGGATGGTAATCGGATAGGCATTCACAAGTATCGAGGTAATGATTGTTGAATTGAATGATATCCAGTAATATCCTCCTGACCCGGAGAGGGTATACTCTGAATCCAGAATCTGTGTACCTCCTCCATGAGTGATGGTCAGCACAGATTTGGTAAGAGGAATTCTTGTACTGTTCACATCGTCAATGGCACTGATTTGGAATTGGACATCGCTTAGGTACGGAGTCGTGAGAGGAGAACGAGTTACCGAGATAGTAGCGTATCTTCTTACTACGTCAATCGAAACATCCAACATCCTGCTCCGATAGAATGGAGAACCTGACCTACTTGCAGAAATCGTGATTGTGTACTGTCCAAAATTACCCAAAGCTACCGTTGATATCCTAATTCGATACTCTCCACCCGGAAGCGAGTCAACCCAGTAATTTACTCCTAGCTGGAGGGTTGTGTTGGGACAGGTAGCAGTCACTGTTGCGCCTGAAATTCCTACTAATGTACTATCATCGAAGTATGAAACATAGATTATTGCTTCTTCTAAAAAGATAGCCAGAGATGGGACATCACTTGTCAACTGTGTTCTTCTTTCAATTAGAGTAAGATAGAAGAAATCAGTCGCATCTTGACCAAAGTTGGTGCCTGTATAGGTCATCGTTGCATTCACAGTGTAAGTTCCGAGAGATCCGAAGGCACTTGTGTCCAGCGTGACTGTGAATGTTCCATCACCATTATTGACTACATTATAGAAACCGGAGAGTGAAGCATCCAGAGTCAATACTCCGGTATTGAGAAGTGATTGATCATCCAGGTCTCTATAAGTGAAAACAATGACCAAGTCACTACCGAATTGGATCGACGTGTATGGTCCGTGGTCAAGATTTGTGAACCTATTCCGTATTGTGATTGATATCGGGATACTCGTCCTGTTCTGATAATAGGGAGCACCGTTCCAAACAACATCTAGGTGGAAAGTATACGTTCCAATATTATTCCACCAAGTAGTGTCAAGAGTCAGAACGAACTCCTGACTTCCCGAAAGATAGACTGAGCTCAAGACGAGTCCTGATTCTTGAACTTGATAGCTCAATTGTGCATCATCAGGAATTGATAGGCTAGTTAAGACATCAACATAGGAGAATGTTAGATTGACGTTTTCGCCATACGGAGTAGTAGGCAAAGGATTCCAAACTACACTTGTCTGTCTATAACGCGTGTAGACTGTAACTGCAAGAGTCCGATTTTCAAAAAGCGGTAATTGACCAGCAGTCCAATTCGCATAGATCCGAAGTTGACATCCTATTAGACCACTGAGAAGGGAGCTATCAAATGAAATCTGGTATTCTCCACTCCCCAATTCTGTAATTGTCATCAAGTCTTGGATCAAAGTCTGACCAGGTGTTAACACCTCGATGAAGAAGAAAACATTGAATGGGTATGCACCTGTTGCATTGGTAATTCCAGTGCTGTTGCTGATATCCCAATATACCACTGAGAATGTTATGTCCTCTCCATAGGGCGTGGCAATTGGATTCGTTCCAATGAACAGATCCGCTGGACTGCCTGCCACCCTCGCACTTACTTGCAGTACCTTGTTGTCATGTTTTGGTTGCGGACCCGTCCAATTCGCATAAATGGTAATGTCTTTCCTCCCAATCGAACCCCACTGATCAGCCCTCACTCTTATGATGTACTGACCAGCTATGGAACCGTTCACAACTGTGAACTGAAGGGACGGAATACCTGAGGCTTCTGCATAAATCAGTACATCACTCCCTACAATGCCTGATGATGTCGTAATATCATAGTAGAGGACATAGATGGTTATCTGACCAGTATATGGTGTTGGTTCTATTGGATTGTCAAGAGAGAAGGAAGTCAGATGTGTGATTATGTTGATAGTAATGTCGAAGGTGTGATTTTGATAGGCAAACCGATTCACGTTGAAAACAATAGTATAATCCTGAATTGGGTCAGTTTCTTCGGAGAAGAATGTGATATCATACTCACCAGGTGCACTTTCCACAACGGTGTAGTCTGACCAATTGCATGAGATTGATGATTCTGCACCTGTTATCGGTAGGTCATGATCTGTGTCCCTATAGGTCAATGTGATAGTCTGCTCATATCCAACCGGGAGTGCAAGTTGGTTCTGTGATACGGAAACAGAGGTAAAGATCTGTCTGACTTCGACAAACAAGAGGACCTTTGATGTTGTGTAATAGTCTTGTTGAGCGGTTACAACAACAGCATAGGTTCCAAGATTCGAATTCCCAGTTGTGATAGACAAGGTGTAGTTTCCAGGTTCCCCAATAACAGGGTCAATAGAGTATGAAGAATCAGTCCAATTACATGAGAGTGCCGCGTCGATTATTCCAAAACCTTGAGAGTCTGCATAGAATAGTTCTAAGATTGCATTATCGCCTCGAGGTACTTGTACGCCAGGTGCACTTGAGGACTGAAGGGTAGTTTCTTCGACGACATTGATAACAAAATATCGTTGGATGGGATCGTAGTATTGTTTACTCCATGTGATGCTGATGACATATCTGCCAGGTGTACCAAGATCTGCAGTGTTCACTACAACGCTGTACTCACCAGTCCCCATATCATTTAGTGCGTATGTGCCTGTGGTCCAATTGTATGTTGCAGAGCCTTCAGGCAATAGGAGACCATTATCAGAATCATTCACTCTGATCTGCAGAAGCATGTCTTGACCATAGGTCAGGTTTCGCTCCCAAGTAAGTATGGATTGCCTTGGATAAGCTATGTTCATCTCAGATCCGTGTTCAATTGTGAAGGTCCGAGAGTACACTCCAATATTCTCTATAGGACTTCCCGAAATCGAGTCATTGACAAAGGCTTGAACAGTCCAGTGTCCTACTTCTGCAGTATATGCAGAAAGGTTCAAGTCAGTTGTTTCTGCGATTCCAGAAGTCACAACTGCATTCAACGAGGACCATATTTCACCTGTAGTATCATAGACTTTGAAATTAACAGTCGCGCTATTGTAAATTGTGTCGAGATAAGCTCTGAATCGCACATTCTCATTTGCACGGTACGTATTGGTTGTATCCCATGCAGCTCCACTTGACATCCTTAGGTCCTGAATTATGTTCGCTGAGTGACCAGTAATCTTCCAAAAGCCATTCTGGTAAGTCCCCACAACTCCATCATAAACCGAGATATTGAGACTGGTAGCTGTAGTGGACCAATATGGGAAATTGACACCGGGGAAGCGAGGTTCAGATACTGTGTCAATCACTAGTGTATCAGACTTACTCACATTGAAGAAGAAATAATCTGAATATCCATTCGGTACTGCGATATAGTAGTAAGTAATCCAATCAACTTGACTTGCGTTTGAAACAGCATAATGAGTTCCAGGGCTTAGTACATCAGCTTCGAATAGTGATGACTGATCAACCTTCCTAGCAAACACTGTCATGTCAGCAGAGAAGCTAACTCGAATGTCCTCATTTGGATCAGGATTCACAGGAGTTGGAGTCCAACTGAAAGTTGCATTGACTGCAATTCCACTCCATGGTACGGTGGCAGATTCTTGGACTGTACCTAGACTCCATGTCGCGCCATTTGCCACTGGTATCCCGTTCATTTCCAAGTTAACCTGACTTGGCTGCACTCGTGTCTTGATGAAAACCCTAACATTGTCCATCCTCACCTCAGGATAAAGCTGAGGATTGCTTCCAAATGACCTGGTTGTCCTGGACCCTATCTGTAGGACAAAAGTATCTGAAGTGATTAGTGAAGGATTCGCCTCAATCAAGCCAGTGGAATACCAAACTTGTTGTGCCAAGACATCACTGAACTGCATATGCCATAGATGATTTGACACATTGTCAGCTGATCCTACCTGAGCATAAAGCTCCCAGAAACCAATTGGCAACCCACCCCAAGCATCATCGACCCAGTAGTCGAGTGAAACGCCAACCCATGTGACATCTCCTCTGGCTGTGTTAACTGTCTGCTGAGCATACTGTCTGTCACCAAGGTCATGGCGGTAGTATCCGCCGTCGTAGACACCATCCATCTGAAAGCTGACATAACCTCCAGTTATTGTAGAAGACATGGGATTAGTATGAGTTCCGACATCATCTGTACCAAGTGTCCAATCTGCCGTTGAGTCAAATCCAGGATTGGTCAAGTATGTCCTATTCTCTTGGAGATCAGTTATTTCGAAAGCCATGTCAGTTCCTTCCCAGAGTGGACCAAGGGGAACTGAAACAGTCTGAGTCGTGGTTGTGTTTGTGGTATAGTACACAAGCTCAAGGTCTTCATGGGTGTCTGTCCGTTGCCCATACTCGGACACGACCAACGGAGAACCTTCACCTTCCAATGTTGTCGGAACATCGGATAGTGAATACGTTTCAAGGACTTCGTCAGGTCCGACCTCAATAAATTGGCCATCTCCAAGATTGACCAGTTCTGAACCCGAGACTGATGAACTGGAAATGTTATTCTGAGTTCCAAGTGATCCAAAACTCAGGATAAGGGACGCCATCACAAGAAATAGAGACAAATTCCTTTTGATTTTCATATTCAGGTCCCCCTAAGGGCATGTGTCCGACTCAGTCGACTGGATACCTGAGTAGTATATTTCGACTATATGAATTGATTTGGCCCAGTGAAATCGTCAAGCTTGTCGAATTATCGACACTAAGACTAATAGGACATATTCACGATATTCCGAAGGTCGGCTCACCTTCTTCTCCTCATGAGGTAGACTCCAACACCAATCACGATAATACATGTCGCACCAGCAACTGCAATAGGAAACAGAAGTTCATAAAAATCTCTGAAGGATGGAGTAAGAAGTTCTATACGGCCACCGGTAGCACTGTTCATACCCCAGTCATGGGCAACTAACCACATTGTCATGTTTTGAAAACGATTGACAGGGGGCGGAGCAGCGACCTCAGGTGGAACTGTAAATGTGACAGACCAATTGTTACTGCTGTTTGTACACGGAAAGTTGTAAATATCCCCTCCGTCAAACTGGACAAAGAGAGAAGCATTTTCGACTCCTGCAAGATTATCACTGATAATTGCAGAGTAATAGTATGTCTGAGAAGGAATCTCTTCAGGATTCACACTGTAGGACAGTATCACAGGAGGAGTATCATCAACCTGTGAATACATCATTCTTCTCATCCAGTCCCTAGCTTCTGAAAGAGCTTCGAATGCAGACATCCAGTCCATCTGATTATAGAACGATCTCGCCTCGTCAAATGATTTTATTGCTCCCTGTTCAGCCAGATATGTTTCTGGACGTTCACTTCCACCAAGAAGGGCTTGTTGAGTCAGGAACTCATCCCACAGAATGGCTTCCATCTGATCGAGGTACGTTCCCTGAACCCAGTTCTTGTCATATGTAGCTGTACCTGGCCTGAAAGCGAAGTAACCCATTGGGCCCCATGAAAAGTCGCTTGAATATTGCTCATGTTGCCATGTATGTAGGAATCCTATCGCGTGCATTGTTTCATGAAGTTGAACAGAGGAAACTCCATCTTTTGGTGTCACTCCATCTGGCCGATAGTACCGCTCCCAAGATTTCCATATCACTGCTTGCCCTTGGCCACCAAGTCCTGTATATGTTCTTCCATAGACATGCATTTCCATCTGTTTCTTGATGAAGACCACACTGAACACATTGATGTTTTCATCATCAGCAACATATTGAGGTCGCATCACATCATAGATCGTATCGAACATCGCTCCCCCATCTACGATGGTTGTACCACTGTCAATATAGGAATGCATCCAGAATAGTGTGTTCCAAGCTGGCTCATTATTGATGTCCAAGAACTCGATATCTACTGTCCAGTCTATGAATGGATATAGTTCTTCCAAGTCATTCTTCAGCATCTCGGCATCTGTAACCCATTCCAAACTATCTATTGAAACACCAGATGAGACATCCATACAGAAGACCAATCCGGTCAGTCTGCCAGACTGTACATATTTTGCGGGTTGATGCTGATATGGGAAGAAGAGAAGATTGATCGGATCCCATATACACTCGCTGAGGTATACATTCAGCGTATCAACATCTGCAGGTACACCCATATCGAGAGTAGCCATCTTATCCTCCAAGTCTTGGGTCCAGAAGTCGTACTCTGTAGTTATGGACTCGCTCCACCAGATTTTGCACCATTTGAGATACCACTGATGCGCACTGGGATCAACAACATGAATGTTGTATCGCCCTCCAAATGACGGGTAGTCCATGGTAACATCCGGATTCAATGCATTGTCCCATTCAAGTCGAAACCAGTCTTGTTCCTCACCAGTGTCAGGGTCAACTGGATGGTAGTCATACCAATGCTCAAGGGCTGGAGTGTCAAACATTGAGAAGTTCACTAGATAGAGTGTGTAACCCAAAGAAGGAGAATTTACGACAGGATTTTCTATGAGCCAGTCTTCTACCTCAAATGCGTCAATGACTCTTCCATCTCTCGGATAGAAGATTCTCTGAGGTTCATCCAAGTGATCCTTCTGATACTGTAACGCAGTCTGATTCAACCACGTTCCTGTACCAGTACCGTTCACTGAGTTTTCCAGCATGACTGTATGGAGGTCATTGTAATAGGTGGTGTCTGCATATTCAATATTGTAATCGATATTGTACGTAATATCAACGGATTCAGACACGTATACCCTCTCAGTAGGCATTCCAGATAGTAGAATTGCTTCGTCAATTACGGATTGTTCATAGCCAACAATAACGACATTGAGTGTCCAATTCCGTTCAATATCATAAAGTCCTTGGCTAGGAATGTAGGTCACGTGCGGATTGACCAATAGTCTGTCATCGCCAAAAGGTGTAACGAAGAGAAGGACCAACAATAGTAATAGAACCAAAGCGCGACGCATAGAGAATCGTTCTCATTCAGTCCATATTAACAGACTGGTTCAAGTATCCACTATATAGAATCTAATAAGCAACATATATACACACATATTATATATTAATAGCAACTAATATTCATAATTGTGGCGTCAGCCGCAAGAAACTACATCGGTTCTCCTCGATAAGTCCCTACGGACTATCGTGCTCGTATCCGCAGGCGAGTACAGTGATGCATCGATCCCCATTACTTCCGCTGGCGCCATCTCCTCACACCTTTTTTCTTGTTGTCAATCAGGTACTCTTAAATCGAAGAGAAATTCCCACGGGCGTATCTGGAGAGACTTAGATGAACCCTGAGAAACCCACGATATCTGAAATTCTCAACATCAAGTCTGTTGCGGTTATCGGTGTATCTGCAAGTATGGGGTATTATTGGGCACACTCAATGTTACAGTGGGAGCATGACCTTAGGGTATGGTTTGTTTCTAGACGCGGCGGAGAAGTTCGGGGGCACAAGATTCTCGAAAGCATCGATGAAATTCCTGAAAACATCGATTATGCCATTATTAGGGTTCCATACAAAGTAGTTCCTAATACATTGAGAGATTGCCATAGGAAGGGTGCACGAGCGGTCACAATATTCACTAGCGGATTTTCAGAACTTGGAACAGAAGAAGGCAAACAGAGAGAGGTTGAGATTCGCAAGATACTCGATGAAACTGGTATGAGAGCATTGGGACCAAACTGCATGGGACTGATGTATCCAAAGATTGGTTTTGCGTTCATGCCTACAATCAAGAGACGCATTGGAGATGTAGGGTTCCTATCTCAGTCAGGAGGCGTTGCCATTACAACCTACACCGCAGGTGTTGAAGCAGGAGTGGGTTTTAGTAAAGTGTTCAGCTTTGGGAATCAAGTTGATATAACACCCCAAGAGATTCTAGAATTCTTCTCAGATGACGATGAAACCATGGTAGTTGGTGCATATATTGAGGGGGCAAGGAATGGGAAGAATGTCTTGGAGTCACTGAAACGTGTAGCTCTGAAGAAGCCACTTGTTGTTCTAAAGGGGGGTCGGTCAACAGAAGGAGCACGGGCTGCATCATCTCACACTGGTGCTCTTGCAGGGAGTAATCAGATTTGGAATGCGGTCTTTCGTCAAGCCAATGTTATAACAGTCGATACAATCGAAGACTTGCTTGCTACGCTTAGTGTCTTCTCTCTCAGTCCAAAACCAAAGTCGAGGAATGTAGGACTCATTACAATCAGTGGAGGAACTAGTGTTATTCTAACAGACTTGTGCATTGAGAGGGGACTAAATGTTCCACGGACATCTGATGATACAATCAAGCAATTGGATCCATTGATTCTTGATGTGGGTACAGGGCTTGGAAATCCAATAGACCTCGCAGCTGATTACTATCAAGATCAAACTACATCAGAGGTGATTCGTCTTGCAGGCAGTGAACCGAATTTCGATTCATTGATCATTGGAGCAGATGTTCACAACATGTACCAAGCCGCATCCATCATGGGTGCAGCGGACGTATTGGTTGACTTCTGGAAAGTCATGGCAAAAGCAGGCAAGAGAGTCGTCGAAAGAGAAAAGAAACCTGTGCTGGTGGCGATTCCAGAGGTTGCTTATCCGGAGCAGAGAACTGAAGCATGGAATGTCTTCGTTGAAAGTGGACTCCCAGTCTTTAGAAACATGAACGAGGCAGTCAGTGCCCTCTCTCGAGTCTGCTATTATTATGAAACCCAAGAACGGAGAAATCTCTAGAATCAGACTTTTACAACCCAATTGACCAGTTCGGTATCCATCGGATTTTGAGCCAGTAATTGATCTAGATATTCATGGTTCTTCAGACGGAGCCAGACATATTGTCGTTCAAAATCAAAACCAATAATCTTGATTGACGATTCAAGGGCTGAAGGCTTGAATGCCAAGTATACGAGGAAAAGTGAGAGTGAAAGAATGAAGATGTACGAATAGACCCATGGACTGACTGGCCTTCCAAGCCAGTAATCACTTCCTGCATAAATCAATGCAATGAGAGATACTCCTGAGATAATGGAAGCTATCAATGTCGAGAGACCTCGAAGCTTCAGCTCAGCATTGTCAGTCATCACATGGTCCTCACATACATCAACTATGAAGCTCTTGGCGCTTACATCCTCCACACTTCTGTTTCGTCTCACACCAAAACGAGGATCCCAATGTGGACGGAGCCAGACCTTGCGTGAGCTAGAAGAGATTCCTGCATATTTAGTTGCAGGAGCACCACAGACAGGACATGTCTTGGGAAATCTAACCCTAGTCACCTTTGCCCTCACTATGGGTTCAGCAAAGTAGGTTCTCCGTTTTTCGAGCAGGAGCATCAACCTCGGTTCTTGGTAGATTTATGAAATTATAATTTAAAGTATCGAAAACGGTAATGAAGTGACTCATATTGTGTATGACTTCTCAACAATATGCATGATGTATTTCTTCAAGCTTGCTGATGCAATTATTGGATCCGAGATTTTAGTTGATCCGATCGAAGCAACTTCCTCTGTTTTCAAATCAAAGCCAAGGTCATCCAGGCTTTCCTTCATCTGATTTAAGCCATCACCATAGTGCTGCGTTCCCACATCAAGCGCTTGGAGGATCTTGAACCCGTAGTGAGTCATCCACAAGGAGTTCATCAACGCTACACTACCTTTGGTTGGAACAACTGCGTTCTCCATCTCACGACTCCTAGCCTCTACTATCTTCGGGATGAGCTTGGATGCCTTTGTCCTCTTCATAGATTCTGTGTCTAAGAATAAAGTGGATCCGCCCTCTTCCACCTGATGGTCTAGAAGTTCCACAGCTCTGTCGAATACCGCAGTTCTTGCTGATATATAGTCCAAGTCAGGAGTAGCTGTAGAAAGTAGGTCACGAGGGTCTCCATCATATCCAGATAATTCATCGAGAGAGAAACCCATCATGAGGCCTCTCTGAATTCCGAACCAGTCTTGCTCTTGAACTTGGTCTAGGATTGTGTGAATTCGCCTAGAAATATCCGACCATTGAAGTGACTTTGAGAGGGTTTCGTACGAATTCCAGAGTATCACTGGAGTTGCAGTCCATGGAGCCCGGTCTGGGCGAATCAGAAGGAACCTACTCTTCAGCTGTTCACTTGTTAATGCAAATCGTAGAATGTAATCTGCAGAAATAACAACAGATGAATCAAGTTCGATGTTCGCGTAGAGGAATACAGGAGTTAGGTCAATTTTGGGTAATTGGTTGTTTTTGATATCCAAGAGCCCGAGAGACTGGCAATTCGACAATGGCCACAGATTAAGGGTTTTCAGACGATTATTCTCAAGTATTATGCTAGTTAATGTATGACAATTCGATAAAGGAGCTAAGTCGACCTCCTCAATTATATTGGTGCTCAAATTCAAGACATCTATTTCTGTACAGTTTGAAAGTTCTGAAAGGTCGATTCTCTGAGCAGCTCTCATCATCATGTCGATCTTACGGTCAGTACACTGAAATTTGGTTTCTTCCTGACGACCCATGTGGCCCCAATACTTGATAGTGATAACTTTCATCGACAAACTGCAATCTTGAATTAGCCATATTGACATTTCGGAGAAGTTAGGATTCAAAAGTGTCTATAGGAAATGGTAATCGATGTTCACTAGGTATCAAATAATCACCATCAATTGCTTCGAATACCAATGAGTATGCATGATATTCACCGACACCTGCTTCAAGAACTGACTTGATCATGGATTCCGGTGTGACACCACGGTCCAATGCTGATTTTTTGATAGCATCGGATACTGGTTTCAAGTGGTCAGGAAGTGTCTTCTTTGCTCCAACATATCTCTTCATCAAATTAATGTCAAAGTGTTTTTCAAATATCGGCTCGAACTTTTCCTGATAGAATTCAATGCGCTTCGGAGTCTGAAGGCTCTGCTTAGTTGCTTCTTCATCATGATCAAAAAAGCCACCTATCTCAAGGCCAAAAGATTCCAACTGCTCTCTTTGATGAATTGATGCAGAATCAACAGTGATGATTGCACAGATGAATGCTTCAGTCTGTAAAGCCATTATGACTTCAGTTAGAGGTATGGCTGTCCATTTGGCTTCATCCATCGAGAACTCCTCCCTGAATTGAGAAATGGCAGAAATGAAGGAACTGAGTAATGCTTCCTCAAACCCTCCTTTCAAAATCTTGGAATAGATTGACAATCCGACATTTCTTTGAATGACTAAAAGCCCGAGTAGGTTTCTTACATCATCCAATCTATTCTTCATTCCAAGAAGTTCAAGACTTCTCTTTGAGGTCATATCTGAATACCATCTCTGGCCAAGAAAAATTGAACCTACAATGGCAAAGAGGGATAGTGCACCGATTAAGCCGGCACTGAGATAGGATACAAAGACAGAACTTGGAGAGCTTTCGGAATTGAGAACAATCACTTGAACAAATGACTCATGATGATCTTTTGCGATTGTGATCCTAAGCTCATAAAGACCAACAGACGGTACTGTGATCTTTGCCTCATAATAGTTGGCGAACTCGCTGAAATAACCAATAATCACGACTGTGCTGTCTGGATCATTCGCATCAGTCAAAGTGTATCTAATCAGAGCAGATGGGATCTTCTCAAAATTATCGCCCGCCAACGGAAGAACTCTCAATGTGAGGATCGATTCAGAATATCGTGTATATGTCGAGTTCAGTGGATGCATAGAAGACAGTAATATCGGTATCATATCAACATCCATCTCAAAGCGTAACACTTGTTCTGCATATCCTGTCTTTGTTAACCAGATTGTTACATTCCAGTTACCGAGTGTGGGAGTCAAAGAGAAGTTATACCACCCATCTCCTAAAACTGTGGTTTCGAAGAAATCTCTTATTGGCCCGATTGGGACTATGTCAGCGTCAACAACCCCATTCTCTAGGGTCGAGTTGTAATAAAGTGCGAATTCGTATGTTCGAGATTCATAATATGTGGTCCGTTGCCCAAAGTAGGTAATTACTGTTGGCACCTCGATGACATCAAATGTGAATGAGATCTCAGCAAAATCATATCCAAATTTAGAGAATCGTAGGTACACTGAATATGATCCTATTTCAGGAACTCTAATGGATACGTTGTAATACCCATCAGTGGTTTCAACCCATTCTACCACACTCACTGGATTATATGTCACATCCAATACTGCCCCGTCAATACCGCCTGGTATATCATTAGTATGATAGAAGAGAGTTACAGTGTAGGTCTGATTGAAATAAAAAACATCTGGAGGCGAGGGGCCAGAAATATCTACATCTGCTGATACAGCACCGATTACGACATAGAAGGATGTAGCCGCAGTACTGACTCCATTCTTGGAAGCAGTAAGTGTTACAAAGTACGTTCCACTGATATTTCCCGAGAATTCAATAGAGTAATTTCCTGGCTGACCAATGACTGAAAGTCCAGAACCATAGCTGAGTCCGTTTTCTGGTCCACTGTAGGACAATACTGAAACGTCAGCATCTTCAATTCCTAAACCATCGAGAAACATGAATCGCAATTTAACAGCATATAGTTCGTCAGGTTCAAGCTCAATGATCTGTTCACCGAGAATCGTCATAATGGTAACAGTAGTTATCTCTATAGTTATTGTGTAACTAGACATTGAATGGTAAGCTAGTGTTGCATTTACGGTCATTGTATAAATTCCAGTTCCAGTAAGAGACGCATTGACATCTGCCTCCCACCAACCTTTGGCCAAGTTAGGGCTGAACTGAACATCACCAGCGGACCAGTTTCCCCTTACATCAGCATTGCTGAGAATTGGAGTACCACTGTCTTGATCATAGAGATAGATGGCAGCTGTGAAAATCTCGTCAACTTGAGTGTCGATATGTGGTGTTGCAGCAATGATATTCAATTGATGATGTATTTGAAAATTGCTAAGACCCAGGGCAATTTCAGTTCCATTTGTCCATGATACTTCCAAATGCCATGCTCCCGCAGAGGTATTCGAAGACCCTACAGTCATTTCAGAACTTACAACATTAGAACCTGTAGCGTTCCCCTTGATCTCGCTGGCCCACAATGAGGAAGATGGAGTGTACCACGAAATGGACAGATCATCGATTGAAGCAACAAGACTGGTGTCTGATCCAATCACTACAGTACATCGAATTTGATCTAAGATGAAGAAGGTAGAACTTTCCTCCCATTCATCTACTCCATTGTACATTTCTGTGTAGACAGAGTGAGCATAGTTGGGAGCGGAGATTTCAATTTTCCACCAACCAACTGAATTCACATAACCTGAGGGAACTTCTACGTTCTCATTCTCTTCTACATACACTAAACTGCCAAATGGATCCTCGACAGTTGCGTTCTCCCAATCAGTCGGACAAAAAATTACGAATCCGAGGTCCTTGACCCCAGGGGAAGACTGAACATATGTGAAGAAAGTAATGTTCGCACTCTGCCCAAAATCAATTGAATAAGATGCGCCGAGATTGTTGAGATTGGTTGTTGCTGACGAATTGTAGTATCTGAACATCTTGCTAAATTCTGCAGAAAAATCGTAGGAGATAGTTGTGTTTGATGAGAATACTAGTGGGACTACGGACTCTTCCCAAACTGAATGATTCAATAACGCTACTCCTGCATTTGAGAAACTACAGAGTCCAGTCTCTGGCGAGCTTATCTGTAGGTCCACCTGTGGACCAGTAAGGGGTTCATAACTCTTCAGTTCTACATTATTAATGTAAAATGTCAAGAACTGACCATTTGTTGCATCACCATCTAGGTCTGGATGTGTTTCATCAATCGCAATGTATGTACTTGGAGTGATTACAGACAACATCACTCTTGCGCTGAAAGAGGATGGTGAATCAGTCATATTCACCAAAACTTGGCCAGTACTGTACCAGTTCTGTCTCTGTGTGATGTTAGTTGGATCAATAGACCAGGACCAAATGATTTCCGAACCATTGAGAATCTCAAATCGGAAGTCAAAGATTCCGGAGAAGCTAGTCCCAATCGGACCTCTCATGTAATTGTAATCCATGCTGAAGTAGAATAAATTGTTCAGAGCAGAATTTTCAACGTCTTGATACCAGTATATTTCTGTGGCATTGTAATGTCGGAAATCTGATCCAATATAGTAAGCCTCGTTCTCCAGTAGAACGTAACTATCAAAGTCTTCTACGTAAGAGGCTCTTTGCCGTCCAAGAAATGAATCGACCTCTCTTCGAGCCAACCATCCATCAGCATAATAAGTGCCATCCGTACCTTCAGGCCAGTCCTCATTTGTTCCTGGATTTCCAGTATCAAATGTGCCATTGAGGACATACAATTTTCTCAGATCATTTGCTGTAACCTTGATCTGGTCGCCAAACCAGCCACGTAAAGAGCGAGGTACATCTCTTGAAATTGTGGTGGCACCAGACACTTGGAGGTCTAAGTCACCCACACTATCTGTCAGATCGTTCTCAAACTGATAATGAGCGCTTAAAGTTGGGTCAGATATGATGCCAACAGGAAGATAATCGCTTTGAATATCAGATAGATTTCTATCTGAAGTGTAATAGCGAAAATCGTCAATATGCCCATCTACTTGCTCCCCGACACGAGCTATCGAATTCAAGATGTTGTTCTCTGTGTGGAGTCCAACAACTGAAACCGTCCAGCCATATGTTACATAATCCTCAACAGGGACAGTAGTTTCATCGCCCCAGAATATAGCGAGATAGTTCGATGTCTCATTCCACGAAATGGCGATGAAATACCAGTGGTCTACAAGCCAGTCAGATTTTGTTCCCTGTGCAGTAGTATCAGAACCCCAGTCTAAAACCAAACGATTGCTCGTCCAACGTGTTTCGAAGTTGGCGTGTTGTCCCCAGAATCTTCCATGGGGAGCAGTAAGGTCCCATTTAATCCAGAATGAGATTGACCCTGCGACTGAACCAAAGTCGCCTGAACCACTAGATCCAACGAGATAGTAGCCCCCTGTTCCTTCGCCTGAAAAGTAATCGATAGGAGCTCCAGCAGGCAGATAGACTTCTGCTGAGGGATAACGATCTACATCGGTTCTTGCTGAATCAGAGGTCGTCATTCCAGATGAAGTACCAGTGTGTTGAATTAAGACGGGATTCAAGGTCCCGGTTTTAAGATCAGATGTGTAAAATAGATGGCTCTTATTGTCTGGACCTATGATATCGTTTGACAAGGAATCATAAGAAGGGACCGGAAAACTGAGAAACGGGAGCAAAGCTAGGAGGACTATAAGTAGTGGAATAGCAACTACTCTGTTCCTTCGCACTTTTCGCACTCCACTGAGTTTTCAACATAACCGAAAACTATCGATAATTCACTGCTAGCAATCCCTCTTGCAGGCGGGTCCAGATAGAATCGGTCTTTTTTCCAGAATATACTAGATTCTGACGTATTTCAGCAAATGTCGTGCAGACTGCATCACGATAAGCGGGGACTTTTACTAGGAGTCCGCTGAACCAAATCAGACCAACACGGTCATTGAAATCGACGATGAGTTTGGAATTTTCTGGGGTCACCTTTTGAACATGTTCTCAGTATCTTGGGTAGTCGAACCATTGGGCATCAGTTCATCCTGCTCCAGATTTTCTATCAGAAATTCAAGCTACTTTTCTCGACTGTCAATTTGTTTTTAACGAAATTTGTGGAATTGTTTTTAGAATAATTCCAGAAGGAGAGAAATTTGATACGTGTTCAAAAATTGGTTGTCATTCTAATTCTAACTATGCTAATATCTGCTTTACCAGTCAATGCGCAAACTGATCAGGGCTTTGAATGGGGATTTGCATATGATGATGAGATACATTTCATGATGCATCTTAATGGTACAGGTTTCCAAATTGATGAAGAGATATACCTTGTTTCTAATGACACCCTTCTGACTATACCAGACTCAATGGACAACTGGACGGATATACCATATACTGTCATGAATGCGTATTATGCCAACGGAACCCAACTCGGAATCGAGATATTGACTTTCGTGGCCATGTACAATGTATATTTGCCAATTGGTAACTGGGCTCTATTAAGCACACTAGCGCAGACTACACACACTGTTGAGAACTTCACCCTTGACACTGAAGATCCCTTCTTTTGGGGGTATAGTTGGGCAGATGCAGACTGGGTGCTTCATGCAGGTCAAGCTACGGTCTATTCTAACTATACACTATATGTCCATGTTGCATATCTAAAAACAGATGGTTTCCTCACTCACTATTCTGTGGATGCATACAACACCACCACTGGAGCAGATACTGGTGAGGTCACCCTAGAACGAATAGGGATAGAGCAATATAGTGAAACAATTGAACCAGTGATTGACCATCCATCTGACCTGACTTATTACGAAGGGCAACAAGGTAATAGTATCAGTTGGCATGCATCTGATGACTATCCAAGCAGGTATGAGATACGTCTCGATGGAACCCTATCCAGTTCTGGTAGTTGGAATCTCTCTAGTGAAGTAATTACTGTAAATGTTGATGGACATAGTATTGGTGTGTACAATTATACTGTCACAGTCTATGATGTCAGAGGTAACTCGGCGTCTGATACAGTGCTGATAGTTGTCGAGCCAGCAATCATTCCATGGTCGTCGATGATAATTGTAGTCGCTGCAGGAGTGGTGATCATTGGAGTCATTGTAGTCATTGCGGTACTGATTCGAAGGCGTTGAGTCTAGAGACTTGGTTTCTAGATCAACCCAACTTTTTCGTTAAATTGCACTATTAGATCATCAATCTTGGGAGTCATCTGCTGAACACGTTCCCAGGATCCGGGGTAGTCGTACCATTGAGCATTCAGCTCATCTAGCTCCATTCCCTGTTGCTCAATCCATGTGAAATACTTCAGGTGATGAATTCGTTTTCTGTCGTAGTGGTCAAGTTCTATCATGGCATCGGTCTTTTGAGCAATGAGATGTCGATGGTAGTCCCTGATGGCATCCTTCTCTGAATATTTTCCAAACTCGTCTCTTGCCTCCATGATTCTTGACTGATACATGTCCATAGAGTCAGTAAAGACAGTCAAGACAACATCATTCTTTGTGAGTTCATAGTACTTCGCAAATTTGATTGCCATCAAAAGGTTCGCGATGCTAGAAATACCAAGCAGTGAGAGGTCGTTGACCAAAGGTTCTGGAGCGCCGATATCATTTACAAGATACTTCTTTCCAGCATCCTCATTGAATAGACGAATTAAGTTCATGGAATCGTTATCGTCGATTGCGATGATATGATCAGTATTCCTAACGTTGTGGATCCAGGGTACATGCTTGTCCCCTATGCCTTCGATCCTATGAGCACCATATCCATTGAGCCAGAGTGTGGGACACTGGACTGCTTCGCCAGCAGCTACCTTGGACTGGGGGTATGCTTGCTTCATGAAGTCTCCACTTCCGATAGTCCCTGCAGACCCCGTCGTAAGGCAGAGACCTTGATAGGTGTCATTCCCGAGCTCTTTGTTCAGTACTTCTCTCATCGCCTTTCCAGTGACTTCATAGTGCCATAGGTAATTACCAAACTCGTTGAACTGGTTGAAGACGAATACATTGTCTCTCGTTGCCACAAGTTCATTGACCTTATCATAGATTTCCTTGACATTGCTCTCACTTCCTGGTGTCTTGATAATTTCACTTGCTACACTCTTAAGCCAGTCAAATCGTTCTTGACTCATTTCTTCAGGAAGGATAGCAACGCTATCACACCCGAGAAGGGTAGAGTCATAGGCTCCTCCCCTGCAATAGTTGCCAGTTGACGGCCACACAGCCTTGTGGTAGGTAGGATCAAATTGACCAGTGACCAGTGGTGGAACAAGACATCCAAAGGCTGCACCAACTTTGTGGGCACCTGTTGGAAACCATTTGCCGACTAGTGCAATGATACGGGCTTCTACTCCAGTGAGTTCGGAAGGCACCTCCATGTAATTTGCTAATGGTTGGAAGAGACCGCCCTTGTCAATAGGTTCGTTTTTCCAAGTGATTCGGAAGAGGTTTTGTGGGACAACATCCCAGAGCTCGATGTCTTTCAGTTCATCCTTTATTCTGTCAGGTGTCTTGGAAGGATCCTTCATCTGTTCAAAGGTCGGTATGACGATGTTTCGTTCACGACATCTCTCGACAGTTCTCTCAAGTTGAAACTCATTCATTGTAAGGTCAATCATGCTACAATCCTCGTATGAAGTCAATCAGGACCGACAGGCTTTAGGAAAAAGGCTTTCGGCTCTTATAGAACATATCATTTTCGAACGTTCTATTCAGGTGAAAGCAACCGTTCCAGTTTCTGTTTGTTCTCCTTTCGAATTCTGAATCCAACTACGACATTCATCAATCCGAATATTGCTGGAATACTAACTAAAGAGAGTATTATTAGACTCCTTAATATCGATGTGTACACTGTATTCATTTCATGAATCATTATTGTGTAGTTGCTGATTATTGATGGATCTGAGAGTCCTTCTACTGGGAGCCAACGGTATTGTAGGAGTCGATATGGATTGTCAGGTCCACGTGTCATAGTGATTCTTTTGTGGTCAGTCTTAAGCCAGTTGTCAAAGATGCTATCTTTGCCTCGAGTTGGATCTACTGGAAGCATGCCAACTCCTTGAACAAAGAACATTGGATATGCATGGGCAATTGCTCCATCATCAGTGCCAACGAATCCAGTTTCAAATTCTGCAAGCCATGCTGTGTGGCTTACAGCAGGAATTCCCAATGACCGAGCTAATGCAACAAAGAGGGTTGTGTATTCATCGCAGTCACCTTCATGATTTCTTAGTGCATATGTTGCACCTCGAATGGAACTTAGTAGTCGATAGTCAATGTAGTTCGCTGTAAAATTGTAAAGGTTATACGCGGTCCCAATCGGGTCATTTGGAATTTCTAAAAGCTGGGCTATGTGTCTTATGTTGGGATCGGTATAATCAGAAAGAGGATGATACGCTGTATACAGTTGATATAGCTCATCCTCTACATTATATGGCTGAACTGCAAGATCAGGTGTTGCATAGTTTACAAAGTCCAAGGTAACGTTAGCATGGAACCAGAGGTCAAGAGTCTGATTGATTCTGAAATCTGTGTATTCGTACCAAAGATAATGGTTGTCATACTCATCTATTGTAGTCTGATTTGGAGCTGTATCAATCACGAAATTAGATACTTTCTGTATTGGTTCCCAGTCTTTCAACTCAGCAAGTCGAAGGGTTACCGATGTAAGATCAAGTGGCCCCTCGTTTTTCAGGAAGTATCGATAGCTTAGCCGAAACTCAGCTGAACCTCGCTTCGTTTCTTGAACTTCTTGTCCATAGACAACTCCAATTGAAGCAACCATTATGATGATGAGTATAAATCCCCCAATATATTTCGTAGCGCGTATTCTTCCCGCTGTTTCAATTGTATATTCCATTCAATCACCCCTCTGTTCCCAATTTGTCCTTGCCAAATTCATCCCATACCTTGCAGCAGCAATCGGAGATAGCTCTGTGGCATCTAGATTATTCTGTTCTATGAACTCAAAGCGATTCAAGAGACTACTTTGATTCACATTTTGAATTTCAAGACCAGGTCGTTTATTCACCTCAAGAACAAGAACACGGTTGTTCTCATCAATTACAATATCTACACCTGCATATCCTAATCCAGTACTCTTTTGAGCTAGACAGGCTGTAGATAAGATCTCATCCCAATTCTCAAGTGTAAATCCAACAATGAGCTCACCTGTATCTGGATGATTCTTGACCTCAATCCCCTTCATTTCAGCGCGAGTCACTCTACCATCAGCAATTCTGACAGTAGCTCCAATTGCCCCTTGTTTCAAATTTGCTAGTCCATCACTCGCAACTGTTGAGAGTCGCATCATCGCCATAACTGGGATTCCTCGAAAGACGATGACCCGAACATCTGGCAGACCAGTGGAGATCTTTGCCAAATCGGGATGATTGACCACTTTTTCTTCTATGATGACAATGTCGTAATCGGATTTTGTTTGACTTGTCAGATATTCTCCTTTGACGATTTTACGAATTTCCGTTTCTACTACACGTGGAGCATAGATTTCAGAACCAACATGGAAATTCCCATTTTCATCCCGATTCTTTACCACCATGATTCCCTTTCCGCCATAACTTTGGGAGGGTTTGATAACAAAGCCATTCTCAAATTGCTTCTCTGTTTTCAAACGCATCATCAAATCATCAATCTGATTCTCACTATTGATAATGGAATAGAGTTCTGCAGTTGGAACTCGCCACTTGTCGAATTGATCTTTCAGATTGTACTTGTTAATTACTGAGAATAGCATGCTCGAGTTGTATTTAGCAATATAATTTCGGTTTCTGATTTGAACTGAGAGTGGATCCTCACCCTTGGCGAACAATCGAGTGAACCGTTTCTTATCCACTGTTGTGTATTTTGTGTTTCGTCCAAAATATAGGACACTTGCTGATAGAACGACCCAAAGTTCTGGATTACTGATTAGGATTAGAACAAGAGTATCAATACTCATGAGAATGAATGAGACAATGGAAATTCCTAATGTCGTCAACAAGCGTTGGAAGGCTATAAGCTGGCTTTCTTGCTCTGACTCAATGACATACCTATCAATGAACCAAGGAGTGATTATGATTGGTACTAGTATTGAACCACTAAGAATCGGAATCAGAAAGATTTCTCCAAGTAATTCCAATAAACCAACAAACGCAACGGTGAATATCATTAGTATTCCAATTCGAAATCCAACAGCTAAATTGAACTGGCTGATAAGCGCCCTAATCACGTAACCAACTACGAATATATTGAGGAAAATCAGAAGCCCCCAAAAAGGACCTAGAGCAAGTAGCGATATTACAAGGACAGTTGGGCCAAAGAGACCCAATGTTTTCAGACCAATAACATACTTTCCAACGAGAATGACGATCATGCCCAACAGAAATCTGAAGAGGAATATGGAGTTCTCCAGAATGAGAACCGCATCCTGGATAAAGAATCTGGCAAGTATCGCGATAGTACCAAAAACCATGATGAACGCGATAATATTCAGTGATTCATTGCCAAAGATTTCGTTTCTTCTTTTGGATTGTAGGGTCATTTTCACATCACTTCTTTCGGAGTTTCTCTTTCGCCTATGTAGGGAAAATCCATCAACAGAACCAATGATGAGGAATATTGGAAGAATGAAGGGAAGTAAAGCTGCAGTAAGATTCTGACTAGGGATAGGTATAGAATGAATATCTGAGAGGGAAGTAAGGAAATAATACTCGGTTACTGCTGAGTTTCCATTGGAATCTGATGCATGAACCCTGAATCTCAATTCACCATCAGCATCAAATGTTCCCATGATGAAAATCCATTCATTTTGATAGATTTCACTTGGAACTCCCTCGAACTCAAGATATACTATATCTCCTGATTCATCAGATGTCCAATCAGCTTCTACCCAAACATGGACCAGTGAACTCTCAGGTTCAATGATGGTCGATGAGAGTACGTAGGAATTCTGAAACACTCGATAATTGTCGATGACTGGGATGAACGTAGGTACAATAATTGGTGAGTAGAAATCTTCAGGATCTTCGCTAAGGTCTGTGGGTTCTAATGATTCCAGATTTTCATATAGCAGTTTTAGAGTCAGAATAGCGTAAAATGTAGATTCAACTCTACTTGAAAATCCAGGTCGTAAACCAAAACCTCCGTCTCCATTTTGTAGCGAGAATACGAAGTCAAGAAGAAGTGTATCATTAAGAGGTATGTCTAGCATAAGTGATAGGGCAACACCATAGAACGTGGCTTCCATTGAAGGAGCAGTTCGATCCAAGGATGAGACATATCCACCAGATATCTGTTGGTAATCAGCAAGAGTAGTCTTTAGAGAGCTATTGGCATCTATATCATCGTCTAGTAACAATCGAATCATCATGGCTCGATATGTAGATGTTAGAGTTGAATTGAAACCGGGAAAATTAGAGTAGGTCCCATCGGGTTTTTCTAAATAAGTCAACCAGCTTAGGACAGAGGTTGGATCAATTGGAAACCTTTGAATGTTTCCTAGGAGGTTGAGAGCAGTAATTGCCCAATAGGTGTGAGTCAAGTAGCTAATTGTAGAACCTGGTCGTTCTCCAAATCCTCCACCCTCATTCTGGGAGTCTAATAGATACTGAACGATATTTTGAGCGACTGTTAACGGTCCATTAAGACTTCGAGTTGCCCTGACTCCAAAGTGGGTATACTTTACTCTAGCAGAAGATCCAGGCCTAAAACCAAATCCTCTTCCTGTTTCACTATAGGTGCGTTCAACGTATTCGCTAACTCCTGGACCGACATAAGAGCTATTACCAATGAGTTTTCCAATGAGTATTGCTTGAGCTGTGTATGAAATATCAGGAACGTCACCGGGATAATTCGCGTATCCAAAGGTTGGCTGAACTCCCTCCACGAGATAATTAAAGACACCAGTGAGATCAGGTATCGTTGAAAGAAGGCTGTGTTCATCAAGAAGGTGAAGAATTCGTAGTGCAAAAAAGGAGGACCTTAGTTCTGCAGTTGTATCCCGCTCTGATGCTGTAAATCCAGATCCTGCTTCTCTATTAGCGAGAATGTAGTTAAGACCATCTTCAAGAAAAGTACTTGGAAGGTAATCATCAATTGCGAATGATGTTTCTGTTTTGAAAAGATGGTAGAGTTGTATAGCAGCTGATGTAAAACCCATTGTTGGCAAACCTCCCGCGTAACCAGCCACTCCGCCATTTGTCGCAATCAGGGAATTCATGAATTTCGCAACTGATTCGAAGTAAGGTGTGTCTGTGATATTCAATAGGAGATATGCTTGGACGGCATTCAAGGATGCCAGAAGCTCAGCCGGTCCCCCTAGATTCTCAGAGAATCCGGAAGCGCCATTGACAAAAATGGGGGGAACAAATGTACTGTTGATAAATCCACTAGATGAATTATCGATCTGAACACTAATGCTGGGAAATTCTGTATTAATTCGATTTAATCCATAGATTACTCTGTATGTAGAAGAAACATCAGGAGCATCCCACTGGGGTAATGGTAAGTAGCCTTTGTCAAATGTCTTTAGTTGTTCTAAGAACCCAACGGTTCGATTTACACTTTCTATAGAAAGGACAGAGAGGTTATTGTATGTGACTAATAGTTGGAGTGCTTGAAAGGTTGACTCAACTGAACTCCTTGCTCCATTCCAATTTCCATAGCCTCCATCTTCATTCCTAGAAGAATTAATAAAATTCAGAACCTCTGCTACTAGGTTATCTGGAGCTGGATAGCCAAATACAGTCAGATAATGAATCGACATTCCTAAATTATATGCTACGTCCATGGAGGGTACTGCTACATCTCCAACATCCTGCGACCTCTGTACGAATAACATGACTTCATGATTAAATGTTGTATTCTGGAAAACCGATTGTTGTGAAGGAGTAAATTCAAACTCCAGGTATGGTTCATCAAGAGATGATGATACAGATATTGTCACAGAGTTGTTAGAAAATGTCGAAATGAAGAGCAACGTCAGAATGACATAAATGCCAAGGAAGCATCGATTGCTCTTCATTTTTTCCACACCTATTTTCGGCGACGAAGAAGAACAACAGTGATGACTGCGATCACTACTAGTCCCATTCCTAAGTACAGTAGAAGATCAGGTAAACCAACTGGAGGAAAATTGGTATTTGTAGTCGTTGTTGTACTAGAAGATAGGGTGTAGAGGTCGAAGTTACTTAGAAGAAATACCGAGGTATAGGTATATGCAATGTTGGAAGTAAAGCCAGGATGCTCTGCATAACCTCCATCCAAATTCTGAAGAGATGTTATATAATCATGAGCGCCAATCAAATCCAGTGGAGCAGTTCCAAGAATATGAAGTGCCCTAACTGCAGAGTAGGTGTAGATTGCGTGGGAAACATTGTTGGGGCGGACATTGTCGAACTGACTCCTTCTAAAACCACCATCAGCATTCTGACTACTTTGGAGGAAAGTAATTGCTTGGTTAGGATTCAGAGGTTGCGAATTAAGAATATCTAAACCTCGAACCGCACGATAGGTGCTCGTAACATCACTTGTGTCTCCAATGAAACCTCCCCAACCGCCATCGCCATTTTGTATTCCTTGCAAGAATGATATCGCATTATTCACATTGAGTGGTAGAGCCTCAAGTATTTCTAGAGCCCGTACAGCTCTATAGGTTGATACAACAAAGGCAGTAGTATCACCTGCAGTCTTCACAAAGCCTCCATTCGGTTGTTGCAGGTTCTGCAGATATGTAATGGTTTCTGAAGGACTGGGAAATGCAACACCGAGTAAATCGTATGTTTCAAGAGCTCGAAGAGTACTCTCAACAAAGGATCCTGTAAGACCAAAACCACCATCAGGATTCCTATATGATGCTACATAATCTATGATTCCTTGAACATTGTCAGGAATCTGATCCATTAGAATTTGCGTGTATACTGCATCAAAGGTCTCCCTAAGGGAGGGAGAATCTCCAGGTACACCCCCGTAACCATCACTGATGGGAGGATGCGACACATAATCTATGGTTGCAGTAATGTTTGTTGGAGATTCTCCCAATATAGAAAGGGCGTGGACTGCAAAATAGGTTCCAATTAGAGAAGAATCTGTACTTATTGGATTGTACCTGAATCCACCATTCAAAGTTTCAAGTGAGTACAGGTAGTTAGTCACAGATGTGATATTCAAAGCAGTTCCATTGAGATAGTATATTGAATCCAAAGCTGCAGCTGTGTAGCTTGCAGATGTACTAAGGATATCAATTTGGTTAACATAGCCTCCTGAGTCTATCAACTGAAGGCCTTGAACAAAATTCAAAGCTGCAGTCGGATTACCTGCTTCTGCGCCGTACACTGCTAATCCTAATAGTGCGTCCTGCGTAACTGTTGCTCGAGATGTCCAAAAAATGCCCTTCTCATTATTTGTTTGGAGACCAAAGCCGCCATCCAGATTCTGAGCTCTTCTGAAATATTCAACAACCGCTGTCACATTTGTAGGCGCACTCCCGATTAGCTCATATGACCTGATTGCGTGATATGATGAATGGACATCACTATCAGTATCTAGCAGGTGAGAGTTGAATCCATCTGTTAGTGTGTTCTGTAGTCTGTCAAGGTATTGTTCTATTGCGGTATTATTCAAACCCGAGTATCCTAGCCAATCAAGAACTTGTAGAGCCATGTGTGTTGGTGAAACGCTACTACGATCTCCTTTCCAGTTTCCAAAGCCTCCAGAAGATCTTTGAAATGAGAGAACTTGGGAAATCAAATAGCTTACTTCGGATGGAGAGAGTGAGGACAACGCGGGATCAAGAATCTTTAATGTTCCAATACGGAAAAAGATCTGCTCAATTGATACAGCATCGTTCCCATCAATGTTCCTCGTCATATTAACAAAGTTCAAGGTTGAAGAATCATATACTTGTGCCAGATTTACTGATGGAGAAGGCGTGTTACTGAATTCTTGTGTTACATTGTTTGATCGTTGGGACATATCAACGATGGGAACTGAAAGCAATACAAGAAGACCGATTACTAGTCCCATTTTGATAACTGTATGAACTTGTACCATAACTGCAACCAACTTTAGCCATTTCAAATCAAGAATGAATACTAACCAACAGCAAAGTGTGGTGGGCGCGGCATTCTCGAAATGATTACAGAAGATTATCTATCAATTATTTATAATGATGATTTTGTAAATTTGTAAAAACACGGTTTCAAAGAGGCACCATAGACCTCCATTTCTTTCATAATACTATATGATAGTTCTGAAGAGTTCAAATCAGGTTACAAACACCGAATATTTCCAGTGTTACACGCGTGATAGACCGCATGAATAAGGTTACTTATCGCCACTATAGAATGTTTAATAATGAACCAGAGTGAAACCGGACTAAGCCTAGAGAATTTAACACTCTGGTTGATGATATATTCAATCTAGCCACATGATACTGGGTAGAAACTCACCTTAAATCAAATCAAAATGGTGGGTAATGATAAGATGAGTAAAGATAAACACGTGTACATATTCGGCGCAGGCAAAGCTGATGGTGATGGGACTATGAAGAACCTGCTGGGGGGAAAAGGAGCTTCTCTCGCAGGAGCAACACTACTTGGTTTACCAGTACCACCAGGCTTTACAATCACAACTGAGGTTTGCAACCTTTACCTTGCATCTGGAGGACTGAGTGATAGCGTCAAGGAACAGGCAAGACAAGCGCTGAAGCAAATTGAAGATTATATGGGCATGAAGTTTGGCGACCCTAAAAACCCCCTATTGGTTTCCTGTCGTTCTGGAGCCAGACAGAGTATGCCTGGGATGATGGAAACCGTTCTCAATGTTGGACTTACAACTTCAACGATTCCAGGTCTCATAGAGGTAACACAGAACGAGAGATTCGTCTATGACTCTTACCGACGACTCATCACAATGTACAGTGATGTTGTAATGGAAAAAGCAGAAGGAATCGAACCTGAGGAAGGTCACGGTATTCGGGCAGAATTAGAGAGAATCCTTGAGAGAAAGAAGAAAGAAGTTGGTTGTCTGACAGACACCTGTCTGAAAGTAGAACACTTGAAGGAGTTATGCGACGAATATAAAGATGCCATCAAAAAGACCCTTGGAAAGGAATTTCCTGATGATCCTTACGAACAACTCTGGGCAGGGATCGGTGCAGTATTCAAGAGCTGGGGCGGAGCACGTGCTGTTGCGTACAGACGAATCGAAAACATTCCTGACGAATGGGGGACTGCGTGCACAGTACAAAGCATGGTATTCGGCAACATGGGTGACAGTTCAGCTACAGGAGTAGCTTTCACTAGAAATCCAGCTACTGGAGAAAACAAGTTCTATGGTGAGTTCCTCATCAATGCACAGGGAGAGGACGTCGTTGCAGGAACCCGTACTCCCAATGCGATGAACGAGGACAGTAAGAACGAGCAGAGCAAGGACCTTCCAACCCTTGAGGAAACCATGTCGGACATCTATGCAGAACTCGTAGCAATCAAGGACAAACTTGAGGATGATACTCGTGATATGCTTGACATTGAGTTTACAATACAGGAGGGAAAGTTGTTCTTAGTCCAGCATCGAGTTGGAAAGAGAACTGCTACTGCGGCATTAACCATTGCTATGGACATGCTTCACACCAAGTTCATTGATGAACCAACTGCTATACTCCGTGTTGCTCCCGAACAACTTGGACAGCTTCTCTATCCAATCCTCGATCCCGAGGCTGAGAAGAAAGAAACACCTATCGCTAGGGGGCTTCCTGCAGGTCCTGGAGGAGCTGTGGGTCAGATAGTCTTCACATCCGAAGCTGCGGTTGAAGGGAACAAAAAAGGAAAGCATGTAGTACTTGTACGTGAAGAAACAAGTCCTGAAGACATCGAAGGAATGAGAGCTGCTATTGCAATCCTAACAGCTCGAGGAGGAATGACCAGTCACGCAGCGCTTGTGACTCGTGGTTGGGGAAAGTGTTGTATTGTTGGAGCAAGTGGATTAGACATTAACACGTTTGAAAAGACTGTAACAATAAACGGTAAGATCTACAAGGAAGGTGATGTTCTCACCCTCAATGGAACTCAAGGTCTCGTCTACGATGGCGAACTTCCAATGATTGAAGCAACCGAGAATCCAAAACTTCAGGAGTTCATGGGCTTAATAGACAAGTATCGAAGACTTGGCGTGAGGGCAAATGCTGACACACCGGATGATGCCAAAATTGCCCTTGAATTTGGAGCAGAAGGTATTGGTCTCTTGAGGACGGAGCACATGTTCTATGGAGAAGGCAGTGATGAACCACTCTTCCTCCTGAGAAAGATGATTCTCAGTAAAACACGTAGTGAGAGACTGAGAGCTCTGAGTGAGCTTGAACCATTTGTGAAAGAAGACATCAAAGCTACACTAGCGGTGATGAATGGATTACCTGTCACTATTCGGCTACTCGATCCACCTCTGCATGAGTTTGTTCCTCAGTCTAGAATTGGACAGGAGAGACTAGCACACTCTCTTGAAATTCCTCTTGATGAGGTCAGAAAACGTGGAGAACAGATCCATGAGAGCAATCCCATGATGGGACACAGAGGAGTGAGATTGGGTATAACCTATCCTGAAGTCTATGAGATGCAGGTGAGGGCAATTCTAGAAGCTGGTGCAGAACTGATCAAGGATGGTAAGAAAGCAAAGATCGAGATCATGATTCCAGTGACCATTGGGAGCGCTGAGCTCAAGACCATGGAACTCATAGTCGACCGCGTCTATGAAGAGGTCAGGAACGATGTTGGAGTAGATATACCATACATGTATGGAACCATGATTGAAACTCCTCGTGCGTGCATGCGTGCAGGAGACATGGCTGAGTCTGCTGAGTTCTTTAGCTTCGGAACGAATGACTTGTCTCAGATGGGATTTGGATTCTCCAGAGATGATATCGACACATTTCTCCCAGAATACCTCGATAGACACATTCTCCGAAACGATCCCTTTGTTAGCATCGATAAAAGAGGAATTGGGCAACTCATGGAGATTGCTATTGAACGTGGTCGAAAGACCCGACCCGACATCAAGCTTGGTGTCTGTGGGGAGCATGGTGGAGACCCCAGGTCAGTTGGATTCTTTCATGAGATTGGGCTAGACTATGTGTCCTGCTCACCATATAGACTACCGATAGCAAGATTGGCAGCAGCTCAGGCAGCAATTCAGTCTGTTGACTGGCTGCTTCTGAAGAAGTAGTAGATATGGATGCTTGAAAATCCTAAATCCAAGCACCATCTCTTTCTTCTTCATATATCTTATATACGAGGAAGTCGATGATGTAAGTCAAGTTGGAGTGGGATAGAGAGTGCTAAAAGAACAGACAGTCTGCCCTCATTGTGGAAAGAAAAGTAAGATTGAATATGATCCAGTCAACGGGATTAAAAAACTGGACCGACCCTGGCAACCTATCATACAATTAACAGGGCAAAATGAGTGGGATGAATCTTGGAAAATAGGCATAGCGATAGAATGCAAATGCAAGAAGTCCTTCTTTGTTTATAATTTGGGGGAGGAAGATGCTCCTCTCAATGTTTTGCCTAAAATAAGTCCGGACCAAATACTGCCTGTATTCTGTCAGAAGTGCAAACAAGCGTTCATTGACCCTGATCTCATCTGTCCAACTTGTGGTACGAATTTCTAGGTGATAATAACATGCAAAGCGATGAGTCGAGATTGGATTTAGTTTTCGAAAGCATCCGACAAGTTATGGAGGCAAACTCAGACCAGATGTTTACTGGATTATTAAAAAGTACGTCAAAGAGGATCTACGTCTGGCATGCTGGATCTCAGGTACAGCCAGGCACCAAGGTCACCTACCAGACAGGTCGATTTCGATTCTTTCAGAAACTCGAATTGGAAGGATTACAATACCCAGTAATCTACATGCAGGACTCTAATCTATTCGATGTGATAGGAATTCAAATGGGAATGATAGTTGAGGTACCTATTCCTAGAGGACTCGTGATATTGCCAAAGGACATTGTCCCACTGGAACTTGAGAGAGAAGAGAAACGAAGCTACATGAATCCCCTCTATGCTCTTGTAAGAAAGGAGAAGGAACATGAGGGAGATTCAACATTCATGAAATTACTGAAGGAATTGTCAGCCGGGTATGAAATGATTGAGAGATTATCCACGTCAACTCTTTCCAAAGTTCTGTTCGGAGGAGTATTGAGCGATATGGGAAGTGAAGCAAAGCTGATGGTTGTCTATCCGCAGTATCTAATCTTGTATCCAATGGGTGATAGGACAATTGTAGTAATATCTACTTCAGTAAAAAAGAGAGAAGTAGTTGCAGGGAAGATGATTGGACCAGATGGATGGGAAACTGGGATACGTGTAACTGTCCCATCTGACAAATTCCTGAACACGATTATTGGGATATTGAAACAGTCATCATCAATTGTTGAAAAGCATCAATGTGACTATCCAGTCTATTCAAAACAACCCAATCTAATTCCTCTATTAAAATATCTAGTCAGAGTTGCATCCAATGTAGATATCATCTATGATTTGAATGACTGTAGAGAACTTACTGACGAGAATCTAGAAATCAGCTCTAGAGAACTTCCTCTTTTGACCAGTGCTAAAACAGTAGGGGTTTGGGAGATTTTAGGACTTCCTACTCTTCGTGGCGAATTGAACAGTAGATATGCAACGCTGACAATTGAGTGTCCCAAATGCAAAGCAACTTACAACTACTCACACACCAAAATACCAGACAGTGGAATGATTCAATGCAACAACTGCCTTCATGAATTTCCAGGTGTTGAACTGGGTCGCAACTATTAATCCATTCTCTACTTTTTCTGTAGAATTAACTGGAAATTTCTCTCCTTTCACTTCATCATTCAATTTTTGTAATTCTCTTCCTCCTGAGGATCTCTACCACTATTATACCGGATATCATTCCAGCACTTATGCCAATCGAGAGGACAAGCAATGGCGAGAGAAAGTCGGTAGTCGCAGATGGGTTGTCATCGGTAATTGAGGTAGTATCGGAACTAGTAACAGGGATGATATGTTGTGGCCAGTAGTCAGTGACCACATCCGCATAATCACCAGGCCAATAACTCCCTGGAGGAGTTGCAGTTGAACAGAGACGTGTTGTATTAATCTCCATAGTCAGATCTAAACTATAGGCTCGTATCCTGTAGATGTAATCTGAATCGATGAATCCAGTGGAGTTCCAGTCGTAATGATTTTCTGTAAGATTCTGCGCTAGTAACTGGAATGTAAATCCTCCATCACTACTAAGCCAGACAGAATAGTAGTTTGTATCATTTGCATTCGGGTCACTACAATACCATGTGAGCTGAACAATACCCTCACGGACTGGTATCTGAAGTATCTCCTGACTCATCCCGAACTGTGAATTGTCATTATTCACAGATGTGGGAGGAGGATAAACGAATTCGATATGAGGTACAAAGTAGTTCCCGAAAGTCACACTGTTAAATTGAGTCGACACCGCTATAGAGTCATATGATGCACTCAATGTGATATTCGCTGTGGTATTCCGTAGTAAATAGTAGGTGTCAAAGATAACCTCTGATGGATTACCGGATTCATTCTCAATCGAAACAGATTCTCTAGTATCAACATTGAGAATGTATGTCATGTTGCTTCTATATGCGTAAGTCCAACAAAAGACTCGGATTGCGATATCTTGGGTGAATAGCGACCTGAAGGTTGCGGACTCGTTCACCCCCAAACCTCCCACATCCACTTGAATCAATGAACTCATTCCGAGTTCACCTACGTCGATCTCATTGTCTTGGTCTGAATCTTTCCAAGACCATACATCAAAGGCTGGATCCCCTTCCTCACTGAAGTTTAGAGATACTCGAATCTTATCTCCTGCATGAATTCCACTGAATGTTTCCCAAGTATAATTTTGCTCACAGCAGAGGGGACGAGGCCACACATCGGGATCTATTGGTGCTGCCACATCTCCTGTTCGAGTGTCGTAGATCCCACTCTGAATCCGAATCGATGAAGATTCTACTGGGATATCCCATGAACTACGAATGATAATATGATCGCCAGCTATTGATGAGAAATTGACGATATCTTGAGGTTCTGGTTGCCATCTTGAGGTCCAAGTAAATGAAACATTAGTTTCAGCACTAGTATATCCATAAAGGAGGTTTCGAGGAGAGTCCATGAAACCATAATCGAAGGCATTTGGACAATTGAAGATAAGTAAAGAGATTACGAGAAAAAGTATCAAACCTTCATTATCAAGTTTCATTTCTTCTCACAAACCTCCTCACAAAACTATCTTTATCCTCAATTGCTAAGAATCCTCCGTATCTGTCAAAAGGATGGAACTTGGGTCAACAATTATTAACGGTTCAACAGCGGTCATGGCTTCGAACTTCTTTCTTCTCACCAAACGATTGATGGAAACAATTGACATTAGGATTACAATCGCTGAACCCAATGAAACACCTCTTGCTATTCCTGAAAGAAGTGCAGTATCTGCCAGACTCAGAGTATCCGATAATGGAACTACTTGAACCAGTACAGTATCAGAAAGGCTGAACATAGTCACCTCAAACTCATATCTGCCAATTGGTAAATCATCAATTGAAACAACTATTCTTCTATTCACAGAATATCCGGATTTGTAGTTTACACCATCCTTTGTTACAACAAACGGGTATGAGGAAAGATACGAGTCTGAATGGATCCAAACAATTTGATTTCCAATTGAACCAACCGTGTATGAGATGTCTGCGGGGGAACTCAGGGTTGAAGGTAATGGTATCCACCAATCATAGGGTCCATCTCCAGCTTCTAGTAATATCGATGCAGTACTGAAATCCCCTGGCCAGTAGCTTGATGGTGGATGGTCAACTCTGCATATTGGATTCGAGAAATCTAAACTGTATGCCTTGATTCTAATGTGATAGTCCTGGGTCAAGAAACCTGTCGAGTCCCAGACAAAGAATGAGTCAGTATGATTTTGCGCCAAGAGATAATATGTTTGACCTCCGTCATAACTCACCGAAACTGAGAAGTAATTGGTATCCTCTTCGTTCGGATCAACTGACAACCAGGTGATATTGTACATATCTCCACCAAGATCGATTGCATCTAATACAGTGATGTCAGGAGCAAAGTAGTTCACAAATGACAAATTCCTGTACTCCCACTTTCTTCTCTCAGTTCCCTCCCAAGATTCCAAGGTCACATTGAAGACTGAATTCCCTATCTCATAGTATGTGTCGTATCTGATCCTGGATGGATCAGTTTCTCCATTGTCAGCAGTGATTGAATATAGAGAAGACACCGAGAGGTCGTATGTCATGTTATCAACATAAGCCCAAGCCCAGCAATAGACAAACACAGCTATATCATAACTTTCGTTGGCTATGAAGGAAAGGGATTCTGCCCCACCGCCGCCATAATCATCTCTCATGAAAAGGAGTGTTCCACCATCTCTGACCTCTGTAATATTGTCGTCTGGATTAACACCTTGTACTAACATGACATCAAAGGCAGGATCACCATTGCTGCTCATATTCAACGCAATATCTACTCTGTCGCCTTCATGAATTCCCTCAAAGAGTTCCATTGAATAATTAATTTTGCGACAAAGAAGAGTCGGCCAGGCATCTTCATAAATCGGAGCAGGTACTAGCCCGGTTCTTGTTTCATTGAATCCCCGTGATAGTGTCATACGTGATGATAGGACTGGGACATCCCAGACGCTCGTGAGAATGACATGGTCCCCTGAGAGCACAGAATTATTCTGCACAGGGAGGGGATCTGTCTGGTTTCTAGATGTCCAAGTCAATGATACTAGGTCTGTTGTTTCAGTGGCTAATTCGTGTTGCAGTGTAAGATTTCGAGGAGGGTCAATGACACCGGAATCAACGACGAATGGAAAATAGAGAGGCATGATAGAGAGAACAAGGAGAACCAACAGCATGGTGGATTGTACTCCTTTTTTCATACCTTCTTTCTGCCCTCCTCGAAACCTCCACGTATAGTATGGAATTGGTTAGATATCAATCTAATCTTAGAACAGGGTTGCAAAAAGAAAAGTTGGGAAACCCAAAGGTCCCCTACTTCTTATAGACCAATAGAACTGCTAGAACTATTACGGCGACGATACCTCCAGTTGCAGCAAGTATCAAAATAGTGGTCGTATCCAAGGTAGGGTACCCACTAGGTGTAGGAGATGTTGTCGTCCAAGAAGCAGTTGGAGGAAGAGTTCGGTTGTAGAACGGAGCATGACAGACAAAGACATCTGACAGTCCTCCTATCTCCTCTTGTTGAGCACCTTCTGATACTGGAAAATTGGCTGACCAGGTCCTACCAGTCACCACAATGTCCCCGAGACTGTTGACTGCAATGCCCTCACCTATGTCTTCTCCATCACCACCGATAAAGGTAGAAGCGTAGATTGTCTGGCCATCTGAGGATAGCATAGTCACGCAAGCATCAAATCCACCAGATTTTGTATTATTCATACCAGCAAATGCGGGAAAATCGACCGAGCTCGTTCTCCCAACAAGAACAAGATTATCATCAGCATCTACTCTCGCGTCCCAACATCTGTCTGTTGCATTACCACCTATGTATGTCACAAAGGAAGGATATCCTGTCGCATTGAACTTTGATGCAAAGAAGTCATTGGTTCCTCCGGCGAAAGTTCCTTGGACAGCATTCAGTGTGGTGATATCATCAGACTCCGTGTCACCTGTCAAGATAATGTTACCCTGGCTGTCGACATCGACCCCAAGCCCCAGATCATTAGCTATACCTCCGAGGTATGTACTGAAGTTCAACGAGTCTCCTGCGTAAGAGACCTTGGTGAGATAGGCATCAGAGAGTCCACCATGTGAGCTCTGATAGGCTCCAGCGGTTATTGGAAATCCAGCTCCTGCAACCCCACTGATAATGTAGTCATCAGAGTCATCAATTGTCATCGACCAAGCTCTGTCGTCACCAGCGCCGCCAATATATGTGAACATCTGTAGTGTTGAACAGTCAGCACTAAGTCTCGCAACGAATGCATCAGCACCTCCACCTGCATATGCTGTCTGATATACGCCTGAGGTTGCTAGTCCAATTGAATTGGTCCAACCACTAAACAACAGGTTACCCGAATCATCAAACTCCATACCGTAAATCCAGTCTTCTTGCGCTCCACCAAAATATGTCCCATATAGAATAGTCCCGTTGGGTGCGATGACGAAGACAAAGCCATCGGTCGAACCAATCAGGGTCTCATGAAGTGCTCCTGGTGTTGTTGGCAGTCCAGTGCTTGCTGTTGTTCCAGCAACTACTATGTTGTTATCAACATCGACATTCACTGATGTGATGTGTTCATAATCAGTACCACCGAGGTAACTACAGAAGGCAAGTTCCCCCATTGGATTGAACTTCGCTATGAATGCATCCCAATCTCCACCACCTTCGTCAGGTTGGAAAGCGTTATCGGTAGTGTTGAGGTTGTCTGATTGAGTCTGTCCAATCAGTATGGTGTTTCCATCGTTGTCAAAGGCAACCTTCGTCGCATCCTCAAAGTTGGATCCTCCAAAAAATGTGATGAATGTGGAACCAATCGCAGGGACAAACTGATTTGCCGCTACTGAAGATGCAGAACTGAGAAACAGCAGACCTGCGACAACAATACAGACCATCCTGTGTGATCTTCTTCCAAACTCCATTCCTGAAATTTCTCCTATCTCGAATGGTAAGCAGATATGATTGAAAAGATAATAAAAAACAGCGGTTCCACGCACTATGTCATCATTCATTGAGTATTTTTCTCTGAAATCCGAGGTAGAAGAATGAGCGCGGATAATGGTCCGAGAGGTACTGGCATATAATGCACATGACCAAACCAAGGGATGAGTGGGATATAGGAGAAAGTGAAGAAGATTAGTATCATGACAAGCAGGATCATGGTTTGCACACATCCAAGTTGTCCGTTAGCAAAAGAGGATGTGACTAGCACAGTGATAATGGATAAGATTTCAACAATTATAGCAACTACAATCACTGGGGTGACATAAGAGCTGTGGATTAGGAGTACAAGTAGACCCACCAATGACGTGAGAAACATGATTGGTGCAGACATTATATCCGGTGGTGGCAATGGTGGATTAGGAAGAGGGATTCCTCCGATTGGAGTTGGCACAGGTTCTATCAAAATCCCAGACACAAAGAAGCACAGATAGGCTACAAGTGTGGTCTCAGCATGTCTATCTTGTAGAACCATGAAGAGGAGTATAAAGACGAAGATGATTAAGGGCAAGAAAAGGGGTATAGCGAAGGCATATACCAACATAATTGCAAACGGGACCAAACCTCTGCTCAACCACAGAGCAATGTACAATATTAGAAAAAGTGGTCCAACCCACTTCATTCCTCTCGGTAGGTCCATTCGACTTCCCTCTCCACAATACTCTTTCTGTAGTGATATAGATATCAATCTGATTATGGAATAAGGTTAGTACTATTCCCTTAGACTGGTCTGGGCCCTCTGAAGTTATCAATTGTTGGTAAAGCAAAGAGAGCGGCGACTGGACCGAATGGAAGTGATATTACAGATTTTACATACGGGTGAAGCAATAGTGGAAGTGCTGGGAGGAAACTCCAGACGACTGAAATTATGAATATGAGGAAAGCAGATCTGTAGGATTTCAGTTTACGAGTGCACACAAGTTCCACGAACTCCATTGTTAGAACCGATAGTATTGATAGAATGATTGCAGAAATGATGAAGAGAACGGATTCTAAAGAATTGAAAAAGACGAAAGCTGATCCCGGTACAACAAAAAAGAACAGCGGGAGATAGTCGATTACAACTCCTGGGGGGTATAGGTACGGAGAAGGTTGCCAATTCACACCTGAAGCGAAGAATGAAAGAAAGAAAAAGATGACTGAGAGCGGATCTCTCCATCAAAACCAACCGAACACAGCTATGAAGAGAAAGATGAGGAGCAAATGAATAGGGTTGTAGAACATAATAAGAGGCGAGAGTGATAGTAAATGTACGTAGTTACTGATAGAAGTAAGCAAATCATATTTCGTGACAAGTTGAAAATTCAGGACACCAATCAGAATAACAACAACAGCAAGTGATGGACCAATCCAAGATATGCTGCGCTGTGAAACCATTCCTATCCCACAACCTACCGTTGGAAAACTTACTATTCAGTCTACCTCCTGAACGACAACGAAGGAATTCAAACTTAAGGTCAACACTTAAAACGAGGACTTCTCGGCCTCTCGCGTACATACATCATATCCTGAGGGATGATAGAATGAAACGGATACTGGTGACTGGCAGCTACGGACAAATTGGAACTGAACTCATCGGAGCTCTTAGGAAGAAATATGGAGGCGAGAACGTCGTTGCTACTGGTAGGAAAAAGCCACCTGCAATTCTCAAGGAAGGAGGACCCTATCTTCAGCTAGATGTTCTGGACACGAACCAGCTTCACGCAATGCTGGTCGATAATGATATCGATGTCGTAATCCACAATGCATCCCTTCTGTCGGGCACAGGAGAGAAAAACCCGCAGTTGGCCTACAGGACCAACATTGAGGGAGCTTACAATGTTCTTGAAGCTGTGAGAATCCTTAATATCGATCAGGTGAACATTCCAAGTTCCATCGCAGCTTTTGGACCTAACACCCCAAAAGAGAACACTCCAAATGATGTCATCATGAGACCAACCACTGCCTATGGAGTTTCGAAAGTATTCATCGAATTGTGGGGAGAGTACTATGTCAGACGTTATGGCATGGACTTCCGCTCGCTCAGGTATCCAGGGATCATCAGCTCAGAGGCTCTGCCCGGTGGAGGAACGACTGACTACGCAGTTGAAATCTTCTACGAGGCTCTGAAAAACAAGAAGTACACATCGTTCCTCGACAAGGGAACCTACTTACCCATGATGTACATGCCCGACTGTTTGAAATGTACAATAGATCTGGTTGAAGCCCCTGCAGAGAAACTAATTCATCGTAGCTACAACATAACTGCAATGAGCTTTGCACCTGAGGAGATAGCAGCTGAGATCAAGAAACACATTCCAGAGTTTGAGATCAGTTATGAACCAGACTTCAGACAGCAGATTGCAGAAACATGGCCATCTTCACTAGATGACAGTGCTGCTCGTGAGGAGTGGGGCTGGAAACCCGAATATGACCTAGCAGCAATGGTCAAGGACATGCTTGAGAAGCTATCCAAGAAACTTGGTGTCGATTACTGAGCAAGTCCATGTTGTTTGACGAAATCACTATGTCCGAAAAGGATATGCTGTGCCAAAGCACCTTCAGATATCGTGGGTACAGTTGGACAGGACAAACGACCCTGTTCTGCTTGAACAGGCAATGCAGTTGCTGGAGCACTATCGTGACAAACTATCCTACGATAAAATTACAATAATCAATGAAAAAGGGACTCTTCTCTACTCGACTGATTCGCTAGCTGTTCAGCAACAGGGTGTAGAATCACTACTTGGAGCCCTGGAGGATATTACGTACGTATTCGTTATCGGTGTGCCACGTACTATCATTGTTCAGGATATTGAAAAGTGTCTAGTTATCAAACCTATCTTTGTAGAGAGTTATGGGACTGTAGATGGGTGGATGATTGCAGTCGGAGATTGCAGAACCTTAGAATGTGCTCAGATTCCTCAACAACTCAGAAACCAACTAGAAGGCAAAATGAAGGAGGACCTTTCGGAGAAATTGGAAACCGAAAGTGTCAGATCAAAGCTAGAACAAGCCTTCGAGCTCCCCAAGATTATAGGAGAAGAGATCGCTCTTGATTTTGACACTTCAATAACTCTTGATGGTGACAAAGGACTAGTCATTCAGTCTTATATGGGAACACCATGGGGAATTGCTACCAAGAGCGGTAGAAAATATCCTGATGCGATCCAAGGGCTTGAAGAGATGGACATGAATCTACAGATGGACCTTGGATTATACGATGAACACTATGAACCTCCTCCTAAAGTCGACCTCACAAAACTAGACTATTCTAAATCCAACAATCTGCTGATAGCAACACTAGTCTACAGTGCTCTGTTGATGCTTCCAGCCATAGTTCAAATGACCTTGGAATATGCAGCATCTGCCTTGGTCATTCTGGTGGTGGACATTGTCATCATCTTCTTCATTTTGATGTCAAGAATCAAGAAACCCATAAGGATCGATGCATTCTGTCCTTGTTTCTTCCTGATTATAGGAGCCTACTTCTTTATGGTAGGAATAGACAGTGTCTTTGGTTACAAGGATTCGTACTATCTCTATTGGTTATTCATCAGTTTCTACTTGTTTATGATTGTGATAACCTTAGTTGTCAATGTGCGGGAACAGGGAAGGTTTGGTGGTGAGTTGTCCAATCCGTCATTGATAACCCCTGAAAATCTCGATGTAGAAATTCCTGAACAGATCAGTCCACCCTTATTTCAAGAAGAGGATGAAAAAAATGAACCACATTGGACATTTCGTTTCAGAAGGTCCATTGGGTTTGTGTTATTCATAATCTTGTATAGCGCTACTATCATGGTTCTTTCGCCAGAAACTGCAGGTTTCTATCTATTCGGAGACATAGTATCACTTACAATGTTCTTGTGTCTCCGCTTGACCGGACCGCGTCACAATGAATGGATATGCACTAAGGCTATTCCCTGTTTTCTATTCCTGATTGGATTAATACTGATATTCACAAGCATCTTGGATTACACCGAATTTGCACTATTCCCACCCATCATTCAGATTTCAGCTGGGCTATATCTAATGTTCGTAGGAATTCTTTTTGTCATCATCGCATGGGAACTCGGAAAACTGCAATAATTCAATCGTCACCTTTATGACAATGAGAGGAGAGCCAAATACAATGCATCCGGTGAGCCACATGGAAAGGCAACACCTCTACTTCACAGTATTCATCCTTGGAATACTGATAGGATCATCCCTCTATCTATCGTGGTCCGTCGATACGGGGATGGGACAGATAACAGTTCAGAGGTTATCATTGGAGAGGGAGATAGGAAGACCTGTGGAAATATTGGTTTACCAACCTCGGGACGAAGCGTTGGGCGGACTCTTGGAGCCAACACCAATCATCCTGTCCATTCATGGACTTGCTGACTCTAAAGAAGGGATGTATCCTTTCAACATCGAGCTTGCAAGAAGGAACTTCACTGTTGTAGCCATTGATCTTCCAGGTCATGGGGACTCAACTCTTACTTTCGACGCCACAGATTTTGATGCGATGGCAGAAGACGCTTACTTTGCTCTTCGGCATGTCCAAACGACTTTTTCGAATGTCGACAACGAGACCTATGGTATTGTTTCATACTCATTTGGATTCCGAGTCGGAATAGAGTTGACGGACTTTCCAATAGCACCCTCTGCATTTGCAGCAGTTGGTGATGTCGGACAGATGGCGTTGAGTCAGTACTCAAATTTACCTGCAAACCTGACGGTTAAAGCAGGTTTTGGTGCGTCAATTGTTAGTGAAACCACTACATGGCTTATTCAAAACATTCAGGGAGATGATCAGCTTGCCATCACGCGGGATCCGAACACTCAGATATACTTCAACAAGACACTCGCTACAATCATGGGATCAATATTTCTTCTTATCTCAACAATTCCAATAATGATGCTAGTCTATGATACACTGTCTGATAGACTCCGACCGAGAAGAATCCCTCTTAAAACAAACTCACTTAGTTTCCAAAAAACATTCCTTCTCAGTTCTCTGATGGGCATAGCAACTATGGTCATCTTCGTTGTAACGATTTCTGCAGGATCCATTCTTGGTAGCAGAGCATGGCTTAATTTTCTGTTTGGAACTGATCTCCTAATTTCCTACTATTTAGGATTGATTGGTCTTCTTATTCTGATGATATTCTTTCTGGGAATGAACGAGACCCAGTTAGCTCTGTCCTCGGTTGGTGTAGAGCGATCTAGGATCAGAGAACCTGTGTTCGACATTGTGAAGAGTCTAGCTATCGTAGCTATTCCAATCTTCTGGATAATGATATGGTTGGCAATTGCAGGACTGCCAGAAACAATGAGTCCACACTCTTACATATTGTTCCTACGGTGGCCTGTGGGAATCAAAGCTTTCGACACATTCGTATTAGCAGTCCTGTCGATACCATTTCTAGTTGTTGAAGCCGCCTGGGTCAGAGGTCTCTTACTCAGTCATCGTGATTGGAACGAACAGGCGCCAATGTACCTGAACGATATCAAGAAAACAGCCTTCGCACTTGTCGCGAGACTTGCTGCTTCCTCGGTCTGTGCTGTTCTCTTTGCGTTTTCTTTGGGAGGATTGGGTTTGACTGGTGGAACTCTTGTTGTACTTGGTTATTTGCTCATATTGATTGCAACCATCCAAGTCCTGATAACTTTCTTGACAGTGTTTACTGCAATGAGGTTCGAAAACACTTGGCCAGCAGTGATACTATCTGCATTTCTACTTGCGTTAGTCATAGTGACTAGTCTACCACTGATTTAAGCAGGTGTACAAATAATCCATAGTAAGAAGCAGTCAGTCTTCATAGACTCTAAATTCTAGTCCTTGTTCATCCAGCATCTTGAGCATCTTCTTGACTGCTTTTTCATCAGGAACCTCAAGAATCATCTCAAGCTCAGCTCTATTTGGCATGATGTCTGGATCGAACCGGTCTTGGTTGATCTCAATAATACTGACTCCAGATTCTGCAACGACACTTAGGATTTTACTCATGCTCCCCACTCTGTCAAGAATGGAACCACGAACACGTACTGAGCGACCCAGTCGGAATAGCTCTTTCTCAACAACCTTGGATAGGAACGACATGTCGATGTTCCCTCCTGAGAGTACAGCGACCGCTGTCTTTCCAGTGACATCTATCTTCTTGTGATGGAACGCAGCAAGACCTACGCAACCTGCTGGTTCCACAACTATCTTTGCTCTTTCGAGAAGCATGAACAATGTCCGAGTGACTTCTAGTTCCTCGACCGTGACAACATCTGTTAACAAATCTTTACAAATCTTATATGTGAGCTTTCCAGGCCTCTTGACAGCGATACCATCACAGATTGTATCTATATTTTCCACATTGGTAATTTTTCCATTATCAAACGAAGCCTTCATCGACGCCGCTGAAGCAGCCTCAACTCCATACAACTCAATGTCTGGTCTCTGTTCTTTTACAGCTATGGCAATCCCAGCAGCAAGACCACCCCCACCAATAGGAACTGCAATGACTTCAACGTCAGCGCATTCATCCATTATCTCCAATCCGATGGTACCTTGTCCAGCGATGACATCCTCATCATTGAACGGATGAAGAAAAGTCGCGCCAGTCTTTTCCGCTGTTTCTCGGGCATGAGCCAACGCTTCATCGAAGACTGTTCCGTGTAGCACAACATTAGCTCCATATGCTTCTGTAGCTTGAATCTTTGCAACAGGTGAGAATACTGGCATTACTATTGTTGATTTGATTCCCAATCTTGTTGCAGCGTAGGCAACACCCTGTGCGTGATTCCCAGCACTAGCCGCGATAACACCAACCTTCTTCTCCTTCTCATCGAGCTGGGACATGGCGTAGGCTGCACCTCTCACTTTGAAAGATCCAGTCTTCTGTAGGTTCTCTAGTTTGAGATGGACATGACCACCAGAGAATCGACTGAATGTTGATGATGTATCAAGACGAGTTGTGTGTTTTATACCACGCAGAACTTCTTGGGCATTCAAAATCTTGGAGTAGATTTTACTGTACTTACTCATAGCTGCCACGCTAACAGAAAGAGCTCCCCACTAATTTAATGGTTTCACTGGAATTCATTTCTTCCAAGTATACATTGTATATTCTTGAACATCTTTGAAACCTAGTGACCTGTACAGAAATCGAGCATTGTTGTTGAGTGTGACATCAAGATCTACTTTTGATATAGCAGAATCAGATTCAAGTTGTCGCTTCATTGACTGGACAAGAATCGCCTTCCCTAATCCTTGACCACGGAATTCGGGTTCAAGAACAATATCAGGAATATATCCAGTATCTCCATTTCTGCATGTCATGAAACAGACGCCAATATTCTGATCTCCCTTTCGTAAAATCCAAGAGTGTCCTTCTTTGTATTCTCCGTACTTGCTTTCCTCAATGTGTTTCACAAGTCGTAAACAACTCTCTGGCGTTTCAAAGAATTCAGGAAAGACATCTTGATCAACATGACCATCATTGCATTTGAATACAAGATCTGAGATTGCCTGACGGTCTTTTTCAATATAGGAATCGAAATGCATACCCTCTAAGATAATGGGTTCTGGTAGATCTTCAACACTTTCCCTAGTCAATGTCATATATACTCGGTCATGTTTTGAAAAACCAATCTCAACCAGTAGCTGAGACATTGACTCTGAAATCCAGAGTCCACTTGCTACAATATAGGACCTCTTTGGGGAAAACTTGTCAAAGAGAGCAGTTGCAATAGTCTTCTCAATCTCGAAATCACCATCTGCAAAGACGAAGGAAATTCTATTGTTTACTTTTCCAAAGAGTCCAATACCTCGCAAAGATCCGTCATCAGCGAAATCACCGAAAAGACTCGCTCTGTCATTTGCTACTGAATCACGAATCTTTTCAGAAAAATCATCAGGAACTGCCCTGTTACCAATGCTTTCTCTGAATCGGTCAATTATCGGGTGAATGTCATCAAGACGTTCTAGGGAAATCTCTTTGATCATAGTAATTATCAATTCAAGGAGCACATTAGCGGTTTCCTTCTACGCAAGAATTTCTTCTTAACATAGCTTTTACAGGATTTTAGTGATTCGCGCAGTAGCGTTTTCTACCGATCAGGGCAGGATGCACAAAAGGGCAAGAAAAGAATTCGCAAGGATTGGGAAAACAAGCCATGTAATGTAATTCCCAGGTGGTGCAGTGAATCTATTCAAACGTGATGGAATAAAACCGAAATATCCACTGTCAACAGAATTCCAGAGCCATAGCTTCCTCCTTCTACTCATATATGGTTCAAAGAAATAGAAGTCAATTGAAGATGCAATTAGACCAGAGGTCAGAATTGATGACAACGCTCCAAATCCTAATGCAAGAGGTATCAAGAGACTTGCTTGAATACAAAATACCCACAAAAAAACAATCCAAACAGGAGTGTTACGTACAAATGGACCATTTGGGTCCTGTCTAGTATAATGATAGTATCCTTTAGAGGACACCAGATTCTCTCCAATCAAAGCAATAGACATGATTAGAAGCATATGAGGAATCATTCTCCATTGAACCTGGAACCACAACAGATGGGAGGTATAGGTGGAGAGGATTACAAATAGGACTAGAAGAGAGTAAACCGTGGCCCTCGTTGACATGTTGCATTCACCGTTTCATCTTACTTTTCGCAGAACCAATGATCTCAGATGTCTTCTTCTTCAGACTAATGACCCAAGCTTTTCCTACCTTCTCCCTCTCTATCTTTTGAGTTGCCAGGCTTTTCTGGACCTTCATGATCAAATCGACTGCTTTTGCTACAGTGCGCCTATCAATTCCAGTTGCCTTAGAGATTCCAGCAATCGACATTGACGGGGCTTCTTTGAGCACCTGAAGCACTGCAATCATGGCCTGTGCCAGATCAACTCTTGGTGATGAAATCGGGAGAATCATTTTGAATCAAGCAAAATTAGTGACCAAGTTGCATATATACATTATTATGTACACATTACTATGAGTACATTATTATGTATACTGCAATACCTACTTGTCACCATAGCTCTGTTTCAACAACTCTACGACTTTTTCTCGTGGTACAATCTCACTTGCTATTGTTGAAATGGTTTCTTCACTCATGGTCCCTTCAGATATCAATTGATGACCCGCTCGCTTTATTGCTTCCAGAATGAATCCGAGTGGAGCGCCTTGCTTCATGCCGGGCTCAATTATCCAAGCATATGGTCTAAGGAGGGCTCCAACATACTCACGGTTCATGTTCTTGCTTAATGCCTTGACGTGAGCTATCAGAGGGTCAAAATTGTCCATTTCATAGAATCCACATACAGAGAAGAGAACAATCTTTCCTGCCTTAACATCCTCACGAAGTGCATGGCGACAATGGTCATCTCTGATCTCAAATGCTCCGTGAAGAAGAGGAATGGAACGGTCAAGTACTGTCTTGAGTGATCCTGTCATTCCATCCACATAAACCGGAGTGGCCAACACGATGATGTCGGCATCTGCTATTTTTCCAAGTATCGGTTTCATTTCATCATCTTGGATGCATTCTCCAGGTGTAGACGACCAGCAATTGAAACATCCTCGACAGTCACCAAGGTCCAGACCTTTGGTATAGAGAAGGTCAACATCAGCCTTAGCTTCCTTCATTCCTTCAATGAAATGTGCAAGGAGGCTACCTGTTGCCCCACGGTCTTTGCGTGGACTACCGTTCATCACCAAAACTTTCAAGGCACAAAAACCTCTTCGATGCGTTTGATTCAGAACTGATAAGGTTTAGCAGTAGTCCTGCTTTCTGAAGACCCTCATATCACTCTATGTTTGATCTCAATCCCGCGTGTTCTGAGTTCCTCGATAAATGGAGCTGGAGGAATACACCGCTCTGGAGTAAGAACACCTCTGTCACTGATACGTCCATCAGCCATCATCATTGCAGTAACAGCTGCAGGAAATGAAGTGGTCCGCATCATAGCAGTAAGTCCAGATTCGTCATCAAAGTAATCGATGGTTTCGTACTCGACAATTCTGGCCTCGGTACCTTTCCAACCTTCTACAGTAACACGCAGGAGTGTCACATCTTTACCTGATGGTGGTAGGTTCTTCTCGAGCAATGACTCAAGGACTTGTCTTGGTGCGACCTTCACACCTCCAGCATCTATCTCCTCACTATCCATCAGCCCTAATTTCATCAAGCACCACATCTTGTGCCCATGTCCAGGATAGCGGATTGTCTTATAGTCGAGATTGTTGACCTTGCCAAGATATGTCTGGGGTAGCGTGGATGTCCCTCCACTCGTGTTGAATGCCTCAAGTTTTCCAAAAGGCTCTCGGAATGTGATGTCTTCAAAACCGACCAATGGATCTTCTTCGACAATCTTGCCATTTCTGATTGCCACACATGGTTCGACGTATTCATTGATCAGACCTTCGACTGCAAAGATCAGTGAATAGTTCAGAGGGGGTCTTGGTTCTTGTTGAAGGCCTCCCACTCGTATCTTCACACTATCAACTCTATCAAGGTACTCTATTCCCTCTCGTGCAAGAACACTTACCATTCCTGGAGCTAGGCCACAATCAGGAACGACTGTGATGCCTGCATCCTTTGCCTTGTCATTCATGGCAAGCTGTTCTTCAACGATGTACTTGTTTCCACCAAGATCGCACATGTGAGTTCCAGTTTCAATAGCAACCTCAGTATGCAGGACATTGACCTTGTAGCTTACCGCACTGATTACCGCGTCGACCTTTGAGAACACTTTGGCAAGCTGGTTCTTCTTCGTTGCATCAACTGTCTCAGCCACAGCCTTCGGACCGACTTCTTTGGCTAAAGCTTCCGCACATTTGGGATCAATATCTGCAACGATGATTTCCTCAACACTGTCTTGTTTTACCAGATCATAGGCAGCACCTTTGCCCATGAGACCTGACCCTAGTACAAGGACCTTCATCAGTGACTTCTCTCCTCAGACCAATGGTGTGCATAAGATATGCACGGCATGTAAAAACACTATCGTAGTACGCGTTTAAGCAAACCAACAACCACATCTTTCAATGACCACTAGTTCTCTACCTTCTTTCTCCTACAATTAAGATGAAGAGAATCCAGAGAGTCTCTGCACTTCTGTCTATGTCGATAGACTCCGAATTATGGACTCAGTTTCAGGGGAAGTAGCTTTAGTCTATCAGAGAATGCAATGAAGAGCACAGCTTGGTGCTCTTCAAATGCATAATTCTAAGATCGAATCTGTTTGATGGTCTAGTACTAGACTTTGTCTGAAGACCCCTGTCTTCTTTTTAGTCGAATTTGCATTACAATTACTTGATTGTAGGTGTTCTAATATCACTCCTCCGTTGTATGTTTTTTTCAGGTTCAAAAATATTGTATACTAATGCTGTTTTGATATGATGCCAGACTGAATGTGCAGGATAGAGATGGATGTAAGGGATTCGGGTTTGTGAGGCGAGGATGATCCGCTCTGAGAAAGCCTGATACGACTGTGAACGGATTATCGTGAAGTCTTGGGATGGGTGACCGCAACCGGTCCACTGACTAAATACCTTGAAGTCTACTTCCTTGCCC
>JBHLRZ010000022.1:0-56560 GCA_048882045.1 Candidatus Thorarchaeota archaeon | reverse complement strand
AGGGATACATTGTAACCGCCCTCGGCCATGGCAGTGTGAGCCTTTCCGAGTAACTCTTTGCTAAGCATGATAACGTCCAGGTTGTGTTTGGATGCTTCGATTGCCGCACGGCAACCGGCACCACCAGCACCAACAACAAGCACGTCGCACATGATTGTCTTGTAGTCCAACTAGAGTCCTCCAGTGGAGAGCTTTCTCCTTGGTTAAGCCGTCGGGGCTGGCCCTTCTCTTTAAGAGTTACTGTTGCGCTACAAAGAAAAGTCTTGGTCAATGTTTATCTCATTATATTTGATATAGAGCTGGGGTTTCAGATGGCATTCACTACAATCACAATAACTGTACTTGCTTGTATGCTCTCTATGATTATCGCTATTGTCATAGGGAATTATATTGCCCGCAATCCGAACGTTAGCATGCTAAGTTTGATTCTCGGTTCACTCATTGTAGTTCCAATTGCAACAATTATTCTGTTATCTCCCATTTACAATCTTGTGACATTCTACGATTGGCCGAATATTGTTTTTGTATTGCCACCACAGGTCGCTATCTTTGTAGCAGCTGCATTTGGCGGGGTCCTCGGTTTCAAATCTGGAATGATATGGAACCAGGGTGAGGCGAGCTGCTTCTATTGTCTGTTTTCAGTGGTATCAATTCTGGCAGGTCTTTCGTTAGTCGTAGTTCTCTTTCTGTAAGTCTATTCTTTAATCCCAATTTTTGCATAGACATCAGCCATTCTATTTGCTACAAGCTTGTCCATGTCATCATGCATACTGTTTCCGTGCGAGTCCATTGTCACCAAGAGTGGGCCAAATTCCTCTGCTGTGATGACCCAGAGAGCCTCTGGCATTCCAAGATCGGACCATTCGTAAGCAGTGACTGTCTTCAAACCTTTAGCCGCTAGAGCGCCGCACCCACCAGTATAACTGCAGTATACAGAACCGACTTCCTTCAAAGCATCGAGGGTCTTCTTTCCCATGCCACCCTTTCCGACGATGATTCGGGCTTTGTATTTTCGTAGGAATTCGTCTTCAAAGAGCTCCATCCTGATACTGGTTGTCGGTCCAGCAGACACAATCTTCCACAGTCCATCCTTCTGCCAAGCAACAGGGCCAACATGATAGATTACACTGCCTTCAAAGTCAACTGGGGGCTTTTCACCCTTCTCGAACATATGGAGAGCTCTCTCATGTGCCTCATCACGGGCAGTGTAGACATGCTCGCCTGTGACATAGACCACATCTCCGACCTTCAGCTTTCGGGCGTCTTCCTCCGAGATTGGGGTAGTCAAGTGATACTCTGCCATCCTAGTCGCCCTCCATTGGATGGGTCAAGTAAGTGACCTTCAGATCTTTTGTTATTACTGCAGTGCTCCGTCTTGCAGCCCAGCATTGTACAGCTACGCCTACAGGAAGACTTGCTGGGTGGCGCATAGCATAATCAACCTTCACTCCAAGCACAGTGGTCTTCCCTCCAAGTCCCATGGGGCCAATCCCTGTTGTGTTGATGGCATCGGTGAGCTCTTCCTCAATCTTTGCAACCTCTGGTTCTGGATGTTTATCATCAATGGGGCGAAGAAGCTGCTGTTTTGCAATCTTGATGGCAATGTCAGAACCTCCTCCAATACCAACACCGATGATGTTAGGAGCGCAGGCCTTACCCATGTATGAAAGCGCATTGTCTACAACAAGTTTCTTCACACCGGTTAATCCCACACCCGGCTTGAGCATTCCAACGATACTGACGTTCTCACTACCGCCTCCTTTTGGAAATGCTGTGATCTCCACAAAGTCACCATCTATAATCTCCCAGTTTATCCAGGGAATTTTCACACCAGTGTTGTCCCCGGAGTTCCCACCAACAATTGGATTGACTGCATTTGGTCTGATCGGGACTTCCTTTGTAGCCTTGCGGCTAGCGTTGGTGAGTGCTTCTTTAATTTCCCCCATGTAGGGAAATTTGGCTCCTACCTTGACATAGAAAATCATGATTCCTGTGTCCTGACACATTGGAACACCGGTTTCTGCTATCTCGAGGTTTGTAAGAATGGCTAAGAGCTGAGTCTTTGCTGTTTCATCAGTTTCATTCTTGTTGGCCTTCTCAAGAGCGGCCTTGATGTCAGGGGGCAGCTCTGTCACAGCCTTCTTCAGCAGACGAAAAGTAGTGTCATGAATGACTTGATACGGATCTTCCATTTTATCAGCTTCTAAACCGTGAATTTGTGTAGCACTGATTTACCACACACAGGCCGCGGGAACCTAGGAGTGCTTAATCTGTGTTACTGTCAAGACCAAAGAACATGACTATATACGGAAGTGTGTAGGTTGATAATTAGGAGTAGATAATTGATGGCGTTTGACCTGTCATTTGCATCCACTATGTCCTTCATAACCGCCCTATGGCTTCTGTTGGCCTATTCCTATCTGGATCTTCGAGAAAGAAGAGTCAAGAACCAGTATATCGTCGAAGGCGTTTTGACGGGTGTCGTGATGCTCCTTTTCACAGGACACTTCTGGACATTCGCTGTCCTACATGTAACTGCCATTGTGCTGTGTGTACCCCTTGCATATGTTCTGTTCAGACTAGGTTCAATTGGAGGAGCAGATGCCAAAGTCTTGCTCATTGTGTCCTTCATCAGTCCCGGAATCGAGCTAGGCACGTGGACTCAACCAGTAATGGAAGGAATCGTTGGACTGGGTTTGGAACTGACAATCATGCTGTTAGGAGGTTATCTCTACTGGAGATCGAAGAAAACCGAGGACACACCACCACTGATTCCATTCCTTCTAGTTGGATATCTGGTAATACAGCTGCTTGCTGTGTTCTAAGCGCTTTTCTTGGAAGACTTCCTTGTGGCAATCTCGATACCAGACTTGCCTATAGAGAAGGGGTGTGCTTTGAGACTGTGCTTTGTCTGCTTCATCTTCCATATCATAAGGTCACGTTTGAGTGTCCCGTTCACCTCTGACAGGTTTAGTGTAACCAGACCCTGTGTGACAAACTGCTCTACTCCGGCCCTGCTATGGGTTTCAGGATCCACAATCTCACCGATCAGAAGTGAAGTGACCTTCAGTTCTTGTAGCAATGCACAAATTTTGAAGAGCTCGTTCCTTATCTGAGAAGGTTCACTGAGTCCAATTCCAAGTCCAGATATGCAATCAATCACTAGGCGTCTTGCATTTGTTTCATCGATTGCTCTGTAGATTTCCTCAGCCAGGGTTGTCATGTCGAAGCCACGACGAAGTGCGTATTTCTCAGATGTTGGGAGTTGTGCTTTGCTAGACGCGGCGTCGATGATTGTAAACGCGCCTTTCGCCTCCAGGTCTTGGAGGTTCCAACCAAACTGTAGTGCTTCGGATCGCAAATCATTAGGACGGGTTTCAAGAGTAACAAAGATTCCTGGCTCATCATATTTCATGGCACCATTATACAGGAACTGTAGACCAAAGACTGTCTTGCCAGATCCAGACTGTCCGGAAATCAAAACTGTATTGCCTTCCATGATGCCTCCGTCAATCAGAGCATCGAACCCCTTGATTCCTGTCTTAGTACGAGTCATTGGATTCATCTCACTCAGGGTTTCCGCTGATTTCCCACCCCTTGGCGATAGAGTTGATCGGGGTCATGGTTACGTTCACTATATCAGGAGACTTGCGGAGGCTCTCTGTCTTCATTCGAATATCATCTTCATCTAGACCCATCATAAGTGCGTGGACAACCATAGGTTCGTCTTCCACAGCCACCCATAGGTAATGTTCCTCCTTTGCTAGTTCATCAGCAAATGTTCGGGCCCTTCCCTTACTGATGTCAGGTACAATATGACCTCCAATCTCAATTCTGAGGATGGCTGCTGTAGTGTAACCAAGAGCTTCAGGACTTACCAAGGCGCAGAAACGTGTAATTATGTTGCTGTCTTTGAGCCTCTTGGCTCGGAAATGAATGGTGGTGTCTGGTTGATTCAACTCCTTTGCGATTTTCGTAAAGGGCGTCTTTGCGTCCTTCTGAAGTATGTGAAGCAGGTCTCTGTCTAACTGGTCCATGGTCTGGAAGCCACCATTCCCTTCTTGATGGGTTTCTTGCGCAGTGAGAAATTCCTCAAAGAGCGTTTTTAAGGATTGTTTGCCTGTTTGTACTATTCGCAATCTCTTCAAACACGATTGAGAATGATACAAGTTTTCTCTCTACTCTATTACTATATTAAAGAAAAACTGTGAATTTCTCAAATGAGAGTAGTATGAATTGTAGGAACTAGATTCATGGGAGTAGAGCTGATGGAATCATGAATGCATAGATCAATGTCCAGAGTACTATCCAAAGCATCAGAAAAGATACTAGAGAGTTTGTAATCATCTTCTGAGTTCCACCCAGTTTTTCCAGTTCGATTTCCAAGAGATAACGGATTATGAAGAGTGAAAGGACATACATGAGGAAACCGAAAAGTACTCCGCGGGTGCCCGCGAATGTTAACCCTCCTAAACCACAGACTAATCCACTGACAATGGCTAAGAATATCTTCACATAGTACTGTTGGTCATTGGGCGAACCAGCCCATCGTCCAAACATCCGGTTGGCGAGGTTCTTAAGCGGAGTAATATCCATCTTCAATCACAGCCTGATTGAGGCTGGTTCAATCGACGATGTTATAATCATGTCGGTTTGTTTGCGAGATGAGATGACATGAAGAACTCCATGAGCAACGTAGACATTCGACTCATTTTACCAGAGCTACGTGAAGTTGCTGATGGTGCATTCATCAAGAATATCTATCAATACGGAACCCTATTCACCCTCAAACTCTATCAACCGGGAGGAGGTACAACCCAACTTCTCATTCAACCAGGCCAAAGGATTCACCTCACTGAGTATCTACGGAAGGCTCCGAGAGTTCCTCCAAAGTTCTGTACGGTTCTGAGAAAGTATTTGAAAGACAAGAGGATAGTGTCTGTCAAGCAGCATGAGCTTGACAGAATTGTAGTCATTGAAGTAGGGGACGAGGAAAACTCCTACAAGCTAGTTGTGGAGCTCTTTGGAAATGGCAATCTGCTTCTCTTGGATCCAGAGGACTTCATCTTTGTAGCAATGCGTTACAGGAAAATGCGAGACCGTGATATCGTTCCAAAAGCGCTGTATGAGTTCCCACCACCAAGAGGAACTGATGTATTGACACTTAAGGAGGGAGCGATTGCAGAGATAATTGCGGATTCCAATGCGAACATAGTACGAACCTTAGCCAGCAGACTCAATCTGGACTCGCTGAGCTGTGAAGAGATTTGTGCTCTCTCAAATGTTTCTCCAAAGGTGATGACACCAGAGATTGACGGACAGACACTTACTGACCTGGAAGAGGGCCTGCAGAGCTATGTAAAGAAGCTCAGGACTGGTGTAAGTGAACCAAACATAGTTCTAGATGACGAACCTGTTGATGACGAGGAACCACAGTTCATAGCGTTCTTACCGTTCCGGTTTGAACTGTATCAGGAGCTCCCAATAGAAACCTTTGAACGATTCAGCCAAGCTGTAGATGAGTTCTTCGGGGTTTCTGAGGTCGAACTTGAGGACGAACAGGAGCAGGAAGGTCAGGTTCGAGAACAGAAGAGATTACAGAGGATTATCGACAAACAGAATGAAAGTATAGAAATTCTGGTTTTAAAAGCAAAAAACTTACGAAACAATGGCGAACTCATCTATTCCTTCTTCTCAGATGTGCAAGAAGTACTAGAAACAATCACGAGAGCAAGGTCTGGAGGTCATTCATGGGAGGAGATAGTCAGTAGGATTGAGGAAGGCAAGAAGAAATGCATTCCATCGGCACTGCTGATACAGAGAATCATTCCCTCCCAAGCTCAGATCATTGTGAAACTGAATGATGCAGATGTGACATTGGACATCAGATTATCAGCTCAGGACAACGCCTCACTGGCCTACGAACAGGCGAAGAAGGCGGAATCAAAGGTGGAAGGTGCAAAGAAACAGATTGAGAAGACAAAGGAGAAACTGGAGAAGCTTGAAGTACGAGTTTCAGAACCGGACACGAAACGTGTTCCAGTCAAGGCCAGAAAGAAGAGATGGTATGAGAAGTTCCGATGGTTCATCTCTTCAGAGGGATTTCTAGTGCTTGGAGGGCGCGATGTAAAGAGCAATGAGAATCTTGCAAAGAAACAGATGGGACCGAACGATATCTTTCTACACGCCGCTCTGCATGGGGCACCGTACACTGTAATCAAAGTACCAGAGAATTCACCTACTGAGCAGACTGTAAAAGAAGCTGCCCAGTTTGCGGTCACATTCTCGAGGGCATGGCAGGATGGACTCTCTAGTGGTGATGCATACTGGGTAAATCCAGAACAAGTAAGCTTCAGTCCTCCTTCAGGAGAATACCTACCAGCTGGGGCTGTGATGCTCTATGGGACAAAGAACTACATTCGGAGGATGCCTATTGAGCTTGGAGTGGGAGTGTTGCTTGAGGAGGATCATGCCATTCCAATGTCAGGTCCACCTACCGCAGTAGAAGCGCAGACAGAATACTATGTTCGTGTTGTACCTGGAACAGTGAAGAAAGGGCAGCTTGTAAAGGAACTCATTTCAAAGCTGAAAAACCTCGTTCCTAAGGACAAGGCAAGCCTAGTGAGTCAGATACCACAGGAAGATATGATGAGGATACTACCTGCTGGTGGCGGGAAAATAGAATCATAGGGTATCTAGTATTAGGATTGAATGAGAGTACAGACACATTTAAAATTGAACTAGTGACCAGTCCAGCTCGAGAAGACACTCTGCCGGTAGGCTGAGCGTCCGACCAACTTCTGATAGAATTGAGGTAACGCAAATGTCTGACCCCTCTCATTCAATGTTTGTGAGAGACATAATGTCTGTCAATGTAGTAACAATGCCACCAGATGCAACAGTGTTCGAAGTTGCTGTGTCAATGACCAAGATGGACATTGGCTCAATAATCATCACTGAGGAAGACCGACCGCTTGGGATAATAACAGAATCAGATATTGTCAGACGTGTTATAACAGAAAAGAGAGATGCACAGACCACACCCGCCCGTGAAGTGATGTCATCACCGATAATACATGTAGAACCCGGCACAGCATTGACTGAGGCGATGAGGGTGATGGCAAGAAGTAACATTCGTCGAGTTGCAGTCCTAAAGAATGATTCACTTGCAGGTATTATCACATCCAGAGACTTGCTACGTTGGTCTCCGGAATTGATTGATATCCTAGTTGAGTCCCTGCGCCTAAGAAATGAGGGAGCAAAGATAGAGGAAGAAGAAGACGATATCCCTTACGGAGGCGAGTGTGATAGCTGCGGAGAGTACTCGACTGATCTGATTGAGGAAGACGGCGAATACCTGTGTGAATCATGCCGTAGCTAGTTGGTCAAGCGCTAAGAACCAGTATTGTGTTAGAAATTGAGAATAGGAGACTGTTGTATTGAAAGTTAGCCAAATCATGGTCGAGCCTGTGACTATCGACAAAGATCAGAGATTGTCATATGCGCTCGAATTGCTTGAGAAGAAAGGTGTAGAGAGACTGATTGTGTCTGACAATGGGGAGGTCAAAGGAATCCTCACCTACGCTGATATTGCTGATAGATTAGGTGTCAGCAAAGTAGTGGCCCTCTCAATCAAGAGACTCCATGTAACTAGTGCAATGACTGATACAGTGATCACTGTTGATCCAGACGATGAGGTGACAGATGTCGCCCAGCTCATGTGTGAACGTGGAATGAGTGGATGTCCAGTTGTTGATAAGGACGGGAAACTTCAAGGCGTCATCACCAAAGTTCAGATTTCAGAGCTTGTGAAGAAGTTCAAAGATGTCAAGGTCAAGGATCTCATGACCACTGAGGACATCCTTCAGGTCAACCCGGTTTCACGTCTTGTGAAGGCTAGAGGAGATATGCTAGTTGCCGGTTTCTCAGGTATGCCTGTCACCGATGGCGGTCGTGTGCTTGGTTTAATAACAGAAAGGATGGTTGCGGTGGCAATGGCTAAATTCACTGTGGAGGTCCCAGACAAACATCGTGCAAACCAAGTTAGACAAATTCGAGTTGTAGATGCTATGCTTCAACAGCCCCCACTTGCGACTCCAGAAGAGTCAATCTCTGATGCGGCTGCAAAGATGCTCGATGCAAACCTGAATACTCTACCTGTAGTAGGAGAGAAAAACAGACTCATTGGAATGATCAGTGCAACTGACTTCACTCGGTTTGTTGCAAACAAGTATAAGGTTCCTGATGCATCTGAATAGATGTTCAGTGACAGTACATACTTACTTCCATTGGCGTTGTTGATGACTCATGCCTATAGATTTGGTCCTCAAAGATGGTATTTTCATTGAGAACGGGAGAGAGACCATTCGTTCTGTAGGAATTGACGCAGGAAAAATAGAGGGAATCTACAAACAACGAGAGGAACCGCAGAGTAGAGATGTCATAGATTGTAGAGGACTGTACATTCTACCAGGTTTGATAGACATTCATGTACATCTCAGAGACCTCAAACAGACTGACAAGGAGGACTATGAAACTGGTACAATGGCTGCAGCTGCTGGCGGTGTTACCACTGTTGTGGACATGCCAAACTCGAATCCTCCGGTCCTAGATAAGAAGGTACTCGACGAAAAAATCGGACGAGCGCTTGAGTCACGATATGTCAACGTCGGATTCTATGCAGGGATTCCTCATAATATTGAATACTTTGATGTTCAGATGCTCCGTGACATTCTAGGTTTGAAGGTGTACCCTCATGCCCCATTGGACAAAGAATCAATCTACAACAAGAACCGGATCAGGGACTGCATGAAGCTCGCTCGGGCAAGTGAGATTCCGTTGCTATTCCATCCAGAACTACCAAACATGACCCAAGTACCAAGTTCTCTAGAGGAGTTCTTTCTCATTCACAGTTGCGAGAGTGAAACAAATTCACTCCAAGCGTTTATCGATGCAAAGATCGAGTATGAGGCTCGGTTGCATGTATGTCACATCAGTTGCGCAGCAACAGCCAGACTAGTCCATGAGAATAGGGCTGAGGACACATTGACAGCTGAGGTCACTCCCCATCATCTGTTCCTAACAGGTGGCGATTTCCCTCACGATGACGGTACAGCGAAAATGCTTCCCCCTCTGAGATCGCCCCATGACAACCGAATGCTCTGGGAATATCTAACACAGAGCTGCGCTATCGATTGTATAGCTACTGATCATGCCCCTCATAAAAAGTGGGAGAAGACAGCACCTTTTTTGAAAGCCTCCTCGGGTATACCGGGACTTGAAACTGTTCTACCTGTGATGCTTACCGAGGTCTTCGAAAAACGAATGACATGGATAGACTTCCTAAGGGTCTGTTGTTCAGCTCCAGCCAGAATTCTTGGACTCGATACAAAAGGGATCCTCACCAAAGGCTATGACGCAGATATTGTACTTGCGAGAATACAAGAGGGGACCATATCTGGCAGTAATTTCTTTTCAAAGGCAAAGATCACTCCTTTTGAGGGCCGGAGGGTCTTGGCACGTGTTATTACTACGATTGTGGGAGGAGAGGTCGTGTTCAAAGATGGAGAGTTCGTTCTAGGACCAGGAATTGTCGGAACGGTACCAGTGCAGAAAACCTGAACAGTGCAAGTATAAATAACCACAGACAATGACAGAAAACAGGGATTGATTTGTTGTGACTGATGTGTTCTCTGACGATGATGGTGTCTTTCTCGTGAATCTGGCAAGGAAAACGGTTGACAACATTGTAACTTCTCAACAGAAGATGGAGGTTCCTAAAGACACTCCAGAGCATCTGCATGACAAATCAGGGGTCTTCGTTACTCTGAATTCCATATCGGGGAATCAAGTGAACCTCAGAGGCTGTATTGGTCGTCCCTATCCATCACTTCCCTTAGTAGAAGCAATAATTGACTCTGCTGTGGATTCAGCAATGAACGATCCACGATTTCCTGCAGTTTCTCCAAGAGAGCTAGACTCAATCATTGTGGATTTGAGCGTACTGACACCACCGAAGAAAATCGAGTATTCTAAACCGGAAGAACTTCTGGATCTTGTGAAAGTGGGTCGGGATGGTCTGATTGCAAGCAGAGGAATGTTTCGAGGTCTACTCCTTCCTCAGGTCCCGGTGGATTGGAAGTGGAACACCAGAGAGTTTCTCGAACACACCTGCAACAAAGCTGGTCTGCCACTTGATATGTGGAGAGATCCTGAGACTGAGTTTATGTCGTTTCAAGCAGAGATATTCGGTGAGGAAACACCAAGGGGAAATATCGTTAGGAATCCCAGACATCCAAGGACGTGTGATTGATTGAAGTTTGGCAACCTTCCTCCTGAAGTAATTGAGACACTGAAGAAGTTCATTGACGAGGATGTTCGGTCAGGAGATCTCACTACTAGATTGACTGTGCCTGAAGACACCAAGGCACTTGCAACTATATACGCCAAAGAGAAAGCCATTCTGGCGGGGATTGAGGAGGTTGCTGCAATAGCTGATTTCTCAGGTCTTGAATATGAGGTGTTAGCATTCGAAGGAAATTGGGTGGACCCTCAAACTCCAGTTATGCGACTGAAAGGTTCAGCAAGGACTCTTCTCACTATAGAGCGCGTGTGTCTCAACATTATACAGCGGATGAGTGGAATCGCCACCAAGGTCTATAAAATGGTCAGGGTGGCCAGAGAAGGCAATCCCAGAATCAAAGTGGCCGCCACAAGAAAGACCACGCCTGGCTTCCGCTTCTTCGAGAAGCGTGCAGTGGTCGTTGGGGGTGGTGACACACACCGCTATGCTTTGGATGATATGGTTTTGATCAAGAACAATCATATCACTGCAGCAGGAGGAGTTAGAGAAGCTGTCGCTGCAGCACGGGAAGGTGTTTCTTTCAGCAAGAAGATTTCATGTGAAGCACGCACACTACAGGAGGCTCAGGAAGCAATTGGGGCAGGAGCAGACATAATACTTCTTGATAACTTCAAACCTAAAGATGTCAGAGGGGTAGTGGAGGTACTCAAAAGTGAAGGTCTTCGTGATAAAGTGATTCTAGAGATTTCTGGAGGGATTAATGAGGAGAATGCAAAGGAGTACGCGGCAACCGGGATTGATGTCCTCTCATCAGGAGCACTCACTCACTCGTTCAAATCTGCAGACTTCAATATGCTTCTATCGATGAATTGAATCGAGTGGTATTGTCATCCAAACGATTGATTGTTGTATTCACCATGAAATTCAGTAGGAACCTCACGTAACAAGGTTACGAGCCTGTCTGTGGCTTTTGCAGTCTTTAGCAATCTTGGCATGTTGCCTTTGATGCTCAACTTCCTTGTTATGAATGCTCGATTTGCACCTATTTTGCCTAGGAGTATATCCACCCAGACTCGGTACGGAGCACTAAGGATGAAAGAGGTGTCTTTCTCACCAGTCCAAATATCAGTCATTTTACCCTGCTTTATCTCAAAGCCAACAATCCTTGTGTCCGGAACTCCTTTGTCTGGCTCAGCCTGCAGGACCAATGTATAGGAATCCTCAACACTGCTTGCCAATTTGGCATATTCCTGATCACTGTTTATTCGTTTCCTAAACTCACTTCGATATTCGTCAGATCCAAGTTCTAGTCTCTTGCTCACATTATATTCCTCCAATTATATCTCAACCAGCACTTTGACATCCTGATTATCAGGACGGGCCAGTGCTTCAAAACCATCTTCAACCACCTTGCTCAGAGGTATAATTCTAGATATCATTGATGTGGGATCTATCAGACCCTCTGCAAGTAGCCGAATTGCTTCTGGGAATTCAGCATAGCCTAAATAACTGAACTGAAGGTTGAGTTCGTTCAATACGCCTCGCATGAAATCAACCTCAACAGGTTCCTCGCTGATTCCAAGAACCAAAATAGTCCCGCCTCTTTTCGCAAGTTGAAAAGATTCAGAACTCGGACCGGGAGCACCTGCGCATTCTACAACCACATCAACACCCACACCATGAGTCAGACTCTCAATTCTGAGTGGCAATGACTCCTTTGATGGATTGATTGATACATCTGCTCCTGCTGTTCTCGCCATCTCAAGTCGTGCATTCCGTATCTCAGATGCATATACTACCGAAGCTCCTCGCAGTTTTGCCAGATACACACTTAAAATTCCAATCGGACCCGTGCCCAGAACGAGCACACTGCTCCCCGGTTTGAAGTCAATTAAATCAAACCCGCGAACTGCAATCGACAATGGCTCAATCAGAGCACCCTTTTTGTAGTCAATGGAATCAGGTAGTCGATGAAGCATGTCTTGGGGAACAGCAACTCGTTCTGCCAATCCGCCATTCATTGAGATGCCTATCATCTGCATATCATCACAGATTGAGAACTTCTGCTTCTTACAAAATTCGCATTTACCACAAGGAAGAAGAGAGTTGGGTACGACTCTATCGCCCTTCTTCAAATCGGTGACTTCTCTACCAACTTCTATGACATCGCCTGAAAACTCATGTCCTAGTATCAACCCAGCTTCATACATTCCATACTCCCATGCGCTGAGATCCGAGCCACAAATGCCAACATACTTTGGCACTATCAAAACGTCTGTAGGACCAAGATCTGGTTCTGGAACATCCTTCACCTGAATATCAAGGATGCCTTCAAACACAGCTGCCTTCATCTATTCATCACCTGGGAGCTGACAGCCCTCAAGCCATACTGAAGCTACCGAATCAAAATCAGGTGGAACTAGGTTGATGTTTGGATCAATAACTATGTCAAGCACTGCAGGTAGACCAGAATCCTTTGCCTTTTGGAGTGCTGGAGCAAGGTCTTCGGGCTTTTTCACTCTAAGACCAAAACAACCCATAGCCTCTGCGATTTTGTCATATCGTACATCAACAAAGTCTACTCCAACATAACGTTCTTCGTAGAGTCCCTTTTGACCAGCTTTTATCATCCCATATGCTCTATCGTTTGCAATTGCAATAGTGAATGCAATACCTAATCGTCTGGCTGTTTCAAGCTCTTGAGCATTGAACATGAACGCTCCATCTCCAGAAATTACATAGACCTCCGTGTTAGGATGAGCAAGCTTTGAACCTATTGCGTAACCTGTTCCGACACCAAGATGACCAGAGTCAGACGGCCAGAGGAATGTTCTCGGTTCGAATATCTTGTTTAGGTAATTTGCCCAGACAACTATGTTCCCACCGTCCATTATTGAAATTGCATCTCGGGGGAAAAAGTTTCGAACCTCCTGAATCATTCTTAGAGGATGAATTGGAGTTTTGTTTGATTTGCCCTGCTCAATGAAATCTTCAAGCCAGTTTTCTTGAGCCTGTTGACAATCAGTCATCGCTAGCCGAGGTTTTGACTTTGGTTTACTCTTGACATGTTTTAGAATCTCAGAGAGTGTTCTTTTAGCATCCCCAACAATCGCAAGATCAACAACGCGGTTATGGGCTATCATCTCAGGGGCTATGTCAATCTGGATTAGACGTTGTTCTGCACAATCACCCCACGCTGGTGTTTTTCCCCAAAAGTCGAGGTCTCCAAGTCGGCCACCAACCAACAGGACTAAGTCTGACTCGCATTGAGCACCTATCGCTCCAAAGCTTGCAGGAGTAAGGGAGAGTGGATGGTCCTCTGGAATTGCCCCTCTTGCTCCGACTGAAGTTGTGACAGGAGCTTGAAGGTGTTCAGCCAAGGCTGTGAGTTCTTCAGTAGCATTTGAAGCAAGAACACCGCCACCTGCATGTAAGAGTGGGAACTTAGCACTCAGTAACATTTTGGCAGCATCTGCAATCAGACCAGGGTCCCCCACAGGAGGTGTTGTCATTCTATATCTATCAGCAGTGACAATTCCATCCTCTAGAGTGTCCTCCTTGCACTTCAAGTAGAGGACATCTGAGGGGATATCTAGGAAGACTGGACCTGGCCTTCCAGAGAGTGCCTCACGGAAAGCCCAGTGAACCAGATGAGGTATTCTCTGCCAATGGGAAACTGTGGCACCCCATTTGGTGATGGATTTGAATAGATTTAGCTGATCGAGTCCCTGAGTACTTCCATGGTCTGGATTGATTCGCCATGACTGATTCTGTGCACAGAGTACTATCATTGGGATACTGTCAGCAAATGCCGGATATACTCCAGGAACCAAGTCAGCGGCTCCAGGCCCTACTGTACCCAAACATACCCCAGGGTCACCTGTGGTTCTAGCCCAAGCGTCTGCAGCATGTGCTGCAGCTTGTTCATGTCTAAATGTCACGAAGTCTATTCCATCAGAGGTATGAATCGAGTCAAGCAGGGGATAGAGTTGGTCACCTGGAACTCCAAAGACATACTTGACGTTTTCTTGTAGAAGGCACTTTGTAAGGACTTCACCGCCTGTCAACATAGTCATATCTTTCTCTCCGCTTCTAATGCGAATTACCCATTTTCTTATGGTGCGGTGTGATTTATCAGTTATGACCGAAAGATGGGTAGCAAAATTGAATGTGGTGCCCCAGCCGGGATTCGAACCCGGGTTTTCTCGACCTCGAAGAACCTTCGAAGCCTCTTAGACTCGAAAGGCCTAGATGCTGGGCCGGGCTACACTACTGGGGCTGTAGCATCGAGAGTTTTGGAAAGTTGTTATTAAGATTGTGCAGAGGTCGCATTCAGTTTATGATACAGTACGGACCATTTGGTCATTACGCCCCTCAGATCCTCTGATTTGGCGGACTTCACGGAGAACTGACTGTACCATCTTCTTTCCTGGCCTTAGAATTCCACGTGAAACAGCCTGCAGAAGGAATGAGTGAAGATCATCAACAGTGGGCACTCCAGATATCATGTAAGAACCAGCCACCAGCGTGGGAACAGCCAATATTCCGAACGCTTCAGCAATGCGATGCTGTTTTTCGACATCCACTTCATAGACCTGCTGTTCAGTTCCTAAAGTCCGGCATTCCTCTTCCAGCATTGTCTTGAGGACTCCACACCAAGTGCAGTAGTCCGAAGTGAACAACAGAATCATCATATCCGCACCTATGAATCGAATCGATGTTCCAGCAAGAGAATTTAAAGTCGGAATATTTTGGACTCGTTCATTGGGATTTTGTACAGCTTCTATGCGGTTGGGAAGGCTTGAGTTGATACTTGAACTAGTCAGATTAGATTCCATTCGCAAGCTTAATATCAATCACGAGTTTCAAGCCAATGGTACGAGCTTGGGGCCCGTAGCTCAGCTTGGTAGAGCAGCAGGCTCATAACCTGTCGGTCGTGCGTTCAAATCGCGCCGGGCCCACCATTCTTCCAGAAAAGAAAAATCAGATATTGGATGAAATGGTATATCTTTTGGGAGCAATGATGTATAAGAGAAGACTAAGCAGTATAGCTTTCTTAGTCTTGTTTCTGTTTCCTGTTTTTGTTCAAGCTTTTAGCGTAGAGAGAGATCTTGGTGTTGGCCAGTTCATTGCAGTTTATAGAGATGCAGACACAGGGTGGAGGATAGAGGGATCTTTCTTAGTCAGTAGAGATATTGAATTCTTCATTTGTGACGTAAACAATTACACCAGCTGGAAGAATCATGATACTGTTTTTCTTTACGAACACAATGTGGAATCTGCTGGTCAGACTTTCAATTTCACAATTCCCTACAATTCAACATGGTACATTGTCTTTTCGAATACTCAAGCAGAAGTTCCTATTAATCTGGAAGCAGACATTTACTACAAAGACCAGTCAGACACTATTCAAGCACAAGTTTCTTGGATTATTCAATCTACCATTTGGACGCCATTGTCTATTGGATTTCTATTGTTGATTTCTGCCTTTTGTCTTCTTGGAGTCTGGATGGCAAGGAGAAGTGAACCATTCCCAGCTGTCAATTATGATAAGATTCTCCCAAGACCCGATTGATTCACATCGCGCAGAGTCCACCACGTCTGGTTTAATCTAGATAACAAGACTCAATGCTTTTCGGGGATGTTTTTGGAGCAAACGCTTGAGAAGCTTGTTTCTTGTTTCCTTGTATGATTTGATACCCATTACGAGATCTATGAGATACTCTAGCAACTTTCGGTCAGTATGTGCTGCTTGACATGCGATTTCCATATTCTTGTTTGATTTGAAGAGATGATTGGCCAGTGAATGAGCAATCGTAAGGTCTTCATTGAATGCTTTCTTACATCTAAATTCATAGGAGAACGCATTTGCACTCATCCCTTTTGCAAGTTCTTCGTTTGCGACTTCGGCAGCAATCTTACCAGATTCAATAGCGTAGAAGATTCCTTCACCTGTAAGCGGAGCTACATAACCTGCAGCATCTCCAGCTAGCATAACTCTCTTGGAACAGGTGTCCATAATCTTTCCTCGTAATGGTAATCTTGCAGATACAGTATCCCGCATGTCACACTTCACCGAATGTCGTTCCTCAAAACTAGAAACAAATCTCTTCCATGCATCCTTCAAGTTCCGCATCTTGCTCATACGTACACCTATACCAAGACTGAACTCTGTCTTCTTGGGAAAAGCCCAAGCGTACCCATAGAGAACCCGTCCAAAGTAGAATTCAATCAGAGATTTCTCATATACAATCCTAGATATCTCAGAAGGATCCACAGGAACAGCTGCTTCTATACAAAGTCCCACTTCATCATCTCTCCAACGAGTCTTGATGCCAGATCTCCTTCCAACAATACTATTGGTACCATCAGCACCAACAAGCAATCGACTGATGTATGTACCATCTTCTGTAACTACATGAACGGATTCTGATCGTTCTATGACATCTACAACCTTAGTTCCTTCGATAACCTCGGCTCCTGCTTCCTTAGCTTTCTGAAGGAGTAATAAATCAAAACCTTCTCTACGAACAGTGAAACCTGATAGCTCGGGCCGAAACTGTTCTATGACTAATCCACGCGGTGAGTGTAATCTTACTCCATAGATTTCACGTTCAATTACTGTTGATATATCAAAATCGAGTGCATCTCTCGCTCTTACAGTTATACCACCACCACAAGCCTTTCTCCTTGGATGGTTTGCTTTTTCAAGTAATAATACTTCAAGTCCAAGTTGTGCTGCTCTACGGGCGCAAGTGGCACCAGCCGGACCTCCTCCGACGACAATTAAATCAATGGTAGCCAATTGAATCTCCCCGAAATTTGTCTATCATATAGATGAATACTTTTTCCCTTTTTACACCCTTTGACGGTTTGCTTTGAGCTGAGGAGGATTTCGAATTAAATCCGCGCCGAGTCCATCACAGTTGCCTCATTCTTGAACAGTAATTGCCTTATACTGGAAATGGTTTGATTCTCCAATTCGAGGAGAATCCAATGCAGTTGTTTTCAGATCCGTTCTCTATGGGAATCATCGCAAGTCTCTTGGCCGGAACTGCAACTGGACTAGGTGCCATTCCAATTTTCATCAGGAAGGACTTCAGTAGGAAAAGCCTGGATGTGATGCTTGGTTTCGCAGCAGGGGTCATGTTGGCTGCATCTGGATTCAGCCTGCTTGTCCCATCGTTTGAACATCTCAATACTCTTGAATGGCTTGCAGCAGCTCCAGCATGGGCTATTGGAGCATCTGGTGTTGTATTCGTTGTGGGGGTGGGATTTCTTCTTGGGGGTATCTTCGTACACGTCGCAGACAAGTATCTTCCACATGAGCACTTTGAGAAAGGACATGAAGGACCTTCATCCAGACTTGCGAGAGTCTGGCTTCTCGTGATTGCCATAACGATTCACAACTTCCCCGAAGGCCTAGCTGTGGGAGTGTCTTTTGGTGTGGAGAACATCAGTACCGGTTTCTCTGTTGCGATTGCCATAGGTCTGCAGAACGTTCCTGAAGGTCTTGCGGTGGCGGCTCCTCTCGTGAGAGAGGGCTACTCCAGAAAATATGCAGCCCTCCTCGCATTGACCACAGGTCTTGTCGAGCCTATAGGAGGACTACTGGGAGTGTCAGTCATCACAGTGGCAATTGGTCTCCTCCCTTATGGACTGGCCTTCGCAGCAGGTGCAATGGTGTTTGTCGTGGGCGACGAGATGGTTCCGGAAAGTCACGCTGGTGGCAACGCACGACTAGCCACTTGGGGGATTATAATTGGATTCTTCGTCATGATGACACTCGACAATATTTTCCCCTACCTTCTTGGAGCTGGCTAGATATCAGTGATACAAAGCTAGAACAAACAGCAATGTTAATATTAGAATCCTCGACCCGACCCCGTTACCTGCCGCCGTGGCTCAGTAGGTAGAGCGACAGCCTGTTACCTTTCAATCTCACGATTGAGAGCCAGACAGTTGTAGCGCATCACACTTCGTGGTGTGCGGCGAATGGTCGTAGGTTCGAGGGTTCTTGTGAATTCCACAAGAGCCGAAAACCCTACCGGCGGCGCCACTTCTTTCTATCTATCAGTTCATTGGAAACCCTCATCTGGTTTCAGGTCACTCTTACTAATGTAGTGTAGGTGTGAAAGATTATGAATGAGGAGGAGGAATTCTCTGGTTTGGCCTATGACGAGTACTTCACTGATAGGAAGTGTAAAGAGCTTGAGAGTGCGATGAGGGAAAATCCTGAGTTTAGTGAATACAGACTGAAGAGGCAACACTGGGGAGAAGATTGGAAGCTCGACCCATATTTTGTTCAAGACGAAGACGAGGCCAACTTGATCTTTATAGAACCTGAGATTGTTGATGCCTTGAGTGATTCCGAGTTTCTTTCTTTTGTTGATGCTGAGATGAAGTACATAGAGAGTTCAGAGAGCACCGTTTGGCACCCCATAGCTTTATTGGCATTAATACCAGTGGCAATAATCAACTCAATGGGGGTAATGATCTATTTTTCAAGTTTGGATCTCATTAGAGCAGTAGGTCCTATGCTTGCCTTAGATCTTATCACTTTCATTCTTGGTACTATCTACTACAGGAAACGAAAGAGGATGATAGCGACAAGGCGTCACATTGATCTGATTGAGGCTCGAGAGAATCCTATATTTATCTCTGCGTTACAAAAACTTGTTTCAATTCCCAATGTAGAAAAAAGCGAGGATTACATGAAGAGACTACGATATATTGAGGATTCACTTGGGAGAGTTATTTCATAATACCGGCGGCGCCACTTCTTCTAGCCAAGCCCGTTTATGTTATGTTGAGGAATTCACAGAAACTTCTGAGAATGGATTCTCTGTCAAATTCTCAATTATCGTTGTTATTGTTGGCCTACCTTTTTGTATGCTATATAACCCACGATAAGTAAAGCCATAATGGAGCCGGAAACAAGAATAATACTGAAATCAATCCAATTTTCAGAAGTTGTTGGGGTTGTTGAGGAAATACTTGTAGGGTTAGTCTTAACGATAGTGCCTGTGATTTGGACTGAACTCTCTTGTCCAATTGGATTTCTAAATACAAAGTACCACGTTGAACTATATGGTATTTCTAAACTGTCATATTTTTGAGTTGCTTCATATATTCCGAAGATTGGGTAAACCATCTCATCACTTGTGTCCATAATGGTCCAATTGCCTTCATCCATGATGAAGAAGTCAACACTGACCTCAGAGGAAGATGTTTCAAATGTCCAATCGATAGTTGTCCCTATTTCAAGAGTGTCAGCAAAACAAAACGCATGATGTTCGATAGGATCGGACAATGTTAGATTGATGTTAATTTGATTCCCATCAATGATATCTTGTGCAGCTATAGGAACAATGGTGATTTGCAATATGAAAATGAGAAGTAGAATACCTATACGCTTCAAATCATCTCCCTATTTTTGATTTCGAAATTAGAGATTTAAGAACATCTGTTTCAAGGAACAAGTCAGCTAATCTACCAGCGGCGCCACTTCTTTTGTAACCTCATATTAGTTATAATGGACGTGTCCATAATCAAAATTGGGATGAATTCACAAACTGAGAAAGACATCAGGGACATTACTGAGTTGGTTGATGTCAAAGACAAATCCATACTAGAAGTAGGATGTGGAACTGGAAGGATAACGTTTGCGCTTGCAGATAGAGTGCAGGAATTGACTTCAATAGATATTGATGTGAACGCGATCCGAAATGCCCAACAAAGAAATGTACATGAAAATGTTACTTTTCTTGTTGAAGATTTGGAAGACTTTGATTTGGGGAGGAAGTTCGATTTGATTCTTTCAATTGGAGTGGGCTATATGTACCTGAGAAACTTACCCAATGTAGTCAAGAACATATCTCAACATCTAGAAGACGATGGAATAGCTCTTCTGATTTGTAGCTCTCCAAATAGTGAGTATGAAAGGATAGTAGATTTGCTAGTTGAGGAACATGTCAAATCAGTTTCCTTTTACAACAGATTTGAGAAGATTCTCTCAACCCATTTTACTTTCAGCAAGAAAGAAGTCAAAGGACAACTGGATTTCTCTGATTTTGATAAGATCTTGCGATGTTTTCAAAGAGAATTGAAGGATGAGTATGCGACAGAGATGAATAATCACCATGAAGAGGTGTTAAAGAGGTTCTTTCAAAGAAAAGGCAGATTTACAATTGAAGATGATTCTCAAGCCTATATTTGCAAACATCTCTGATTTTCCTACCGGCGGCGCCACTTTTTTCTCGCCAGGGGTAACCTATCATTTGTGTCTGTTGGGCGTCTGTTTGACTTCCTCATACCGAATTAGTTTGCATTTCTTGAACCGGTAGCCAGATACTCCTGATCACATTCTCGAAAATGTGGAGAAACGTTCGCCACAAACACAAATGAATTTTGGAATGTGGTCACACCAATAAATCGGATAATCAGATACAAGATATCCGGGCTCCATTTCATCTCCACAAGATGGACATCTCATAATTTCATCCATGTATTGGGACTCCCCTTTTGATTTGACGTGCTGTGAATACACATCAACATTTCCTACCAGCGGCGCCACTTCTTTTTAGGTATAAAGCTGTTAGGAATCCTAATTTGGTTTCAAGTGCAATACCAAGGTGTGAGTAGGTGCAGAAGAGATTGAGAGTCGAGGTGGATGTTTCGGATTTGACCGAACTTGCTTACTATATCGACAAGAGATGCAACGACTTTGAAAAAATGCTTGAAGCAAATCCAAAATATGCGGAGTATACAGTGAAGCGCCAACATTTTGGAGAAGACTGGCAGCTCGATCCATATGTCATTCAGAATCCACAAGGAGAGGACTTGGTTTATCTTGAGGTCTGGGAAATGGACACTCTGAGCGATTCGGAACTCGTTTCCTACATCGAGGTGCAGATGAACAGAGAGAAAATCGATGATTCTAAGGGAGCCCTTCCTTTCGCCATAGGTGTGATATGCCTATTACCAAGTGCTATATTTTTCTCTATAATGGAAATAATCTCTCCTTCGGATCAAGTGATATCATTTCCATTGGGAATTTCGCTTGCATCTGTTTCTGTCTTTCTCCTTTTAGGAGGGAGATTCTACAAATTCCGCCGGGATGCTATGTCCAAAAGACATCATATTGATGTAATGGCAGCTAAAGAAAATTTGACGTTTCTTCACGCTTTGCGAAAGCTAGCATCATCAGCATCCAATAAGGAGAGTTGGAAAGGTGATGAATATGTGAAGAGATTGAAGCATATTGAAGATGAATTTTCAGGAGTAGTTTCATAGGCTATCAACAGCACTACTTCTTCCAATCTCTTATTTTCTAAATATCGATTATCTTTCATCGTCCCAAAACAGTGTTAGAAAGTTCTCTCAAGTAAGGTGAGCGCCATCGCCTCACCCTCAACTGGTTGAACCCAATCAAGAGAGTAGAATGTTTCAACAAAATCGGTCTGATATGTAACAAAGATGCTTTTGCACCCTGCGTCGAATGCCATCTTCACTTGGTGTGCTAATTGGTCAAGAAATGTTGAGCCATCTTTTGCATAGATTGAGAAACTCCAATGAGTGCCCGATTGGTCCTCACGAGTGAGCCCAAGAGAGAATGACACAATCTCGTCTTCCCTAGTTTGAGTCCAAAATCTCGCATACTTTCCAATGCTTTCAAGACTCTCACGAGTAACATCTAGAGCTTTCCAATCGTAGATTATTACATTGTGAGGGAATAGCTCAGCATTCAGAATGTGTGGATATATCTCCCCCACAGACATCTTTCTGACAGGGTTCCGTGATGTAGTCAAAGAGGTTTCATCCTCAATGTCTTGCCAATGGACAGCAAGGTCAAACTTCCTTCTCATCCCTACTGATTCTCCCAGATGGAGAGATGATTCATTGTCTGCTGCAGTAGTATAACGGACCCTTTCAACTGGAATTCCCTTTGCCATCTGAATAACATGTTGTGTCAGAAGTCTTGCAAAACCTCTGCCGCGATGATCAGGATGGACTCGAAGGCCCTCCATCCAACCTGTTTTTCCATTCTCTATCACTCTGAGATTCGCAAGAGCCACCACATGACCTTCTTGCTCAATTGCTGCTGTGTATGAGTGTTTATCATTTAGCCAGGTATCAAAGAGATACGGAATATAGTCATGTCCTTCCCAGATGTGTCGGGCTATTTCAAGAATATCCTCTCTGTCAGAGGGCCGTAGTGGTCTAATCTTGGACATTGTAGTTAAGATATTGACTTTCTCAGATATGAAGTCGACTCTCATATGTATTGAGATATTCCAGCGCATCACCAAGTTTCATGATTGAAGAGCAAGAAAAAACAATGAACTAATAAACTAATAATTTCATAATAATGAAACTAATAATTTCTTAATAGTGAGAGAGTTAACGTATGTGAATTCGAACTCTCGTATAAGAAGTGGTAGATATGGAGCCGCTAGGCACAATAACGATGTGTTTTCCTTATGTGGATGAGAAGTCAAGGAATACGCTTGAATTGGTGATGAAGGAGGCAGAGAATTATGGCGACTTCACAGAGAAACTCTGTGATAAGATAATCGCTGAACAATCATCTCCATTACTGGAGTATTTGGCAATCTCATTCGCATACTGGGTAGAAAATTTCAATCTGATTGATAGACTTGAAGCAGCAGGGAAGGTGTCTGACCTGGCCAAACCTCTTTTTCTGCATGTCAAAGTGAATAGAGGCACAAACATCAGTTGGGATGAGGTGAGAGCCTCTCTTAAGACTGCCCTTGATATGTCACCCAATGACTGGATATCAAGTCATCTATACCTTACATGGAGAATGTCTACTCAGTATTTCTTTTCTGAGGCAGATGTTGAGATTTGGCCGCTTGATACAATCGCAGCTGCTGTAAAAGATAACAGTGAGTTGCGCTTTTTTGAAACACATCTTCTCTGGATCGAAGCTATGGCTCTACTGAGAGAGAACGACAGAAAAGCAGCAATAGCTAATTTTAGACAAGTACTGGCAATAGCAAGAAAATACGATGATAGGGTTTATGCCGCCTGTACCCTTGGTATTCTAGCCAATTTGATTAGGCAGAGTGATATCAAACAAGCCATTGATATATTATTGACCACAAGAGAACTAAGCGAAGAACTTGGGTATTTCGTCCAGATCGGGCAGATTCAGCAGAGTATGGGACAAATCATGGGAATGAGGGGTGAGTTTGATGCCTCAATCGATTATCACCGCGAATTCAGGAAATATCAAGTTTCACTTGGTCATCCGACAAACGGCGTAGACTCTCTCATTGCATTCTACTATAACATGAGTGGAGATGGAGATAGAGCACTGGACAGCGTAAAGAGGTCAATCTCTCCAGAAAATGCACCACATCGTCAACTTGCATATACCCGAGCACAACAGGCTTGGGCTTTGATCAATCTTGGAAGGTATGATGAAGCAAAGAAGGTGATAGATATCTGTCATACCCATGCATTGAAGTCTGGAGATGTGAGTAACTTGAACTGGTATTACATGGTCGAAGGGTTACTCGATAAGGCAGAGAAACGCTTTGAAAACGCTCAAATGAACTTCCAAAAAGTGCTTGATTATATGGAGAACAATCCCGTTCCATTGTTTCAAAACATATGCCTTCTGAATCTTGTAGAAATGGAGGTTGACACGCTTACAGATACATCATTATATGAGAATCATGATTCGTCTGGACCTTGGATGAAGAAACTTGAAGAGTATGTGCAAGAGCATGACTTTCCTGGTATTACAGCACAATCAAAGATTCTCAAGGCCAAGCTTCGATACAGACAAGGAAAACACGACGACGTCAAGAGGATACTGAAAGAAATACAGGATGCCGCAAAAACTCCAAGCATGAGGTATCTCAACGACATGATAATCTCAAAATTCCCTGATGTGATTGTCGCATGATTTTGAGTTTCTGAGAGGTGGATTTAGATTTTCTACAAGTTCTTCTGAGTTGATGGCAAGGCCTTCCAAAACATTGAAGTAGATAGTTAACATATGTTAACTCAGAGTAGAGAGTTGACGCGTGTGAATTCCAACTCTCACAAGGGAAGTGGTGGGAATGGACCCACTTGGCACAATAACAGTGCATTTTCCATATGTGGATGAGAAGACAAGGGATACACTTGAGCTGGTAATGAACGAGGCGGAGAATTATGCTGACTTCACAGAGAAACTCTGTGACAGGATTATCTCTGGACCTTCATCTCCATTACTGGAATACTTAGCATTCTCGTTTGCATTTTGGATTCAAAATTACAATCCAATCGATAGACTGGAAGCGGCTGGAAAAGTGTCTGATCTGGCCAGGCCACTTTTGTTGCAGCTCAAGGTGGAGAGAGGTGCAAACATAATTTGGGATGAGGTGAGAGCCGCTCTTGTGAAAGCACTCGATATGTCACCCAATGACTGGATATCCACTCATCTGTACCTCACATGGAAAATGGAAACCCAGTATCTCTTTTCCGAAACTGATGTGGAGATCTGGCCACTTGACACAATTTGGGCTGCTGTGAATGAAACCGATGAGTTGCGATATTTCAAATCATATCTCCTCTGGATTGAAGCGAAAAATGTTCAGATGGAAGGGAAAAGAAAAGAAGTGATAACTCTACTAAGACAAGCATTGATAATCGCTAGGAAGTTCGATGATAAAGTCAATGTAGCGCGTATTCTGGATATTCTAGCTGGCTCAACCAAGCAAACTGATCTCAAGCAGGCTGTAGACATGCTAAATACTGCAAGAGAACTAGGTGAAGAGCTGGGATATATAGGAGAGATCGGCTTAGTGCAACATCATATGGGGCATATCAAGGGAATGAGGGGTGAGTTCGATGCCGCGGTCGAATATCAACGCGAGTATAAGAAACATCTAGACTCACTTGGTAGTTCATACCACCTTGAAAGCTCATTCATTGCAATGTACTACAATCTGAGTGGAAATGGAGAGAGTGCACTGGACTTTTCAGAAAAATCGATCCCTCCAGAAGGAGCGCCAAATCGTATGCTTCCATATGCTAGAGCGCAACAGGCCTGGGCTCTAATCAATCTTGAAAGGTATGAAGAAGCAAGGGAAGTGATAGATATCTGTCATACACTTGCATTGAAGTCTGGTGATAGCGGACAAATGAGCTGGTATTACATAGTAGAGGGATTACTTGATAAAGCAGAGAAGCGCTTCGAAAACGGTTTAACAAACTTCCAAAAAGTGCTTGAATACTATGCTGAAGATCCCACTCCAGTAATACAAAACATATGCCTTCTGAATCTTACCGAAATGGAAATTGATATGCTCACAGATACAGCACTACAGGAAAATCAAGATTTGTCCGGACCTTGGATGATGAAACTTGAGAAACACGTACATAAGAACGACTATCCTGGTATTACAGCGCAATCAATGATTCTCAAAGCCAAGCTTCGATACAGACAGGGAAGGTATGACGATGTTCGAAGGATACTGAAGGAAGTCCAAGATGTTGCAAAGAATCCCAGCATGAGGTATCTAAACGATATCATGATAGCGAAATTCCCAGATGTGATTGTCACATGATCTTCAGATTCTGAACGGCAGAGACCTTATTCTGTACTCTTCTCTAATACGACAGCAGTTTCATCGGCAGAATCGTCCAAAACATTGAAGTGGAGAGTTAACATTAGTTAATTTGAGCTCTGAAAGGGAAGCGGTAGGCTTGAAGCCAGTTGGCACAATAACAGTGTGTTTTCCATATGTCGATGAGAAGACAAGGAGCACCCTTGAGGTGGTAATGGACAAGGCAGAGAACTATTCTGACTTCACAGAGAAGCTCTGTGACAGGGTCATCTCTGAGTCTTCATCTCCAGTGATGGAGTACCTGGCATTCTTGTTTGCTTATAAGATTGAGAACTACAATCTGATTGATAGATTAGAAGTAGCAGGCAAAGTGTCCGACTTGGCCAGACCGCTCCTTCTGTTTACCAAGATAGATAGAGGCGCCAGCATAAAGTGGGGCGAAATGAAGGAGTCCCTTATGAGCGCCCTTAGTGCAGCACCCAATGACTGGATAGCTAGTCATCTGTACCTTACATGGAGACTGATTACCGTTGGTTTCTTTACTGAAGCTGATACAGAGGTCAGGTCACTTGATGTGATTTCAGCTGCTGTGAAAGAGAACAGCGAGATGCAGTATTTTGAACTATATCTCCTCCGGATAGCAGCAGCAAGATTCGAGAAAGATAATCTAAGAAGAGAGGAAATAGCCCATCTAAGACAAGCATTGGCAATAGCTAGGAAGTTCAATGATGGAGTCACTGTTGCATCTATTCTTATGAAGCTTGCTGGCTTGACAAAGCACACCGATCTCCAAAAAGCAATAGATATGACAGTTACTGCAAAGATACTGGGTGAAGAACTAGGGTCTGAGTCTCTGATTGGTCTTGTTCAGCATCAAATGGGGCACATCATGGGGATGAGGGGAGAGTATGATGCCGCAGCCGAGTATCAATGCGAATACAAGGCAAATCAAGAGGCACTTGGCAGATCAGCGCCCATGATTAACGCCATGATTTCATTATATTACAATCTGAGTGGAAATGGGGAGAAGGCTTTGAAATTTGCAGGAGAGGTGTTCACTCCAGAAGAGGCGCCACATACTTTGCTTCCATATGCTCGAGCACAACAGGCCTGGGCTCTGATCAATCTTGGAAGGTATACAGAAGCGGAAAAAGCGATAGAGATTCTTCAAAAACATGTATTGAAGTCCGGCGATAGCATGCAAATGATTTGGTACAACATAATCGAAGGGCTGTTTGATAAAGCAGAGGAACGCTTTGAAAACGCTGTAATAAACTTCAAAAAAGCGCTTGATTCCAATGCTGAGAATATCATTCTACTATTTCAAAACATATGCCTACTGAATCTTACAGAAATGGAAATTGACACGCTTACAGATACATCATTACATGAGAATCATGATTCGTCTGGACCTTGGATGAAGAAACTTGAGGGGCATGTGCAAGAATATGACATACCTGGTGTTGCCGCCCAATCAATGATTCTCAAGGCCAAGCTTCGATACAGACAGGGTAAGTATGACGATGTTCGAAAGATACTGAAAGACGTCCGAGACGTAGCCAAAAATCCCAGCATGAGGTATCTCAACGATATCATAATCACAAAGTTTCCAGATGTGATTGTCACGTGATTTTAATATGCGGCGCTAGCTCTTCTCAGTCTTGTATCCTCACGGACTAAGTGGCAGACCTTTTTTTCGTTTGTAGAGTTCTAATGAGATGTCACCAATCAGAGAGAGGGTGAGTCCTACGAAGAGAATCAAGTACACAACTGGGAATGAATAGCCAATCAGAATGATAGGTGTGAGTGTGGATATCCACATCGCTGAAACCAGCAGAGCTTCGATGATCAGTTTTAACGATTCTTTTCTCATTGTATACCCAGCTGACTGTTTGTTTGAAGTTCCTACTATTTCTTGTGATTGATGAAACTAGACATCGCCGGTTGCAGTCACTGTTTTACCCTCTACCATCAGGATAGATGTGCGTTCTGGTGCTCTTGTGCGATGTTGAACCTTCCTGGGAACCATGAATCCCTGTCCAGGTAGCAAATCAAGGGTCGTACCTTCTAGGTCTATGTGGAGCTTCCCCTTGATCACGTAAAAGAACTCGTCCTCATTTTCGTGTTTGTGCCAGTGGAACTCCCCGTGAATAACTCCAAGTCGTACAACACAATCATTGACCTCACAGAGAGAGTAGTTCTGCCATTTCTTCTTGCTCTCTTCAATCATTGCGGGTATGTCAATCATCTCAAGTGGTCCAAATTCAATCTCAGTGCCAATGGAATACTTGTCGTGCATATGACTAGAGAAGTCCCTATTCCTCAACAACCTTTCGGGATATCTTGTAGACCACCTGATGCCGATAGTCTGGACATCCAGATGTCATGAAGTCCTCTGAACCCCAAAGGCTTCCTCCAGACAACATCACCATAATCCAAGGATACAAAACGTAGAATGAGCTCGGACACATTTTCCCTCTGTCCTCAGGATATTCAAAGGTGTCACCGACTTGCTGGTCCATTGAACATTTACCAGTCCCCAGAATATCGATTATCTCAATCGTCACCTTGTACTTGGGCAATTAGTACACCACACTGAGATGTGATGACCACTTGCCTATTAGAAAGAGCTTAAGCACGCAATACTGAAAACGGATGATTGATTGTCTAATTCATGTCATCCGACGACAACCACGTTTCAATGGCCGTCTGGTGTACGTTGATACCACCAGGCGAGATGAAAAAAGTGGTCCAGTTTGAGGAGGACCTGCGTAGTGTCAATGAAACCTACGAAGATTGGCTTGTTTCCATGAGGGGGAAAAACGTCGCAAAGGACAACCCAGGAGTAATTCTTGACCGGATTAGGATACTCATGATAAATATCGGTATCGCCTGTGGTATGAACCGAAATCTTGCAGAAGAGATTCAGGCTATAGTATCTACCCATCTCAGGAAGAGAGCACTTGATGATGTTGCAGAGATGAAGGGAGATTCTGTTGATGACCTTGTAATCAGGGAAACTTTGTCTTCATTCTTCACCGGACTAAAATTCACACGAGACATCTATCCTGAGGAAGAGATTGGAAAAGTGACTCCTGAGAAGGTCAAGACCCAGAAGAAGGGCAAGCTCAGAGGGGGAGGCTCAAAAAAGGTTGAAAGGAGCAAAATTGTACAGAGAGCTCTGGCACAGAGTTCAATCATATTGGAGCAACTCTACATGCGACTCCTTAGTCCGGACCCGTGGGGTGACTACTAGACTCTAACCATTAGGCCGCCTTGTTTCTCATAGAGTGTTTCAGATTCTTTCACTATCTTCCAGTCTGTGTAGAAAAGCCGTACTTCAAGTGAGCTTTTGTCCACTACGAGCTCGATGAAACTGGCATCTGTCTTTCCAGCCCAACCTCCAGTGGCTCCGGAAACGGTTCCGGGGTTCAAGAACAGCTTGTCTTTGTAAATATCAATTGAGGCGATGTGGGTATGTCCATGAATCGCTATGTCAGCGCCAATTTCTTGAGTTATCTCCCGGAGTTGTTTGATGTTCCCACGTGGACGCAACTGTGTACCATGCAGTAGTAGGACATTGAAATCATCCAACTGAATCTGTTCGTGAAAATTGTACTGACTCCCATAGTCCATGTTTCCAATAACAGTGAAACAACGAGGTAATGGAGGAAAGGCTGCATACATGTCATGTTCTCGTGTAAGGTCTCCAGTTATTAGAGCTAGATCATAGCTGGTCTTCTCTATGTGAGTATAGAATTCCTTTGGAATAGAATCTCTTCTTGATGGGATATGGGCATCCCCGAAGACCAGCACACGTTGACTCATTTGTTTCGATCCTTGGTAAGATTGTCCAGAATCTTTGTATAGACTTCCTTCTTTGGACTTTTTGCTAGTTTCGAAAGACGTTCGACAATGAGCTCGGGAGTACTTCGTGCCAAGACACCAAACCTTGGTGTCCGGTCCACTACAAGGTTGAGTTCCTCATCAAGACCTCGCGCCTCGATACCATCTATTCTTACTGGCACCTCAGTGACTTCTTCGATCTCTTTGGCTAAATGGCTGCAAATTACAGTAGATGTGTTTGGATCACTCTGTAGAATCTCAATCAGTCCTGCAATCACGTTTGCGGCACTACCAGGTTCTGTGATTGCCTCTACTTCATCGAAGAGAGCGAGTTTCGACTTTTCAGAAACTACAATCTCCGCAAACTGTTTGAGAGTTGTTTCAAACGCACCAGCGCTAACCATTCCTCTACTCTTGTAAAAGAAGTACAGCTCTTCGAACACTGGAAGGTAAGCCTTCTCCGCGGGGACTGGAAATCCTGACTGGGCCAATGTGACTATCTGGGCAAGTGTCTGGATCGTAGTAGTTTTCCCACCACTGTTGGCCCCTGATAGAATGGCACAGTTCTCGCCGTTGGTTCCTGATGGTTGGAAGGGGGTCTTACCAATGGCATAATCAATTGCTTGGACCTCTCCATGCTTCCCCTTGATGTAACTCTCGGTAAGGAATAGATTGGTTGCTCCCTTTACACCTACACCAGAGTATTCACGATTGATATCAGGAGTCTTCAGTTTGTAATCGGTCGAGAAGAGTCCTACTGCCAAGAAGAGATCAAACTCGAGCAAGGTCTGGACTGCCTGTGTCACTACAGTCTTCAGTTCATCGAGTTCGTTCGCAAACTTCTTGATTAGACGGAACTGCTTCTCTGCGAATATCCGCCTAAGTCGATCTTCTAGATCATTGATCTGAGTCACCACCATCTTGACTGGGAGTGATATCTCCTCACTAATGATACCAGTAACCCAGTCAGCTTCTCTGGCTGTGAGATTTAGCATCTGGACAAGTTTGTCCTCAGCCTCTTGGAGTGTGGTTGTGAACGTTTCAACAATCTCAGCAGGCAACATGTTCCTCAGAGCACTACCGTCAGCTCCTTCCATGTCAGCAGACTGGAGGATGCTAATTATCTGTTGGCCACCGAGGGTGACTTGGCTCTTAGAGATTCGTGATGTGATCTCTTCATTCAACCAAGCTTCAGTTTCAGCCACAGCAGTTGGATACACCTTCACCGCATGACGATATCTGTCAAGCTCAGAATCAATGCCTTGAGCGAGGTCTCCATCCTCGTCAAGGTTTTTCAAAATCTCTCCTACCTTGTTCAGTCGTTCAAAGTCCAGAGCTGAAGTGAATGTAGAAACAGAGGTATTGGAGGGAATATCATTGAATGCTTCTACTAACTGGCAAGATGCATCGATGACGCGATAGTTACGGGCATAGAAACTGACTGTCTTCTCAGGAACTACATCTTCGATGGACCAGTCTTTCCCTAGGATTTCTACATTGTCCAAGAGGTCTATCGACTCGTCATATACTCCAAGGGGAGAGATGTACATCACTAGGTCATAGCCCTGTGCATAGTCTGCACCGCTCTCTCCATCTGACAGGACATAGACTGGACACCATCTGTCTACACCCTCCTTAATGAGGACGTCAAAGACCTTGTCGTCATTTGTAATGATAACGCGACCCTCAATTCTTCGTGGTTTGACTCTACGGTAGAGACCCCTGACCTGACTCAACAGGGTCTTCAGATGCTCTCTTTGGTCTGTTGAGAGGTCTTTAGCCATGTCACTTGCATCTGCAAAGTACTTTTGTCGCTCGAGAATAACATCAGTCTTCTCCGGGGGAAGTGGGAAGTACAGAAATAGTTTGTCCTTGGCATAGGTAGTGTTTGCATAGCCTCTGATGATGTCGAGGCTTGCTTCGTAGATTTTGCGAATGTCAACACTTCGTAGAAGCATATTGGATGTCGCACCAAACTCATGCTCGAAGGCTCCTTTCACGAGGTTCACCGCCTGTCGAGATCCAATACCAGGAACAGCGGCCACCAAGTCTACACGCGAGTCATGAATCACCTTTAATGCTACAGCCTCGCTACCGAAGTGTTCGATCAGCGATTGTTTTACCTTCTCACCTACACCAGGAATGTCAGACAGACTCTCTAGGGTCAAAATGATGTTCCCCGATTGATTGTTTCTTCTGCGATGAGTGATATTGTCCTTAAAGTCTTGACTCTCTGACTCACTGAGGTACATTGAACGCGCCATGAAGACAGCTCCCTATTACAATTTGATACGATGAAAGGGTTGAAGTTCTCCTACTTTTTTACGCTTGATTGCTAATATCCTCGTTTGGGGTCGATGATGTTGTGTGGGGTTTCACCTTGAATGAATCTGAGAATGTTTTTAGCTGCGAAAAGGAACAGTTCACGTTCAACAGGTTTTGAATAGGCAGCTCTGTGAGGCGTTACAACAATATTATCGAGCTCGTGGAATGGTATGTCCGAAGGTGGGATTGTCCTTCCGCGCCATTCTGAGGGATATCTCCACCATACATCAATTCCTGCACCATAGATCTGTTTCTCCTTTAACGCGTCATAGAGTGCCTTTTCATCGATGATTTGACCACGAGATATGTTCACTAAGATGGAGGTCGGTTTCATCCGAGAAAGAAACTCTCTATCAACAAGACCCACAGACTCGTCTGTAAGGGGCAGGGATAGGATCACGAAGTCTGAGTTTCCGACCTGATGGTTTACTTCGCCAATACTAACTATCTTGTCTACAAGACCTTCATTGCTTGAGGTTCCGCTACGAGTCGCAGCAGTAATTGTGACATCAAAGGACTTCAATTTCTTGGCTATGTCAGCGCCAATGTGACCAAGTCCAATGATGAGAACTTTCTTCCCTCGAATCTCAAGATTATGAACAGGACCACCCCATCTATGGACCCAATTCCCAGCCCTCAGTTCTCGGTCACTTGGAATCAGGTTTTTGGCAACTGCGAAGAGTAGTGAAATGGCAAACTCAGCTACTTCAGCAGAGTTTGCATGATTGTTACAGACAATGACATCACCACGGTTTATTACAGCATAAATATCTACTCTATCGATTCCAGCTCCAAATGTTTGAATCATGCGAAGATTCGATGCATTCTGAATGTACTCACCAGGGACAATGACAGACGCTACTATTTCAGCATCGCCACCATTTTCAAGCATCGACTCGACCGACCGTTCTGACTGAACAACTTCAGCCTGATCACCAATTATGTCTTTGAAAATCTTGACAAGTTCATCAGGATAGGGAACCAGTACCTTCAATCACTCAACTCCATGATGGTTGTTCCATGGTTTTCCACTCATTTAGGAAAACCATGGTTTGTTACTCTAATAGGACCGTGCGACGTAGACGACCTCTTTTGCTACCTTTCCACAAGCTACACAAAGACCTTCGGGTTCTTCGTCGATGTCCATCCGCGTGCCACGAATCTCACCACGGGTGTTCTTCTCTATCTGTTCGGCACAGGAGTATGCATCCATCTCTATTGAACAGAAGGGTACTCGTGCAATCTTCCCCTTGTCGAGGGCATCATCAATCTCACCGAATCGCTCAGCATCCACTACAAGACCGTCGAACTTGGACTCTGCAGTCTTGAGAAGATATTCATCAATCTCTTTTCCAAGAGATGCGACTTTCTTCTTTATGTCCTTAAAATCGACAGCTTCTCGCTTCATCGTGTCCCTACGGAATAGAACAACCTTGTTCTGTTTGATGTCACGGGGACCAGCTTCGATGCGTATTGGCACTCCTTTCATTTCCCAGTAGTTGTACTTCCAACCAGGAGTTTCATCACAGTCGTCTAGATGGACTCTAAATCCGGCCTTCTTCAACTTCTTCACGATGTCATTGCAGTATTTCAGGACTACATCAACATCCTTTCCTTTGAAGATAGGAATAACGACTACCTGATAGGGGGCGACTTTGAAGGGTAGTCGGAGACCCTTGTTGTCACCATGGACCGATATCATTGCGCCATAGATTCTGGATATTGCAGGCCCATAGCATGTCTGCCAAGCATATACGGTTTCATTGTCCTTGTTCAGGAATTTGATGTCGAAAGCCCTTGCAAAGTTGTCGCCGAGGTCATGAGTAGAAGGCAGTTGGATAACCTTGCCATCAGGCATGAGAGTATCTGCGGCGTATGTGTTAAGACCGCCTGGAAACTTGTCCCACTGTGTCCTTCGAAACACCATCAGAGGTAGACCGAAGTTGTCAGTACAGACCTCCTTTGTAATTTCAATGTCTTCTAAGACCTGAGCTTTTACCTCTTCATGTGATGAGAAGACATTGTGACTCTCAATCCATAGGAATTCCCGTCCTCGTAGAAAAGGACGGGTACTCTTAACCTCAGACCTGAAGACAGAAACACGCTGATATCGTTTGAGAGGTACATCTCGCCAGCTTCGTATCCATAGTGAATACATAGGATAGAGGGCAGTTTCACTGGTAGGTCTAAGAGCCAAGCGCTCTTCTAGCTTCTCGCCATCGCCAATCTCAGAGATCCAGAAAACCTGTGGAGTGAAGCCTTCAATGTGATTGGCTTCTTTCCTAAGGTTTGCTTCTGGAATGACCGTAGGAAATATCATCGGCAAGTGGCCCTTTCTCTGAAGGACCTCTTCCAGAATGTCAAACATCAGGTTCATACTCATTGTGCTCCATGGAGGGTAAGGAGTGAACCCTTTGACACCGTATCTAACATCCGCAAGCTCTGCCACTCGAACTATTTCTGTATACCAATCAGGAAAGTTGTTCTCCTTGTCTATGTCGAAGATGACAGTTTTGGCATCGTTCTTTTGACTGTTCATGATATTATCCTCTGTCTGAGTTGTTTTACATGGTTTTGACTAGGACTGAGAATTAGTGTTCTATTGATTCGGAACGTGTTCACCTAGCATTGACGTTCACCAACTCATCCTCATCTTGGTTTGTATTTAAAGACTACCATGTTTTCAACGCTTTGTACGAATTTCACCGACTTCACGAATTCGGTCATCTAGTTTGTATTTCTTGATCAATTCGACCACTCCAACAGGAACAAGCGTTTCCCATTCTTCGTTGCCCCACCTTATGAGATCCCGAATATGGCTTGCGCTGTATGTCGAACGCTCCAAGAGCTTTGTTGAGTCGGTCTTGATGCCGCCTTCTTCAAGGAGTCTCTTCACAAGTGGATTGTGACTATAGGCCTTGTCGAAGTAGGGCACAAATGATCGCATGTGACTCACCCAGAGCGGGTGGATGTTTATGTCTGAGAGTGGAACTACAGTGATACGGTCAAGAGGGAGATTCTCGTCAATCAGTGCACGTCGAATGAGCATCACTCTCTCTCCGCCAGTGAAGGGGTTATCAGGTGTATGTGAGTACTGTGAGCTGCCAACGACGATGACGATGTCTTCTTTCTTCTCCAGAATCTGCTTGATTGTGTGGATGTGACCCTTGTGGATTGGCTGGAATCGCCCTATGAATAGTGACTTCATCGTGAACGCTCTTTGTGGGGACCTGTGAGCCAAATAAGGCTTGGGACTGGGGAGGAAGAGGTTCATAACAGAGTGATTGATTCTCCCACAGGGAAATTTCAATGATTGAGATTGATGGTTCGCACGGTGAGGGTGGTGGTCAGATATTGCGTACAGCAGTTGCACTGTCAGCCCTGACAATGAAGCCAATTCGTATCACCAATATCCGTGCAGGAAGACCAAAGCCGGGTCTCAAGAAACAACATATAGCAGGTATCGAGCTGACTGGAACACTTGTCGATGCCACGATAAAAGGACTTGAAATCGGGAGTACAAATATCGAGTTTGTGCCTCGTGAACGTCAATCAGGGATTTTCGAATATGATGTAGGTACTGCTGGTTCGATTTCCCTTGTTCTTCAAGCAGTCCTCCCTCCAGCTGTGCTGTCACCAGATTCTGTGACTCTTCACCTAAGAGGTGGAACTGACGTGAAATGGAGTCCTCCAGTGGACTATATGGCAAACGTTTTCGTGCCAACAATTGAAAGAATGGGACCAAAGGTCAAGATTGAACAAAAGAGAAGAGGACACTACCCAAGAGGTGGGGGAATGGTGTCCTGTGAGGTCGTCCCTGTTAGTGCGGTGGAGTCCAAGGACATCATCAAGTTTGGAAACCTTAGATCAGTCAGTGGTATCTCGCATTGTGTTCGCTTACCAGGACATATTGCAGACAGACAGGCAAAGTCAGCTAGCGATGCGATTCTTGATGAACTAGCAATCAAATCAGACATAAATCGCGAATCTTATCCCAAGGGCAATGACCCTCATCTCGGTCCTGGCAGTGGAATCGTTTTGTGGGCGGAGGATGAGTACGGGAGCAGATTAGGTTCAGACATGCTGGGAGAACGTGGCAAGAGTGCTGAGGTTGTGGGAAGTTCAGCAGGTTCAAAACTCGTGAAAGAGGTTTCATCAGGAATGGCTGTTGATTCACATCTGTGCGATATGCTTGTCCCGTATATGGCTATTGCATCAGGTACAAGTAAGATTGGAGTTTCAGACATCACTTCGCACTTGACGACCAACATCTGGGCAACAGAGCAGATCTTGGGAGTTCAGATTGAATTGGAGAAGGAATCTGATGGGACTGGAGTGCTGACAATCGGAGGTATGGGACTATCTGTTTGATAGTGAGGATAGGTAATCATCAACAGACTCCTGAAGTGAAGCCAAGTCCACCTCTTCTACAGCATCCTTCATGAGCTTGTCAACACCAGCTCCTTCAATGGCGACAATCTCATGACTGTTAGGCAGTCTCTCTCTTGCGGTCTTGAGTTTGTCTGGAGGCGTTATGTCGACCTTATTGAGCACAACTAGAAGTGGGTTCACAGCAAACATCTTCTGCACCTCACTCAATAAGTTGAGCTGCTCCTCAAAGGTCCATCCACATGCTTCCGAGGGATCTATCATGAAGATGATTACATGTGCGAGGTACTTCAAGGCAGCAATGGCTTCCCGTTCAATCTTGTTTCTCCGTGCCATAGGACGGTCAAGGATGCCTGGGGTATCAACAATCTGGACACTATGGTTGTCAACTCTGAGGTGTCCTATGATTACTCTCCGTGTTGTGAAAGGATAGTAAGCTACCTCAGGTTCAGCAGTCGAAACCTCTCTTACCAGTGTGGATTTACCAACATTGGGAAAACCAGCACAAACTATTGTGGGGGAATTGGGTGATATTCCTGGGAGTCTGGACAGGGTCATTTTGGCCTCTATTATGAAGTCAATGTTCTCTGCTGTTGCCCTAAGTATAGATGAGATTCTCCCTTTTGCTGCGCTTCTTGACTTTTTCATCTGCTTGAAGTCATCAGCCAGTTTGATTGCCTGAATGTGTTTGTCCGTGATGTCATCAATAAAAGGAATACAGTTGTATACTGCACCAAGAGACTGCTTCAGTTTGTCAGTTCCTACGAGCACTTCCGTGAGCTCGATGTAGAAGGGATGAAGTCGATTGACAGAGGGGAATTGCTCAACGGCCTCAGTGAGTTTCATCTTTGTCTGTTTCGAAAACTCCTGTAACCTTGTTATTTCTCGTATACGTGTACGTTCAATCTTCTTCATCCTAAGGGAACTCTTCATACTGATGCGAATTGATTTATTATGAGCAAACTCGATAATCTCCTCTGCTGTCATTATCGTGGGTATATTTGCAAAGGGATTCAGTTTACGCAATGTAGAAACGCTCCACCAGATAGCAAGGGACAGTTCGCAAACGTTATTAAACGACCGGACGTGGCCAACACAGATTAACTCCCTTTTAGGAGGCCTATTGATAATGTCACTTCCAACTGGTGCAACTGTTGTCGGAATAAAATGCAGTGATGGAGTAGTAATAGCTACTGACTCGTTGATTACTTGGGGAACACATATCCTGAGTGAAAAGGGTGTCAAGGCCTTCAAGCTCACAGAAAATATCATCTTGGCATCTGCAGGTCTGACCTCAGACTACCAGATGCTTGTGAACCTTCTTCAGGCAAGAATCAAACTCTATGAGCTGAATGAGAAAAGAGACATCACTGTGAAGGCTCTGTCCAAGATGCTTGCAAATACACTCTACGCTCGACGTATGGCACCACTATATGTTCAGACGGTGGTTGTTGGATATGACAATGAAGGACCGCAACTCTTCTCACTGGACATGGGAGGTTCTCTGATTCCTGATGATTTCACAGCCACAGGGTCAGGCACCGCACCAGCTTATGGTGTTCTAGAGGACGGGTTCAGACCTGACCTGACTGTGAAAGATGCAGAAGCCATTGCCATCAGTGCAGTCAAAGCAGGTATTGCTAGAGATGCTCAATCTGGCGGGGACATTCGCATCATGAGTGTGACGAAGAGCGGTGTCACAGAACGAGTTGTTAACTAGCGCGCGTGTATCATTTGGCATCACATACCCTCATCTTTAGAGCTCATTCTTCATCAAGATATAGTGTAGCAGCCCTTGCAGGTGTCGTTGAAACAGACTCCAGACTCATTGATCTACAGATTGAGGCTCCGATTGAATACTCCGTGAAAGATATTGAGAAGTCTGTGGAGCAGGGACCTACAATCGTTGCCCATTCAGTCATGAGCACACAGACAGACCGCGTATTTACAGAGGTCAAAGAACTCCGTAAGAAGATTGGAAATGCAATAACTCTCATTGGTGGAGGCCCGCATGCTAGCGCTCGTCCAAGAGAGCTACTAGAGAACGGATTTGATTTTGTTGTTGTGGGTGAGGGAGAAAGGACCTTTCCAGAGCTCCTTTGGTATCTTCTCAACGACCAAGATCCGCATGAGATAGAGGGTGTTGTTGGAAAAGACTCGGTAGCTTGTCCGCGACCGCGGGATCTTGCGCCTGTAGATTTGAACGACTATCCCCCATTTGCACTAGGAAAGAACATCTTAGGACCTGTTGAGGTGACAAGAGGATGCCCCTACTCGTGCAAGTTTTGTTGTACCCCATTTCTGACTGGAGGCAAGGTCAGACATAGGTCAGTACAATCGGTTATTAAATGGCTAGAACTTGCTGTGGAGCATAGTGGTTTTGATCGTACCTGGTTCCTCTCACCCAATGCACTCTCATATGGAGGGCGAGGTAGGACCGTTGAAACTGAGAAGCTCGAAGAACTTTTGAAAAACGCGTCAAGGGTTGAGGGATTAGAGGAGATATTCTTTGGTTCGTTTCCTTCAGAGGTCAGACCAGAGTTTGTGAGCAAACGGGTACTTGAGATGATGAAACATTACGTTGCGAACGAATCCCTTCAGATTGGACTTCAGTCTAGTAGTGACCGTGTTTTAAAGAAAATCAATCGACATCACACAGTTGAGGAGGGATTAGATGCAATTAGGACTGCTCTTGAATGCGGATTTGTCCCACATGTGGACATGATATTTGGACTCCCTGGAGAAACAACCGAGGAACTGCATGAGAGTGTTGACCTTTGTTACACCTTAGTGGAGATGGGGGTAAAAACACATGGTCATGTCTTTATGCCTCTTCCAGGAAGTGCTTTTGAGAGGATGTCACCAGGTCGACTGGATTCTGAGAGTAGAAAAAGACTCGGTGAACTCTCGAGAAAGAAGTTTATGACCGGATCTTGGAGTGCTCAAGAGGGGCTGGCTGAAGGGCTGGCATCAAAGATTGAAAAATAGACATTGCCAAACCCTGATAAGATGTACATCAGAGTCAGCCACGATTCAGTTTGAGTTCGGACATGCCAACAGAATTGAGAAAAAAACTCGAGAAACAGGGATATCACTTACTTGGTAAGAGGGGAGCATACAAGGCATGTCAATGGCAGAAGAAAGCCCTTCTCAATGGTGATGCTTGCTACAAACAGCGATTCTATGGTATTGAGTCTCATCGGTGTCTACAAATGACGCCGGTAGTAGACAAGTGTACACACAACTGCGATTTCTGCTGGCGAATCACTCCTTCAGATATTGGGACCACTTGGAATCAAGTTTCAGTTTCAGAGGACGATGTTGCTCCAGTTGGAGAACTGATGGATGCAGTACTGATGGCAAATCTCAGGACATTAGGTGGATATAATCCAAAAGCAGGAGCTAGGGTTTCAGAGATTATGTACGAAGAAGCGAGGAATCCAAAGCATGTGGCCATCTCCCTTGCAGGGGAACCAACTCTATATCCTTACCTCAGTGAACTTATCGAGGAAGTGCATAGGAGGGAAATGACCTCATTTTTAGTGACCAATGGAACACAGCCGCAGGTGCTATCAAACATGACGTTACCAACGCACCTGTACGTAACGATTGCTGCTCCTGACGAAACTACCTATCAATCACTGTGTCGACCTGGTATGAAGAACGGATGGACAAGGATTACTGAATCACAAGAACTGCTCAAGTCCGTTGACTGTAGGACTGTCAACAGACTGACGATGGTAAAAGGTCATAACATGCACGATCCCCATTCATATTCCAAGCTAATTGAAATTGGAGAGCCAGATTTCGTCGAGGTGAAGGGCTACATGTTTCTAGGTTCCTCCCAGAATCGACTTGACAAGTCCAATGCTCCATCACATAGAGAGATTCGAGCATTTTCGGCCAAGATTGCTGCATTGACAGGATACCATATGGTTGATGAACAGGTTGAAAGCAGAGTAGTTCTGTTGTCACGCAGCAAACAAATTAAGAAGCTATGAATGAGTCGAGGGAGAACGAGATGAAGCTTTCAGAGATACTCAACCCGTTGAGAGAGGAAATTGACGATGATGACAAGGTCCGTGAGCACACACTTCCTTTAGCACGTAGTGCAGTCCGGAAGTGCAGCGAAGCAATCAAACTTGTACATCGTGGGGAGTTCGATAATGCCAGATCTCTGATAGCTGAAGCTGGTAACATTATAGAACAGACAGAGTCTGAGATCTCAAGAAGTGATTTCATCTCAAAGTCCCGGAACCTTGATGTCGCTTATCAGGAACTTGCAGAGGCTTCCAATCTTCTTTCATTAGTGGAAAAAGGCGAGTTTACACCACCACATGAGTTCTCTATTCCTGCTAGAGCATATCTTACAGGTCTGGCAGATACTATAGGCGAACTGAGGAGAGCTTCGCTGGACCTGCTTCGGAATGATGGTTTAGAACGCGCTGAAACATTTCTCAAATTCATGGAAGAGATTCTGGAAGAGTTACAGACATTCGATTATCCAAATGCACTAATACCAGATCTGAGAAGAAAGTGTGATGTGGCGCGTGGAATAATCGAACGAACGCGAGGAGACCTAACTAGAGCATTTGGGCAGAGTAGACTTATTGACAAGCTAGATGGTCTCGAGGCCAAGTTCAAGGATTGAAAGGAGGTCTTTGGTTGATAGTCCCAGATATTTGGTTCACTCTCTACTCGCTAGCAAACAGGGGTGCCATTCACAGTAAGATAACCCTCACAACTCGTGAGCTAGGAGAGATATTGAATGTCAGCCAACAGACTGCTTCCAGACGAATTACGCAGTGTGTTGATGAGGGTTACCTGAATAGGATTCATACTGCTGAGGGAATGCTCGTACAGATAACAGACAAGGGAAGGGATGAGCTACTTCAAATCTGGACTAATCTGGAGATAGCGTTCACACCACCAGAGGATGAGATTGTAGTCCAAGGTCAGATTGTTACCGGTATTGGAGAAGGGGCCTACTATGTGGATGTTTACTCATCAAAGCTCAAATCCGCTCTTGGTTTCAAACCTTATCTGGGAACTCTGAATGTCAAGGTTATGGATGAGGAGTCTCAGAAAGCGATTAGTAGAATGAAGAACACTACTCCTCTTGTTCTCAGTGGATTCAGTCACAAGGGAAGAACATTTGGTGATGTCATCTGCTATCGAGTCAGGGTGAACAAAAAGATAGAGGCCGCAATTGTCATTGCTCAGCGTACACACCACAGTGAGGAGATTCTGGAAGTCGTTGCTCCGGTCAACATCAGGGACACTCTGAACCTGGATGATGGTGACAAAATAACACTCACTGTGATTCCATTACACATGGTGACATGACCTAGTGACCATATTCTCCCGTCAAAGGGACAAAGGCAACGCCACCCCACCTTCTTTGTGTTACTTTTTCAGACTCATCCTTCTCTACCATCATGAGCTCTTGGAAGAATCCCCTTGAACCCACCGGAATCAACATAATCCCACCAGGAGCTAGTTGGTCAATCAGTGGTTGAGGGACAGAGGGTGCTGCTGCAGCAACAAGTATCCTATCGAAAGGAGCTTGTTCAGGGAGTCCAATACCACCATCAGCGTGGATGAGTGTAACTCGGTCGTCATACCCTGTTCGCTTCAGGTTATCGCGTGCAAACGAGATGAGTCCATCTACGATCTCAATGGTATACACATGTCCAGGGTTTGTCGCGCCTGGTGGAGCAACGAGCTCAGCGCATAGTGCTGCATGATAACCAGATCCAGCACCAATCTCTAAGACTTTGAGACCAGGTTTCAAAGACAGACCCTCACACATGATAGCGCACATATGGGGTGCAGATATGGTCTGCCCGAGACCTATTGGGAGTGGAGAGTCGCGGTAGGCATGTTTTCTGGCTTCGGGGCGAACAAACTCTTCCCGATGTACAGCCCTCATGGCGCGTTCCATCTCATCACTTTTGATGTAACCATTGTTTCTTAGTCTGCGGACTAGATTGTCTAGATCAGCTTTGAAACGATCCTCGGGCATGCGAATCAATGATATTGGGGATATGCTGTCATAAAAAACCATGCGCAGAGTACGGTTCAATGCATACGGACACCAGAACGTCATCGGCGAGCACAAATCCACTGTTGAGATTACTTCTGAAGACTATCTCACCAAACAGGGAACCTGTATTGTAGGAGTAAGGGCAAATCTGACTCTAAATGAGTTGGATACAGAAATCAAGGAAATGGCGCGGTTGAACACTACTAAGATTGTTCTGAAAATGATGGTAGACGGGTTGGTGGAAGAGGTGACTGGTACTGGGGGTTCTCGTCTGACATATTCTGATTCGACAAGTATGGTTGCCAGGACCAGTTCGTATCAATGTGGCCGGACACTCATGATAAACGCTGACAAAGCTGCATCAGATTTGAGTCGCAAATTCATTGATAGGTTAAAAGATAACAACGTTGAGATGACCTGTGAATTGACCTTTTTTACTCAATGATCAGATCCGCAACCATTTGGTATTCATACGGAGCACTATCCCTGACACGCCGAACTAGACTGATTTCTTTGACCGACCTGCCAGAGTCGTCCACGAGTCCTTTGATCTTGTCCCTGATTTCATCCTCTGGACTGTCACCACCAATGAAGTCATAGTAGTGTATGGTCCCATTTGGTTTCAAGAGACGGCAAGCATCCTTGACAAAATCAAATGCTCCCGAAGGGTGATTCATAATCACTCTATCTGCAAGAGGCTTCTCATTTCTGGTAGCAAAGGTCCTGGCATCGCCAACTATTGGCTCGATACTCCCTAACAGTTTGTTAAGGGTCATGCTCTCTTGTAGCAGACTGATTGCGTCTGGATTGATATCAATTGCTACGATACGTGCTTTGCACCTTTTTGCTATATGAATTGGAAATGGACCGACACCACAGAACATGTCCACAACCACCTCATCATCCTTGACAAGTTGTGCGATTCTCTGATGTTCTTCAAGAAGTCGTGGGCTGAAGTATGCTTTAGAAAGGTCCACAGCAAGTCGACAGCCATATTCCGTGTGGATAGTCTTTGTCTTCTCATCACCTGCAAGATACCGGTATTCCCTTGTACGAATGGGTCCTGAAATTGCGCCTTCTTTTGCGAGAACTGTAGAGATGTTCTTGTGGACCTCATAGAACATTCTCCCAATCAGGTGGGAATGCTTTGAAAGTTCATCAGGAATTTCGAGAACTGCGATGTCACCTATCAGATCGTACGCACGAGGAACGAAGGCCAGTTCTTCAGGACTCAGACGCTCCTTCAGTGCCTCAGTCAGTGTCTTAGGACCCTGGAGCGCGCTTTCAAATGCTCTTTCTCCTACCTCATAGTCAATGGGGCCAACTATGTCAGAAATCCCTGTCTTCTCGCGTAATGGCATATAGAGGCATTCATCATAAGATACAATCTTGTAGTCTGTGTCAAGAAGATCGTGTTCAATCAGTGCCTTTCTGATTCGTTCTCCTTCGTTTGCTGGAACTTTTAGGAATGGTTTCTTTGATGACATCACTCTGGAGGCATACTTGGAGACCTAAGATACTTACGATACAAGGCGGATGAATTCTCTTCCTGCTCCAATCTTCGTACCCACCATTACTTGGAACAGACTTTCATCTCCGCGTTCCACCTTTTGTACGATACCAGTCACCTCGACTCTATCATCTGGTCTGAGAAGTCCTCCAAACGCACCGTCATAGACCAAGATTCTACTGGCTCGTTCTCCACCAATGATGTCTAAGGGTTCAGACCGGCCTTCGTAGATAGCAGGATGAAAGATACCATAGTCAGTTGATTCGACATCCATTGTTATTGTGACTGGTTCAGCAGAGAGAGAAATGTACGACTCCGTACCATGCTGGATTGGTGCTTCCTCAGGACGGAGGATTGGAGTGATTCCGATACACATCGAGTCAAGACAGAGTGCCTTTCGACGTGTGAAGAGGTTCTTTAGGTCGTCTATCTTAATTGTGGGCACCCTTGACTTCACTCTGGAAATGGCATTTTCCCAGTCTGGGAGTTCCCTCAGTCGAGAGCCATCTGTCATGTCTCTGACAGATTCATAGTTGGTATAGAGTTTCCATGAGTTGTCAAATCCATAGATGTTCATGTTGACATCAGAATGTCCTGGTTCATGACCTTTCCAGAGAATACTTCCAGCCACACCAATGTCATCAAAAGGAGTACTCAGAGCATCATTCAGTGCGGTAGCCGCCTGAGATACAAGCTCCTCAAGTGCATCTTGAGGTCCTTCGTCCAGAATCTCTCTGAGTCTAAGTTCAGGTTTGAAGTATTTGGAGACCATTCCACGTGGAGGTTCTATCAGTTCTGTTCTGAAATGTGAGTCCTCGACCAAATAGTCTGTGGGAAGAATGCTCATGCCTTCAACTGTTGAGTCAACACTACCCCAGAAGATTCGTTTGTACCGGACATCGCCCGACCTCCACTTGCCATCTGGAGTAGGAACATACTTGAGAAATGCGAGAATCCGATCTGAAGGCTGGATGTATCCCAAGACAACAAACACTCGACCTTCAATGTCATGAAAGACATCACGGTCTCGTACCTTTGCAGGAGGGTCAATACACGCGGGGCCAGTCACTATGTAATCTCACACCTTTCTACTTCCACTAACAGCTAGATAGATTAGATGGTCACACCTTGATGTGTGAGTACGATGAAAATACTCCATCTGTGTGACAGCCTTAATCCTGCCGGTCTCGGGGGTTATGAGTCAATCATACATTATCTATCAAAGACAATGGCAGTAGATGGACATGAGTCATATGTTGCGACACAATCACCTTACCGAAACTCTCCAAAGTCTGTCCAAAAGGAGAATTATACTTTATTTCACCTTCCTGGAAATCTTCTAGAAGCTAGAAAATGGGAGTTCTTCTCGTTGCCTGAGGCGGAGAGAGAGGATGCTGCACAGAAGATGTTCAAACCAACTGACATCACTGAGAATGTGGACATACTCACAGAACAACTTGAAAGGATCGTTCATGAGCTTCAGCCTGACGTGATTCATGCTCACAGCATCTACATAGTCTTCAACAAAGTGATTTCAAAGATGCGTCTGTCAGACAGACTAGAGATTCCTGTAGTCATGACACTTCATGGGCTACCAAAGTCCATTATTCTCCCTGACGGGAGAGAAACGACCGACTATGACGAGTTAGTAGCCGACTTTGGTTTTGATCTAGTAATCGCAGTCAGCGAGCACGTTTCAGAAGCTCTCATGAATCACCTAGACTCAAGCCTTCGTGAGAGAGTTCGTGTGTTGTATAGTGGAATCGACCTCTCCGTCTTCAGACCCATACCTGATTTGGATAAGGAATGGGATCTGGCGTTCATGGGACGTTTTGAAACAATGAAATCTGTGGACCTGTTCCCAGATATGCTGGTCCTTCTGAAGACTAGGTTTCCTGACCTGAAAATGATGATGACCGGAGAGGGTTCGTTGAAAGACTGGCTCTTCAGTGAGTTTGATGTGAAAGACGTAGCATCAATGGTGGACTACCAAGGAGTCGTGGAAAGCAAAGATGTCCCGATTCTTATCAATAAGAGTCGGGTTTTTCTCTATCCTTCAAGAGAGGAACCATTCGGACTCTCCATTGTCGAAGCAATGGCTTGTGGTGTTCCTGTCATTACAACTAACGTTTTTGGTCCAAAGGAGATAATCCAGAACAACTATGATGGGATTGCTGTCCCGCCCAACGATGTCGAGGCTCTTACTGTAGCAATTGTAAAACTTCTGGAAGATGATGAGCTCAGAACACACATTTCAGAGAATGGTTTGAAATCTGTCAAAGAGAGATACGACATCAGGATGTACGCAAGACGATTGTTAGAAGTGTATGAAGAAATGGTTGCTAAGAGCGCTTGATTTGTTTTAGAACACGTGTTCCAAATTGGATTCTTAGACAGAGGAGGCCAAAAGGAACTTGGTTAAACCTCTGAAGTTCATAAAGTATGTTTGCGTTGTCATATATCTGAAAGCTGGCACGACTTCCCCATTATGATAAGGGCAACTGGATTCTCTGAGTAGTTGTCAGCCACAATCTAGCCAAGATCGGAGTAATCAGGATGACTGAGGGAAGACCTGTTGTAAGTAGAGGGAGCATGACAAATCCGAGAACTACCAAGATGGCATTCTGCTCAACAAATATGCCTATTATGGCAAGTAGTACCCCTGTAAAGATCAAGCCTATTGCAGAAATTCCTGATAGCTTTCCGAGCGACCTGCCGTTTGAAAAGTCGTAGGATGCAAGTCCGACTATGAGTCCTAGAATTCCGTAAGCCATGGCTGGAAGAGTCATTCCTACAACCTCACCATAGACAAACAGATCGTGGGAGATTATCCCAAGATACCCAGCGACCAGTCCTGCAAGTGGACCTCGTATTGCCCCAACAAACGCAATGATAGTTAGAGAAGGAGCAAGTCCGAACTTGAGTAGTGAAACCATTGTGTATGGCATTGGAATTGCATGAACTAGCGCAATGATTCCAGCACCAACTAATCCAAACAAAATAGTGATGAATGCGTCTATTGGAGTCCCCACTCTCAGTTTCTCAGCCATCTCACGTACCCTCCATTATTACCAACTGATAAGACCCTGGTTGGAGGTTCAGAGTAAATTCACCACCAGAAGCTGGAGTGAGTTCTCCGATTGATACTCCATAAGAGTAAGCAGTAGGAGTGCTCTGGAAATTGCTGAATGTCAGCTCAGACGCACTATCGACCTTGATGTTTAGAATGAATCCCGATTTATCTGGGTCCCATTGAGCCTGGTAAACCCAGATGTTGTCATCATCAGCGTCGCTGATGTAGGGATAATCCCAGAATTCGGATGGACGAGCGTCAGCCAAATCTCGGACTGTAACTGGCAAGGTTGACCAGACTGAGAATCCTGAGAGATTCGGAGAGAGAAACGGTTCAAGACTTGATGCATCATAGTACATCTCTCTCCCGTCGGAAGACCACTTCTTATTGAATAGGTTCTGCATGAGGTTGGTCAAACGGTTCCTTGTGGCATAGTCACCTCTCTGATTGGCTAATACCATAGTAAAGAGAGTCCCCAGAGCACCAAACACATCACCAAACAGATTTGGACTGTGGTATGATCCAAGTATGTACATCTTGTCCCCTGACACATCCACACCATAGTGGTCAAGAAAGATGGGGTATTTGGGGATGACAATATCGGGTATTATGTATTCTAAGAACATCAAAGCCCAAGACAATCCATACGAGTTGAGCTTTGGACCATCTACCAGAAGGTCCTCTGCTTGTCCGGGGACTATGTCTGGAACGTACTCAGCATTAGGTCCAGGACCTACAGGGTTCTGTACAAAATATCCATCTATATACAGGCCATATTCGTCGGTCATATTCTCTTCAATGAATTCTAGTCCATGGTTCCACATTCCAGTCCCCATGAAATCTGTTCCATACATATTGTCGTAGAGTGTAGTTGTATACATTGGAATACTGTTGCATTGAGCAAACACAATATACGGTTCACATGGAATTAGGCCTGCACCCCATATCCCACCATCTTTAGGGTTTCCAAAACCATCGGTCGTGGTAGAGTTTTTCCAACTGTCTATAAACCAGCTCAACTCGTCTGAGAAATCTCCAGTATTGAAGTTTCTCTCATATAAGGCCATCATGAGTGCATAGTGACCGGTCCACATGATATTTGCCGGCCCTCTGAACCCTCCTGTGTATACATCGTCTGCGTCAGGATGGGTGGCGTTGGGATAGTAATAATCAGTAAAGCCTGTATTAGACTCCCACTCGTAATATTCTACAGAATGGTTTCCGTATTCAGCTAAGGTTGTATTCATTTTCTCAATCAAGGTGTAGGTGAAGTCAAGATGTTGAGAAGTCCTATAACCAGAGGTGGTTTCGCAAAATGCAGCATAAATATAGCTGACAAAGGCGTGAATATAGTGGAGAGCCCATAGGAAATTCTCAGCGTTCCATCCATTCCAGGAGTTTACAGGTTGATCTATTACAAGACGATTGAAGTAGTTGATAATGGCAATCTGTTCATGAGTCAATGCAGGGTAATCAGCAAAGTTGAAGGTGGTTCCATCGATTGTCTGCACTCCCATAGGTATTGGGGGAGGAGGCATATTTCCGAAAGTCATACCAGCAAGAACTATGGAAATTATCATGGAAGTAATAACGAATTTATTCTGTCTGATGACATGGGACATTAGGAGTCACACCACGGATTCAATGAAACTGAAGAATCACAGGAATAGATGAGATTCACTTTAAATAGTTTCCAGAGTGGTGTAAGTTGAAAATACCGACATATGTCGGTAGAGTTAATAAATCTGTGAGTGCTTAGATTATACTATGTCACTATTCGAAGTTGTATTCAGAGCTAGGTATGAAAATCCCCTAAGTCAGATCACGGAAGACCATCCCTCCGTCAAGATATTCCAATGGTGCAATGACACACACGACATAATGGAACTAATAATGCAAAAACAGGAGGACTATAACCAAATTCGTGATGGCATGAAAAAGGCCGTTAAGATAATTGATGAGATTCACAACGGTGAGAACACACACGTCATCACACAGATGTGTTCCTGTGGAGGACCAGGTACAGTACAGCATTATCTCAATGATCCAAGTCTCCTCCTGATACCTCCGATAGCGTATGAGAACGGATGGGAAAACATGAGACTGATTGCTTTCAAACACGACAATGTAAAGAAGCTGCTCTCAAGGTTGAATGATGATGGATTCGAAGTAGAGATAATCAGAAAGAGACCATTCGATGGCTATATCGCAAGTTCCCTGACGCTTACAACGGATGCACTCTTCTCAGGACTGACTGAGAAGCAGATCCACGCTCTGCTCACAGCCTACGCCCAGGGATACTTCAGATTTCCAAGAGGTTCTGATCTTCAGACGATCGCATCTAAGGAGGAGATTTCAAGGACTACCTTTCTGGAGCATCTCAAGAAGGCAGAAAACAAGATAATCACAGCACTCATTCCACACATTCAGCTGTTCAGGCAGATTCCTGCAGAACGAAAGGATTCTATTGTACGTGCAAGTTAGATTTCATAAAAAAAAGGAAAGAGGCGCAATCTCATCAACTACGCCTCCAGATTACCGTAGAAAAGACACTCGAAGTGCTGCAGCCAAAGCCTGTGTCTTTCTCTGTTCGAGCTGACGCAGTGCCTCCTGCTGTGCAAGATATTTCCGGAATCTCCTCGATTCTTCATCGTAGGATTCAACAGTTGTGGAGAGCTTCTTTCCATTCTCTTTGATGGGCTTGAAGAAGTCCATCTGGATTTGTTCTTGATTTGCTATGCAAGCCATTGTTATCACGAGTAAATATGCCGTGGAAAATGGCATAACATTTATACCGACAGTCGATGGCCGACATATGACGGGACTAAGATTCTGATGGCTGGTCGGGAATTCCAACGCGTCTTTTTGAAACCATGATCAATGCAACAATAATAGCAATGCTCGTGGGGATTCCTACTCCGACATGGATGTAGAAAAGGGGGATTCCTCCTTTTGGCAGAAAACTTGGAAAGTGATCATATGTATCGCGGGCAATTTCATAATAACCAATTCCATAATAGTCACTCCAAGCATTTCCTATACTGACACCGTCATCCCATTGATTGTAGTTCAACGTATTATCGTATGCATTTCTCATATAATTCCAGCCAATATCATTCCCATAGATTCTATTTGCATATGGAGCTTCACCATATCCATCATAAGTATCAGTAATGTAAATCCCATAGCCATTGTAAGTGATCACATTGTCTATGACAAGACAATATGCTCCGTAGATGATGATGCCAACATTGTTTTCAGTGATTGTGTTTCCAATGGCAGTTGCATTGTTTGAGAGATGGAGTCCTGCAACAGTTTGGAAATATTCTGACTCAGGTGGTTTGTTACGAGTAATTGTGCAGTTCTTGATAGTTCCATTGTTTGAATAGATATGAGGGTGGATTCCACCGAGATTGTCGGCTATAGTGCAGTTATCAATGAAGTAGAAAGGACATTGTGACATGAATATTGCAAATTCGTCGCCATTGCTGATATGAGAATCAACTATGCGAATTCGAGGAGACCACTCTGCAGTGATTCCTTGCCATGTGCAGTCAGAGATTGTAATTCCGTCAATTGTACAGTTAATACTTTGGATTAGTTGGACACCTGAAACACAATTTGAAATTGATCCGCCAACCACTGTTGTTTCATTGCATCTAGCAAGAATGATTTGTCCGTAATCAGAACCATCAATCTCAGCATCGACCAGGTTGAAGAAGATGCCTGGTGGCTTACCGTTTACTGAGTTGTTGATGAATTTGGGAGGCATATCGTCTATTCGGGGGTCCCAGAACTCCATCTTGATGCCTGTTCCTTGAAATGTGTTGTTTATCAGTGTTGTATTACCAAAATCACCAGAAACAGCTCCAAATGTATGATCGATGAAAGTGTTGTCTGCAATAGTAGTATCGTTTGACTGTTCTAGTGAGATTCCTATGAACCCTCCTGAAAACTGATTCTCTCTTATCTCGCAACCTGTAGTTCTAAGTAGCCAGAGGTTTTCATAGCCATATGTAGAGTAGAAAATATCATTGTCAAGCAAAACGCAATCGTGACTACTGTCGAAGATAATTGAGCAATTTGTTAGGGTAGAACCCTCAATTTTCCCGTTCGAAACGCCAAAGAATATGATGTCTAATAGAAGAAGCTGACAGTTCCTTATCACAAAATGGGAACTTGTATTTCGAATTTCAATGAATCCGGTGTCACCAGATACACCTAATCCTTGATTCTGTAAAACAAATGGATCTATTTCAGTACCATTCCCAGACCAACCCTGATCAATGAAATCGCTATCATTCCCAATTTCGATTTCCACAGATTGACTGAGGGTAGTGTCATTTCTTGGGAAGTGCGAGGTTGAATAATCCTCAGGAATTAGAACTGAAGTTCCTATGGATAAGACTAGAATTGCCATGAAGAATATACCTGTGACTCTAGCTACAAGCTTCAATTGTTCAACCCCCAAAATTTCGCAGAATATATGTTCGAGAATCGTCTTAAAGTCTTTGAAGCAGAGATTTGTCATTCTGTGACATTTCACGGTCATCTGCGTGCATCTACCATTAGAAATTCTTTGAACCGGAGAATGATTCTCTGAAGACGGTCGTAAATCTCGTTCTTTTCCCCCTCTCTCTCACTGAGAATTTCCTGGAGCTCTTGGCTATGAAGCAGAGTGTTCAGTGCTAACTCTAGCTCTCTACAGAGGAAACGGATGGCATAGAGAGTTGGAACAGGAGCTGGATGTGAGGTGTTTCCATTGAGATATATCACTGGAAGAGCTTCTTCCAATTCAAATGAGAATGCATGTTCTTCCAATTGTACCACCAGACAAGTCCTGGACTATTCGCATCTCTATAATCGAATTAGATGTTATAATCCCGTACCAGTTTTAGACAAGATATCGAAATTTGAGTTTGCGAGGAGTATGGAAGAACAGATGGTAAATCTGGCAGATAACAGAGAGGATTTGTTCAGGTCTGAGGACAAAGAGAATCTTCTTAGCATGTTCACTGAAAGATATGGTTTCAAACATCTCATGATGCAATTTATCTGTAGGAACTAATCAAAGGTCGAAAGAAGAGTGTGCGATTCCAATGATAAAAACAAAAGTAACTGAGATGCTGGGTTGCAAATATCCGATTATTGGAGGAGCCATGGCGAGGATAACTAATCCTGAATTCGTTGCTGCTATTAGCAACGCTGGAGCCTGTGCTGTGTTAGCAAGTGCAAATTACAAGTCCCCAGATGATCTACGTGATGCGATCAAAAAGACACAGTCTCTCACGAATCAGCCATTTGCAGTGAATATCAATCTGTTCCCTGCACTGATGCCACAAGACAAGCTAGAGGACTATGTGGACGCCACGCTAGCAGAAGGTGCGAAGATTATCGAAACTAGCGGCCACAAAGCTCCAGAAGACTTGATTCCTAGGTTCAAGAATGGAGGAGCTCTCTGGATGCACAAGTGTGCGGGAGTGAGATACGCGAAAAAGGGAGCATCTCTTGGTGCAGACTTGGTAACGGTTGTTGGATATGAGAATGGTGGAGCCACAGGAATTCTAGATATTGGAACAATGGTGATGACTCCCTCCGTGGTAGACGCTCTAGATGTTCCAGTGATTGCTGGAGGTGGAATAACAGATGGCAGAGGTGTTGCGGCTGTGTTGGCACTAGGTGCTGAAGGTGCGATCATGGGCACTAGACTAATGGCCACAAAAGAATGTCCCATCCATGACAATCTCAAACAGGCTTTCGTCAAGGCAGTGGAAACTGACACTACGCTGGCTTTGCGTTCTGTCAACAATACCCACCGAATATGGAAAAACAAGGCGGCTCAACAGTTGCTTGATCTTGAGTCACAAGGAGCGGCCTTGTTCCAGCTAATTCAGGTTGCCTCTGGAGACAGGTCTGAGAAGATGTACAAGGAAGGGGACATTGATCTCGGAATGGTATCCTGCGGTCAGGGCGTGGGTCTGATCAATGACGTTCCCACCGTCCAAGAGCTATTGGACAGAATAATGACCGAGGCTGAAGAAGTAATTTTGAAACTTGGCAAGATATCAAAGTAGGACTGTAAAATAGAGAGACCCGGATTCAAAGAATAAGTTAAATGCAAAACGTGGGACGATAGTGCAAACTAAGGGAGATTGTTTACATAATGAAGAAAGGAGTAGCGAAACCGCGGTTTGTAGGTCAGCTGATCATGGGAATTCTGGAAATTGTCCTGATCTTTGCCTTCATACCTTACATCTATGAGATTGGTGGCTCACTAATCACATCTAGTACATATGCGAATATGATAACATGGAGTGTGTTAGCGTTCGTGGTCGTCCATGGTCTGTGGCGTATCATTGATGCTTATACAACAATGCGCAATGCAGACTAGAAGACAAACCAACTGAAACTTCATCCAAATTTGGGGGGTTCTCATGCCCCCCATTTCTTATTGTTCATCTCAGACGTGAAGACTGAGATAGTCATGCAATTATCACTTTCAGACAATTGTAGATAGATAAGATCCTACGAAGAAAGTGATTGAAACAACAACGATAGCAATTGCAAGATGTTCAATCACTACTCTCAACACACTTTCTTTCTGCGAACGAGCCAAGAAGACGTTAAACAGGGTCATAATAAGAAGCCCCCACATGATATCGATTATTACTGCTATTTCAAGAGACATGAACCAAACTGGAATCACAAAAGTCAATGCAAAAATGAATTTTGCCAAAAATGTGGTCAAGGTAGCCTCCCAAAGATCTTTTCGTGAATGAACACCCTCGGATTCCTCGGATACATGCATTGCAACAGCATCAGAAAAAGCATCAGCAATAGCTATTGCTACAATTGCTGCAATAACAGCCAAACGAGAACTTGTACTTGCATTTACACCAACAATCATTCCTAGGGTTGTAATGACTCCTGATGTTACACCAAAACTAATTCCCTTTTTGACAGAAACGCTCATGTTTTTTGGACCCTTGATAGGGTTGCGGCATATCGTTGTAAATCTTGTCAAGATATTCGTTATTTTCCGCTAGAATTTGATCGGGACTGGAAAAGAATAGCGAGTCGGGTGGGATTTGTCACAGCATAATTAGACATGACCAAACGTATAAAGCAAAGTCATCGACCGAGAAGGAGGAGAATGTTGTTTGCGAGGATTTCACTAGCTGTATTTTGGTCTATTATGACTGTCCTAGGTCTTATTGTAATAAAGAGAAAGCGGTCTGGTGAAATCTCTGGGTTTGGAGGAAGACCACCCTCAGATGTTCCACGCTGGGCGTGTCTGACTATTCCTTTGGCCATATTGAGCTTCATCTATCTTTCAGCACTAACAATAATCTATGTCTGGTTTCCAAATCTTGTGCTGAATTATATCTTCTACACGTTCCCTCTAGACACATTCACACTTGAAACACTGGAAAACATAGGTGGTGGATTGACGCTCCTTGGTACGATGATATTCCTAACTGCTTTCTTTCATCTTGGTAGCAGTATCAGACTACTCCTCCCAAAACACAATGAAAGGACCCAATTGATGACGGATGGATGGTATGCTCATTCTAGAAATCCTATTTATTTTGGTTTCCATGTTTCGATGATTGGCTGGACTCTTATTTTTCCTAATGTTCTCGTAGTCGTAACACTTGTAATCTTTCTTGCCAATCAACATTTTAGGATTTTATTGGAGGAGGATTTCCTTGAGGAGCAGTTTGGAGATGAGTACCGAGATTACAAGAAACAAGTACGTAGATACATATGAACAGAAGCGGATGGCGGGCCAGGTGGGATTTGAACTCCTACTCGATCACCATTCATCTAGATCTACTCTTGATCTTCGAGAAACTCTATCTCTTGCCTGAATTCCTCGATATATGAGGATTAAAAGTGCTATATCAAATAGAACGAATATGGACATTATGGGAAAGGCGAAGGAAAAGAAGCCAAATTCGGAGATCAATGATAGCGTCAATGGACCCATCACTATCAGCGCACATAACCAATTCCACATTTCTCCAGCGCTCTGACAGTCCTTGGAACAATAAAGCTTGAACTCTCTCTTTCTCCAATCTTCTCCCTCAGTTTCACCACAGTAGTCACACTTTGCGTGATACTTTCTACCCAAATCTACCACTTGTTCATTCTTTTTCGTAGAACTTCATAAATTCTTGCAGAAGTGATTAGGTGGGCCAAGGAGAGATTTGAAAATTGCTCCTGAAATGAATCTATCAAAGCTTGAAATAGTTCCTGATTGCTTTTGCATGTCCACCCTCGTGTCCTTCGCTATGGTATCGATATCCAAAGATAGAAGAGACGCAAACTTTTCCTCCCTCAGGCCATTCTTCATCAAGTTCGAAATTCCATTCTTTTTCTGAGAAACTCTCCATTTTTGACATTAGAACATCAAATGATTCATGCCACTCTGAAATAATTTCCTCGATTGATTTAGACTCACGAGTTTTCACAGCTTCTTCATTGAACTCAGCTTCTGTTTTGCCTGTGTACCATGGTTTTGTTCTAGATAGAACAAGCTCAGCTTGCTTGATAATCTCCCAATTCCAAGCTGAAATGTGCGCGAGAATGTCCTTCACAGTCCAACTTCCTTGGACCTTGTCAGTTTTCATTTGGAATTCAGTCAGTTTAGATATCACATCTATCAAATTCTGATGGTCATCCTTGAAGAATTGGATTGTTTCTTCTTGATCCATCTAGACTCGCCTCCTTGAGAGTGGTGATTCTTCATCTGTTTCGTAGATATGTCTGTTGAAAAGAAATTAGTGGGTCAGCTGTGATTTGAGACCGGCAGTAAATAAAGGGGCAAATGCAGGAGTTAGATTTTCCCAAACCAGGGTCAGCAATCAATGTGTTGGATAGCACTTACTAGACAGGGGTTGCGATACCAAGGGATTGTGGAGGATGGGCGGGGCGAATCGCGATTTGAGCTCAAGTCATCGACGATGTCACGAGACCTTCACCAATTGGCTGTGGTTCCTTGCAGACCAATTGGTTTTGGTTCCTTGCAGCATCACTTTCTGATGCAGCTTTGTCGCCGACCTCCTTGGCAGAATCCTTTGCACACTTGATATCACTGTCTGTACGTGCAGTGTGTCCAACGCTGTCTTGCTTTACCAGGTCGGAAGTTGCACTCCTATGCATTTGCCCAAACCCTATGACGAGGACCCTGATCTCAAGACCTAGGAACTTCATTTCAAGGTCGCCTAATCGTAGGATCTTTCTAGGTTGTGAAACAGCATATGGCACCTGATCTGAGGTGCGCCTATGCTGTTCAGATATGGCACTGGATTGGAAACGGGACGAGGGGTATTGTTGGGAGTTAAGGGTTTTTGTTTGTGGGGTGAGGATGAAACTCTTTGAGAAAGCCAGATTTGAATGTGAGTGGATTATCGTGAAGTCTTGGGATGGGTGACCGCAACCGGTCCACTGACTAAATACCTTGAAGTCTACTTCCTTGCCC
>JBHLRZ010000021.1:0-58672 GCA_048882045.1 Candidatus Thorarchaeota archaeon | reverse complement strand
CCTGCAATCCTTAACATTGAACTAAATTCTTGTCTGGGTTGGTATGCTTGATACCAATCTCCAAAATCCATCCCACCTCGACTCATTGTGAGATAGACATTGACACGAATGCGAAGACTGTCCTGCTGATCTAAGTCTATCAGTTCACCCAAGGTATTCGGATTCGCAGTCATTTCTGTAATGCTTGTCCATCCATTGCTCAGGGCACTCTCCATCGCTTCATCTGGTATTGATTGATTCACAACATCTATACGACGTATCCAATGAGCATGGGAATCAATAAAGCCTGGAGTAAGGGCTCTCCCATCAAGGTCAATAAAGTGGGTGTTTGGTCCAGCCATTGCAATGATGTCACTCTCATTACCGATCGCGAGAATGGATTCGCCTTGGATGGCCAAAGCCTCAACTTGCTCGGGATATTGCTCCATCGTGATGATTGTGCCGTTGTGAATTATTGTATCTGGTGAAAGCTCCTCTTCACTGCTTGAAAATCCCTGTGAGGTGAAATACGTGGGAGATGATAGTAAGAGTGTGACAACAATCACAACGATAAGACGTGACTTATTTTGATTCATCTTTGCAACACTGAAACTCAACTTTGTTCAGTACTTTGGCTTAAGTCTTCCGGCTTTGTGATTCAATTTCGTCATCGTCAGGAGTGATGGTATATCCTAGCTCTTCTTTGGTTCAAGCTTCTGAACAGCACGTGCAGGATTTCCCGCGACCATTGTCAAAGGGGGGACATCCTTACTCACTACTGCGCCTGCAGCAACAATTGCCCCCTCTCCAACAGTAACTCCTGGTAGAATAATCGCCCCAGCTGCAAGCCATGCGCCTTTCTCTATCACAACTCTCTTTGGCCCCTCATGGAATATCTGCTTCCTCTGATGATATGGACTTGCCCCGGAGTGTGCCATGATTTTCACACCAGGACCGATACTTGCCCAGTCTCCAATCTCGATATACTCAGGGTATTCTCCATCTATCAAAACTTGAAATCCCATGTAGACGCCTTTTCCTATTTTGACGCCACATTTCCGATAGACACTTGCCCTGAATTGGTATGATGGTGCTAACCATGCGAGTATCCGCAGAAATCTCCCGAGCATTTTACCCATGTCATTCACCTTCTATCTCTGCGCCATAGAACTCTTCTCAGGTAATCTGAGAAGACCCAATTGTCTATATCGCCAGTGAGGAGGAGACAGAAAGTACTGTCTCCTTTCCACCTACCATGAGTGTTCCAGTATTTCACTGCCTCTGTTGGTGTTGTACACCATGCACCCAGACCTATAGCATGTTGTGTCACATCCCTGAAACACCCAACATAATCAGGTTGCCCCATTCTGATTGGATGAAGGTCAAACATGATTACCCCATTTGTCTTTGCCGCGTTACTTACTTCCGCATTCAGTGTCTTGGTCACTTCTTGCGGGTTCAGACCCATACTATCAATCAAGCGATCATCACTTTGTATATTGAGTGGAATGTATGTCACTCTTGATTTCTGTCCACTGATATCTGCGTGGAAGAAATGAGTCTTCTCTCTGTGTTCAGCTCTATACCCAAATCCTCCATCCCAGATAAGCACAGTCTGTTCTATCAGCTCTGGCATATCATCGGTGTAGTTATCGTAAGGTGCCCTGAATCCATTGACTTCGATACCCATTTTCTTGAACACTTGAAGACTCAGCTTGAGATCTCTCTCTCGCTCTGCACTTGTCAGTGTTGGATATCTCACATGATTATACCCATGACTCGCAACCTCGTGGCCCTCATCAACAATCATCTTCACAAGATCTGGTTTCATCTTCGCCACCGCTGCGATTGTTGGGAATGCGAAGCGTCCATCAACCTCCTCGAGAACTGCGAACATATTATGTAGAATTGTCTGGAATGGTGTCCTGTGGAGTTTCATCATACGGACCAACTGCCTCGGAGCTCTGAAACCCCATCTCTTTGCCAATTGTCTTGGATAGTTCGACCGTGACACAATCTACACCAGTTTCTTAGTACATTTGCCTCAGAGGACTCTTTCAAAAGGATTCCGACAGACTTGGATTTAAGTTGATGAAGAGTCGTAAGTGGGAAGGAGATTTAAGCTAATTCATTCATTTCTTCATAGTTTTAACAGAGAGCGATATGATGAGGTTCCAGAAAGGAAGGTCTAGCGAAGATCTAGATGATTTGTTTGAGCGTGCAGTTTCACTTCTTAGAAACAAGGAGTATGAAGATTCTATCAGATTGCTCCGAAAGCTTGTCAAACATAGACCAAGAGACGAATCAACTTGGAGTTCATTAATTCTGGCATTGTTGGGAGCTGAGAGGTGGGATGAAGCTAGAGAAGCTCACAGGAAACTAAAGCCGCTCTTGGTTGATGATGGATTGCCTCCTTTTACAGGGCCCGGTGAAACGGTCATCCGATATGCACGGATGCTTGATTCTGATGGTGAAGATAAGCTAGCTGAAGAGATATACATACTGCTGACTCAAATGATGCCTCAAGACAAGCAGAATTTGATTAGACTTGCACAGTTCTATTCTTCCAGAGGGCGACCAAATGAAGCAAAAGCTGTCTTACAGAAGGGGAATTTCGATGCTGAAGAATTATGGACACGCCTAGGAACTTTGTTTTGGGAAAGGAGCGACTTTGAGAAGGCGATTGAAGCAAGAAGGAATGCAACTCTTGCTGCACCAGGATCATTAGAAGCCTGGATGAATCTAGCTATTGATAATTATCGATCTGGAAATTACATAGAGGGAAAGAAAGCTTTAGAAAAAGCTCGTGAAATAAGTAAGGATGATCCCGAATCTAGAAGAAAAATCGATAACCTCGTTCAATTCCTTCAGGCTAACAGAGAAAACCTGAAAGAGCTACATGGCAGAGAACCAGAACTCTAAAACAATTTCATATTTTAAACCTCTATAAACCATCTCCTGAAAATCCAACAAAATCACAGTTCAAATTTGTCTAGTTTGCAAACAACGATTCCGACAGACTTATGGATGAACCACAACATTTCGTAGATTCAGGTGAGGTAATGAAGCTCAGTCATATTGGTATCCTAGTTGAAGACATCGAACAGGGAATCAAGAACCATGAAGCGCTCTTTGGATACAAGCAATTAGGGCCAATTGTTGATGATCCAACCCAGAAAGTACGAGTTGTGCTCATGGGGATCTCTGAGGATGATCCCGTAAAAATAGAACTCATTTCCCCACTAACTGAAGACTCCCCTGTATCAAACCTATTGGAGAAACGACAGTCATTGTATCATCTCTGTTATGAAGTTCCTGACATTGATGAAGCCATGAAGAGGGCTCGCAAGAACGGGGCTGTTATAATATCAAAGCCTATAGAAGCCCCGCTCTTTGACGAACGAAAGATATGTTTCCTCTTCACCAGGGACAAATATGTGATTGAACTAGTTGAGGGTAGATAACAAGTCACTTGCTGGTCGATCTGAATCCTTGGACTATCACAAGAATTCCAATCACTATCGCTACTGCTATGATGATGTAATCAAGGAGCATTAATGTGACGCTGCTACTCAATGCCCAATATCCATACCATGAGATTGGTGTGACAGGTATCATGATTCCCACGACAATAATCCCGGATCTGAGAAATTTGTTTCTTCTAGACATATCATCCCTTTCTCTGTTCCCAACAATGATCAATATGATTCCAATTAGAAATCCAATTATGATTAGACTTGGTATATTTACAGCAAACATAGGTTGCAACTTTTCTTATTCTCCCTAACCTTTGTCATCGTTCTCAAACGTGACTAAACGGAGGAAATGATTCACTAATGAATTAAACATTTTGATGGAGGCGCTCCCGATTATCAGGTAGCGATATCCGCTTTGGTATTTGCTTTGTTGAAGAAGATTTACTCTCAATTTTCAACTACAAACATCTTTGAGAAGAGGTTGAACAATGGTTCGACATAATTTGTATCCATTTTTCCATAGACATGATTGCACATCTCGATGAACCAGTCTGCCCGCTCATCTGCGTACTCATCAATGCCAATGATCTTTTTAGTACGCTTTGCGAGATCTCTTACCATCCCCTTTGCATTCCTATCCTCAGCGAATAATTCGGTCGTTTCTTGTTCAACACGCTTTAGCTGACTCTTTACACGAATATCCGAAACGTCATCAGCTCCAAAGCTCTTGACCATATCCATGAGGACATCCAGGATTCCATTGTGAAGTCCTGCAACGAATGCCTCTATCTCATACGCAGTGAACCGTACTGTATTAGTTCCGTCATTTAGTTGCCATTTCAGATCACTACTTCTTGTGAGAGCAATCCTACGATGGCCAACCGCAATCAGTTCTTCATAGAACCTTGAATCGATACTACTTCGAAGGGCAGTCTTGATGACAGCTGCCTCCGGAAGTCTGACATTGATTGTGTTTCCTCCATTAGTGATTGCTAGACACATGCCCTCCGATGGCTTGATCTTTCTAACGTAATCCGAGGGTGGTGCCACCTCAACAGGAGGTAGATGCTTCAACCGTTCAGCCATCTGTCTGATTTCTGCTTCTGTGCAGACATAGGTCTGTCTGTCTCCTGAGATTGTAATCGTACCATCATCGTCACGACTAAACGTGATTTTGTTTCCACCGCCCACACTTGTGGTTTTAAGATACTCCTGCTTATAGCTGCGTGCTGTCTGTGCAAGTTTCTCTAAAGCTGCAGCAACCATATGAGCTTCTCCATAACCCAAGGTGATTTCTGCACTTCCCTCGGTTCCGCGGCCAATTCCGAGAGAGCCATCAGTTCGAATCTTGATATACACTGGCTACCACCGACCAAAGTGTGGAGTTTTATGTTGAAAACTCTTCTGGCGTTATAGAAGACATATCCCAAATATCAAAAGATGGAATACCTTGGCTTAAACTGAAGGTAAATGGACGACAACGAATCTACTGATTTGACAATCACAATTTCTGATTCGAGTGAAGGAGGAGTGTGTCCATTTAGTCATGGAAGATTGAAGAAAGCCGGGGATGCACTTGTCTTCTTTATGCTATTTGTAGTCCCCTTTCTCTACCTAGTTGTTTTTCTCATAACTAGATAAAACTCATTTAGAAGTGATGGCAAAAGGCTCAAGCCCTCTGCAATTACTCTTTATATCGCATCTGTGACATCGAAAGCTAGAGTACCTGCTTCCTTTGTGGTAAGTGATAGGTCGATTTTATGCTCACCTTCGGAAAGAGAATCTCCTTTGACGAAGAGTTCTATTTCAACTCCAACCTTGATTGGAAAGGTGTTGTCCTCACTAATCTCAGATCCAAGAACTTCACCATCGACTGATCGAATAACAAGTGTGTCTAACGGGTACTCGTTCCCATCCACTTTGATTGGTGCTACTGCTGTTGTAGTCCCAGGAGAAAGCGAATTCTTCAGTTTTAACGAAAAGCCACCCTCGACGTTTTCAAGGCTGCCTTTGATGTATAACTTCCTCAAGAGGAACGCTGGAATTTGCATTTGTCAATAAGCCTCCAATTATTACTATGACCGCCTGCAATCGGCCTCGTTTTTATAAGTTCCGAACATGTGTTTTGGGGGAATTTTGGTCACAAAAGGTATAAGTCCTCGAGGTTCGTTTGTACATGAAACACAACCCCTAAGGAGAGAATTGGTTGCAGTTTGACTTTTTCGATATATTCGGCGATATGTTTGGAACATTCACACTCATATTCATGATTATTCCAATCATATTCGTTATCGTCGTGGTCATCATCTTCTTCACAGTGTGTAGAGCTGGGACCGGAGTGGCTTCGCAGATTGCTCGTGGCTTTACTGTCGAGGCCCCCTCATTTGTAATCCCTGAGCAACATCGCGGGTATCAACGTTCAGATGGGTCTGAGATCAGAACAGTTCGGTTGCCTGAACGATGTCCATCCTGTGGGGCAGGACTGTCCCATGAAGGAATTGACTGGACGGGGCCCCTAGAGGCCAAATGCAACTATTGCGGAGGTTCAGTAAGAGCCTCTTTCGAGCGCATCTGAGTGAGATATTATTCTGCCAATGCCGCAATAACACATCCACACTTAGGTTATAACATCTCAAGTAGAAGTGAGAATGGTACAGAGACACCACGTGGGGCAAAGTATTTAGACCTCGTACCAGAAATTAGCATCTTACTAAATGAAGAGGAAGACCGGATGGTAAATGCATTAGAGATGTTGGAAGATGGTACCACTCTAGATGTGAATCTTACTAAAGAGGGTCTACATGAAGAGAAAGTCTTCTGCATCGTTGATAATACAAACAAGAGTGTATACATCTGGTTGGGCCGAGAGGCCAATGTTCGAAAACGGTTTGTAGGAGCACAGGTTGCAGGTAAGATCCGCGGCGAACTGAGTAATGGCTACAGGGTTCGGTCTCTTGACCAAGGTGATGAACCAGCTGATTTTTTCAACTCCTTGGAACATGACAACTGAGAAGAGGTTCCGCAAAATTCTATAACACAGTCACTATCAAAACCTAGAGGTCACCAGATTGAGAGGACTCATGAAGACTGCCAGAGGCGTTGGCAACTTGGAACTCCGAGAACTTGATGTCCCTAAGCCAAAAAGGGATGAGGTCTTGATCGAGGTTGCAGCTGCTGGCATATGTGGGACTGATATTCATATCAAGCATGACCAAGCTTTCTACACGCCTCCTGTCGTGTTGGGACACGAATACAGTGGCAAGGTAGTCGAGGTAGGTGAAGATGTCACTTCTGTTGCAACTGGTCAACGTGTTGTTTCACCAGCAACTGCATTCTGTGGAAAGTGTCTCCAGTGTAAGACTGGACATATGAACAGGTGTACAGCCAAAGACAAGAGGATACTTGGAACTTCTAATGCTGATGGTGCTTTTGCCAAATATTTGGTTGTTCCCGATTACATTGTTCACAAAGTCCCAAAGGGGGTTTCACTCGAAGAGGCAGCACTTGCTGAACCTCTTGCATGCGTTGTGCACTCAGTGATTGACAAGACTCCGATTTGTCCTGGAGATACCGTTGTTGTGCAGGGTCCTGGTACTATGGGACTGATGGCCATTGAACTTGCTCAGTCAATGGGAGCAGGAAAAATCATAGTCACTGGTGTAACCGCTGATGAATGGCGTTTTGAGATCGCAACCAAACTTGGAGCAGATTTGACAATTGATGTTCAGACCGAAACCGATCCTATGGGTATCATAAACTCTGAGACTGATGGTGTTGGAGCCGATGCTGTCATTGAAGCATCTGGCGCTTGTGTTGCCTGTAGTCAAGCTTTGGACTTTGTGAAGGTTGCAGGTCATGTCACACTCCTCGGAGTCAGAGGTCAACCTGCAAATATAGATCTGGACCCAATTATCACCAAGGAGCTAACCATGTCTGGAACATGGGGCACTCTCCCCTCATCTTGGGTCACTACACTCCGTCTCTTAGCTTCAGAGAAATTCGATGTCAAACCACTCATAACTCATCGAATAGCCCTCTCTGAGTGGGAGAAGGGATTCGAACTAATGGAAAGTCAAAAAGCAATCAAGGTACTCTTCAAAGAGTTCGAGTGAAGAAGGATGTGAATTCATGTATCTAACCAGTGATATCGATTCGAAAGATTATGAGGTCTATGACAATCCGGGTATGAAGGGAGTCAGACGTAAGAGATTCATCAATCCAGAAAACTCTGCCAAGAACTTTGCACTTCGGGCATACATCATTGAATCCAAGGGACATACGTCTTATGATATACATCCCCATGAACATGGCGTGTATGTGCTAAGCGGAGAAGTGACAGTAGTGGTGAATGAACAGGAGTTACATCTTCATCCAGGAGATGTGCTTCACATAAAAGGAAATGAACCTCACCAGTTCTTCAATCATAGTATCGAACCGGTGAAGTTTCTCTGCGTCAGGGATTTTACTTCTTCTTAGGTGCCCAGGCATCAAGGCAGTCCTGAATTGTTGCAATGTGCGAAGCTGCAGGTCCTCCCCCCATCACAATTGCTACAGAGCATGTTTCCATGATCTCTTCTCTGGTTGCACCTAATGTAAGGGCTTGCTTGGTATGATAGACCATGCATTCTTCGCAGGGTGATAGGATCGAAGCCAGAATACACATCATCTCCTTCATTTTCGCAGACAGTGCTCCGTCTTGATGAACAGATTTCTGCAGGTCTGTGAATGCATTTCTGACATCGGGTATGTCCCTGTTCAATGCACCAAAGTGTCTCATGAAGCTCTTTAGGGTCTTCTCAACATCGTCAGTTGTCATTAATCATTCCTCGTAATAATAGGGTCATGGGGCTGGTGTCCCCAGATTCCACGAGGACTTGGAATAGCGGCTCTGATATAAAACCTGTGAAGTGTCCTTCTCCTCCTTGGTCAACCTCCCTCTTTCAACAGATTGTCCAGAAATAGTTTTTACACCCTCTATGACCGTGTGTTTGATTTCATCCAGACTAGGACAGTCACGCACAGCGTCCTCAATGTTTGTCACATTGTCCCTCTTGCTCTCAGTGCATCTTATTCTAGACCGGTCTCTCAGATAGACTGTCTGGTTCTCTGGAGGATTCAGACACTCTCTGAGCTTTTTGAGATTCGCACTTACCAAGAGTGTTCCGTGAAGAAATGCTACTCCTCGCTTGAGCCACCCAGCAGTTCCGGTAATTTTCATACTTCTAATTCTGATACAAGAACGAACAGGATCATACTCTGCTGGAATACCGATTGACTGTAGACCATTGGCCAATCCTCCAATGAACCTCTCATAGATCTCTTTCAATGACGCAGGGACGTATTTCTCTCTTTTGTCCACACAAATGGAGAAGTTGAGATTTCCCATATCTTGGTAAACAGTTCCTCCACCGGTGAATCGTCTGGCTATGGAAATGTCATTCTTCTTGCAATAGTCTAGGTTGATCTCTTTATGCACACACTGGAATCGACCGATGACCACCGCGCTCGCGGATCTCCAGAATCGGAGTGTGTTCCTCTTCTCGTCTTGAACTGATATTGTTCTGGCAAGACTCTCGTCTATTGCTAGGTTGTGGAAAACATCATTATCCATCTCTTCAATTAAGCGCCAAGACATCAGTCAAACACTCTTGCTGGTCGTTTATCTCCGTGACTGATTAGCTTGTTGTTTGCCGGTGGAATAATTAGGTTGCTCTCCACCGGCTGGAGGCCCCAGAGCAACGGTTGGGGCTTGGAGCAGATGTCGTTGTATTCGAGGCTGACACATAATGGATGTGTCATTAATGAATTTCAATTATAGAATTTAAGGACCAATAATCTGTTGTTGATATTTAGGAGCATAAATCAACACAATTCATTGGCTTGGAGCAGATGTCGTAAGACCATTTCTTATGATTCAAGAGTGAGTGAACTCACGTCAAGAAACTTCTGTGTTCCACCTTTCTTACGACTACTGTCACCAGTATCTGAAAGACCGGTGTCCTTCAAAGTATCGCAAGCTTTGCCCTTCTTCACAGGAACATCGTTCCTCCAATGGGACCCGGCTTCTGTCCGCTGCGTTGATTCACACCCACCAGACGGTATGATGGCAGTCGGTGTTTCCACAGCATTTACCATGGCAAGGTCTTCACTCCTCGCAGACTCCACAAGTGAAGTCTGGTCATAGCAGTCGGCCACGGACTCCCCCTTCGAGGCTGGTGTCCTCTGGGAGAGTTCGGACTTCCCATCAGAAGAACGTGTCATCCTCTGGGCTTTCAGTATGGCTCTATCTCTGGGAGTAAGCCACATCCCTAGTCCATTCTCATCTCTCAGTGATGGGATGAGTATGATGAGGCGCTTCCCGATGTTGAGAGCGCCATTCAGGTCGGCGTTTGCTTTGTATCCACAGGTTGTACAGATGAAGAGGTTCTGCTTTGGTCGCATTCCTTTGTGTCCACATTTGTGACACATGATAGAGGTCCACTGCTCAGGGACAGCAATGAACTTCTTGGAGTCAAAGCCAATGGATGTGAGTTTGTGTTCCAACTTATCACGAATTCTAGCAAAGGCCCAGCTGTGGATCATTCCTCTGAACCATCTCCCTCTATAGTTACCTTTTCTAGCAGTATTCCTAATTCCCTTCAACTTCCCAATTGAAACATAGAGGTCATACTGCTTGGTCATCTCTTTGATGTAGTCGGAGATATCTCTGACAAGCTTCTTATCATATTCTTTGCTGACACGTTCTCGTTTTCCACTCAGATCTCTGAGCTGGACTGTCACCTTATCTGGATTCTCTCTTTTAGCAATGAGTTGTTCCTTCTCTCGCTGGAGGGAGGCAACCCTCTCATCCAATACCTTCATTCGTTGGAGCTTGTCTTCCTGTTTCCAATATTGAACCTGTTTGTATCCTTTTTTGGTAAGAAGGACAGAACATGCGGCCTTTTTGATTCCAAGGTCAATGGACAACACAGCAGGGAGCTTTCCAACAGTATCTATACTATCAGCTTCAAGAGTAACCGTGAAGATGGCCCACCACTTACGAAGAGAGTCCTTGAAGATACGGACTGTCTTTACCTCTCTCTCATTCATTCGATTGAGATGATAAGAAGAAATGGAGAGGGGAATCATGAGCTTGTCATGTCTAACGCGCCCCTCACTGACTGAATCCAGAGAGTCTCTGAGCTTCAACCAGTGTCGAATCTCAAGCTCGGGTTGGAGGGAGGTCATAGTAAGCGTCGAGTGGAGGAACAATCATTCTTGTAGCAGAGGTGGATGAGGTCCGTCGAAACAGTGGAGATTTCAATTTCATCACAGTCAAGCTCAAAGGATTACCAAAGAATTCACAGATCAAGAGTCTTGAGAGTGAGTGGATTAATCCCTATGAGTTGGAGCTACTCGTTGAGTGTGAGGGATTGGTTGATGCCAGCATTGGAAAAGAGTTCACGCTTGATATCGATGTGAGTCAACTAAGAGGTGTGCGGTTACCTTCAGGTGTTGCTGAGGATTCGCAACTTACTCGGTCCATTAGAGCTATCGAAGAAGAGCATGAGGAAGAGGTTCTGTCACTCCCAGAGGGTGAATGGGTGCTATCAAGTCGGTTCAAGGCGGGTGAGATTCTATGGACTCTGATTTCACCACAGACAAACCAGTCTTGGATGGGTAAGACTTTCAGTACGAAACTGAACGGATCTCTAAACCTTAAGGAGATGATAGAAGAACTGGTCGGAGATTTGGAGAATGTCAGTGCATCAAGAAACAACATTGCCAACTATGATGCGGAACTTAGTAGTATAAGAAAAGGACTCAGGGACTATGGATGGGGAAATGAGAAACCACAGTGTCGTGCTGATGCAACTCAAATTGGTGCTTTGTTGAAAATATCTTTGAGTTCCATTGGAGAGAACGAGGTTGTAATATTTGAAGAAGAGTTCACACCAAGTGATGATGATGCTGAATCAGTGATTGATGCCCTTGATGAGTTCACATTATCTGAATACACAATTGAGAATAAGGAGGAGTTCAGAATGATGCTGAGAGAGATTTTTGATGACGATGAACAAGAAATAAATAGTGTTGACCGTGAAGAGGCGGAATTATTGGCGGATATCGAGGAATATCAGGAGGCCGGTAAGCTAAGGGCTGTGTGCTCTCATACAAATCATCTCGTGGAGCATTATGTCAGACATAATAGATTTGATGTTGCACTCGAGAAGGCCGAAGGAAATATCTCACTTCTCATGAATATGGACTTGGAAGATGAGGACGTAAAGTGGTATCTTTTCATAGCCCGAGTTTTAAAAGCTGAGGTATTAATGAGTCATGGTGATTCAGAAGGATCGAATAAAGAGATTGAACAAGCCTTTGAGATTATACCTGGTGATATTGAGTTATGGAAGTTGGGAGGGGGAGTAAGAAGAGAGTACTACGAGCGATGCATGAAACTTAGAACCATTGAGAATTCTGAATAGTTTTTAGAGATAGCTGTAAAGATATAAAATCAAATTATTGGATTGTGATTTAGGTCTGTGTGGAGGATGGTTTCAAAGAAAAGCATCAAAGTTGATGAACAAGACCTTTCAGAGGTATTGAGAGGGAGAACATTGAAAGTGTACTATCTCCTTCTTAGGACTGGACAACCATGGTCAGGACGGGAGATATATCGAAAGCTTGGTTTCTCAAGTCCAAGCCTATCTTTCTACCACCTTGACAAACTCAAAGAAATAGGTCTAGTGGATGTTAATGAGGATGGAATGTTCATTGCTACAAGAAGGGTACGTGCTGGTGTTCTTACTTATTTCATTGATATCGGTAACAGATTGATTCCTCGATTCCTCTTCTATGCTTTATTTTTCGTTTCATTGCTCATATCATCTTTCCTCTTCCTTCAATTGACGATTCATCCGTCGGACATTACACTAGTGCTAGTCTTGTTAATCGCGATTACAATTTTCCTTTTCGAAACTAGGTGGATATTACAGAAAGGTTTCCAGTAGTACAAAAAGTTGTACACCTCTTGGTATGTGAATCTTAGGGAAGCTCAAGACCTAGGATTATATAGAGATATTCTCAAATATTACATGATTGCAGAATGTTGATTTATCGATTCCAGTCTAGGAGATTAATTGCTGTTATAATGCTTATATCAATCCTGGCTGGTTCAACCTTACCGCGAATCACATATCTATCTACTAGGATGGACAACAGTCTAATTTCACTCCCTGGTTCACCTCTCGAAGAAACACTCTTTGCACAGCTAGTCGACTCAACTCTTCATGCGGCGGCGTACAATGGTGCTTGGTCCTTGGACTCAGAAAACCCATATCGGCTCTCTCTGAGATTATCAAGTGACAGGGTATCTCTGGAAACTGCACAAGAATACGCTGAATCCTTTGTGAATAGTAGTATGCTGCAACATCTCGAATATACCCGTTCCTTCACCAACGACTCGACTCGCTGGAGTTTTATTTTTGAAAACTACACAAATCAAGTGCTTTGTCTTGTAGTTCAAGTAATAATCAATTCTATATCCGGGGAAATAATTGGATATGAGGAATTCTGGAATGAAAAATCCAATGTTTCTTCCAACCTACTAGATTTCTACCCATATAAGGATACAGAGCCCCTATCAGAGTCACAGGTAACCTTGATTGCAGCTGATTTCCTTGAGTCACATAACTATACTCTTCTTCCTACATCAAGACACATCAGAACTACACAGAAAATCACAGACGAACACTTCTATGATCTCATGCAGGAAGAATACAATTCAACCGTGAGCCCTGATTTGTATGAAATTATAATAAGCACGCCTGTTGGCAATGTCTTCCCGGATAAACAATCTTCAGGCATTCGACTACGAATAAGTGCCTCGACGGGACGAATCATCAGCTTCTTCTACGATCTCATCAACATACCGTACATAGATGTTAACGAGGTAGGAATCCTAAATGTTGAAGCAGCACGAAGATCAGCATTGGAGAATTATCTTCAACCTCCAGAAGCTTCGGTTGAATGGGGAAATGGTACTCTGCGTCTCGTGCGACTTGACCTTTATAGACAACAGAGCATTCAATTCCAATTGGCTTGGACATTTAGAGTAACAAGTTTACTTTTAGGCGATATTGAGGTGGGTGGGGAATATGCAGTGGAAGTAGATGCAATTAGTGGCCACTTTCATGATTTACATCCTGGACTCTATTTTGAGAACCCGGTTGTCATCTCCAACATACTCTCTGTCGTGGTAATGATATTTTCAGGGAGTTTCGTAGTTTCAGGGATATGCATATTGTGGTACAAACGCAGATACAAACAGATACTGCGAAGTGTTGAATGAGTAGAAGAAACTAAATTTCCAAATATATTCTATTTTTTTAAAAAAAAATTAGATGAACAAAAGAACTATTAAGAATAAAGTGTAAATCTATGGTGTATTGCGTGGAGGAGAGAGGTTTTGCGAAGCGTTCTTGTTCTATTTCTGATTGTTTCCTTTTTGTGTCCACAGAGTGTAGCTTTGTTAGGTCCAGCTGAATCACCTACACTGGTTTCTCCTTCAGTATCTGAGGTGGAGAAAATCATCTCCTATAATGCAATGAGAGCGGAGAATCAGGTCCTAGACTTTATGGCCTTAAACTGGACTGAGTCGACACCGGACAGTTTAAGTGAAACGGAAGATAATGACGAATTCATTCCCGTTCAGAGAGAGAGGATTATCCATACAGAAGATTATAATGAAACAGTAGACCCCATTGTCTTATTTAGTAAGTACGGTAACTCAAGTGTTGAAGATCCCAGAGATGTATTCGATGGTCCAATTGGGACACTCAATGAGAACTCTCTCTTAACATCTCCACCTCCAACAAAAATGTTTCCTGCGTTACCCATGAGTCCTGCCAAGAGCGGTCATTGGTTCCGTAAGAAGGGCTACTCTGCTCTAGCATTTGAATGGGACTATCCTAGCTATTTGTTATATGCTTATATTTGTCTTGACATTGAAAGGGACCAAGATATCTATTCGAGAACCCTCACTGTCTACTTTGACGGTAATATCGTCTATCAGGCTGTCATCGGATCTGGGGGATTCCATGGCTCAATCCCGATTTCATATATTCCAGCTGGAACCCATAAGGTTGAAGTTCAAATCAATTGGTGCGGCTGGAAAGAGAACCAATGGAAGATGACCCATATTTGGCCCTGGATAGACATTCCTAATTGGCCTGATGAACCAATCCCAGATTTTTGGGAGTATTTTCCCGGAGGGAATGCAGATGACATCAATCCGACGCTAGATTACCAAGTTATGGCGGGCAAATCTACCTACTTTGACATTTATATTGAGAATGAAGGCGGTTCCCCGTTTCGGACAATTGAAATTTGGTTTAAAACAAGTTACTCCTCTTCTTGGTATCTCAAAACATCAATCTCCTCAGGTGTTCCATACAGGCTATACATGGGATACATCACGACAGACTACTATATCAGGTTGAAACTCCTTGAAAATCCCGCTTCATATTATCAGAAGAAGCTGACTTACAATTGTGTGAATTATCGTGAAGTGAAATTGGAAGTGGACTACATGACCGATTCTGGTGGGAACCCATTGATGAGTATTAGTAACATGAATGACATGTTAGAATATGTCAAAACGTACTACATACTTCATGGATATCAAAGACCTGATTATTACATAGATAGCGCAATCCCTTTTGAAGAATCTTATTCGCCCCTCACTGTATTAGAATGGGAGGCTCTTCATCTCGATTATTACTCTCATCAGGGATCATCGATTTATCAGTGGCTCTTGATTGGAAATTCTTTCTACTACAGCCAGTATACAGGAGGAGCATACTATGAAGAAAATGGCTATGAATGGGGTTGCGCAATCTTCCATCATGCTCTATATCTTTATTCGTTGGACCCACCACTTGGGGAGGGCTACGGAGACTACATTGATGTTGCTAGATCTGTATTACTTCATGAGTTTGGGCACTTCGCTGGGATAATTGAATATTATTGGGATTGGTGGGCGTGGGAATGGCGTGAATTGTATTGTTCTAACGAAGCCTGCTGTATGTCCCGTCCAAGCGATGAAAGTTTTATTCCAGACCCCTGGTATTGTGCATTCCATTGGTCACTTCGGAAGGAAAGATGGAAACCCTAGAAAAGCAAATGCTGATCAATCATTATTCATTCATCGAATTTCATCAGAGCGGTGATTACTATCGCAAGAATACCTCCAACAATTGGGGTTGGAGTGATCATGTTGTCTGCTCCAAAATAAGGAGTATGAGTGTCGTATTCGAGGCTGACACGAAATGATACGTGTCGACATTGGGTCTGCTCCCTAGAATATAAGGTCCCCCTGATAATTTGAGTCGAAAACTAAGATAAGTATTGCCCGCACTCGTGACAGCTTTTGGCGCCTGCTTTTAGTTGAGAACCGCAGTAAGGACAGCTTCGTGGCTCATTTTGAGGATATGAAGTTGATTCAGTACCCAATAGGAATCGCCCAGCCTCATTGATGTTCTTTAATCCTATTCTGTCAGAGTATAGTTCTGTGTATCCACAGTCAGCACATGTGAACGACTCAAGGGTAGCCGTAAGTACTCCAGGAAGATCAATCCTAACACTATGCTGCCCGTAAATCTTGTGAGGTCCAGCTATTCTGTTTCCTCCACACTTTGGACAGGTGTTAGTGTTAATCATCTCCCTATCAGGTGAACTATCAGCTCGAAGATAGATAATGCTTTGGAACTCAGAACTTCATCATGTAAGGATTCTCGAGTGTTTCTTTCAGTGCAGCAAGGAACTCACCTGCAGGGGCTCCGTCTAAGACTCTGTGGTCAACAGCACAGCTGGCCATCATTGTCGATCTGATCTCGATCTTGTCATCAATCACGACTGGTTTTTTCTTGATCTGACCGAGAGCAAGTATCGCAGTTTCTGGAGGATTGATGACTGGAATAAACAGGTCGACATTGAATGGTCCAAGATTAGACACTGTGAATGTACTGCCAGTGAGTTCTTCGGGCTTGAGAGCATTCTGCTTTGCTCGCTTTCCAAACTCTTTTGTTTCGACAGCAATGTCGGTTATCGACTTCTTGTTTGCATTTCTTACAGTTACTACTATGAGCCCCTCGTCAGTTGCAATAGCAACTCCAATATTGATGTCTTTGAAGATGTGAAGGTCATTGCCACTCAGTGTTGCATTGAACTTTGGGAACTTTTCGAGCGTGTCAGCGACAGCCTTTACGATGATGTCATTGAACGATACCCGTATGCCATGTTTCTTTTCTACTCGTTCATTGATCTCTGCTCGAATCTCCACTGTTTCAGTCATGTCAATCTCAGTAATCATGGTGATATGTGGATTCTGATAGCTCTGGGTCATCCTACGTGCTATGGTCCTACGGAGTGGAGACATAGTCATGACTTCTTTCACGTTTCGGTCGTCTGAGATCATGACTTGCGGAGCAGTAGGGACGGCAACTACATCTTTCTCTATGATTCGCCCATCTGGTCCCGAACCAGCGATTGTGGCCAAATCAACACCCATCTCTTTGGCCTTCTTCTTGGCTCGTGGAGAGGCTTTGATCTTTCCTCCTGGTAGTCTAGTGTCGATTGCTGGAGCTATGGCTGCCTTTGTTGTGGCTTTTGATGCTGGAGTTGTCACGGGGGCTACGGGAGTAGTGGGCTTGGCTGCAGCGGCATTCAGTTTCTGAGGTCGAACATCAGGAATCTCTTCACCTTCCTTGCCGATGAATGCAATTGGTTCACTGATGGGTATCTCATCATCCACGTCACATAGGATCTTGAGCAGGACTCCGTCTGCCGGAGACTCCAGTTCAAACTCGTTCTTCTCACCGAAGATCTCGACGATGGGTTCTCCCTGCTTAACCTTGTCACCCTCTTTCTTCAGCCACTTGAGTATCACACCATATTCCATAGCGACACTCATCCGTTGCATGATCATTGTTGCAACCATGTGTTTTCAACTCCAAGACCGAGTAAAGGTCCTACTGACGCTCGCGCCTAGATTTTGATTACATATAACGCTAGTGTTAACTCACTTAAGAGGTGTGAAACTCTTGGGTGCGAAGATTTTTCATTATCTCTGAAATACCCTCTGTGAATCGAAATGGGAGTTAGTTATTCGGGGAAACGTCCGAATCGTAAGCAGTTGCTTCTCTGCATTTCTCTCATTATCATCTGGACCACCCCATTGTTCATCTGGGCATCTTTGACGTCCACTTTTGGTGCTGACTTTGCAGATGATCCCAGACCCTCCTTTGAACTTACACCACTTGATCCAATTTCAGAACCCAATGGCCATCGTATTTCTCAAACTCCCTTCAATTCTATGAATTCTGTTGTGATCATGAATGAAACTCTAAACTACGGATCCCCCTTTTGGGTTGTTGAACCCTACACTAGCCTAAGCGCAATTGTGAACAACACATTAGGTGTGACGGACGGAGTCCTAAATATCGTACATTCCAATTTTAGAACTACGGTCATGATTCCATATGAGGACTATGATGGATTCTCTGTCACACTGAACGTGAGTTGCGTTGTAGGAATGGTGTCAGTGTATTTCCGGGTTTCCATTGATGGAAGAAATTCGGAATATTACAGTAGTGACTTGGAGCATATCGAAAGAATTGAACTGGAAGGGGGTCAAAACGCATCCCTGCATATTGTCCCAATCATGAGTGATCTGGATCAAGAACCAGGTGAATGGTTGGTTCCGATGACGGTTCATATTGGTTTCAATGCCGAGACACTCGGGCAGATTCTCGAACCCCTGGTGACGATAGAGGCATCTTCGTCTCATGAACTGGTTCCTTTGACTATTGATGTCCAAACACAAGAAGGTGAATCTATCTACAAAAATCCGAACACACAGCATCTCATGCTTGACCCAATGATAAATCTGACAAGGAATACCAACGGTACTCCAAGGTACGCACGTTTTACTGCACATCGAGTAAATGAAACAATATACACTCGGCCTACAAACATGAATTTTACAGCCAGTTGGCTCTATCGCAGCATATATTCAAACTTCTGGCGCTACGATTCAAGTTTTACCTTGGCTAATGAAACAAGTACGTTTATTGAAGTTGAATTCCCTCTTACAGAACTACATATCTCATTCGCACCTGAGATCCCGTATTTCGAACTACGATTAGATTATAATTCAGACATGCGCTTTTACTGGTGGTTATATCTGGGTTCCAGAAGTTCAGATTGGAAATATGTATACATCCCGCTCATTGAAGGAAATAACAATCCTCAGAGTTTCATTATCGAAATAAGAGCCTTCACATATGAAAACACAATTGGTCAATATTACTACCGTAGTATTGCATATTTCAGTATGGATACAAATACCAATTGGCATCTGAACATCAGCTATGCTCAGATAGTGACACTAGGGAATATTGTATTGACCTACGAAGGACTGGTGGCATCCGTTGGCCTTCCCTTGTGGGTCATAACGGGACTCATGACTCTTATTGTGACCATTCTCTACATATCAAATCCCAGTCGAGAGGATTTCAAACGGTTCCTGTTGAAGCCAGAAGTTATACCTTTCTTACTTGTTACTCTGAGTATATTCGTTCCTTGGATTACATCGGATGAATACATCCAGTCATTCTATCAAGGTGGTACTGCGTATCGTGATATCTATCCAGCATTGAACACTGTCATCACTCATAGTAATGATACTTTAGCAACAATCAGATTCGGGATTTATCCACATCATGTTTTGAGTATACACCAGTTCTGGTGGACAGTCGAAATTCTGTTTTGGATTACCTGGATCTATCTTGTCATTCGAATTGCAGTCCCATTTGGTGAACATACATATTTGCAATTGATGTCGATTTTTTGGCTTCTCATTCTATCTGTCTTTGAAATCATTCTATCTCTGAATTATGTCCAGACGTGGCATTTCAGTAACAATATTCTGAGAGAGGGTTTAATCATTCTTCTCGCGGCTCCTATCTATATGATCCTTGATAGTTACAGGAGAATGAGATATGGTCAGAATGGCTCTTCGGTTTAACCATACTACACTACACTTCGAATGGCTTCAGCTATTCGCTTGTTATCAGGAATGAAGTAGTTCTCTAGGGGTGGACTGAATGGTACTGGTGTATCTGGAGCGTTCACTCTCTTGATGGGTGCATCAAGCCAATCAAACACCTCTTCCTGGACAATGGCTGCTACCTCTGCAGTGGTCGCTCCAGTCCTAGTTTCCTCAGTCACCAAGACAAGCCTTCCTGTCTTTTTGACTGATTCAATCAACGTCTTTTTGTCCAGCGGGACAAGTGTCCGAGGGTCGATTACTTCTACACTAATTCCTTCCTTCTCAAGATCATCCGCTACTTCGAGCGCTTTATGGAGCATGAAGAAGGTTCCCCACACAGTCACATCTGCGCCTTCTCTTCTGACTTTTGCTTCTCCAAAAGGAATAGTATATTCCTCATCAGGAACCTCTTCCTTCTTGTCATAGACAAGCTTGTGTTCGAAGAACATGACTGGGTCTGGGTCTCTGATTGCTGTCTTTATGAGACCCTTAGCATCAGAGGCAAACGCTGGGACTGCAATCTTGAGTCCGGGCGTATGCATAAACCATGACTCCAGACTCTGTGAGTGATGTGAAGCAATGTTCTTTCCACCGCCAAATACACTTCGAAGGACTAACGGAACTGATGTCTGTCCACCAAACATGTAACGCATTTTTGCCGCTTGGTTACAGACTTGGTCCATCGCCAATGTAATGAGGTCTCCAAACATAATCTCAGCAACTGGTATCAGTCCGGTGATTGCTGCACCCACAGCAGCACCCGCGATTGTGTTCTCTGAGATTGGAGTGTCCCTCACTCGGTCTTCACCAAACTCCTCTGCGAGCCCTTTTGTTACCTTGAAGGCACCGCCCCAGTTCAGACCAACATCTTCTCCCATGATGAAAACTCGTTCGTCTCTAAGCATCTCTTCACGGAGACCTGCCTTGAGTGCCTCTCTATATGTTATCTCGGGCATCTAGAGCACCTCCGAATATACATCAGTGAGAGCGTCCTCTGGTGCTGGATACTCTGACTTCTTGGCAAACTCTCCCGCCTTTTCAACTTCTTTCGTTATCTTCTCGTCTATCTTGTCTGCTTCCTTTTCTGTCAAGGCTCCTTGTTCCATAGCAATTTGGCGAATGATTCGGACAGCGTCTCGCTCCTCACTCAACCATTGATTCGCCTCATCCTCTGGTCTATACTTGGCTGGATCGAATCGTGAGTGCCCTCTCATCCTGTAAGTCTTACACTCTATCAAGGTTGGGCCCTCTCCAGCTCTGGCTCTCCTGACAGCCTCTACCGTTGCTTCATAGACTTCCAAGGCATTGTTTCCATCAACTACCATGCTGGGAATACAGTATCCATCTGCTCTCTGTGCAATATCAGCACTAGGACACATCATTTTGATTGGAGTACCCATGGCATAGAGGTTGTTCTCAACAATCCACACTAGTGGAAGTTTCCAAATTGCTGACATGTTGAGCGACTCCCCAAAGGTACCATTGTTCGATGCACCATCTCCGAAGAAGCATGCAACCACATCCTTAGTACCCCTCATCTGACATGAAAGAGCTGCTCCAACTGCTATCGGGAGCCCAGAGGCTACAACTCCTGTTGCACCCAAGACACCGACATCAAACTGTGTGATGTGCATTGAACCTCCTTTACCCTTACAGGAACCAGTTTCCTTTCCAAGCAATTCAGCCAGGGCAGCATTCATGTCTGCTCCTTTTGCAACTACATGACCATGCCCTCGGTGAGTACTTTGGATCCAATCTGTCTTTTTCAACGCTGCAGTAACTCCAGCAGCTACTGCTTCCTGTCCTAGATACAAGTGAAGAGTGCCAGGCACAATGTTTTCTCCAAACAGGTCCCAAACTTTTTCTTCAAATCTTCGGACCTTAAGGGTTCTAGTGAATAGCTCCTTCAATGTCTTCTTGTCAACTGTCATTGTTTCAATCAACTACCTCGTCTGATTGAGAGCCTACGGGGGCCTCGACGATACTTCATCTATAAAGTCTTCGAAGTGACCGATATATCACCAGACTCTCATATTGCACCTAGAAACCGAGTATCATATGATGAAAGCATGGATAAATGATGGTGTATCTAGGCACACATTAAATGTAAATAATGGAATTGTACTCCCGCTCACGTAGGGATGTGGAGAATAGAAGTTGCGCTTGGAACGGTGATCTGAATGGATCAAAAATTCCCTCCTCGTCCCTACTTCATTCTGTTTTATCGATATTTGAGTTTCCCTAAGAGTTCTTATTGTGGTTTGTAATGGGCTATTTGACACATATCTGGGAGTGTCTGTTGATGAGCGCAGTCGGTGTAAAAGCATTGGTCACATCCGGTCGGACCCTCAAACAAGGAAGAGGAATGGAAATTGGAAAACTTTCCTCAGAATACTTTGAAGAAGTTTCAGTCTGTGAGATGGATCAAGTAACATTTGACGCATTGGGAATTGAGGCCGGGGATCCAGTTAGGGTCGAGACCATTCATGGCAGTGTAATAGTGACGAGTAGACTAGATCGGAGAGCTGAACCAGGCGTTGTGTTCATCCCGTGTGGACCATATGCAAACGCAATCACAGGTTCTGATACAGAAGGTACAGGGATGCCCGATTTCAAGAGTATACGGGCTCAGATTTTCCCCGCCAAGGGTAAAAAGGTCCTGAGCGTCAAGGAATTGCTTAAGAAAATGGTGGAGTGATATTGATGACTGAGGAAACACATGAGAATGTTGTTTGTGTATTCTGTGGTTGTCTCTGTGATGATATCAAGCTTGAGGTCAAAGACAACAAGATCACCAGCAATGAGAATGGTTGTGCTATCAGTAAGGCAAAGTTCCTACATCATGCTGAAGACCGACTTGGAGGTCCTTCGATTCGAACAAATGGAACCACAACAAGTGTTAGCCTGAAGGAGGCGGTTTCTAGAGCTGTGGATCTAATCGCCAATTCCAAGCGTCTGCTTGTCTATGGACTCAGTTCAACAGAGAACGACGCACACAGAGAGGCCTATAAGATCGCTGAGGAGGCTGGAGGCGTCGTTGACAACACATCGTCAGTCTGTCACGGACCCACAATTCTAGGAGCTCAGGAGTCTGGAGAAGCGGTAGCTGCATTGGCTGAGGTCAGACACCGGTCGGACTTGGTCATCTACTGGGGTTCAAATCCTCAGTTTGCCCATCCACGTCATATGAATCTCCACACAAGGGCAGCAGGAGAGTACATCAAGGACCCAAAGAAAGAACGGAAAATATGGGTCATTGATATTCGAAAGACGATCAGTGCTGGTGTAGCTGATAAATATATACAGATTGAGCCTGGCACAGACCTTGAAGTCATATCTGCGCTACGTGCACTCGCAAGAGGGAAGAAACTGGATGTCGATGAGGTAGGAGGACAATCAGTCGAAGATCTGAAAGAATTAGTTGAAACCATGAAGACAGTCAAATATGGAGTACTGTTCTTTGGCCTAGGACTAACTCAGTCCAAGGGTCGACACCGAAACATCGATGCAGCAATTCGTCTTATACAAGACTTGAATCGTCATACCAAGTGGAGTATGCTACCAATGCGAGGTCACTACAATGTTGCAGGAGCTAATAAGACATCGACCTGGCAGACGGGCTATCCATATGCTGTTGATTATTCACGAGGTTATCCCAGATATCAGCCTGGAGAGTTCACAGCAGTAGATATGCTTGTCAGGAGCGAGGTTGATGTTCTCCTGAACATTGCGGCAGATCCTGCCGCTCACTTCCCGAGAGAAGCTCTCAAACATATGGCCAACATACCTATCATCAATCTTGATCCAAAACAAAATATGACCTCACTATTAGCAGAGGTCAACATTCCCACAGCCATTGCTGGAATCGAATGTGATGGTGCTGCAACGCGTATGGACGGTCTTCCACTCTATCTCAAGAAGGTGGTAGACCCTCCAGAGGACTTCCAGCCCGATAGGGAGATTCTCAAGATGATATACTCTGAGCTAAGGAGGGTGAAGAAATGAGTAAAGATGTAATTCTCACCAATGGTCGAATCTATGACCCAATGCACGGGATCGAAGGCGATGTCATGGACATCTGCATGTCAGAAGGAAAAATCGTCGAAAAGGTCAATGGGTCAGCCAAGAAAATTGACCTGAAAGGCAAGCTTGTAATGGCTGGTGGAGTCGACATGCACTCCCACATAGTTGGAAGCAAGGTGGGTGTTGGGCGATCAATATGTCCTGAAGATCATCGAAAGGATCCAGTCCCCAAGACAAAGGACACTCGTGGTGGCGTCGGATATACAATGCCAAACTCCTACGTCATTGGTTATCGCTATTCCTCAATGGGGTACACAACAGTCGTAGAACCAGCGTTACCCGCCCTCAAAGCTCTTGGTTCATGGGAGGAGATGGAGGACCTACCCAACCTCACCTCAGGACTACTTCCAATGTTCTGCAACAGTATGATTACCTTCGACTATGTGAAGGAAGGTGACCTAAGTGGACTCGCTGCATTCATTGCATGGACTCTTCAGAAAGTAGGCGGTCTTGGGGTAAAAATGGTCAATCCTGGTGGTACCTACGCATGGGCTCACGGTGTGGACCTGAGAGATCATGAGGGTGAGGTACCTGGATGGGGAATCAGTCCAAAGGAAATCACTCGAAGTGTCTGTAGAGCTGTTGAATCACTAGGTTTACCTCACATGATGCACTACCATCCCAACAATCTTGGTAGGGTGGGAAATGTGGATACCACAATTGCCCAACTCGACATGATAAAGGACCTCAAAGGTCATGGAGGTCGTAAGCACATCTGCCATCTTACTCACATGTCGTTTGAAACTCTGAGTAGTGTAGAGGGTGCAGGAATGGAATGGGCTGATATACAATCAGGTGGTTACAAGTTTGCACAGTACATGAACAAGAATAAGCACTTCACTGCAGACATGGGTCAGATAACCTTCGGTCCTGCCACAACGATGACAGGAGACGGACCTTTTGAGTTCTATCTCTACCAGTTGACAGGTGGAAAGTGGGTCAGTCTTGCTGTTGATGTGGAGCTCCCAGGAGGAGCTGGAATTGTGCCTTACACCTATAGTCCAAAGGCTGCTGGCAACTCGGTACAATGGGCAATTCCATTGGAGTTTGCTCTCAGTGTTGATGATGTATGGAGATGTATTATCAGTACAGACCATCCGAATGCCGGACCATTCACAAAGTATCCATTGGTCTTCTCATGGCTCATGAGTAAGAAGCAACGAGACATTTGGATGGAAGACATGCACAAGTTTGCTCATGAGAGGACAATCCTTCCGACCATAGATCGAGAGTGGACTCTGCAGGATGTTGTGATTTCCACACGTGCTTCTCCAGCAAAGATTCTGGGCATTGACAAATCAAAAGGTCATCTCGGAGTTGGTGCTGACGCAGATGTTTCAGTCTATGATGTGGACACTACGAAAGTAGACCTCGCGAAGAATCCGGACAAGATCATCAAGGTGTTCTCTGAATCATTCCTCACATTCCTCGGAGGAAAGCAAGTTTCCAAGAAGGGTAAGGTGAAGGGTGTACCAAATGAGGGAGTAATGACAACTCATCCAGAGATCAATGAGTCCCTCTGGGCAAGAATCAACAAAGAACTCGAACAGAAGATGAATGCCTGGTACTCACACAAGTTCCATAACTATCCTGTACCAGAGAGGTATCGTGCACATCTGGAAAAGAAGACAGTGATTGACTCGACATCTGTTCCAGCGTAACCTGTCTAGGCTCGTGTATGTCTTGTCACACAATAACGAAGATCTTTACGAGAACCTCGCTCCAGGTTATGAAGGTGTAGGTGAGTTCTACGACCTCTTCGCTGATAATTCCGATATTCCCTTCTTCATAGAGTGTGCAAAAAGAGCAGGGTCTCCTATACTTGACTTAGCAGCTGGAACTGGTAGAATCACATTTGCACTTGCCCAAGAAGGATTTGAAGTCGTTGCACTCGAACAATCAGAGTCAATGCTTGGAGTTGCTCGCGAGAAATTAGAATCCAATCCAGAAGAGGTTTGTAGTAGAATCGAGTTGATAAAAGGAACAATGAGCAAGTTTTCTCTGAATCGGAAATTCGCTCTTGTGATAGTGCCCAACTCTTTTGGCCACTTAATGACACGTGAGGACCAACTATCGATGCTTCTCTGTGTGAAAGAACATTTGACCGATGAAGGAATCTTTGTTCTTGACATCTTTCCTGGCGAACATCAGTACGAGAATGCCAAATTTCAAGATGTACCAACGGCTTTACCAGATGGCAGAATCGTCACCAGGTTTGGAGTAATCACGTCTGATTTTGACAGGAAAATTATGCGTGTCGAACTTAGATATCTTGTTGAAGATTCCAAGGGTGTTGTGATTGATGAATTAAATGTAGTTTCTGGAGCAGCTCTCATTTTCAATCAAGATGTCGAGTCTCTTATCACAGAATCAGGTTTCCAGATTGAGGAAGAATATGGTGACTTCGAAAGGAATTCTTTCACATTAGACTCAGGTCGTAGGATATTCATTCTTCGAAAATAAGCACTGAGAGGGGCTGGAACAAGATCCCTCTCTATAAAATATGAAGGTGAAGACGCTTACAGCAACTAATCCATATCTCTCGGTCTAGGAGGTTCCGGGGGGTCTGGAGGTTCGGGAGGTTCAGGATGGTCTGTGGAAGTGCGCGGCGACTTGGATGGATTTGGAGGTGGCAGCTGATCCACTTTCTTTGGTTCTTGTCTGAATGTTACACCATCCTCTGCCTCAAGAATGTCTGTGTAGAGTACTTCTCCCTCAACAACAGCATCTCTCTCTATGTAGATGGATTCTCCATAGATACTACCAACTCTTGCTCGTTCTTCAATTCTGACATCTTTTCCATATAATGTGCCAGTTCTTGCGCGTTCTCGAATCAGGATTTCATTTGATTCCACAAATCCTGTAACTTCCGCCCTTTTGCCTATTCGGAAACCATCAGTTGCTCGGATGTAATCTGCACGGATTGCACCACCAACAATTATCCGGAAGGTATCAATCCTTCCTTCGACTCTAACTGTCCCGCCAACTTTGATCTTTCCATCACTCTTCAGATTGCCCTGTACAGAAACAGTTCCGCCAACATCCAATCCTTCAGTTACTTCTAGGTCACCTTCTGTCTTGACAGTGCCACCAACCTCAATTGATTTACCTGAGGCACTGCCCTCAATCTTCACTGTACCTCCAACATCAATCTCGCCAAATTTGAGACCGTCGCCAGCTTTGAAAGTTCCTCCAATATCGACGGAGCTGATATTTGAATTTGGACCAACCTTTGCAGTTCCACCAACATCGAGACTCTCGATCTCAATTGCATCTTCGGCTTTGAAACTACCACCGACAGAGACCTTCTTGATATAACCAGTTGCAGTCTTTCCAGATCCACCAGCGTCAAACTCTTCAGCCTTAATCTGTCCATAGATCCCGACTGAACCGCCACCGGTCACTCTCTCAACATCCACGTTTCCTTCTATCTTGACTGATCCACCGCCAGTGATTCTTTGGGCTTTTGCGTCGCCCTCAATTTTTACAGAACCACCAGCCTTCGCCGATACGCATTCTAGATTTTGTCGTACGACCAACGTTGAACCTACTTCGATATCTCTAGCCGTAGCGTTTCCTTCGACAACAAGACTACCCCTTGGGATACTAACAGCTCTCTCTACCTTGAGGTTTCCATTAACAGTGATGCGGTCTCTAGATTTCGACTCGAGCCGTCCGCATTCGAGATTTCCATCGACTTGCAATTCGTCAATGACCCGAAGTGTGCCTTTGATTACAACGGTGTCGCCTTCAGGATTGGTCAAAGTTCTACAGTTTCGAATTTCTACATCACCGTCTACGGTGGTCAACTCGACCAAATCCTCGTTCTTTGCTTCAAATTTGTCTGTCATCTTCGGCCGTCACCTAAATTATTCTGATTAAAATCTCCCAAATTTACTATATAAAGCGGGGCCACAAAATAGGGTCACTTGTTGTTACTACTGAAATGTCATTCACGTCAAAATCACATCCCAATGATAGGCTCAGGTATTGGGATCCCAACAAGTCCAGCCATGCGTTTATACAGTTCAAGATACTGATGACCCCTCACAGTGACCTTGTAGACCCTCATCCCATCATCGTCGTCTTCTTCGAGAAGTCCCCTATCGACTAGCTCTGTGATTGATTCTTTTGCACGGTCAACAGGCATGTTTGTTGATCTCGCTGCACGAGTCAGCGGACAGAATCCCCAGATATAGATTACCCGAAGTAGCTCAGCATAGATGTCATACCGAGTCCTCTTTTGAAGATCTTTCCTCTTCCTCTTCTTCGTTTTCGTCTTCGGTTGTTCATCATCTGACATTCCCTGCTGGCCTCTAGTGAGCCTCTGCGAATGAGGATATGAATTTACTGACGTCGGCGATGTACTTGCGTTTGGAACTATCCACCAGCAACCCTTATGACCCAGAAGACATGCTTTGATTCTGCGAGTCGAGGCCAACATGATTCTTTGTGTATACGTGGTCAGAAACGATGGAGAACCTCTCTATGGACGCTCCATTACTGATGACTCATGTATCGACATAAACATGCTCCCATCACTCGTACGCAATTCAGTAGCAATGATGCAGTCCAGCTCAAGCACGTCTCCTGAAAGGGTTTACATACTCGAGATGGATGATTGTGTCTGGGCATATTCCTTCTTCCATACTTTCGCTCTTGTTTCTATGTCTTCCATAGACCAATCCATTTCACAGCTTAAAAACATCATGTCTTCTTTGGGTCGTGCAATTGCTTACCAGTATGGAGAGTTGATTGAAACCTGGAGTGGAAGCATGAGCGACATTGTCGACATCAACAAACTAATTGACAACTATGTGTCCCTTGATCTAAATCAGCCCTCCTCAGAGATACTCAAGGCGATAGAGCGACTAGTCAACAAAGCTCTGAAACAACCAGAGATAGCCATTGTCGGTGTCTTTGACTCAGAGGGCGAGTTGCTCCGAGGAAACGTTCCGGAAGTATACCTATTCCGAATTCAGGTTGAGATATCACAAGGTGTGATTAAACCAGTGATAGACATCGTTCCCTCAACTATCAGGTCGGGAGATCATGTCTTACAGATGCTGAAGGTTCACTCCCTAACAGTAGTAGTGGCCTCCCAGCCAGGGGAGAGCAATCTTCATGCAGTTAGTACAGTAGGTGAGATTGCACACGCGCTTGATGAAAAGATGTCGTAGGAGTTTTATCTGATTCGCACAATATCCACATCCAATGGTGAATCAGTTTGGTGAGTCCTGAACGAGCAATTCTTAATGCTGAAGAACTGATTGACCAAGCCATCTGGAGAGGAACATATGAACAGGACTTCAAGAGTGAGCTTACACTTTGTTCTGAGGCAAAGATAATTCTTGAAGGACTTGCTGACCTCGATCCAATTCTTGAGAAACAGAGGAGAAGAACACTCTCACAGTGTCTTCTTAGGATTGACCACGCCTATGTTGGTCTCGGAGACCATGAATATAGCGTCGATAGGACCACTGAAGCACTGACCCTTGCTGAAACCTCGGGCAGTGATGTCCAAGTTGCACGAGCCCTTTTGTCACTTGGAATTGGACTTCTCAACTCTGGGGATGTTCATGGTGCTGAACGACAGTGGGTACGTCTTCTTCTACTTGCAGAGGAGTATCCAGATGATAAAGAGATGCAGACTGTTGTAGGTCAGACTCTAGTCGTGAGAGGACATGTCTTGGATGGGAAGAGCTTCTATGACCAAGCAGCTCGAATACTTGAGGATGCATACTCCACATTGCTTCATGTTGGTGACTATCTCGGATGTGTGACAGCGTGCGATCTTCTTGCAGAAATTTACACCAAGATGGATTCTCCTGACAAAGCTTCAACATACCAATCAAAGGCTGAAGAGATTCGGACCAAGATTGACAGTCTGCCCCATCCTTACGACCCATAGGTGACGAAAGACACAAGTACCACACTAATAGTCGACACGTTAGAGGTCTCAGATTGCGAATAATTGGTATATGTGGGTCTCCCAAAGGTGAACAGTCTAGCACCAGATTCTTACTGGAACAAGCTCTCGAAGCTGCAGGTGAAATTCTATCAGACAAGGTTGAAACAGTATTATTGAACATCAGGGACTTCAATATCCTCCACTGCAAAGGCTGTGACTCCTGTGTCAGAAGAAAGCCGTGTCCCCAGAGTGCAAATGATGACATGCCCAAACTCGAGAAAGAACTCTGTGATGCAGATGGTATCATCATCGCAGCTCCTTCGTACTTTAGTTCTGTCCCAGGTATTCTCAAGGATTTCATTGACCGCTCTCGCCATATGAAGATGAACGGAGGCAAACTAAAGGATACCATATTTGGAGCCATCACCCATGCTGGTCTAAAGTACGGTGGACAGGAACATGTCATTGATGTATTGAATCGTTATGCTCTTGGACAAGGGATGATTGTTGTGGGAGGTACTGGTAGTCCAGTGAAGGATGGCACTTTCGGTTCTGGAAGCCTTCAGACCGATGATGGCAACTGGAGGGCTGTGAAAGATGATGTACTTGCTATCAGAGGAAGCCGACTCCTCGGGAAACGAGTTGCTGAAGTGGCATCGCGATTCAGTCCCGGTGAATGATTATGCCCCACTCTGGAATGGTCCAGGTCTATACTGGTAATGGCAAAGGAAAGACAACGAGTGCTCTGGGGGCAGGACTACGTGCCGCAGGTCATGGGCATGAGGTCATAATGATCTGTTTCATGAAAGCCAAGGTAGCAACTCGTGGTGATAGTGAGGATATCAACTATGGCGAGTTCGGATCCACTGACTTGATTCCAAACTTTACCATTTACCCTGTGGGAAGAGAGACCTTTGTCGACAAAGAGAATCCGGACCCCATTGACATTCAAATGGCTCGAGACGGGTTGAAATTGGCACAGGAAGTTGTTCGTGACGAGAAATGCGATGTGTTGATTCTTGATGAGATCAATGTAGCTGTTGAGTGGAACCTCATTTCGTTGAATGACCTTCTTGGTCTGATTAAATCAAAACCAGAAGAAATGGAACTCATAATAACCGGTAGGTATGCTGCAAAAGAGGTCCTTGAGTTGGCTGACCTTGTTACTGAAATGAGGGAAGTAAAGCACTACTTTGGTGAGAAAAAAGTCCAAGCTAGAAAGGGATTCGAGTACTAACACCTTCACAAATCGAACAGTTAATATTCACTCTCCTTGACGTCCTCTTGTTCACACCCTGGAGGAACCAAAAATGGTCACTGACAAGGCTGACTCGAAGATTGGTGCTGCCAAGAGTAACTGGGAGAAGAACACACTCTCTCCCCATCAGAAGAAACACGCTGATCGGCGGGGTGAATTTCTGACGACTTCTAGCAAACCTGTGAAGGCTATCTATACACCTCTCGATATTCCAGATTTTGACTATATGAGAGACCTTGGTTTCCCAAGCGAGTATCCCTACACTCGAGGAGTGCAACCCAGTATGTATCGCGGTCGTTTCTGGACCATGCGTCAGTTCGCAGGAATGGGTTCAGCCGAGGAAACCAATGAACGTTTCAAGTTCCTCTTAGCCAACGGTCAGACCGGTCTCAGTGTAGCCTTTCACCTTCCTACGATATTCGCTCGAGACTCTGACCATCCATTCTCACATGGTGAGGTCGGTAAACTTGGGGTGGCGGTTGACACTCTGAAGGACATGGAGATCCTATTCGATGGGATTCCCCTCGATAAGGTCACAACGTCCATGACGATTAACGCACCTGCTAGCATTCTTCTTGCTATGTATATGGTGGCTGCTGAAAAACAGGGTGTTTCCTCTGACAAGATCGGGGGTACAATACAGAACGACCTGCTCAAAGAGTATATGGCGCAAAAGAGTTGGATTCTAGCTCCCAAACCATCCCTTCGAATTATAGGCAACATAATGGAGTACTGCGCCAGGAACATCCCAAGGTGGAACACAATCTCGATCTCAGGATATCACATTCGCGAGGCTGGCTCTACGGCAGCACAAGAATTGGCATTTACGCTGCTCAATGGTATGGAGTATGTGAAAGTAGGAATCCAACATGGACTCGATGTTGACTTCTTTGCACCCCGTCTATCCTTCTTCTTCAACGCTCACAATGACATCTTCGAGGAGGTTGCCAAGTACCGAGCAGCCCGTCGTATCTGGGCTAGAGAGATGAAGGAAACTTTCGGTGCGAAAAAGGAGCGGTCTCTATGGATGCGATTCCACACACAGACTGCTGGATGCTCTCTCACAGCTCAGCAACCAATGGTGAATGTAGTTCGAACAGCCTATCAAGCCCTCGCCGCGGTGCTGGGTGGAACACAGTCACTCCACACGAACTCAATGGATGAAGCGTTGTGTCTGCCCACTGAGGATGCAGTCCGAGTTGCTCTAAGGACTCAACAGATACTAGCCTATGAGAGTGGTGTAGCTAACACCATCGACCCACTTGCTGGCTCTTACTATGTCGAAGCTCTTACCAATGAAATGGAGGAAGAAGCTTACAAGTACTTCGACAGTGTCGAGGCACTTGGCGGAGTTGTAGCTGCAATTGAGAAGGGATTCTTCCAGCGTGAGATTGCTGACGCTTCTTATCGATACCAGAAAGAGATTGAAAGCGGCGAGCGCACTATCGTAGGTGTCAACGACTATGTCCTAGAGGATGAGCAGATTACAATTCCCGTCTTGAAGATTGACGAGCAGGTTGAGCGTCGTCAGATCGAGAGGACTCAGAAGATACGCAACACCCGGGACAACAAGAAGGTTGATGAAGCACTTAATGGCCTCAGAAAGGCTTCTGAGGGTGAGGACAACGTCATGCCTCACATTGTCAATGCTGTTAGGGAGTATGCTACAATCGGAGAGATATTCGAGGTCTGGCGTGACTTGTGGGGAGAATGGGAAGAACCCAAGATATTCTAGGACCGACTAGGAAGCATTAGAGATGCGGAACGGTTTTCCACAGTTTTGACAAACGACAGTCCCATCTTCCCTTGGTCTATCGTATCCATAGATGGCACCGCAGTGTGTACACTTCTTTCTGTTTCGGGATAAGGTTTCATCCTGTCTAAACCATTCAGGAATCTCCCCCTGCACGAGAGTCGCATCTCTCAATGAAGCATCACAGTGCTGGCAATCAAGAACATCAGGTGGGTTCAGATGAGAACAGAATTCGCATTCAATCAGCACGTGATGACTGTCACGATACATGTCTTTACGATAGAGATATTGCTGAGACATTTTGTTTGATATCCTTGTACCAACTCCTCCACATAAGCAACACACGGAACTGATTAGCCCGTAGGCCAAAATCTCAAAATAAAGGGGAGAAAAATGAGCAGGAGCAATGAGAAGTAGAGTTGCACAGAAAAGCATGCTGGCAAATGAAAGAATGATGAATCCCTTGGCTAGGAATATTTCTGTTTCAGATTTGCTACTTCTTGCAGCGTTCATGCATTCGATGCTACAATATTTCGGACCAAATCCAGGTTGTAGCCACTGAGGACTATAGAAGGTGCCACACCATCCACACCGAGTGATTGAATCCTTCTCAACTACAACCTTGTCTTTCTCCATTTTCCTTCCACACTCGTTATTCTTCTGAACGAATATAGGTCTTCTCAACTTCTCAGAAGCCGATGAAGTGTTCAAAATGAGCCTGCGCACACTGACGTGCTACCGAAACGATATTATTAGGGTATTAAATGCGCGAGCCTGAAGTTCAACGACTTCAACGACAACTGCGGACGCAAGACATCGATGACCTCTGAATGCCCTGACGGACTTTGTAAGCTAAAGATTCAAGCCATAGATAGAGCAATTGGACACCAAAAGAATGAATGGTTTACAGTTCTCCCTTGGACAAGAAACCAAAAAGATCTTGTTCATGCTCTCCGTTTCTGCGAGGTATTCCGTTTGGAATCCAAAGTGATGGTAAAATCTAACGGATATGAAGTCCTTGCCCGAGATGACCTTCTGAAGATTATCTAAGGATTACATCGGAAACCGTTTCATTATGTAGTTTCCAATTGCTATCACAAGTATCCCCCCAATCATCCCAATAGCTACAATTGTCTGTAGAGGGGAGAGACTGATAGGGTCTTCCATCGTAGAGTTGGTATCGTCTGTAGGAAACGGTATTGATGGTCCATCACCGAGGAGACTTGGAAACCTATCCTCACAACCCGCGCCCCCCTCGATGACATAAGTCGGTGTGTTGAAGTAGTTGTGCCATCTATTCCCTTGTCCATAGCCGTTGTCCCAAGAATTGTCCGCTACTGTACAGACTGCATTCACTCCATTCCAACCAAAACTGTTTCCAAAAATCATGTTTGCATCCGACAGTCGATTGACAAGAATTCCAGTTCCATTGTTGTAAACGACCTCATTGTTCCCCACCATGGTGTTGTCTGATCGTAGAAGGAAAATCCCCTCAAGATTCGTGTGAACACGGTTCGATTCAATAATGCCGTTGATAGTTCCTGTGAACACGATTGCATAACTGTTCAGAAAGATTTCACATCCGTAAACCATGGAGTTGCTGGTTTCATAGAAATATACGCCGTGATTGTTGTGATGAATATGACTCTGATAAACGTAGCAAGAGTCTGATTCGGCGATATGCACTCCTATCTCATTGTTCAATATGTCTGAATTACTCACAAGGCATCCTTCGGACCTGTCAATGAATATGCCAACTTCTGTCTGACTGATGTTCACATTCCTGATGTCTATATTTGTACAGAAAATCATGGTGATGCCTCTGAGGTTTCCTCCTACAACCGTCATGTCAGAACATCTTGCAAGTATTATCTGCCTATAGGAATCTCCATCTATTACTTTGGTCGACCAGTTGTAGAAGTAGCCCAAGAGACCTCCGTTTATCCTGTTTCCTTCGATGACCTGATCGAATCCATCAGGATAGTTTATCGATAGAGTTACACCACATTCCAAGAAGGAGTTGTTAGCAACTGTTCCTTTGATTGGTGCCCCCCACTCATATTGCCCTTGTTCCATGATCATTTCATATGACATGCCTGGATATTCCTCAAGGCTTACTCCAGTCACGCAGTCATTAACATAGTTCTCGATAATTCTGTCATTCATTCCACCTTGCAACAGAATTCCTATTTCAGAATCATGAATCTCGTTCCATCTAAATAATGAACCATTCCCAGCTCGCGCCTCGATTCCATGAAGGAGATAGCTCTGAATGTCATTTGATTCTAATACACAGCTATTTGACCAGCCCATCTCGATTCCATTTTGTGTGGTCTCAATCCTGTTTTTACTGACGGTTGTACTCGTCGTTCGAAGCAGGATTCCTCTTCTACTTTGTACGAAGGTATTATTGTTAACCCAATTGTTGAATCCATTAAGGATATAGAGATTTGTATCAAACCCGCTCAACACATTTCTTGCAAAATGACACTCTTCGGACTCCAATAGGAGTGCGCCAGCGTGACCTAGGTAGGTCGCTCCAGCACATCGAAACCGATTGTCCTCAATTATACAATCATACCCTCCAACAAGTCTAATGCCTTCACTTACTACACTGTGGAAGTCGTTGTTTCTCACAGTCAGATGTTGCGCACCTTGAACATGAATTGCATATCTCATTTTCTGATTTGTCTGGTTGTTATGTGCAAAGAAAGACTTGCTGAGGTTGAATGCGTAAAGCCCGAATCGTTCAGTGTTGATGAAGTTATCAGTAAATCCACAGTCAGATGAATCAAAGACAGAAATCGCACTATGGTATCCATTGATATGATTGTTCACGATTCGTGCATTGGTGACATTGTCCAGTCGGATTACTCCCTCTCCCCAAACTGTACTAGTAGCAGAGAGAAAGCAGTTTCTGATCACCACATGCTTGGTCGTATTGGCAATAAGGATGCAATTTAGCGCTGTGGTAATATCAAGATTCTCTATTACAAATGGGCTTTCTGGAGTGCCTAGACCTGGCCATCCTTGAATCAGAAAATCAGAATCAGTAGTAATGCTGATGGATTCGTGAACTGTATATGCGACCGTTGTTTTATCGACTCCCTTTACATCGAAAGCTATCTCGTCTACTGGTCGAGTGCCTGCGTTGGGAGTGTAAACTGAGAGGACCAGAATTCCGATAATGAATGGTAAAGCAAGTAGACGAGATTGCGAAACGGTCACGGCGAACCCTCTTGTTTTCGAATATATGTTCGTTTACCATCACGCAACAAGTCGGATAACCCGCCAACCTTAATACGATTCTAAAGGCTCCAATATCGAGGCTAATCGCGTTGGCTGGGCACAACATCCAAGCAATTCTGATTATGGAACGTGGAGGGATTCCGCTATTCTTTATGAAATTGGACCCCCGTGCCCAAGAATTGGATCCAATGCTTGTGTCTGGGTTCTTCACAGCTATTCAGACATTCTCAAAGGAAGTAGTGGACCGAAAGAGTTCAAGATTCCAAGTAGACTATGGCGCCCGACTCTTCACAGTGCTTTCTGGAGAAAGAGCAGATCTTGTTGCGGTGAGTTTGGGCGAGTGTGAAGAAGAGGTCATTCAGACACTCAGTTCTCTTCTCGATGAATTCGAAACCGTATGGATAAAGGATCTCACTCGTGAGGAAATGGACTCTCTGGACCTAAATACTGGATTCTTAGAATTCCGAGAGGGACTCCTTCAGAATCTGACTTTTAGGCAAATCCTCGGTAGTTGGATCCCCTTCAATGTAGGCACAATGGGACAGTCCACTCAGGACAGTGTTGTCTTGCCTTTCATTGATGGAGGAAGGAATGTCGATGAAATCGTACACGAAAGTGGGCTTAGTCGTGAAGATGTGACAATGGAAATAACACGTCTTTGGGCTCTTGGAGCAGTCCAGTTCCGTAGCATTCTTGATCCGAATGACGTTGTGGTTTCAACGTCAAGGCTCGACAGGTTCCTTCAGTCATCGTCACCTCAGAGAGCAGAACTGGCAAGGACCCATCCTGATATTCTGGCTGTTGTCCCACGAATGTCTACACTCTTTGATGGTCGAAGGACTGTTGGTGCAATAACTAGATTCTTGACCGATCAATATTCTGAACGAGTTCTGATGCAGGCATTCGATTTCCTCCTGGAGAGTAAGGCAATAGACGTATTAACTCCAGAGAAACGCCGGATTCTCCTGACAAAGGAAGCTGTGGAGATTGCCATCAAGGTGGCTGAGGATGTATATTCAGAAACAGATACCTACAGTTGGCTCGAATCCACCTTGGCAAAGGTTTCTGTGCCTGAGGTTGTTGGAGAAGTTCCTATCACAGACGGTAAGTGGGAGGTCGTCTATGGCTCTCGATTGCTTGAGGGTCTTGATCCCCGTAGACTCATGGAGCTCTACGCTGATTGGGTCAAGCTCCTTGCTCAGTTTCTAGCCATACTAGACAAATCGAAGATGCGAGTTTACGCGGAAGGACTCACTGAGGCATATGCCTCTTATCTTCTGAAAAGGTATACTGCTGAAGACCTCCGAGGATTTGAGGAAATCTCATACTGGTTGGAGATGAACTCCATTGGGAGGTGATCGTGATGACTGATGAGAGACCTATGCTGAAACTTGCAGAAACGTTGAGTCGCAGGGGTCAAACAATCTATGGAAGGAAGACAATTGTCGACCTTTGTTCAAGGACAGGTGTATCTCTCATGGATTCACTCGATATAAGTGATCCAGACTCTGATGTATCATTGCGGAACTTTGTGATTGGATATTCCAAACTCAGTCCAGCAGCGAAGTTGACAATTCTGATTCTGTCAAAGCAATATGACGTTACCCTACCGGAAGAGATACTTGGAAAGAAGAAGGGCGTCAAGGATTTCTTGGAATCACTACAGGATTTCCTTCCTTGGAATCCTTGACCATTTGTAGAAAGATTGAATACTCTCCTACACACCGAGGACTCGGTCGTGTGGAATGGCAAGCTACCTGTTCAAAATATGTACAGTCGGATCATCTGCAGTAGGTAAGACATCCATCATCATTCGCTATACCACTGGTAAGTTTCGCGAATATTATGCACCTACACTTGGCGCAGACTTCTCAATCAAGAGTATGGAAATAGGAATGGACAAGGTCAAGCTTCAGATATGGGACTTGGGGTCTCAAGATTTCCTTGGACATGTACGGGCTGGATACTATCATGGAGCTAGAGGGGTCATCTACATGTTTGATGTCACTCAACCCGAGAGTCTCGAAGAACTCTGGGCATGGAAAAAAGAGGTAGATTCTCAATTGAAGGGAGTCAAATCTCTTGTCGTTGCGAACAAAACTGACCTTGAAAAAGATAGAAGGGTGTCAAGCGAAGAGGGTGAAGAATTCGCAAAGAAGTTCCTGGCAGACTACACGGAAACATCGGTCAAACTGAACAAGGGTGTTGATGATACCTTCACAATAATGGCTAAGTCACTCATGTCAAATACGTGATTTTGAGTCTGCCTCTTTTTCACATAGATGACCAATGTAACAATCACAATGCTCATTCAAACCCATGTTTCATATTCCTTGCCCAGCAGGGCTTTCCCATAAACACAGCTGAAACGATCAAACCTCTCTCTTCCATGTTCTTGAGATGTTCTTTGAACTCCTTGCAAGTGACAACAACTCCCTTTGTCAGATGCATGAACTTCTCATAGAGGGTGGCTTCAAACTCTAGAATCGAGTGTCCAAAGGACAATAATATTGCATCCTCAACAAGAGGAGGGACTGTGCTGAGAACGATCTGTTCTCCGTTATAGGCTTCTACAATGCGTGCTTCCATTCAGATCACCTGTTACAACACAGTAGAAAGTGAATATATAATGACCATGAAGCAAATTTACAAACTATGGTGTAAATTAGGGTTCATAATCCTTTAAATCCGAAATGAAGCTTTATCATACTTCAAAAGAGTTCAAAACGCATTATATTCTACCTTACACTTCTCCTTTTATGCCTTAAAATCTGAATCAGAACTCCCAGAATCACAACAGACGAACTAGTGGATATGGTTACTGATACAAACTGAAATGGATTGAGAATCAAAGGCTGAAGACCTGTTGGATTTGGTAGAGTTGCATCAGTTGTTGATGGTGTTGCGGTATTGACATCCGGGAGATCGGACGCATTGTAGTGGTAGTTTGGGTTCTTCTTCATTGTGAACTCCATCGTGTTTTCAGTGGATATGAACTCGTTCATAATGAAGGGACCACATGTGATATGTGGCTCATCAGGATCCCGGACTGGGTTCCAATCCTCCCATCTCTCATAGCCAATTCCACCCAGACTGAACATGCGCTTTGGTATAATATATCTGACTGCCTCATTGTATGGATACCAGAAAGACTCAGTGCTGTACTCAATGACTACCCTATACGGAGTAGGTGCATAAATGGATAGAATACCTTGGAGATCTTGCGCTGCTGGATTTCCAAATGCTCCACTCTCGAGCTCGTACATGTGTGTAAATACAACATCCTCAGCAGTGAGGGGAATTCCGTCTGACCATGTAGCATTCTGAATCATGTCTATTGTCAGACGAGTATGACCCTCAGGAATGTCTTGATTGTCTGCATGTCTTTCAACAGACATGCTAGTTGCAATATTGGGTATGAGCTCCATGTCTGGACCAATTGAGAACAACGTTGGCCAGAGATTCTCAAAGAATGGTCTGGTATTTAGATATGCAGTATAGATGTTGAAACTTCCTGGCATACTGGTAAACCCAATGCGAACGGAACCCCCAGGATTCCCTGTTATGCTGTACATGTTGCAGAGAGACCAGACTCCTGAAACACCTCGGGTGAGATCCTCAATTAGTCCCATGAATCTGTCAGTCCTGTATGGTTGTATGACTGGAGTTGGACATATGACCAACCTTGGTACGTTAAAGTGGATTATCTTCTGTATCTCTGCTGCTGCATCATAGACTTCGTAGAAACCTGGTTTCGAGAGTAGATCCGCGAAGTATATGTCATAGGTGGAATTGCTGAAGTAGCAATCGTTCCGCAGAACTTCCGTGGTCTCTTTCCAGAACACACTTCCTAGCAGATTGGAACTATCGAAACTTGCTTGATATACTACGATGTCATAACTACAGGTACAGTATAGGTTCGAGATGTATGCGTTGAAGTCTTCTTGGTGCTTTTCTGCAGAGATGTGCAGCGCATTGAGAGCATTAACACCTGCCTGGGCGAAACCGCCTCCAATTTCTCCTGAAGATGGTGCATATCCAATCACAATGTGCATTGGATTGCCGTTTGGATCATTCCGATACCCTGTAATTGGATCTATCTCAAATCCGAAATTGTTCAAAATCTGATTGCCAATGTCTGTCCGACTTGTGTAGTAATGCCATTCCAAGTCCCCCTCGATACAGAATCGGCTAGTATGGGGGACAATGGAATCTTGCGGAGTCGAGAGCCCACCATAGAGATCCGTCACCACTCCTGTCTTGTCAAAAGCATAAGCAAAAGCCCGACGAAGGGCAGTCCATTTCAATGGTGAGTCACGACAATTAATGTCAAAACACCAATATCTATTTCTCAATCCTGTGTACAGATCGATATCCGGAGTATAATCAAGAGTGCCAAATTCTTGATATTCCACAGAGCCAACAAGCAGGTCAATCTCATCGTTCAAGAAAGCGTTGATTTGATCTGCAATGTTCGTTCCAACGTACTTGTATATGACTTGGTCAATGTGTGGACCATTCTGAATATCTTCTTGTGCAATGGTACTCTGTTCTGCATTGGTAGCATTGGGAAATGTAAGGATACATGTTATGATTAGTATAATCCAGACTATCCTCTCGTATCTCCTCAAAGCAAACCACAATCCGTTATCTCCTCGAATTCCTTGAGTAATATATTTTCGATGAAAGCAAGCATTGTTTATCCTTTCACACATATTGCCGAGAAATGTTTGAGCAACTTTATTCGTAGTCGTGGAAATTTGGTTTGCCATCAACAAACTCACTTGACATTCCATGTGAGTCAAAAAACTTCAGCATAGCAATACAAGCGAACTTCTCTGTTGAGTAGTGTGTTCCTGCTACCACGTTGATTTTGTGCTCATCACATATCTCATGGAACCTGAATGATGGTTCCCAAGCAGGGTTCTTCTTTGTTACTCCAGTGACATACATCTTGACATCTGTTGCTGCGAGTTCTTCTGCAATTTCCGGGAAATTACCTCCCCCTCCTATTACAGCGACCTTTTGATTGGGGATTTTGGATGAACCATATTCCCATGTCTTCACCTTGTGACCAACAGCATCACGAACCACTTTGGCCATCTCGGACACTGTCTTGCAATCAGTTGTTCCAATGATGCCTGCCATGACTCCCTCATATTCGAAAAACTCTCTCTCTGGTTCGACCCCTATTGCTCTAGTCAACGATGTTGCAGTACTGTAAGGACCGTTCTTGTCCAGGGGAATATGGATTGAATATAGAGAGATCGCATGTTCCCTCATCTTCTCTTTATATTCGTCAGGGATACCCCGAAAAGGAAAACCTTCCATGTTAGAATCCCAAATTGCTGCATGATGAGTAAATAGTAATATATCCCTCTCATCAGTAGCTATAAGGTTGTCAAGCACTGGTTCGTCAGGAAACACAGCTGTGTAGACCTTCTGAATCTCTTTTGTATTGTCTAGCACAACGCCCTTACCTGTTTCCTTGAAGCTATTTGTGACATACTCATCCGTGTCTGAGAAGCCCCACTCTTCTTTCTCGAACTTTCCGACTTCAAATTCATCATCCAGAATTCTGTACAGGTCCTCCGCTCTCAATTCCATCACGTAGGTTTTCTAGAGGGTCCTTCAGCTAATCTGTCTTTCTTCTCTACGAAATCTTTTCTTGTGTTTTCTCACACCTTCGGGCCAATCCTCAATTGGTAGAATTATTGTCGTTGTAAGTTCAATATTGTCAATTTGGAGATTTGTCAGTGATGTGCATTCAAACAAGGGTGTGATGTCGAGAGAAGTGAACTCATTTTCATCTAGCTTTAGGAACCACAACTTCGTGAAGCCTCTTAGAGGTGAGAGATCGATCTCTCTAAGATTCATACCATCGATATTTAGAACTTCCATCTCTTTGCATTCTGATATTGGACTCAGGTCGAGCTCCGATGTTTTGTTTGCACCAATATTCAGACCGGAAAGTTTGAGGCAAGATGAGAGAGGTGCAAGGTCTATCGTTTCAAGGTCATTACAAGTTAGGTCAAGATACTCGAGATTAGGGCAGGACGCTAACGGAGAGAGATCAATAGACTCCAGGTGATTCATGTAGAGAATCAACTCCTTCAGGTTAGTGTTCCCTGCAAGAGGAGTGAGATCGATTTTCCTCAGTTCGTTACTTCCTAGACTGATTCTTTGGAGTTCGTCTAGATTTTGAACATCCTCGAAACTAAACTCATGAATACGGGAACTTTCCAAGTCCAATTCCTTTGTTATGCCAGTTTTCTGCTTTCTTGCCTCCTTGTAGTATCGAATGGAGATATCAGCGGTTAGCAACCACATTCCAAATGCAGAACCAAGAAAGGCTCCAACAGTAAAAAGTACTCTTCGACTTAACATCGATTCAATCATCCCTAGGAAAAACCACACACCAAGACTGATTACTAATGCAACAAGAAATGAAAGTATGTTCAACCTTTCAGGAATCGTAAAATCATTGTGAAAGAACTCTCTGAGTCCTGTTGTTTTGATTTCCAATTTTCTCAGACTAAAGGTCTTCTTAAGATATTTCACAACAGTACCACCTTTGGAAAGCCAATTCTCAACAAATATCCCTAGCATGACAAGAAGGTAATACGTTAGCATGAAAGTCATCAGGAAGTAGAAAGGTTCAGCCCTGGGGTATCTAAGAAAAGTCCCTATTGCAAAACTAAGTATGAAGGCTGCTGGTGCAATTAGAATCAGAAGAATGATTATTGTCCGATCTTTCAAATGATATCTCAATCTCAACTTTGACATGAAAGCTAATCTACCTTACTCAAAGTTTGGGAATGATATGGTCTCCCAATATCTTGATGGTATCTTGCCCGTTCTTCAGAAGGTTGCCGACCATAGGAAGACCTAGAACTAGAATGTCGATTTCATCTCTGTACTTGGAGAGTTTCTCAACGACTTCATCTACTGGACCAGAGATATCCTGTTTGAGCATGGCCTCCAGGACCTTTGGTTTCATCTCCTTAGATATCTCTTCAAACAACCAGTGTTGTTTCAAACGGTCCTTCTTCCTCTCTTCAAAGTCATCCGCATCCTCCCCTATTACAGATGTTGAGAGATACATCGACCATCTCAGTTCCTCATAGTCACGTCCGACTCTCTCACAAGCTTCTCTCACGCGTTTCTTTTTCTCTGCGAAATCTTCTGGTGTTTTGGAGTCATAATTCAAGCCATCAGCATAACGAGCGGTTATCTCCTCCATCATCGGAGTCTTTAGCTTCATATTTCCAACCCAGATGGGAACACGCGGCTCTTGTACTGGTTTCGGAAGGAACATGGTTTCTTTGATGCTGTAATACTCTCCCTCAAAGCTGGGTCGCTCTTTTGTCCAGAGCAGATTGATAATCTGGATAGCCTCTCTAAGCTGGCGAACTCTTGTCTTGGCGGAGGGAAATGGGTACCCGTATCCCTTGTATTCTGACTCCTTCCAGCCTGCTCCAATACCAAAGTCTATTCTCCCATTCGATGCGTTATCCAAGGTCGCTACAATCTTAGCCAAGTGTGCAGGATTTCTATATGAATGGCAAGTAACCAACGTTCCCAAGCGTATACGTTCCGTTTGTGGGGTCAACAAGGCCAGAAGTGTCCATGCATCATAAGCATTCTTCTCTACACTCCTCGGATTTCCAAAGAAGTGGTCCGAAACCGTGAGACTGTAGAAGTCAGCATCTTCAGCAGCCTTTGCTAGAGTCACGATTTCTTCGTATGTATACCCCATCTGAGGCTCAATCTGGATTCCAACCTTCAAAGCAACCATCCTCTAGGTGGTTCTGTCAACATTACTTCAGATAGTAAGTCTTCATAATTAATCACCATGTCTGCGCAGTTATTCAGGGCAAATATTGCAGAGAACCCTATTAGTAAATAGGAAAATAATGGGGAGAACACAATGAAATTCTACAAAGACGCAATCCAAATGATAGGGCACACTCCACTTGTGAGAATCAATCATTTGAACCCATTCTCAGAGGTCACGATATTGGCGAAGATTGAGAGTTCAAACCCTGGTGGAAGTGTAAAGGACCGTATTGCCAAGTCCATGATCGAAAATGCAATTCAGGAAGGGGTCCTAACAAAGGACAAAACAGTCATAGAAGCAACCAGTGGGAACACTGGAATCGGTCTTGCGCTGATCTGTGCCATTAAAGGATACAGCTGTGAGCTGGTCATGCCTGAGTCAATGTCTATTGAACGACGCAGAATTATGGAAGCCTATGGTGCTACTGTCACACTCACATCCGCTGAACTAGGTATGGATGGGGCTCAAGACTATGTGAATGAAAGACTGAAGGAATCACCAGAGATGTATTATTATCCAAACCAGTTTGACAATCCAATGAATTGGTTCGCCCACTATCAGACAACAGCTCAAGAGATAATTGAAGACACAGATGGTAAAGTGACTCATTTCGTCGCAGGTCTTGGGACCTCAGGAACTTTGATGGGAGTTGGAAAGGGGTTGAAAGAGTTCAATCCCAAAATCAGGATAATATCTGTAGAGCCTGAAACAGGATCTCCTATAGCTGGACTGAAAGACCTGAAAACTCAATATGTGCCAGGCATCTTCGATGAAACTCGTCTTGATCAGCGGTTATACATCAATGATACTTCTGCAGAATGCACAGCCAGGAATCTTGCACTGAATGAGGGGCTCTTTGTCGGACAGAGTGCTGGTGCAGCAGTTACTGGTGCCCTGGAGGTAGCAAAGAATCTACACGATGATGGTGCATCTGACTCAATGATAGTCGTTCTACTCGCTGACTCGGGTTCAAAGTACATCAGTGGATCTCTATTCGATGCTTCTGAACAGTCCGTTTCTCTTTGTTCCTCAAAGGTTGCTTAGGTGAAGGGCCAAAACTAGAATTAGCTACTCATCCCTAGTGAAGCCCTCTCTATGTTTCTTGAGTTATTTGAATATCCGAATCCTATTTATGATAGATTTCTCCAGCCAACCCTTGCTTTCGACAAATACCGAATCAGCCTTTCGGGCTGAAATGGGAGGATTAGTCATTTGGTAGAGTACAACAAGGTCACCGACGACGTGGTCAACAAGCTCACTGCAATCTGTGGTGAGCAATATGTTACAACCAGTGAACCACTTCGTCACAGCTATATGGCTCGCGGAATTATGGGGCTTGAAGCTGTCGTGCCAGAGGTCATCGTGCGACCTGCAAGCGCTGAGGAGGTTTCCAAAATCCTCGTCGTGGCGAACGACAACCTGAGCCCGGTAACACCGGCGGCTGGAGGCCTCAGCGGAGGCTTCGCGTTACCAGCAATTGAACCTGGAGGAATCTATCTTGATCTGACCCGCATGGACAAGATGGAAGTAGACACTGAGAACAGGGTCATGATTGTTGAACCAGGTGTCAGGTCTGGAGACGCATGGAGAATTTTCAAAACAAAATATCCTGATTGGGCACCACCAATCCCAGATGGTGCACCACCCGCGGCGACTGTGTTGGGTGATGCCATCGAGCGTGGCTTCTCACTTGTCACAGGTGTATACGGTCCTCAAGCTGATATGATCATGGGCATGGAAATAGTACTCCCAACTGGTGAGATATTTCACACCGGTTCCTGGGCTCTCCCAGGTGCAAAGCCATTCTATCGCTGGGGAGTTGGTCCCAATCCTGATGGTCTGTTCTTGGGCTCACAGGGCTCAATGGGCATCATCACCAAATGTGCCATCAAGATGGTCCCGCACCCACACTACAAGACTGTGGTCGCATATGGTGGAGAAACTTGGGATGATATCGTCAAGCCCGCATGGGAGATATCCAAGCATGAGATGGGCATCGGTGAGCGCACAGTCATGGTCCAAGGTGGAAACTACGAGCTTGTCATGACTCGCTGGCCCAAGGAGAATGTGCCAATCGATTATAGCTTTTACGACAAGATCGGTGTGGACAAGAAGTGGATGAACTACGAGTGCTGGGCCTGGTCTCAGGAAGAGCTAGACTTCACCCTCAATGGCATCGACAAGATCTACAAGGACTACGAGGTCAGAGAGAAGCGAGTTTGCAAGAAGCAGGATCTGCATCCAAAACAGGTTGCTTCCCGTCTGAAGAAACCCAACAAGATTGCTATCCCCTACTCACTATGGCAAGCTGGTTTCCTGTTCATCACTTGGTACTGTCCATGGCTTGAGTCAGCAGCGATGATGGAGGAATATTGTGCAGCAATGTCTGATCACGGCTTCCCAGAGACCATGTGGGTGGCATCAATCGACCATGCTCGACAGGCAATCGTCATGCCAATCCTGTGTTTCGACTGGACAGAACCTGGCATCCTGGACAAGATCAGGGAGTTCAACCTCGAGACCACAAAGAGCTTTCTGAAGAAGGGCTGGCTCAACTACAGACCTGATCCCTTCGTCCACGCACCTCAGACCTTCAGCAAGGCCAAGGAATACTACAAGATGCTGGTCAGGTTCCGAAAGGTCTTGGACCCGAATATGATAATGCACCCAGGTCGGCTCGCAATCCCATGGGAAAGCGTAACGGACCTTCCCAATCCTGCAAAGGAATGAAACCTAGGTGGAAAATATGTTACAGAACATAACCACTAAATACGCTTACGATACAAGGAGGATGGATTGAGATGACAAGTCTAGAAGACCTTCGCAGAGTCAACGCACGCTGTATCCACTGCCGAGCATGCCAATACGCATACTCCGGAGAGCCCGATAAGGAGGGTGAAACAGAGGAGTACACCGGGATGCTTCAGGGATGCCCTGCTGGTTTGTACTTTGGCTGGGAGGGCTACTTCAATAGTGGTAAACAATGGATGGCTCGCGCTTTTCTCAACGGAGAGCTTCCTGCATCCAAGGAGCTGCTTGAGGTTGCTGAAGCCTGTACAACATGTGGAATGTGCGAGACCCAGTGCCCGAACTACATCGAAACGGTTCATATAACTGAGGCACTCAGAGCAGCAGTGATAGAGGCTGGAGTTGAACCACTTGACAAACACAAGGGGTTCGGAACGCGGGTCGGGGACGATGCGTTGAGGAATCCCTACAATGAACCACGTGAGGACCGTACCAAATGGTTCAGTGGGCTTGTGGACAACAAGGATGCTAAGATTGCCTACTTTGTGGGTTGCACAGCTGCATATAGACAGCAACAGATTGCTACACACACCGAGAGTATCCTGAACAAGCTTGGTATAGAGTACACAGTTCTTTCTGATGAGGTCTGTTGTGGCAGTCCAATTCTGAGGACTGGCCAGAGAGATGTCTTCAACAAGGTCATGGAGGAGAACCTAGAGATGTTCAAGGACTTTGACCTGGTTCTCTTCAGCTGTGCTGGTTGCTACAAGACATTTCGTAATGACTATCCTGACATGAGTGGCGAACCACTTCCGTTCAAGACACGTCATGCTGTGGAGTTTGTCTACGATCTACTTGAGGAAGGTAAGATCAAGATTGAGAAACCTTACAACAGGAAGGTCACTTGGCACGACCCTTGTCACAGCATTCGACATGTCGGGATTGCAATTGAGAAGGACATTCTCTCGAAATCCAAGAACTGGTTGCTTGACAGCAGAAATGCTGAGAAGGCAAAGCAGGCTCATTATGAGCTGCCTCGTGTGGTTCTCAACAGTATTCCTGGGTTGGAACTCAGAGAGATGTACCGCATCAAGGGCGACAGCTTCTGCTGTGGTGCTGGTGGTGGTGTGAAAGCACAGTTCCCAGACATGGCCATGTTCGCAGCGAAGGAACGGTTGAAAGAAGCAGCGTCCACAGGCGCAGATGAGATCATGACATCTTGTCCGTTCTGTGTGACTAACTTTAACGATGCAGTCAAGGCTCTCAAGAAAGAAGAGGAAGAAACCGGTAAGGATCTATCCAATCAGGGCTCGAAGCTGAAAGTTGTAGAGCTGCTTGAAGTTCTAGACGAGCTACTATAGATAATAGATTGCCACGGAGGTTGAACCTCTGTGGCATTATTCTTGTTTTCATATCTCACTAAAAGATTGTGACCTAGTGCTCTCTAAGAATCAGAGTGAGACTACATACAACGCCTACAATGAGTGATAAGAGAATCAACGCTGGAATGAAGCTGCCTGTTAGGTCCGTCAAATAACCCACAAGAAGAGGACCCATGAAGCCCATGATCTGTCCGATTGAGAAGAATAGTCCGCTGGCAATTCCTGTATTTTCAGCTCCAACCACAGGGAGGTCCATCATCACCACTAGCATGAGCGGCATAACTGCGCTACTGGTTACACCAAACACAATCAATGAAACGAGAAGAAAGGAACCTGTTGATATTCCAACAACATACATACAGACTCCTTCAATCAATAAAATCGCAACAATGATTGGTTTTCTTGATCCCGCTAATGCTAAACCCGGGATGACTGCACTCCCTATGAGTCCAATCCATGTGGGTATTGATGCCAGATACCCCGCATCAGCTGGACTGAAACCTTTTCCTTCCAATAGGGTTGGAAGCCAATTTCCAAAACCGTAGAAGACCAAAAATGATGTCGAGCCAATGATTGTTACAATCCAGACCTGTTTGTCCATTAGTAGATCCCATATTATATCTCGAATTGGAGGTTGTCGTTCTTTTTCTTCTGGCTCTGGAGAGGCGGTTTGAGAAATGACAATCCATACCATAGCTATAATGAAGCCGACCAATCCGTATAGTGAGAAGACGTTGCGCCATGTTCCGACAAGCGGAAGAAGAACAGAGTTGGTCAATGCCAAAGCGGTAGCGGAACCAACAGAAAATCCAGTCATGTAGATGCCTGAAGCGATTCCCCGCTCTCGCCCTTCAAAGAATGAAGCTACTACTTTTGCTAAACCGACTGATATCGTTGGACCACCCAATCCGAAGAGTAGAACTACAAGAAAGAGTGTTTCAAAACTGATAACAAATGAACGTAGAACTGCTGACAAGGAAACGAAGAGAAGTCCAATTGATATCATCCTTCTCTGTCCAAGACGATCTATCCCCACTCCAATTGGAACTGAAAGTGGTATGTACATTAGAATGACACTGCCCAGTATGACCCCCATTTCTGAGTAGGATAACAAAAGATCTGAAGCTATCACACTCACTAAAGGTGGTATGGAAGAAAGAATCAGTCCAAAGGCGAAATAGACGAGCCATGCAAGTGTGAGGATGACCCATCTAAATCCAGAAGATTCGGATGGATTGGGCTCATCTGTCATATCTTTCTCCACCAGGTTGGTTCTACCATGAGAGCAATCGCTGGGTATTAGTTGTTCCTATTAATTGGATGAACAACAGGAGAGAGGACTTGTCTAAATGCATGTCCTTTTCTTTTTCTTCCGAAGCCTTTTCAGTCATATTGAGAAACCACTTTTGGGTATCATTATGCGTCCCAAGTTTGGCATCCACTTCGAGCCGCTTTTCGGATTTGATTACAAGACGATTGAGGAAATCACTCTGAAAGCTGAGCGTTTAGGATTTGACTCAGTATGGACCTGCGACCATTTCTTCAAGGACCAAGACTCTATAGATACGAACAGTCTCGAGGCATGGACCTTGCTCACTGCTCTCGCCACAAAGACCTCTAGTATGCAACTTGGAGTAATGGTTACAGGTAACTCGTATCGAAACCCAGCGATGCTCGCTAAAATTGCTGCAACACTTGACATGATCTCAGAGGGACGTCTGATACTTGGTATTGGAGCAGGATGGAAAGAGGTCGAGTACAGAGCATACGGATATCGATTCCCTCCCCTCAAAGAACGGATGGACCGACTTGAGGAGGCTCTTCAAGTCATTCGAGCTCTGTGGACTGAGGACCGCGCAAACTTCGACGGTGAATACTATCAGTTGCGTGATGCGGTCTTTGCTCCTAAGCCTGTGCAAAAGCCCCATCCTCCAATACTGATAGGCGGACACGGAGAGAAACGGACACTACGTATGGTCGCGAAATATGGGGACATGAGCAACTTCTCACCTTGGGCGTCAGAGCGACTTGATAGACTATTGAAGGTGTTGAAACAACATTGCAGGGATCTGAATCGTAATTTCGATGAGATTTCAAAAACCTTCCTAGGGTACTGTCTGATCACAGAGGATGAAAATGAGATTCATAAGTTCAATCAAAAACGTGCCCATGAACAAGGAATCTCAGTAGCAGCATATTTAGAGAAACAGTCCAGTCTTCCTGGATCCTGGGCTGGATCTCCAGAGGAGATATCCGCTCAATATGAACATCTACTAGGGATGGGATTCACTCACTTTCCTCTTCTATTCCCCTACGAAAGAGAGATTGAAATGAGTGAGAAATTTGTCCATAGTGTCTTGCCCTTCCTCTAGCATGCCAAATCCTATACTTTGTATCTCTTGCTATAGGTCTCATCTCTGGGAGGTTCTTGATCAACTGGTTCCTCACTTTTTCTGGACTTCCTTTCCCTTCCTATGATGAGTCCTACGAGGAAAAAGAAGAGAAGCCCGAAACCTAGTATGAATTGATATGATGCCCAATCAATAACTTCTGGTAAGAATGATGAATTGATCGGCTGATAAAGCAAGATGTCCACATATTCGTCACTCTGAATGACATCTGACTTGTAGAATGTATACGTCATTTCAAAATCATACAACCCGGGTTCAAGACTGAGAATTTCGTTGACCATATAGTTTTCATCAAGATCATTATATGTAATGTTCACAGCCAGATACTGAATCACTTCGCCATCCTGAGAGAAGTTCGCGAAGAACTCTACTCTTTCATCAACTTCCAAGCTTCGTCTGATTCGTATCCGAGCATTATCATAAGCGATAGTTTCGTACACTGCGAACCTTCCTTCCCCAAGAAAATTCACATCCTGTTGATGCGATCCGTGATATACTGACATTGGTAGGGGTACATATGCCGACACCACCAATGTCGTGATGACGAAGACCAATGATGGGACTAGGAGTGGTTTTTTTCTGAGTATGCTAGTCTTCAAATTGCCTTTCAGGGCTCTCCCCCATACTGTTGGCAGCATGATAACAACAACTGAGATCGTGCTGTATATCAACAGGGTAACCAATGTATCGAGAGCGGCTCCTATGACAAATTCCCTCCACGAGTCATCCGAAAAGTCAAACTCAAGAGAGCTATTTCTTGAAAGAATATGAACTTTCGTTAAAACAAGGAATGAATGTTGTTAAATGTCGGTTGAGTATCAGTAATTCTACTACTAATTCGTAATTGGATGTGCACAGAAGTGTCTGATGGATCGACAGTCAGCGCTCACCCAACTGCCGCTATACTTGTACGAATTCTGAAACCCCTAGTCTTCTTCTTCGGAATTTTCAGCACTTGCTGGTTCTTCTTCAGTTTCATTGGACTTTTCATTGGAATTGTATTCTTCAAAGTATTTCAGGGAACTGCGTGGTCAAGACACGGAGTCATTCTGACCATATCCTCAGGTGTTTCTCCCCTTCTCGCACATCACGTCAAAACAATGGCTCCTTTGACCACAGCAGTATATTCCTCAATAGCCATCTTTGCTTTCTATTCACTCGCATCCTCCATACACTGGGCATGGTTTCGTTTTGGGAGGTCCACTCCCGCTCTAGTCCAATCTATCAACCAAAGAAGGAGAACATTGTCACAAAATCTTGTCCAGTTCTCTGTCTTCATGGTCCTCATCTCCCCGATCATCATGTGGTCTAGTGTCAACTTGGATTATGGAGTTATGTTCAACAACGAACCCACTTTACTCTGGGTGAAGTGTCCCTCAACAGCAGTAGCTTCTGAGAGTTTCGAGATCACTGTTGAAGCATGGGACTCTTACGAGCGGCTGAGTGCCACGTATAAGGGAACCGTGACCTTCTCAATCGAGTCGTACAACTGCTCTACCTATATCGAAATAGACGCTATTTCTGACCTTCCACAATCTTATACATTCACGGGTCATGAGATTGGTTCCGATATCGCATATATGGTCCAAGATGGCAATGACAACGGTCTCCATGTATTCTCAGTTACAATCGACACTCCCGGAATTCACTATATCCTAGTTCATGACTCATTGACTGAGAACACTTACTATAGTAATCCAGTCATTATCCGTGAGCCTAGCGACAGTAGCTTGGACATCTTCTGGGGCGATGTACACAATCACTCTGAGCTATCGGATGGGACAGGATCCGCGGAGCATGGTTTCTATTATGGTCGATATGTGGCATGTCTTGACTTCATATCAATGACCGACCACGGCGAAATAATGCTGTTTGGAGTCAACAGTCTCAATGTCTTGGAGCAGGCAACAAACGCAGCCTATGCACCTGATCAGTTCGTCACCTTTCACGGAATTGAGTGGACAAATACACGCACAGGTCACTACACCTGCATCTTTAGCGGAGGGGAGTTACTCAAGGATCCTCTTCTCTCTTATCTGACTATTCCAACAACAGATGGCCTATGGGATGCGCTTGATAACTTTACTGAAGAGAATGATTGTAGAGCATTAGCACTCCCCCATCACACCACACAGAAGCAATATCTACATGACTGGACATACATTAATCCGAGGTATGTAAAAATCGCTGAAGTGACCTCAGTCCACGGGGAGTGTCTCTATGAACAACGTCATCCTCTAAACTATGTTGGATTGATCACGCCGCCTCCAATGTATCAGAATGGGACATCAATAATTGATGCATTTCGAATGGGTTATCGGATGACACTCTATGCTGCAAGTGACCAACATGATGGACATCCTGGTCACTCCCTGAGTCACACACCTGCATTCATTGGGATTCAAAGACCCTGGAGTGTTTGGCATACCCGAAATGAGCATCCATATCCTGGAGGTCTGACTGCAGTCTATGCTTCTGACCTCACACGTGATTCTATCTTTACAGCACTAGAACGACAGATGATTTACGCAACCTCCGATTATGGTCGCCCCCTTCTCAATTTCACAATCAATGGTGTAGGTGTGGGTGGCAACTCAACTGTTTCGGTCAGTGATGGCTTAGATCCAAGAGTGCTACAGATTATTTTAGCTCAAGATGGTGCACCAGCAGCAACCCGCACCCTCGCCGCTACGGTTACAGAAAACTGGGTTCCTGATTGGAATGCGAGAGTTGAGATAATTAAGAATGGAGAACTTCTTACTAGCATCACTGTGGCCCAACCTGTGGTGAATCTAACATATATTGACTCAACTGCAGTGACTGGCGCAAGCTACGGGGTTGAAAGCAGCGTTCTGATTAACGGTCAGTACTATATCAATGAGTACAGCGACAATCCTATTGATCCCACTACCCTCCACACTAATGGAGTGGATTTTTACATCATTCGCATTGTTGGGGGCAATGGACGCACAACATACATCGGACCAATATGGGTTGAAGTCAGCTAGAGGTCGTATACTTCTCCCTCTCGCAGAGGTATGAATACTGTCTTTGTGTCTGCTATCCCCTTTTTGAAATCGTCTACACTTTTGTCCCAAGTGTGCATTGGAATGACTGCCTTTGGATTAATCAATAGAGTGGCCTCTGCAGCATCTTTGTTGTCCATAGTATATGTATCACCGCAGGGAAGAAGGGCTACATCTACAGGTCCTATGTCTTTCATCTCTGGGATCACGTCAGTATCTCCAGCGAAGTAGATTGTCTTTTCTCCAATAGTCAATAGATATCCCACTCCAAATCCCTTGGGATGGAATGGATTTCCAGGTGACCGAAAACGTTTCACATTATATGCATGCACTGCTTTGACCTTGATGTCGTTGATTGTCTTCTCTTCCCCAGGTTGTAGTGAATCAAATGGATAATCCAGTTTATCTCCACAGTTCTTAGGAGCGACAACATAGGTTTTGTCACCCCGTACTTCGTTGATCGCTTCTGGAAAACAGTGGTCGTTGTGCGCGTGTGTAACTAGGACAATTGTTGCTGGTTCGAGCTTATCCGGAACACGCTTTCTCAGATTCTTTGAGCGATAGAGGTCAAGATATATCACATTGTCGTCTGATTTTATCTGAAAGCTAGCATGACCCAACCATCTTATTTTCACTCCCATACTGAAACACCATGAACAAGTTCCATAATTTGCTCATAACTCATTTGTTTAGTTGCAGATCGACTTATCCGGTAATTTCTGGAAGTTTCTCTTTGTGATAAAGCATCCATATTATCCAGAGCCACCCAATTCCTGTGAAGGCTGTTGTAATCTCAGGAATTGCATTACCTGTCCAGAAGGGGAAGATACCCCCATACCAACCTAACCACATATAGAGACAGAAGAAAGGAAGAAGAATGGATATCAATGAAAACCACCACAGTCTTCTGAATCTGAGCCATCCGATTCCCACAAACCACATTGCAAATGGAAAACTGAGAAAGAAACCTACAGATACATAGTAGTGAATCCTTCCTGCATTCTCAGACAAAATGCCAATCAAGATGAGGAAGACCAGCGCTATAAAGAACGGGATCACACCAATCTTCGTTGGTTTGTCTGCTATTGTTCTTACGAAGCAGATGGTGAAAGCAAGCAATAGGATTCCTGTCAGGACTAAACCGACATTGAACACGATTGCGGCTGGCAGTCCATTGTCATAGTTTCCGAGGTCACTAAGGGCATTTCCATCCCAAGTGAACCACGAAATAGAAAGTAAAATCGCTATAGTGATTGAAACCAATGCAACAAATGGTCCAAGAATTCCCATAATCCCAGGGAATGTCGTTGATGGACACCTATCATAAGCAGACATAATCGTCGCGAAGAACAACCCCCTTTTATTTTTAGGTATCATCGAGTCAGGTTTAAAACTGCTCAAATTAAGCTGACCTGAAGACTATGTCAGAATCTACTGAATGCCCATACTGTGGACAGACCGTACGAACTCAGAGAGAGATTGACTACGACAACAAGATAAAACTGAGATGCAGTTCTTGTGGTGGACTTTTCGAGTACATGCCAGGATTCGGATCTTTCTCTCTCCCTGAACAGGACAGACGCGAATCCGTTCAATATCACGGTCCTGATGACTATGGATACGATGATCCAAGCATCTATGAAACTCAGGTTCCATGGACTGTGGAGAGTCCCTCTACACAGGCAAATGATTGTGGAAGAGGTTGTATAATCTTCTGCATCTTGTGTTTCATACTCCCTGTTATCTCTTGGATTATATTCTTCTTCTCACTTTTCGATTTGATATTCTCTTGAGCTGGCACGTCAAAGATAAAAGGCACATATTTACTGACCCGCCCAGTTAATCCGGAAGACACATCTTCCAGGTGAGATAATTTGACAGAGTCTGAAGTTGAAGACAAACGTATCACCCTTGCAGAAGCTGCAAAGAAGGTGAACGATGGAGATGGTATTTTTTGGGGTGGTTTCGGATATCAGAGACCCCCAATCGCATTCTCTCATGAGCTAGTGCGTCAGAAGAAGCGAAACATCACAGTGTACACTTGTGGGTCTGAGGTGGACTTAGAGATCATGGCTGGGGCTGGAGTTGTCAATCGCTACGAGATTGCTTTCTCTGCAATAGAAGCTCTTGGACTTTCCAACAACATACGCCGCAGAGTAGCAGAGGGAGTTCTTGAGGTGGAAGACTATACGAACCTCGCAATGGCAATGAGGTTCTTGGGTGGGTCGCTCAATGTTCCATTCATGCCTCTCCGTAGCATGATGGGTACGGACATGGTTCGTAAGTCTAGATATCGAGGTGAAAACAAGCTAAAGGTCATTGACTGTCCCTTTACCGGTCAGAAACTTACTGTTGTTCCATCACTTCAACCTGACTTCAGTATAGTGCACGTACAGCGAGTTGACAAGACTGGGAATGCCCAAATTGATGGCATCGTGGGAGAGGACATCGAAGGATCACGATGTGGAAAGAAACTAATTGTTTTGGCTGAAGAAATCATAGATGAAGAAGAAGTGCGGTCTCGCCCTGACCAGACAAAGATTCCAGCTATGTATGTTGACCATGTTGTTGTCTTGCCCTATGTGGCTCATCCAATGATGTGCCATGACTACTATGACTACGATTTGGAGCATCTGATGATGTTCCACAAACTTACTCAAACAGAGGAAGGTTGGCAAGAATACCTGAATGGATACATCTTAGGTGTGGATGACCATTATGGATACTTGGACCTCGTTGGTTGGCCACGTTTAATGCAACTGAAGGCAACGAAACCATGGGGGTACTGACGATGGTGGAATATACTAAGACCGAATTTCTCATCGCTTGTGCTTCAAGCCATGTGCGTGACGGAGAGAATGTGTTCGGTGGGACCGGGATGCCTTTACTTGCAGCCCTTCTTGCCAAGGAAACTCACGCTCCTCGATCTAACCTGATATCAGAGGCTGGATTTATCGATGCCCGTCCCAGAGAGGTACCACTTTCAGTAGCGGACACTCGCTATTACTATGGCAGCTCAGCTTCCATAGGTCTCATCGAAACCCTTGGGTTCCTTCTTCAAGGTGGCCGCATTGATGTAGGATTCCTCGGTGCCGCTCAGATTGATGAGTATGGAAACCTCAACACTAGCTACATCGGTCCGTATGAGAAACCAAAGGTCAAGCTGCCTGGATCCGGTGGCGGCAACGATATCGCCTCCTCGGCAAAACGGCTAATCGTCATGATGACTCATGACAAACGTAAGTTCGTGAAAGAACTCGATTACATGACCTCCCCTGGTCATCTTGAGGGCCCTGGGTCTCGTGAGAAGTGGTCCATGGTTGGGAATGGTCCAGATGTAGTCATTACAGACATGTGTCAAATGGACTTCGAACCTGAAACTCTCAAGATTCGACTAAAATCTGTTCATCCTGGTTATACAGCTCAGGACATCTTGGATAATGTGATGTTTGACCTGATCATTCCAGATGAAGTGCCAACCACATCAGAACCAACCCAAGATCAGCTCGAGATCATGCATCAACTCGACCCTAACGGAATCTATCTTGGCAAAGGTAGTTGAGCGCTGGAGAGTGACGCGCTTTGGTTTCGATCGACTTTGCTAGATTTGAGGCAGTGGTCTTTGACCTTGACTCCACTCTGACCAACACACAAGACTATCCAATGATTGCTAGTGAATGGCTCCTCAGGAAATCCGGTCATTACTCTGAAGAGGAGATGAGCACCTATGTTCGGACTCTTGTAATAAGATATCGTCAGGCAATCCAGGAGATTGTGGATGGCGCTCCTTACAGAAATCCGTCAGACATCGTCAGGTCAGCAATGGAATATAGCTTGTCCGTATTGAAACTCGATGTAGCCCCTGAATTGATCGAAGAGGCATTTTACCGCTTCAAATCATTGCATATCGAGTTGTCAACGGTTAGAGACAATGTCGTCGAAGTGCTTGAATCCCTCACAGCAAAAGGCAAGAAACTTGGAGTCATCTCAAACAGTTTTGAAGGTCATGCCAGAATCATACTGACAAACCTGAACCTGCTACATTATTTCTCAACTATTCTGGATGGCGAATCGATCCAGACCTACAAACCATCAAGAATACCATTCGAACAAGCGGCAAGAAACCTCAATGTGGATATTTCAAAGATCGTCTATATCGGAGATGAATACTATGCTGACATGGTTGGGGCCAAACGAGCAGGGATGACTACTATTTGGATCAACAATAGGGAACGGTCCCTCTCAGACCTTGTGGAAAAACATGGTGTGAGTTCGACACCTGACTATATTCTGGAATCAGTATCTGATATGGTTGATATGATTTAGAGAAATCGTATTTTCTAGTACAAATGATACCCACAAGACACACATATTAACCACTAGCAAGAGTTCATCCCTGTACACCACGGAAGAAAAACAGGAGATGTTAGACCTTGAGTAAAGATGAAGACTTTGAGGGTCCATTGCAGGCTCGTTCAGATCTTATCGATATCCTCAGTCATGATCCTGCAAACACTGAGGCTATAGTTAGGATAATCACAGCCGAACTCAAGGATTTGAAGGAAAGCGACACCGAGTCTGAGATCTCCAATGCTCTTAATGAGGCCTCATCTGGAGTCAACAAGGAAACAAAAGACAATGTCCTCTATTGGCTAACCAAGACAGCTCCTGATGTCCGTCAAATGATTCTGGTACAGACCATTGAAGAACTTCTCAAACTACCTATGAGTAAGGAACCTACAATTGAGGCACTCACTCGTGTGTCATCAGCTGAGAATGTGAAGATGGTCATGGAGTGGGTCGACAGGAAGATCTTGACCCTCAACCAAGCTGTCTATGTTCTTCTCTATCCTGATTCGTCCGCCGCTCTCAAGTAACTAAAGGCCTGGCATATACTGCTCGATGTACTTTTTCCAGTCTGGTTCCAGTTCGAGTACTTGTTTTACACAGTCCTCTGCCTTTTTCTTCTGACCTAACTTGTAGTGAAGTTTCGCCTTATAGAACCAGGCTTTGGCATAAGTCGGATCCAACTTGACCGATTCTTCATATGCTTTCAATGCATCTTCATGCTGTCCACGGATTTCGTGGATTCTCGCTATACTGAACCAGTCAAACTGAGTTCTTTCTTCGATATCTGCTGCCAAAATGAATCGTGTTCTCCTAGATTGCACGCTCTCATGGAACCTAATAAATTCTCGACTCTCTTTCAAACCAGAGATATTTTACTCCTCTAAGGCTTTAAAGCATCCATAAAGGTTCAATATCTGGAAAGGGCCATCATATCTCTGTTTTGATGCCCTAGTTTGATTTGCTACAAAATGGTCATTATAAATACTAGAATGAAACTCTCTTTTAGGTGAATAATCTGAGGAATATTCGAAAATTGATTATTGGACTGTTCCTGATGGTAGCACTTCTGGGAACAACAGCATCAACAGCGACTGCTATGGGTCCTGGTATGGG
>JBHLRZ010000020.1:0-63021 GCA_048882045.1 Candidatus Thorarchaeota archaeon | reverse complement strand
CGGAACGCGGCTGCACAAAACATTAGGTGGTGGCGCGGCAATGCACCGCGTTGCTCGCACGAAGCGGCGCCCACCTTCTCTCTTTTCATCCTATTATGTGCGAATGATCGGTTCAGTTTAGACTCTGTAACGTGTTTGACCAAACTCTTAAACTCGATGTCGTTCAAGTGCATGAGTAGGATGAAGACTAGGAAGAGAAATTGGTATGAAAGAATACCTACAAAATTCGATTGGAAATTTGAAAAGAGTAAACTGATGATAAGCGGTACTAACATCACTCAAGAACAGATAGATGGGTTGGCCAGATATGCTTCAGCTGCTGAAGAATTGTTCATATCTTGTGGGTACTCTTTTCTAAGAGAAGTCCTAAAAGGTAACAGGCTCGGGACTCTAGATGGTATTGACTTCAGTAAGTATAGTAGTAACGAGTCAGTCAGAGAATTGTTCATAAAAGGATTGGACGGTACAATCGACCTGTCTCCCTTTACTCATCCCTCATCAATCATTGTCAGTATTGATGACATACCCATTCTTTGTGACGCATATGTTACAAATGTCATATTTCCTGACTCTAGTCGTCTTGAGAGTCTGCTCATACATGGTAATGTGGAGCATGATAGAAAGACCATTCCACTCCTTCCTAGTCTAAAGAGCCTGACCTATCACTCTCTGAGAGAGTCTGACCTGTCATGGTTGAACACATCAAAATCTATTACTCATGTTCATGTTCTACGATGGGTGCCTGAAGCGGTTGTTCTTCCTTCAATATCATCACTTGAGAGCATCTCGTTTGCCGGGGGGAGGAAGAGAGACCCCAATACTCTCAAGTCAATCGACCTGTCACCATTGCGTGCCTCCAAAGACCTCAAGGAAGTCGTCTTCTCAAAACAGAAGATATCGGAGGTCGACTTCTCTCCTCTTAGTACATGCACTAAGCTAGAACACATCAATTTTGAAGCATGTGGCCTTACTAAGGTAGACCTTACTCCGCTTGAACATCTGCATCTCAAAAAGATCAACCTTGCAGACAACAAGATTAGCGAGCTCGTGTTTCCAGCAAGGCTTACGTGTGAGTCTTTAGACATATCTGGAAATATGTTGCAGACAATTGACCTTGCTCCTATCGTTTCTCCATCATTGAGGGAGATCAACCTCGGCACAAGACACCTCGTTGACATCGACCTATCACCACTGTCAGCTTGTACCAGTCTAGAGAGCGTGGGCTTGGAACATTCAAGTCTTGAAAGTATCGATCTATCTCCCTTATCAGAACTGAAGAATCTTAGGTCTTTTAGAATTACCTCGAAGCTCATGTCGAAGATTGATATTACTCCACTCCTCTCATGTCCTGCGTTGAAAGACATAAAATTTGGAAAGATTAAACCAGTTGCTAATCGCAAGATGTCAAAAGAGATATTGTCACCCAGACTTCGAAAGATGAAGAAGAAGATCAAATGGCAAAGGAAACTTTGGTAGAGTGTCGCACAGAGCGGCGCCCACCTTTTTCATTTCTGTATACTCGGACATTTCTTCATCAAACTTAATACCGAAGATGAAAGATGATGCTGGGGGAAGTTTCAAAATATGGAACTCAAGAGATTCAGAGCAAGTCCACCTGACTTTGAAAGCAATCTAACTTGTATATATCTTGGTTCTAAGTATAGTACCATGAAGAACATTGACCATTTGAGAAACTGTCCTGATCTCAAGGAGCTTGCTATAAAAGGATACAAAGCAAATACTATTGATATTGCTTCATTACATGATTGTCCTGGCCTTGAATCATTACAGATCTCCGATGCTCAGAACATTGAGAGTCTGGACCTCATGCCGCTGTCAGGAATGACTGAGCTCAAGGAGTTGTTCTTGGTCGACATTCCTAACCTGACATCTCTTGATCTATCACCGCTATCAAAATGCAGCTCACTCAAGAAACTATGGATTGAGAAAAATAGTATCAAAGAACTGGATATACAACCCATACTTGAACTGGAAAATCTCGAGCGTTTGGATATTAAAAAAATGCCTTTGACCAAAATAGAGGGTGATTCAAGTGAAAGTAGTATTCCACTAAAGATTCTATATCTCTACGACGTACATAACCTACAACATCTCAGTCTTGATTTCTTGTCAAACGCTAAGCTCGAAGGAATTGGGATGCATTACTCTAATATCACTAAACTTGACCTCAGTCCGATATCAAGTCAAACGCGTATCCAGGCAATTTATCTAAATCATCACAAGTTAACAGAGATTGACCTGTCTCCTCTTGCTGGCTATTCAGAATTGGAGGTTCTTGAATTGGCTTGTAATCAGTTGTCACATATTGATCTGACTCCTTTACAAACATGCACATCATTGCGTTCATTGGACCTCTCAAAGAATAGTATCCAAGATATAGATTTAGCACCACTTTCACCGTTACAACTTGAGAACTTATTCCTATCACATAATCCATTACAAGAAGTAGATATTACGCATGTCATATCCCCTGAGCTGCATGTTTTAACGTTTGGCCCCGACACAGTTGCAAAAGCCTCTAAAACGATGAAATCATCCACGCGTTATGGCAAAGAGATCGGTTCCACGGGGTACAAATCGCATGTCTTTACACAATATTATCATGGTACAAGAAATGTCGGTACACGTACAGAGCCAAGACTCCTACCTCATGAAAAAGAAAGATATGGTCTGGATGTTGTTGAATGGTACTGATTGATACAGTGCACCGCGGTGCTCGCATGAAGCGGCGCCTACCTTCTTTTCATACACTTATGCACTCTAATTCATGCTTCAAGACTGGGATGAAATTTATTAAGGTGTGAATAATCTGGCCTCTAACCAAGAGGGGAGAGCATTGATAACACAAAGTCAACTGAATACATCTCGAGTTTCAATATACTTCTTGGTATTTTTACTCTTAACAAGTAACTTCGTAATTCTAAATGGTTTTTATGTCACCGGAGTGGTCACTGATAGAACTCGCAATTTTGATTTGTCCTATACTCCACACGGAGCGATTTTGATCACTGGAAATCAGGACTTCATAGACCAAGGATGGCCAGGGAGTGGAAACGAAACTCATCCCTATCTCATAGAGGGTCTGAATATCACCAGCACTCACGTGTGTATTGATATCCGCTATGTTGATGTACACTTTGTCATCCGTGATTGTTTCCTCAGACCAACTGAGCTAAACTACACAATAAACTTGTTTCACGCTGACAATGGAACAATCGATAATTGCAAAATTGATAGTCCATATCGAGGAATCGAAGTTGAGTATTGTGACAATCTAACAATTGTAGATTCCAATTTCACGATAACAGATTTAGCGGTAGCATCGATCGAATATTCAAACTATGTCAATCTCACTGGATGCAATTTCTTTGAGAGTGAGGCTACAACATATCCCATGAGAGTTGGTCTCGGAAACTGTGAAGACTCAATTGTAACGGAGTGTTACTTCGATTCTGCGGTGCTGCAGATTGGTTGGTCACCTAACCTCACTATTACGGACAACATCTTCGTCAATGGCGGTATCGTGGTCAACACCCACATACTCTATGATCCACCTTGGGACTATGAAATAGCAGGAAATACAGCAAATGGAAAGCCAATCCTGTATCTTGAAGATGTCATGGACACCACTGTCAATGCTGCTGACTACGCTCAGGTGATATTACTTCAATGTGACAATGTTGTCGTTGAGAATGGGGTGATGGCGAATGTTCCGTATGGTGTTCAGATCCTCTACTCAACCTTTTGTTCCGTTGAAAGCTTGAGTTCATCTGGAAATACCCAAGCGGTGATAGTTATCGAGTCTAACTCCACTACAATCTCTGAATGTACAATCGAAGTCGAGTATGGTTTTGGAATTGCAGTTTATTATTCCTATGACTGTGTTGTTCAAGACAATACGTTGTCTGGATATCATCAAGGGGGACAGAAGCTCATCTATTTGGCATCATGCTATGACTCAGCAGTACAGAGAAATGACCTCTCAGGACTCTTTCAGGGAATTGAAGTTTCAGGTTATGATTGCACTGTTGTCGATAATACAATGACCGATTGTAACACTGGAATCCGGCTCTCAGGAGCTCGGTTGACCATCGAAGGCAACACAATTCTAGAGTCCACTGATGATCATGTCCAACCACCTTTTTCTCATGGGATCCTCGCAGCACCTCTCTGGAATTCAACGATTACTGATAACGACTTTCTGAAAGGCGATGATTGGGGAATCTTGTATTTAGGAAATGGTACCCAGTTCATAGGAAATCGATTCAGTGACAATTTTGGAATTGGACTTGAGATATACGCTGGGTCTACAAACAATAGTGTCTATGGAAATCTGTTCGACAGGAACTATGGTGGTAATGCTCTCGACAACGGATTCTCGAATCAATGGGATGATGGCATCAGCTCTGGCAACAGATGGAGCGATTATGATCAGGTGGTAGGTGGACCCTATAATATCCCTGGGACTGCTAGTAGTCAGGATAGGTATCCTATTGCAGACCTAGATTCACCCGAGGTTAGTCATCCTAATGATGTAGTCTATCCAATTAGCGTAACTGTAGTCAACGTTACATGGCAGGTCAGTGATGCATTTCCATACCAGTATTGGCTATACCACAATAATGAGATTCTTCACCAAGGTATCTGGAGTTCAGGCAGTTTAACGTTTGCAATCAATGTAACGATGGGTCCAATTCACAATGCGACTCTTGTTTTAACGGATCTATTTGGTAACACAGTATCTGATACAGTCATGCTCACCCTGGGAGACACCGCAGGACCTGGTCCAGGAGGTCTTATCGAATTTGACCCTCTCATTCTTGCGGTGGGTGCAGGTGCGATAGGAATTCTTGTAATTGCATTAGTAATCGTCAAGAAGAGAAGGACCTAGGATATGAAAAACATGGACGGAAAAGGAAGCAATCGAGATTTTGTTTCCTCTTCTACATTCTAGAAGGGTTTCTGACATATACAGCAAAGGACCGCGTTGCTCGCACGAAGCAGTCTTCTCTTTCTTCCGATTGTGCGTGAATGAGTGGCCTAATTAAGGGAAAAGAGTTCTGCGGTTTGATGACCATGGACCGACTTAGACTTTTGACCTTCATCGGTATCTTTGTTGTCATGGCTCTATTTGTTTCACCCACCAAAGCCAGCTTCACAATCAGCCAAGATATCACTGCACCCACCATTCACGCGTGGGGTATTGAAGGAGATCCAATGGAAGGTCTTGGATTTGATGTCTGGGCAAATGTGTCAGATGATGAGATCCTGAACGATGATGATCCTGCATTAAGGAACGTCACTGTCCAGGTCACAGGTCCAAACATGACACTCAACGGATTAATGGCCTTCAACGGCACTTTCTATACTGGTTCAGTCCCAGCTTTTCCAAACGATGGAACGTTCAGAGTCAGAATCCGTGCTTTTGATTTGGCAAATAACACAAGGAATTCCGCATATGTGAACATCGATTTTGAGGCTGAACCTGAGATTCCTATTGATCCCAATATCACAATGCCAATCGTGGTCACTAGTGGTATTGGACTCATCGTAGTTGTCATTATTCTGGCTCGATACTATGATAGGCGACGCAACCCTGTTGCGTGAGTCAGTTCATATATTAGGAAAATTATATCACATATGATATAATCGAGAATCTTATAAGTTCAAGAACATTGCTACACAAGTAATCCGAACATGACCATCTCCCTTTGATCGACATGCGAGGAATCGTTAAGATTGTTTGGTTTTTGTCAAATACCAAACAACTTATAAGAATTTGAACCCAATTCTTGATGCGTTGGAGGAAACAGCCGCGATGTTCAGGTACGCCCTAAAACGAGTTGTCCGTAGCTATCGACTCTTCATTGCCCTAACCATAGGAGTCCTTCTTGCTACAACCTTCTTCACATCAACCAATGTTGCGGCTGACATACTCTCAAGAGATGCACTTGATGCTAGTGTGGAAGGGATTCCCTACGACTTTTCTGTAGACTCGCCAAGATCGAACTGGACCGTAGATGATTTTGGAAATCTAGAAGCTGATTTACTCGATCTGGAAGGAATTACAACAGCATCTCGGACTTCATCACTGACATTCTTGACAAATGGAACGAATACGAATTTCACACTGGCTGGAGTAGAGCTTGATTCAGAATTTGCATCACAGCTGCAATTAATTTCAGGGAGATCTTCTTTGGGTCCAAATGAGACCTATATTGTGAGCGGGTCTCGGAATGAGTCTCTTTTTACTCTTGATCAAGTTGTAGAAGTCAACGTGACTGTTTCACGAGGATTTTACCCACCCTATATAATTCAGAGAAATCTTACAATAGCAGGGCTTGTTTCTCTTCCAGATGATACACGACGATCAATAACTCCCAGTGCAATAGGTGGTCTTTTTGCACTGCTTGCCAGTTTGGGAGAGGGTGGTGCGATTGGCTTTTCGATTGATCCCACCTATAACATGATGATAACCGACTGGAATATGGTCTTTTCTTCCATACTGGAAGAGGCGGCTACGGTCGGTTCACATACTGGAGTGAATATCCGTAATATTGTCCATCTACAGATAGACAGGGCTCTATATTTGGACCCCTACGATGTTAGTGCCTCGGTGACTCGACTACAAGACCTTGGTCAGTTAATCAGTACTCGAACATCAGTTTATGATGCAAGTGTAATCTCTAACCTTCAGTTTCCCCTTATGTTCTATCAGTTTACTCAGATTGGAATGAGTGCACAGTTTCTGGTGTTGTCGCTCCCAATCTTTCTGTTGTCATATTTTGTCGGAACTATGGTGAGTGATGTAGGATATAACTTCAGAAGAAGAGAGATAGGTCTACTACTCACAAAGGGATACCAACGTCATACCATCAAACGAATGTTCCTCATCGAAGGTGCTCTTGTTGGCGGACTAGCAGGAGGAATCTCTATATTCTTAGGCACTTGGGCTGCCTATTACGTTCTAGGCGTGACCAATGTTGACATACTTTCGGGTGTTCTGCTCAATATAATATCGGTCATTTTATCGATCATTCTCGGGATGTTCTTGGGTCTTTTCTCAGTATGGAGACCCGCAGGTCGTGCATCAAAGTTGGAGATTCTTGATGCATTGAAGCAGTACATATTTGTTGAAGAGACCTCTGAGTACAAACGTTTGTTACCAACAATATGTTTGATTCTTGGCACATACAAGATGATAGTTTGGATACTCGGAGTCAATGTGTCCGCACTTTTCACAACAATACCTTCAGGTAACTTCGCTATTGTTTTAGTAATTGCAGGTTGGCTTGCTGTTGATGGTATTCTTGGTACATTTGGTCCATTGATGTTTCTCTATGGCGCAACGCGAGTTTTCATGAAGGGGTCTCTGAGATTTCAGGAGGCAGTGGTCAATGCTGGGAGAAGATTCTTCGGTGCCTTCGGAAATTTGGCGACCAGAAATGTGAAGAGAAATCCCTCGAGAACAGCTTCGCTTGTATTTATCATAGCCCTGATTGTTTCATACGGCATATTTGCTACTGGAAGTCTCTACTCTCAATATGATCAAACCGAGAGAACTGCGAAGTATGATGTTGGAGCAGATGTGCGACTTCAGCTGAATCCTGGTGCCAATGTTAGTGAAATTCTGTCAACTGTTGAAACATACGGTTCGGTACGAGGTGCTACACCCGAGTATTACCTCGATCTCAATGTTGGACAGGTTACAATCAATACTCGAGGAATTAGACCAGATGAATGGCTTGGAATCGGATTCTGGGAACCTCAATGGGGAGTGAGCGACTTCAGTGAAATGATTTCAAATTTGGGCGACGATGAGATAATCCTGTCTCGAGACGTCGCTCAGCAATTGGAGCTGGAAATTGGTGATTCGATATTCGTAGAAGGTCCTTTTGGATTTGGAACTTATGAACTGACTATTGCTGGATTGATTGGATATGTGACAACTATCGAGGTGATCTTTGGTGGTGTTACATTTGCAACGGGTGGGGAATATCTCTCATATGTTTCTGAAGGATTTCTGAACTCAAGTATGTTGTTGATGACCTCAACTGCCAATATTCTTGTAGATACTACTGAAGGGGCAAATGGTACTCTTCTCCAAGAGCAGTTCGCAACTGACATCTCAGAGGTCTATGCGAGCTACTCAGTGACATCTGAACTTGCAGATTACAATAGCAGTCCACTAAGGAGTGGGACCGTCAAGATTCAGTGGATGGCGATTTCATTTGCGGTAATACTTGCTGTCGTCGGAACAGCAATCGTGGTGATTCTCACTCTGAGAGAGAAGGATACCGAGATTGCATTACTTTCTGTCAGAGGGTTCAACCGGTGGCAGCTATTCAAGACGCTACTTGCTGAGGTATTAGTGACAATTGTCTTCGCATTGTTTATGGGGCTGTTCGTCGGATATGTTGAAAATCTCGGACAGGTTTCCCAATTAAACCAGAACCAACCAGGTCTAATCAGATATCAGATTGTCTTAGGCGGAGCAGCAGGTAATACAATCTTGATTCTTCTGGGTGTTGTACTTTTGGCAGCAATAATCCCAGTCTGGTGGGCCTCAAGGAGAGCAGAAAGCAAAGTGATTCTATTACGGTCGTAGGTGATAATGATGATGAAAGATAAATCATACATTCAAGTTGATGACCTCGTCAAGGTTTTCCGTTTAGGAACTGTAGAGGTACAGGCTCTTAGGGGACTCTCCTTGAGAGTTGATAAGGGAGAAATGGTCGCCATTGTGGGAGCGAGTGGTTCTGGAAAGACCACGTTGCTAAACATACTCGGCGGCATCACAAGAGCAACAGCTGGGAACACTGTTGTCGCAGGTTACGACGTGACCAATGCATCACCAGTCCAGCTCGTCGCACTTAGGAGAGAAATAGTTGGACACGTCTTTCAAGAACTCAACCTCATTCCAACCTTGACTGCTTATGAAAACGTAGAGTTGCCCATGCTTGCCGCTAAAGCAGATGGAAGTACCAGAAAGAGGCGAGTAGAGGAATTGCTCTCAATAGTGGGTTTGGATGACCGAATGAAGCACAAACCCGATGAACTCTCTGGTGGCGAACGGCAACGTGTGGCAATTGCTTCTGCTCTTGCTAATGATCCTCAAGTTCTACTAGCTGATGAACCCACAGGAGACCTGGACACAGAAACTGGAGGAATTATCGTTGAGTATCTTCACACAGTGAACAAGGAGTATGGGAAGACTGTCCTCATGGTCACACATGACCCATCGATAGCACGGCAGGCTGATCGTATCTTCAGAATACGTGACGGGCAGATCATCTCTGTTCAGACACCCACCAATGATACACAGATGGGTGCTGCATCAAGGGTTGATGTGATTCGAGAACGACTTGCTGAGATCAAGGAAGAGATCGCTAGTCTTGATGAACAGGCACGGGCACAAGCCATCGATCTTGAGAAGTTTGCAGAGAAGAGGTATGAACTCAACTATAGGAAAGAAGTTTTCGAACAAGAGTTACACAGGTTAGGACTCTAACCCTTTACGATATCTTTTTGTCCCGACTTGGGACATTTTGAATCGGTGTAGTGAGTGAAGGTTCCCGCGATAGTTGTCCATTGTGGTGCAACAGTCTTCGAAGAAGTACATCACCCTGCAATTCTTGATGCGGCAAAAGACGCAGCTCTCAGAGGGATGTGTGCTATGGACAACGGGGGATCATCATTGGACGCTGTGGAAACTGCAATTTGGGTCCTTGAGGAGACTGAGCTTTTTACAGCAGGAAAAGGTGCATGCAGGAACCGAGATGGAGAAATTGAACTCGATGCTGTCATTATGGATGGAAAGCGCCTCGAGAGTGGAGCAGTTATGGCAGTTCGAGATATCATTCATCCCATTTCCCTAGCCAGATATGTTTTGGACCGGACATCCAACTCTCAGATTGTAGGATCAGGCGCTGACAAGCTCTACAAACAAATGGTCGATGAAGGTTATCGTGAGGCGATTGAGATTGCAAGGACTGAGAGACCTCTCATATCTCGAGAGTGTGACACAGTGGGAGCAGTGGCTGTAGATGAGAATGGTCGAATAGCAGCGGCTTCCTCAACGAGTGGTTGGCCTGGCAAGCTCCCAGGTCGAGTTGGTGACAGTCCCATAGTTGGTGCTGGAGTCTATGCCAATGATGTTGCTGGTGCGAGCTGCACTGGTAAAGGTGAACAGATACTCCGGATCACGATGGGAAGATTAGCAGTCTTCCATGTGGAACAGGGAATGTCTACTCGTGAGGCAGTGGGACTGGTCATGGCTGAACTTCGTCAAAAGACGAGTGGAGAGGCTGGCCTAATCCTCATTGATAATCAGGGTGAGATTGCTGTCCAGTTTGACACTCCCCACATGCCAGTTTCCATACTCACGAAGAAAATGGAAGAACCCTATGTGTCGATGCGACCATCCTGGCCTTAGTCATCTAGAAGTCTTTTCTCACCCTTGATTTTGACAATATCAGTGATATCTTGGCTTACCTCTAAACAACCTAGATACTTCTCATCAACGTTTCTCACTGCAAAATATCGGATGTGAATTAGTTTCCCTCTAAGGATAATCCAAAACTCAGCAGAGTCACGTTTTCCGTCTCTGAAGTCGTTGAGGATTTTCTCAACAATATGAACACTAGCTTGAGGATGGCAGAGCTGAACACTTCTCCCGATTATTGCCCGAGATCGCACGAAGATTCGCTCTTGAGACTCACTGAAGAACTGTACCCTGTCTTGCGCATCCACGAAGGTTATGTCAACAGGTAAATGACTGAAGATTGCCTCTAGCGTTTCAACAGAGAGTTTACCACTCCCAAAGACAACCTCGCCTTCTTCAGACACGGTCTCAGTGGTCATCCCTGTTCCAATAGGCTTAATGGAGTAGCTACAATATCCGATGTCATCGAAGTCCTTTACAACTGTTGCCCATTCTTCTTCACTAAGCAATCTTAGGGATGCAGGAAACAGAATGTTGTTCTCCTTATTGAAATGACTTGCAAGAAGATTAGCAAGATTGATTGAGAGTGAGTTCAACTTCTCTAGATTTGATTCTGCTTCGTTTTTCAATTCGAAGACACTCTTTTCGAGTGTATGAACGTCTTGATGCTCACTCCACATAGCAGCTGGCGGTCCAGTAAGTCCCTTCTTTTCAATAACTGGAAAGAGAGCGTTCTCCTCCCTCAGATAATGAGATTCTGATTCTTCAAAGAAACCAATCAGTTGGCGAATTCGATCTATAAATTCCGATCTCTTCTCCCTATCGCCTGAAGCCAGTGTGCTGACAAGTGAATGCAACTCGTTCGCATATTCCATGAGCACGGAATGCTCTTTCATCAGAGTGTAAAGGGGATGACCTTTCTCCACAATTGGATCCTGGTTCTGGATCGATTCCCTGAGCACTTCTAGACTCATTTCATGAAGGACAAGAAAGTGTTTCTCTTTCACTCCTTCATTCGCCCACTCCTCTTGATAGAATTCTACTTCTACAGGATTAATAGCTCCAAGATTCTTCACAAAGTAGTGCTTCAGTTTAGCTAGGTCTTCGCCAGCACCTATCTTCTCCACTATCTCTTTCAGAATCTTCTTACGTTCTGCTGCCATAGAATCGCCAGACTCATTCTATGTGACTGCCTTGATATTTCCTTTGACTCCAATCTCAAATGTTCTCATAGGTATGTTGAGTCCGGAGTTTATTACTGCCTGAGCAACTAGTCTAGCAAGCCCGTGACAACACGGAACCTCCATGTGGACTACAGACACGTCCTTGATCGCATTTATTCTGAACATCTCAGTGAGTTTGAATAGGTTCTCCTGAGCGTTCTCAAACTTTGGGCATACCAGAATTGCAGTCTTGTTTTTCAGAAAGTCATCATGAACTGCAGTGTAGGCTAAAGCAGCACAATCTGCTAATATCAAGAGGCTTGAGTTCTTGAGAGCTGGATGTTGAGTGCTTAGGAGCTTCAGCTTCACAGGCCAGTGTGTCAGTGCTGATTCTTTTGGTTTCAACACAGACTCAGGAAGCAGGTGGTCCGGTCCATCATGAACATCTTCAGTACCAGAGTATGTGTACCCTTCACTACCTGCACAATTCACATCTTTACTAGCTATCTTTGCTCTTCGTATATTCTCCTGAGCTGCTTCCTCGTCGAATGGGAGAGCATCAACCTCTCTAAGAGTCAGAGCCCCTTCTGGACACTCGCCAAGACATGCTCCTAAACCATCACAATATGTTTCAGAAACTAATCTTGCCTTTCCGTCTATGATCTGTAATGCCCCTTCAGCACAACCAGGAACGCAATTCCCACAACCAGTACATAGTTCTTCATCAATGTGGATCATAAGACGTTTTGCAGTACTCATAGTGTGAAATCCCTCTTCTTAATGATAGTTAACTTTTTTTAACATCATTACTATTATAAATATAGTAGTTACTATTTGGTAAGTGAATAGGATGACTGTGCGATCAAAAGAATCTGTGGAGATGTGTCCGGTATTTGCAGCAGCTCGTGTGTTGGGCAAAAGGTGGTCCATACTCATCATACAAGTTTTACTGAGACCAGAGGCTTCGATAGGTCTTCGCTTCAATGAGCTTCAGAAAGAATTAAGCTGGGTGAGTCCGAAAATCTTGACTCAGCGACTACGTGAACTTCAGGAGGCTGAAATCCTTACCCGTGAAGTGGATGCAACTAATATCCCGCCAGCGGTCTGGTACACATTAACAGAAAAAGGTCGAGACCTTCAAGACTCCCTAGAAGCGATGCAGGCTTGGGGACAGAAACATGGAGGACACGTTGTTGCAATTTGCGAACGACAGGGATTTGAGAATTGTCGAGAGTGCCAACATTAGGAGAATCAGTATTTCTATCAATTATTTTTTGACTTAGTTCAAAGGTCTTAAATCTCGCATTTCATAGACGACGTTCTCAAATAGGAAGTCGAATTCTATGAAAGACAAGATCAAGTTCGGAGTAAGATTGAGTCGTGTCATTTCAACTGTTGCACCGGACAGTGAGAACATCAACATCACTCCCTACGACAGGATTCAGTGGCCTGTCATCAAAGATGTCGCCCAAGAGTGTGAGCGACTTGGATTCGATTCTATCATCGTACCGGATCATCCAATGGATGATGTATCCAGGTACGCTTGTATGTCCATGTTAGCAGCTCTCGCAGCTGTAACTGAGAAAGTGACTGTGGGAACTCTCACTACAAACACAATGAGATATCTCCCCAATCCATCACTCTTCATAAAGGAGATTGCCACTCTTGACCACATCTCCAATGGTCGATTGTATCCCTTTGGACTGGGGCTTGGTTGGACTCCTAAAGAATATGAAGCATTCGGATTCCCCTTTCCAAACCACAAGATACGACTGGCTCAGCTCGTGGAAACGATAGAGATGATGAACATGATGTTCACTCAAGACCTGAGCACCTACGAAGGTAAATACTTCCAGATCAAGAATGTCATCTGTGAACCAAAACCAGTCCAGAAACCGTTTCCCATCGTCATTGGAGGACGTGGTAATCGAACGCTTGGTGTTGCAGCAAAGCATGCAGACCACATTGACATCTATGGAGGTATGGATCTGGATGTCCTGCAGGATCGACTCAGCTACATAGAAAAGGTGTGTTCAGAACATGGGCGTAACTACAATGACATTGTGAAGTCATGGGGTTGTTGGTTCTGGATCTACGAGAATGAGCAGGAAAGAGACCGCTATGTATCCGAGATCAAGCGACTTGAAGCATATCCAGATGACCTTTGGAGCTCAGTCATCATCATGGGTACACCGGAGGAGTTGCTCGAGAAGTTTGAATCCCTCATCGATCTTGGAATAACATACTTTACTCTACGGTTTGAAGACTTGCCCAGCAAGCGAGGTCTGCAACTCTTTAGAGAGCACATAATGTCTGCTTTGAAATGAGGTATGTCATGAACGAGAGTCTTCTATGATTTTGACAATCTCCTCCTCAATAGAGGGGGTCATTCTAGCTTTGGTCTTGATACGTCCTATCTCTTCTCCCTCCTTGTCAAAGATCAGAATCGTTGGACTACTGGTCACATCAAAAATGTCCACTTCGACCGGAGATGGCGGTACATCCCATAGTTTGCCAGAACCATACGGAGGTTTCCTCATCCCACCAAGACATGGAATAGTTATGCCGATCTCATCTTCCAGAAGAGCTAGAACAGGAATTGCCCTTCTGGCGTCTCCGCACCAGTCGGCAAACATTGCTGCAAAAGAATAGCCTTCCTCGACGAACGCCTTGATTCTACTCACTGCCTCCTGATTTAGACTATAATCCTGCTTTTGACGAATGAAGCCTCCCTTGTAAGCTGGTGAGATGTTCTCAATTGCCTCCTTCGCTGCAGGTGCGTCTTCTCTAACATCACTCTTTGTTGGCATCTGTAGAAATCTCCTTGACTGCTCTACTAGTCTGGCTCACACACTATATCTGTTCCCTTCTGACCTTTTTTTGATTGAAGGGGAACCATCTGAATCAGTCTACTAAGTTCTATCAGGTCTTTGTTGTGTGAATTCTCCTCGTCTTTCATATGCTCAATGAGTAACCGTGCGACCGGATCTTTCATCTTCTCTAGTGCTCTGTCAAGCAATTCAATCATCTTTTTTTCGTCCTTGGCGAGTGACTCCAATTCTCTGTCCAGTTTGACTCTCCCAGTATAGCGGCCTACCTTAGCAGACCACTCATCACATGGGACTGCAGTAATCATCTCCTTCATACTTTCCAAGAACTTAATGTGCTTCCATGTGTCCAATCTCAAATCTAGGAAAACTAGTCTTACTACTGCTTCCTGGGAATCATCTTCAAGACGTGCTAGTTTCTCCAGAGCCCTCTGTTCAACCTCAATCTGTTCGTCAAGAATCGAAAGTATCTCTGCATCTATTCCGCTCAATTGATCGAATCTCCTTAACGCGAGATAGTTAACAATAGTTATATATCAACATATAAGCATAGCTCTGTGGCAGCGATGAATGGAGCTCTACCCTATTATTCAATGTGCAAGGCCCGTCTATAATCTGGATGGTCAAATTCTTCTCCCTGTTCGTAGTCATTTCCAAGGAACTGGTTCATCATCAATGCTGCATAATTGCCCGTGCCTACAGCCATGGCAACCTGCTGAGTTATGGGTCTCACATCACCAGCAGCCCATACTCCTTCGATATTGGTCTTGCCTCGGTGGTCTGTCAGAACATTTCCTTTCCTATCAACTTCAACACCTATCTGTTGAGCTAGTTCTGACCTTGTGACATCTATATAGGCAACAAAAAACACGTTTGCTTTCAGCTTTCGACCATCTTCTAGAGTTACAGACTGAGCAACTCCAGGCCTTGGGAAGTCTATGGACTTGATCTTTCCAGAGGTCCACTCGTACGGTGATTCATCCAGTTTCGAAAAGTCGTTCATCTCATATGGCATGTAAGCATCTTCAGTCATGAGAATCTTGATCTTCTTAGTAAACCGAGTCAGTGAATTTGCTACATGTATGGCACTACCAGCTGTACCAGCATTGACAATGAGAACTTCTTTATCCTTACAGAGTGGTGCCTCACAGTCTGGGCAATAGAAGGCTCCATTACCCACATTTGCTACAGGCAACCATCCTCGCCACTGACCGTCCACTTTTGGATGTTTTCTAGAGGTGCCAGTAGCTATGAGAAGTGTTCGTGCCTGATACTCACTCTTGTCCTGTGTGCGATAGCTAGGTTCAGTCCGGACGGTGAATTTGGGGAACCGCCCAGACACTTCTACTACATCAGCAGCTTTGAATTCTGCTCCAGCAGCTCGTGCTTCTCCTTGTAGATTACGAAGGAGACTTCTGCCTTCATGGTAGACAGATCCTGAGAAGTTGAGGATTGAATTGGTATGGAAATGCATTGGGCTGGTTCCTCTATCAAGCACCAAGACCTTTCTCTCATGATAAGCCAAGTGTAGTGCTGCTGAAGTACCAGCAGGCCCACCACCAATTATGATAGTGTCATAAATCTTAACCATAATTAAGAACCCTCAATATTTTTGTCAGTTAATCCAGTTAAGAACTCTATGTTGGGTGCATACCCCGGATTTCCAGCGCTGAGAAGAATTCCCGAAGAAACTTAAGGTACGATATTATTACTGAGAATGCCATAGGGAGGCAAGGTACATGAAGAGGGCGCATAGTGTATTCCTCGTGTTCTTGTTCATTGCATCACTCTCGATCTCAATAACACCATTAATCGAGATGACAGAGGATTTATCCCTTCTGCGTGATGATATCCAGAGTTCTACAAGAGAGGAGCTAGGACTCAACGAGGAACAAATCACTAAGACAGCCCAAGATATGATGATGAGTATCTTTCAGGAGAATCTGGGACAGGTTGACAACGAAGAAGTCCTTTTCTATGGAAGATTCCCAGGAGGCATGATCGGTTTTGGAGTGGATAAGGTTCTACTCTGGCTCGAAGGCACCACGAACTGTATTATGATGTCCTTCGTAGAAGCAGCAGAAGTGATTCCTACAAAGCAAGGAGCAACCAATTCGAAGAGTAACTACTTCTTGGGTAACAGAGGGACTTACACAGACGTATCTTCATTCCGTAAAATTCGTTATGAAAATCTATGGCCAGGAATTGACCTTGAATATAAAGCCACAGCAAAAGGTGCAAAGTATCATTTTCTTGTTGCAGCTGGTTCAGATCCAAGTCAGATTAGAATTCAATACTCTGGTCAAGATAGACTTGTTGCGAACCCTGAATCTGTCAGTGTTGAAATTCAGGACAAGACATTCACTGATGATGGGTTAGTCGTGACTCAGGGGAATCAAGAGATACATGCAAATTTTGATATGATATCTGATAGCATGATTTGCTTCAATATTGGTGACTATGACCCTTCCAAAGAACTCGTCATAGATCCTTTACTTTCTTCAACATATATTGGAGGAAGTAATGATGACACAGGCTATGCAATTCAGGTGGACTCCCAAGGTTATGTTTACGTATCTGGGCACACATATTCTTCTAACTTCCCAACCCAAGATGCTTATGATTCTACATACAATAGTGGTCTTTACGACGCTTTTCTATTGAAATACGATCCAGATGGTGCTGCAATCATTTTCTCTACATTCATTGGTGGCTCAGATAGGGAACGAGGTCAGAGGATGTATATAGAGCCAGATGGAAACATCTTGATATCTGGGTGGACCTCCTCAACGAACTTTCCCACTACTGGAGCATATGATTCCACGCACAATGGAGGAGGAGCAGATGTTTTTCTGGTACGCTTCAACTCAGCTGGAAACCAATTACTCAACTCGACCTATATTGGCGGCAATGGAGATGATCTTGGAGGACAAATACACATTGATGAATCCGGAAATGTGATTGTCACAGGTTCCACCTCATCTTCTAATTTCCCAACTCTGAATGGATACGACCTAACTCATAATGGCGCAAGGGAAGCTTTTGCGTTGAAGATTTCTCCGACATTTGAAACTTTAATCTTCTCTACGTATTTAGGAGGGTCCAATGAAGAATATGAATATGGGAGTGCAGTCGACTCTGATGGAAACATCTACATCACAGGCCGCACATGGTCATCAAACTTTCCTACAATCAATGCAGAGGATGACACACTCAATGGAGTGACAGATATTTTTGTTTGTAAGCTCAATGCCTCAGGAAACGAACTGATTTACTCCACATATTTAGGAGGCGGAGGAGATGAGTATCTTGGCAGAGGTGGGATTGCACTTGATGATTATCTCTATGTAGGAGGATGTACAACATCTTCGGACTTCCCCGTTCTTAACGCTTATGACAATACTTACAATGGGGGTTGGGATGCTTTTGTCACGAAGTTCAACATCACTGATGGTACGAGGATTGCTTCTACCTTTGTCGGAGGTAGCGGTGATGAAACTGTTTATGGTGTTGATGTAGACAAATGGGGTAACACGTACTTAACTGGTCCAACGACATCATCAAACCTTCCAGTAGTCAATGCTTTTTCCAACACTTCATCCGGAGGGGAGGATGGCTTCCTATTCAAGGTCAACAGCACCTGCAATGGCCTAAAATATTCTAGCTACTATGGAGGTTCTAGTAATGATGGTCCTAGAGAACTGAGATTGGATCAAACAGGTAATGTGTATATCACAGGTTGGACCGCATCCAGCAACTTTCCACTTGTCAATGCGTATGACGCTTCACTGAGCGGAGCCATGGATATGTATCTAATGGTCTTTTCGACACCATCCGACGCAGATTTCGATGGTTTGGATGATGATCTTGAAAATGCTTTGGGGACAGATCCATTCTCAAACGACTCGGACTCTGATCTCATGCCAGATGGATGGGAATACTACAATGGACTAAATCCGCTTCTCAATGATTCTGCAGACGACCTTGACTTCGACACACTGTCGAATCTCGATGAGTTTCTCATCGGGACACTCCCCAACACAAATGATACAGATTCTGATATGATGTTAGATGCGTGGGAGTATCACAATGGCTTGAAACCTAATGTAGATGATGCTGATGGAGACCTCGATGTTGACGGACTTACAAACCTTCAGGAGTTTGTAATTGGTTCAAATCCAGGGAATAGCGATTCGGATTACGACCTTATGCCTGACATGTGGGAGTATACCTATGGATTCAACCTTACTCATGATGATGCAGGAGATGACTTTGATTCGGATGGCCTTTCAAATCTCGATGAATACCTCAATGGTTGTCTACCAAACAACGGAGACACAGACTCAGATGAGCTTGGAGACCTTGAAGAAGTTGAAGTCTATGGGACCAATCCTGTGGAAGCAGACTCAGACAATGATCTCTTGGAAGATGGTTATGAAGTTCACATATTAGGTTCGAACCCGCTCTCGACGGACACGGACTCTGATCAACTTAGTGATGGATTCGAAGTACTCCAATTTGGTACCGATCCGACTCTGGAAGACACCGACGGAGACTCAATGACGGACTACGAGGAATACCTAGCGGGTACAGATCCGCTTGTTGCTGACGCAGACGCAGATGCAGATGGAGACGGTCTCACGAACAAGGAGGAGTGGGAAGCCGGTACAGATATCTTTGATGCTGATTCTGATAACGATGGCATTTCCGATCTGTATGATCCGACTCCGCTAAGGTATGACATGCCAATGCCCAGCGGGGAGATGGCTATGATAGGGGCCATTATAGCTGGGAGTATATTTCCAGCACTGGTAGTGGTTCTTTTGAACGAGAGAATGTTCCGCAGGATGTCCGGAATATCGAAACGGAACCCTGAGGATGAAGTAACACAAGAGGGTGAAAAATGATGCAGAGTATTGCAGACATGTTACAGATACTAACACTAACTGCTGTTGCAGTTCTAGGTGTCTTGCTACTGATCACAGTACTGAGACTTTTGAAAACGAAGAGGACTAGAGAGAATCTGGTAGCAACCATTGAGGAGGGAGCTGGACTATGAAGGGTCGTCTTGTGATTATCGGATGGATAGCAGTTATGCTGATGGCACCAGCGTTTCTTGGATGGAGTTTGCCTTCAGATACTCAGAATACAATTGCATTCCAGCTCAGAGGAGCAGAAACTGCACAGACGGGCTACTCTGGGGTCATCCCAATGGATCTGAGTGTAATGGTTGGAGACTCTGGGAATGAAATGACAGATGCGTTCAACTATCTGGCCGCTGTGCCTTTCACAATAAGATCAAACCGGACTCATACCGCTTCTGGACTCCTACTCCCCGATGATATTGAAAACTATGCTTCTCCGTTGAACGAGTGGATTGAGTTTCTTGGAGGGTCTATGAATGAGCTCGTATTCATTGGGAACGTCCAAAATACCGATCATACTGCATTGACATCCATTGCAGACACGCACCACACAATCACAGGTAGCAACCATGTTGAAATGGCTGCAAACCTTGCTTCAGAGTTTTTCGTCGGAGCTCGTTCTGTTGTACTCGCTGAGGCTCCGATACTGAATCAGTTCTCATCCAGCGAGGTACTGTACGATACAAGTTCCACACTGAGTTCAATGTCAACGCGTACTCAGTCTGGAACTACATCATCAAGCAATGACTGGGAATGGACTGGTGGATTTACTCCATTTGGGGGCGGAGCCATTATCCGGGTTTCAGGCGGCGACGAATTCACATGGTTCGACCTCCTCTCCCATGAGGGAGGTGAATACTATCCAGTTGACTTCCCCTATTATGATGGGATTACGGTTATGTGTCCTTATCAGGAACGTTCGGGAGCGACACTCACTCTACACTTGATTGACCTATATCCCTCTTCACGAACAGTCAGTTGTACATTCAATATAGAAGAACCAGACGCAGACTTCTACTCGTTTACTATACCTTCAGATCAGGACTGCAGAATAGACTTTGACCTATCAGTGGTTGGAGGAGTACCCAGAAACATAGGTCTCAATGTACTCGGACCATCAGGTGATCTCATTCTCAGTGGCAATCGGTATGCACTGATGAAAGGCATCAATGAGGTCAGTGACATCTCAGTAAGCCTATCTCATCCTCAACCTGGTGAGTATCGTGCTTATGTCTTCGCTGCGGAAGACAGCTCTACAAGCTATGATCTGACCATCACAAAGAATGTACTCAATCCAGAATACGAAGCAGCTGCTGCAAGTGCAGCAAACGGGGCGAGTCTTGCTTCACTTCTTGGTGCTCCTCTACTCTATACCAGCGATGGATCACTCGATGCAGTCACCCTTAATGCTATTAACGCAGTCTCACCTCAGACTGTCTATTTTATGAGTCCTACAGGTAATGTAGATCCATCAATTGAGAGTGAGCTTGAATCCCTAGCATTCACAGTGCACAATATTGAGAATTTTACTCAAGTTCAATCGTTGGTTTCAGCTCTCAGTGGAAGAAGTTCATCTCAGGGTTCGGTCATACTCTATGATTCAGTTGAAACATCTTTTGCAGCTGCAGGACTATCAGGCGCTCAAAGGAGAGCTCCGGCGATTCCGTTCAGCTACGGTGATTCAAATGTGATGAGCATTTCACAGATTCCTGAACAGATTAACTGGAACCAAGAATATCAGATGCCACTGGTGGCTACTGTATCGTTACTAGATATCTTTACTGACGACATAGACTTCAGCGGCATGAATCCTCCGGTGAGTACGATGACGGCTATTGCTGACAGTTTCTTTTCATGGCTCTCTCAACAGGTCGGAGTGAACACAGTGGATGACGTAATTACTATTGCACCATACTACGGTCCAGGACAGACTCTCCCACCTTCTTTCGATAGAGCCTTGACTGGCAAGGCAGATGTTGGAAGATACTCCTCAGTTGACACATCTGCAACTCTTGTCCAGATCATGAGGTCCATACTCAGAATCCCGCTGATGTCACTACCTAGTAGGTCTCATGAAGCACTTGGAAGCTACCTCGTCTACTCGTACATTGACTCAATCATGAATAATAACTATCAATACTCAACAATAGACAACTCAAATGACTTCCCAACATTAGTGTCTAGTGCTGGACTCACATCTGTCATGCAAGTAGGACCAAGTACTATCAGTGAGCTAGCTGATGCACCATATGCATGGGTTGCTACAATCCATGGAGCAACTGGAACAGACCTTTATGAGTACGATGGTCAAGCAGCACTCTTCGATACAAATACCTGGAGAGCTTATGACGATGGCTGGTCTGCTTCCAATCCTGATGCAGACACCGAAGAGAGTCCCTATGGCGTGGTTAATCCATCCCATTCCAATCTTCTTATCTATGATATCGGAGATCTCTTTGTAGGCACAAATCTCCGAGGGATGTTTGCATTCTTGGATTCTTGTCAGATTGGTTCCAGTTATGGACCAAGTATGATCATGGAAAGAGGAGCTGATGCGGTTGTCGCATGTCGTACCGACACTCTGGTCGGTCCTGCGGATATGGTGGAGTATAATGTCCTTAGCAATATGGTGGATTCAGCAATGTCGCTTGGGGCTGCATTAGATGATGCTTTTGGGATCAATTCACATAGATACGCGCCTCATGATATTGGAAAAGACACATACGTTTCCGTTTCTGATGCTGCTATGATAGGAGCTAGTTGCCTTCAGTTCATAATTTTCGGAGATCCTGATGTCACAATTTACGATTGGGATGCAACTCCATTTCCAATCATGGAGCGGACCTTAGGCATTGGTCCCTCTCATTCACCACGCGCTTATCCTGGGTCAACATACCAATTGCCACTAGGTATGCACGATCCTGTAGGAAACATCTATGCATCAGATGGTACTTACGAGGTCAGAGTCTATGACACTCAGGACAACCTTCTCACATCAGGAACTGCAATAAGCACCAGTAGTGAGATGGGTCATTTTGAAATTCAGTTTAGTGAATCAGCAACATTGGGCATATACAATCTAGAGATTACTGATACAGGTACGAATGAAACATTCTACAATCAGATCATTCTCGAATGGCCCAACCTAGAGATCCAATCAATTGTATCCTCTTCGTACGTAGAGCTTGGAACTTGGCAGATTGATATTTCCGTATACAACCCTCAGGATGTTGTTGCAGAAACAACTGTTCAAATCAGCCTGAACAATGAAATCTTGCTTGTGGCCGATGCGTCCTGGACGCCAGGATATTCATCCAATAGATTCGAGATGATGCTCCTGTTCGGACACGCTGGAGACCAGATTTTGAATGTTCTAATAACAATCGGATCTCAATCCACCGAATGTTGCAACTACAATACTCCATTGTTCGTGATTGGTCATTGGGTTTCTCCAGTACTCTTGTATGTAATCCCAGCCCTTGGTATCGCAGTTGTGATCAGTGGACTCTACACTCGCAGACTTGGTTCAAAAGTGGCTACGCTTCAAGAAGCAATGGAGGCTGAAAAAGATGGAAATCACGAAAAAGCGTTTGACATGTACGGAAAGAACAGACTGACAAGAGCTGCGACTAGAATAGCTGTAAAGGAAGACCTTCCTGAAAAAATGATGGGAGCATTGATGCATTATTATGGCGATCAAGTACGAGTTGACTTGCAGAGTCTTGCTGCTCAAACAGCTTCAGAGGGTGACTATGCAAAAGCATCAAGGATCTATCTTCTTCTGAACCAAAACGACAGGGGTCTCCATTATAAAGCACTTACAGAGTTAGAGGATGGCTCTATCGATGAAGCCGTCCAAACATTCAGAGACATACTATCCAATAGATTGGTTGTACCTGGTTTGGAGGTAATTCGTCATTTGGAGTCAATGGATGAGAAAACCCAGTCAACCTTTGTTGAATTAGCCAAGGATGATATTCTCAGTTTCGCAAATGCCCTGCAAAATCAAGAGGTAAATCAAGTATTTCTTCTATCAATGGTTGAAGGGCATGTAGAAGAAGATTACCTCGTCAAGTTCTTGATGAATATCAGACAGGTCGATGAGGTGGCTCAAAAGATCTTCGCGAAGGAGACCATTCCAAAAATGGCGGCTTTGACAAAAGTGTTGGAAACTGTGCAACAGGAAACTGTTGTACCTATAGTAGTTAGACTAATGCTCCCAACAATCAAACTGAAGCAAATTGCGAAGTACATAACCTCTGTAGAAATCAATGATCGAGCAAAGGAAACTGCCGTGTCTCCTATTCTTGAAAAGCTCATTCTTGAACCAGGAAACAAGGAACGCATTGCGGCTCTTCAAACAATCTCGAAGTCTTCAAGCGCGGGATCTCTTCGAATAATTGATGAAGCGATTGAAGCAGTCAATTCAATGATCACCGCTGCAGAGGGCGTCGGAGTTTCTCCTGACGCATTTGGTAGTGCAGGATTGGTTCCAGTCATAGCGGGACTACAGGATCGTGCTTTAGCAGATAAGCTTCTCAAACAGACAGAGCGTCAGGTCTTGAGTGGTAGCGTTCCAGCATCCGCAAGTATTGATGCTCTCGCAGAGTATGTCTATGGCTTACGGTCAGCTGTGTATGGAGTGGCGGATGTACATCCTCAGGTACCTCTCAAGCTAAGAAGCTACCAGGACACTCTTCAGAATCGAATTAGCTCCTCCATTCAAGAGGCTGTCATGGCCAGCAAGCTTCAGCTAGACGGGTCTGACTGGCTTGAGGTTTCATCAAATGCCATTGCTGAAAAGATTCTGACGAGTGTACCTCTGGCTGACTCACTATCAGTTGTCAAAGGATGTTTCAGAGCTCTCAGTCATGCATCCTCACGTCTTGTCTTGGAATGTTTGCGGAATAGTATAGACTTGGAGAAACAGACAGAGGCTGCAAACACAATCATGAACGATCCTCTGCAAAGAGATAGAATTCTTCGTAAACACATGAAGCTAAGAGTTGACGAATATGGAAGGTCTGCATGGGTCCCTGATGAAGAGGCGGCTTTCGCAGATGTCCTTTCACAAGTTCTGGGAGAGTGGAAGCCTCAAGCGACACAAGCAATCTCTGTGGGTCTGTTCAAAACAGCAAGAAATGTTGCTGTGAACACTGCAGAATCACAAGTTCCAGCTAGAGAACTCGTTGACGTGTCAGTAGAGTTTCTGTTTGGAGCTCGTTCTGTTCCCAACCTGGGGGAGGAAGAAATAATAGCCTATCTCAGAATACTCCAGCGATATCTTGATCGTGATGTTGTAGCACAGATAGTCGGGAAGACACGATGGCCAGCAACCCTAATGGAGGAACTATGATTTACCGTTTCAAAGCATGCGGCTCCTCAAACAGAGGCTCTACCATCAGCCGGAACTGCTCTAGGATGGGTCATAGTATAGCTCTAGTCTGACACACTTTCTGTTGTTTGGAATAGACGTTTGGTATCTATATTCTTCAGCAGGACTGAAAGTTTCGATAGGATCTGTTGTGCGTCTTCACTCAGTTGTCCAGATTTTATTGCTGAATTATTCGCTTCAATCCAAATTTGATCACGAGCTTGAATTAGCGACTTCTGCTCTGTTTCGTCTATCTTTCCGTCTTCTAGTACTTGCTTGAGAACTTCACCATAGGCTCTCACATCAAGTGTGACTCTATCGATAATTATGGCCTCTTCCTCTGTGATCACCTCATCAGCTAGTGCAGTTTCTCGAAGTTGGTTCCAGATGTATTCGGTGATTGGGTCAAAAGACCAACAGCATGGGAGAGATAGTGGAACGATTGTCTGAGTATCTATTAGTTTGCTTGGAAAGATTGGACAACATAGGTCAATTGTTTCAGTTGTTATCTCAGTTTCGACAGTGTGTCTATAGATTGCCACAGCAGTGATACTCGATCCAATCAAACCATTCAAAGCTAGAATCATTATTGTTGTTTCTTGACCCAAAATGTCTATCATAAGTCCGCCAGTAGGCACTGCGAAGATACTTACAACCATAACTAAAGTCGGAATGAGCGAATAGACAGCATTTCGATTTTCGTCAGGAATGACATCCAAGTAGAACCGAGGTCTTAATACATCAGCCAAAAATCGAGGGCCAAATGCCAATGTGAAGGTCAGAATCACAATGAAGAAGGACATCCACATGAAACTCGAAGGAGCTGGATTCAAAGACAACATGATGTACATCCCAATGAAAAAGACAAAATCTGTGAGGAAGACTGCTATCGCAAGCCACTTCTGTAATTTTCCTATTCGCTTAGATATGGTACCAGCTAACCCAACGCAAAGAGCGCCTAGTATGAAGATACTTGATCGGAGCAATGCAGTTCCTGTGTCTGAAAAGGCATAACTAGCATAGAGGGGGAAGAGAATTAGACCTCCCCAAATAGCCCAACCTGCACCAGATATCATCAGTCCCAGAATCATCAATCTCAGTGTCCTATTTCGAGCTGCTGTTGTTAGTCCACCTCGAAGATATCTGAAGTACGCATTTAGGTTCCTCTTTTCACGTTTCAGATCTTTATGATCTTGGATGAATCTCAAGAGTAATAGTGAAACAGCTATGAGCAGAAACCCTTGGAAGAGGAACAACATCTGACGATCCACCAAACTCAGAAGTATTCCCCCTAGGATGAAAGAGAAAGCTGTCAGGAGCTCTTGGAACATTGTGAATTTACCATAGAACTGAGAATATGTACGTCTATCCTTATCGTCCCCTTCTGTATAGATCTTGTAGTTTGTATCAAACCATGCGATGTATGTGCCAGTCTCTTGACTCTGAGCAAACGCTACTAAGATGAATGCAATTGCAACTGACAGGAAATCAATTGCTTGTGAAATTACGATGAATCCAATTCCGTAGGAGATTGCAGCAGTAAACAAAACCCACCGTTGTCCAATCCAATCGCCAATAGCACCAGCGGGATAACTAGCAATTGATTGTATAACGAACTGAATAGCCAAGATCATGGCGAGCTCTGTTAGAGTTACAAACTCCAAAGCTTGAAGAATCAGGAAGGTGTTTGTCAACATCACTACGAAGCTGTATGTAAGTATTAGGCTAGTTGCTCGAGAAATGAACTGCTTCGCCTCTGAATTTAGATTACCGATACTCAGCGCACGATGATATAGATTGGTCATATGTTCCACACGCTCAGAATCAAACTCTATCTATTCTTTATCAAAACGGTTTGAAACTCTGACAAGAAGGCATTAAAAATCATTTGAGAATCAGTAGTTATTCTCTTTGGAGCAATTACTTGCACACCACTGTCCAAGCGCTCATGCTAAGACTCTGTCATACAAGACTAGTAAGAGGAAATGAATCAGGTTCCAAGGCAGGTACTCCCTGCCTCTCGGCCCAGGTCGAATGCTTTAGAATTCGCATCTACTGTCTTAGGTGGCACTAAGGCGAGAACAGCCTTGCGAACCTCTTCAGCTGGAATTGGAAAGTCTGCGCAAGCGACCGTTGCTCCAACAAGAACTGAATTCTCGGTTCTTGCATTTCCTGCCTGAATAGCGAGATCGAGGGAGTCGAGGAGTACGACATTCTTCGTGACTTGCTTTAGTTTCTCAACTACCTGATCGACCGTGAGATATTTGGTCTTCTTCTCTTTATCCAAAGCAACATTCTTGGTTTCAGTAACTGATGGCATGATACGATTACTCATGATTACCACCCCATCTTCTTTCAGATATTCTACATATCTGAGAGCTTCGGTGGCTTCCATCGCAATCATCATGTCTGCCTTGCCATAGGGTATCAAAGGGGATATCGGTTCTCCAATCCGGAAGTGAACATAAATCGAGCCCTGTCTTTGGGAAAGACCGTGCTGTTCTCCAGTCATCACTTTAAGACCTGAGTCCACAGCTGCTTTTCCCAGTATCGCAGAGAGTAGCATAAGTCCTTGGCCACCCACGCCTGCGAACATGATGTTGAATGTATCCTTTGTGCTGCTCATCTCTTCACCTCCACTTGTCTTGGTGCATCAACAGGACATACCTGTCTGCACTCCAAACAACCGTCACATAGATCTCTCTGAATGACCATCTTTGCATCTGATTCATCTATTGTTATTGCAGGACAATAGAACTCCTTGACACAAACATAGAGCCCTTTGCATGTGTCTTTCACATTCTCGCTTGGGACAATCTTTTCTCCACGCTTCTTCTTCTCTCGGTCTCCATAGAGTGCGCAATCACGTCTTGAGATTATCACATTGAATCCATCAGCTTCGATTGCTTCTTTTATTGTACCAATACAGTCTCTGGTTTCGTAGGGGTCTATTATAGAAACCGTGTTTGCACCTAGCGCCTCAAACATCTTCTCCATGTTTATCTTTCTCGCTGGGTGTCCTCCTGCATCGAAGGGAGAATTAGGATTGAACTGCTGTCCTGTCATTGCTGTGACGGAATTATCCAGGACGAATAATGTAACATTCGAGTTATGATGAATGAGATTCACGATTCCCGGTAAGGCTGCATGATATAGTGTGCTGTCCCCTACCATTGCAATGATCTTGTCCTCGAGCGCTAGTTCCATTCCTGCAGAGATACCTAATGATGCTCCCATTGCCAACATTGAATCAGAGAACTCATTGGGCGGGAGAAATGCCATAGAGTAGCAACCTATGTCATTATTGAACACTATGTTGTTCCTGATACGAAGCTGCTGCAATGCCTGTCTGAAGGCCCAGAGTGTACCACGGTGCGGGCACCCAGGACAGAAGATTGGAGGTCGTTCTGGAAGAATCTCCTTAAGCTTCTCAGCTTTCTTCAATACTGCATCATAATCCAAGCTGATCTTTTTGTCTGTGACCTCTGCTAGTACTTTTTCTACAATTGGAACATTATACTCCAGCATTTCACTGAAGTGTCCACTCTTCTTACCGACAATGTTCAATGAAGGATTGACTGTTTTCGCAATAGCTGCGATTCTAGTTTCAAGATACGGTGTAAGTTCCTCAACAACGATTAGTGTTGAGAGTGGTCGAATAAAATCAGCAAGTTTCTCATCAGGAAGTGGGAATGTCGTGCCAAGTTTGAAGACTGGTAATTCAATCTCAAGATTTTTCAGTGCTTCCTTAACATGGAGAAAACAGACACCAGCTGTAAGTATCCCCATATTGCCGCTTCCTGGTACAACTCTATTGAACTCAGTGGCATTGAACTCTTTCTTTATCTCCGCAGTCTTTTCGAGAAGTTTAGCTTTGAGTCTTCGTGCAACTGAACCAACAGTGAAGTATTGTCTCTTCACATCAGCCCACTTATTTTTCTTGAATGGTTTACGATTAAGGTTCCCCAGGTTCACCATGCCTCTTTGATGGTTAACCCTTGTAGTTGTTCGGATGATGACTAGAGTCTTGAACTTCTCTGATATTTCAAATGCCCATTTAGTCATGTCGAGAGCCTCTTGTGCTGTCGAAGGTTCAAGCATGGGGACATATGCGTACTCTCCATAGAATCTTCCATCCTCTTCTGACTGTGATGAATGTGCATAAGGATCGTCGGCAATCAGACAAACACAACCAGCGTTGAGTCCTGTATATCCTATACTGAACATGGAATCACTCGCAACATTCATTCCAACACTTTTCATTGAAGTAAAAGACCTCATTCCCGCCATCGAAGCTCCAGCAACAGTCTCAAGCGCGACCTTTTCGTTTGCAGCAATATGCATCTTGTAGTCCTGGAAATGGTCGAGTACTTCTCCGAATGTATCAAGAATTTCTGAAACCGGAGATCCAGGGTAGAAAGCTACAATCTTTACACCAGCCTCAAGAGCACCTCGTACGACTGCCTCATTGGCTAACATTAGAGCTGGACCTCTATCAGTCCGCTTCACATCTTCAACCGTCATCATCTCATCCTCATTATAAGTGAAGTTTCAGGTTGCAACTTTTAAGATAAGCATTCAGCTATCGCAAAAAAGCTTGATTCTTGTTGCGATATCTATGAAAACAACTTTCGATTTTTTAACATCAATTCTGTAACTTTCAACAACATAGGCTTAAGTAATTGGATTCCACAGAAAAAAAGGGACCAGATACTTAGAGGCTGCGCACTGACATGGAAATTCTCTTCAGATGTCCAGAATGCAAAGGCAACGCCCTAGTTCAAATTAGTGACGACGAGGCCGAAGCAGTCAAACACAGAATTCAGAATGAGGGCCGCTCACCTACACTTATCGTTCGATGTATCAACAATCATGAATTACTAGTAACTTTGTACAATCTTCGTAATGGCGAAGGATTAGGTATTCGAGACATTGTTGTCCCACATCGATCTGAAAAGGAGTCTACTAAGTCTAAAGATGAGGGCTCGAAAGAAATTGATTGGCTAACAAAGGCCTTTGGAGGTAAATCCTGATGGTTGTAAGAATGGTAGTTCGTGTAGTATTGGACAATATGGAATCTAAGGTACTTTATCCGCCAGAAGAGCAGAGTGCAGAGAGAGTAGCTCTTCTTACTGGCATTGTCCAATTGGTTTCAACAGCTCTCCAACGAGACGGTTCTCCATCTAACGGTGAGGCTGCGAACTATATGAAGTCTGACAAGGGAGTCGTTGGTTACATACAGAGAACTGAGTTTTTGTACATATGCGAAGCTGATAACGAGAAGGAAGCTGGTTCTGTACTTTCACTCATCATGGAGAATACAAATGCTACTGAGGAATGGCTAACTAAGATAATAGCCAAAGCCCTGAGAAAGAGAGGGCGAGAGATTAGCAGTCTGTGGGGTTGATTATGTGCAAATTCCCATCGATTTCTATTCAGCGCTTCTTGATTCTGGAAACGTAATAGTCGTAGTTCTTGCACTTTCACTAATGCTATTTGGAAATCGTGTCAGACAGATTTATCCTGACATCGGAGTTGGCACTCGACGTGCTTTAATGGCGTATGCAATGTCAGGTATTGCAATGGCATTAGCAACGTTTACTGCTGTTTCAGAGCTCATGCGTTTCATGGTCACTGGAACAGGAGCATTTTTTCTTGGGTCCATTCTGATTGCAGAGCTATATATCCTTCAACCAGAGAAAAGAGCCAATCAAGGAACGGTTGTCATAGTCCTCATTATAATTGGAGTTTACGCCAACAACTTCCTTGAGGAGTTTTTCGGATTTCCCCTCTATTTCATGATGATTGGTTTGCCACTTCTCATGCTGGGTTCAGCGTACTTTGCATTTGTTCTAGTTCGAGAAAATCCTTCGACTTTTTCAGCATCCCTACTCGTTGTTTTGATACTATACATGTCAACATGGATTATTGCAGCCACAGGGTGGATCTTCGACAATCCTGAGTATTATGTATTGCAAGTCATTCCTATCATTGTTGCTGCAACAGTCTTTAGCTCCATCAGGAAGCCTTGGAGAACAACTATCGCAGTGTTCCTTATGCTTTTTACATTCACTCTGTGTACACCTCTACTTTCGTCAGCCGCTGATGTTGGTAGTTGGACAATCTTCTTTTTCGTCGGAGTTGAAATGTTCACAGCATTCTGTCTAATGGCTCCTCTCAACTATTTCCTTGATCAAGCTGTTGAAACTGGGACAATGACACCGTTGTATCTTGGTGCTGTAGTATCGTTGGTGGCACTATTGGTAGCGACACATTCACTGTCATGGGCCGTCTTTATTTCTAATGGACTTGTATGGAATCAATACCTAGTCTGGGTTGATGTAATAATTGGTTCTATGGCAATCATTGCATTCATGCTAGCCGCTGTGTCCTCCCTTCATGGTGATTGGGCACTAATGATAACTCGAGAGGGAATGCTCATATTCACCACATTTGCGGTGTTGCTCGTATTTCCTTATACTCAACCCACGTTCATTTCAAATTCAATGGTATGGTTAGCCCTTGGAGTAGTGATTGCCATTGGTACATTGTTCTTCATTCGACTTTCAATACGAATCTTCAGATCAGGAGGTCGAATAGCTGCTGGACGTCTGATGGCATTTATAACCTCTGCACTGATGATTGCAGTCGTTTCAATGTACTCAGACACTATCCCACCTGTTCCTCCTGATATTCCAATCGCCTCTATTTCACTACTGTTGTTTGCAGGAAGTCTAGCCTTACTGAGTAGTCCTCCAGTCTGGGCTCGTATAACAAGGACTGTTGAGAAGTTGGATGAAGTGAGTAAGATTGGCGTCGGAGAAGATGGGTCGATAAAGATAGAATACTAAGGAGTAAAGTATGGAGGTAATGCTATGCAAATACCGATTGATTTTGATGTAATACATCTCGACGCAGGAAATATCATCATTTTGATTCTATTATTGTCTCTTCTCATTTTTGCGAGACGAGTCAGGGAAATCTATTCAGATATTGGTCTAGGTACAAGACGCGCGTTGATAGCATATTCAATGACTGGTATTGCAATGGCTTTCGCCATTTTGATGATTATGTATGAACCACTAAGGTTCATGATGACTAGTACTGGAGCTTTCTTTCTCGGAGCCATCGTCATCGCTGAAATATGGATTCTCTTTGCTTCTACTCGCGCAAAGCTGGGTACAATCACAACAGCTTTCATCGTCATTGGAGTTGTTGTTGATAATCTTGTAGGAGAATTCTTTGGATACACGCTTTATTTCATTATCATTGGACTTTCTATTTTGTTGGTAGCATCAATTTACCTTTCTGCGGTGCTTTTCCGCGAGAACCCATCGACATTCTCAGCATCCTTATTTCTGATTCTCATTTTGTATATATTGACCTGGGTCATTGCAACGACAGGCTGGACATTTGCCCATCCACAATACTATATCCTACAAGTCCTCCCCCTAATCGTAGCAGCTACAGTTTTCAGTTCGATAAGGAAACCATGGAGATACACCTTGGCAACCTTCATCCTGTACTTCACGATAACACTCGGAGTTCCACTATTGATAGCCTCTTTCCGGGTGGGAAGTTGGCCCGTCTTTTACTATGCTGTTGTTGAAATATTCGCAGCATTATGTTTGATAGCACCACTGGACTACTTCCTCGAACAAGCAGATCAAACTGGTGCCAGAATGCCACTTTTTTTGGGAGCTGTCATCACTTTCGTAGCACTTCTTGTTTCTACACGTTCTCTATCTTGGACTTTATATCTAAACCAGAGATTTGTATGGAACCAATATCTTACCTGGGTCAATGTTGTCCTTGGTTCTTGTGCAATTATCGCGTTCATGCTTGCCGCTGCTTCCACTCTCTATGGTGATTGGGTACAGACATTAACCCGTGAGGCAATGGTTATCTTTGGAGTTATTGCAGCCTATCTGACCTATCCGGACATCATCATCGATCCAGCTATTCCCCTTACTGTCAATGCAACTAATGCTCTAATATGGGCATCAATTGTAGTAGTTAGTATTCTTGGTACGCTCATGTTCATTCGACTATCAATGCGAATAGCAAGAGCAGGAGGAGTTGCTGCAGCGAGGAGATTGATGATGTTTATTGTTTCAGCTCTTATGATAGCAATGATTACGATGTTCTCGGACAGTCTTCCTCCAGAGCCTCCAGCAATTCCAATAGTTGCTATTGCATTAGTATCCTTGGCAAGTGTAATAACAGTCTTCAGTAGTCCACCGGTAACAGCACGTTTATCAAGAACTGTCAAACATCTCGATGAACTAAGCGAATATGGATTAGAAGAAGACGGTTCAATAAAATTGGAACAATAAGGTGTAAGAAGTGAAGATTCTGAAAGCTGTTGTACTGGGTGACACTGAGTGTGGGAAAACCTCGTTCACTCAGCGTTATACAACAGGCAATTTTCCAGACCCTAACTTTCTTCGCACTACAATCGGAGCCAGCTTCGATACAAAAAAGGTCGTCACAGCGTCAGGACACGACGTTACGCTCTCAATATGGGATTTCGGGGGTCAGCTCAGATTTATCGATCAAATGAAGTCGATGATCAGGGGTGCAACAGTTGGACTGCTATTCTTTGATGTGACACGCATGCAGACTCTCGATAGTCTTGAAGGATATTGGATCCCAGCCATCGAAGAAAACAGCAACCTGAGAATGGAGTCTGGAGATGGGAAACGCTTCATGATTGTTGCTAACAAAGTAGACCTTATCGATTCAGAGCGAATGGACTTCATCAATGAGGAAATGCGATATGTCATGGAAAAGTACAGAATGGGCGGCCAACTTATCTCAGCGAGAACTGGGATTGGTATTGACCGTCTAGATGAGGGATTCATGGCAATAGTGGATAGGTATACACAAGAGTGATTCTACCCACCAGGACTTCCTTTCCACGGCGAGTCTTTCCACATAGTATCCCAGATCATGTCTTCAGTGAGGGTTTCAGGCTCAATCACTGCTTTATGGAGTTCCTTCAAGAGTGCGTGATGTCTAAGCTCATCCTCTCTTATCATCATAGCAATCGTCTTGACTTGGTCATTGTCAGTCTTCTCAGCAAGTTTGCCATAGGTTTCAACAGCCTGTTCTTCCATCTTGATGTGCGCCTCGATGCCTTTGGCAATCTTGTCTCTTTCACCTTCACTGATGAATGGAGTTGGACCTTCAACAGCTTTCCTTAACGATTTCAAAAGCTCAGCATGTTTTTTCGAATCTGTTGAAACAGCTAACAGGAGTTCTTTCACGAAAGCGTTTCCCAGTTCTGCAACATTCTTCTCAACAATCTCAATGATCTTCATTTCGAGGTTGATCTGTCTGTCAATGAAAGCGAGAGTTTCATCCTTGTCCATTTCCAGTACACTCCAAATAACGAATGATAAGGAATATGGACCTCTACTTAAGGGTGTTCTCAAAGGGACACACTTCATAATCTATATCAGTGGTGGTTACACGGTGTTTCCCGTTCAAAGCTCTAGAGGTTGAACAAGACAATGACCAAGGCGACAGTCTACACAGCACCGGAGTGTCCACATTCTGCAAAGGTGAAGGCATTTCTTGAGGAGAACAATGTAGAGATTGAGGAAAAGTGTGTCCTCGATTCAGTTGAGATTATTGATGAACTCAAGGAAGTGAGTGGTCAATTAGCTATCCCTGCAATCATTATCGGAGATGATGTATTCATTGGCTTTGATAGAAGAACTGAACGTAGACTGAAACGAAAACTCGGAGTGTGATCTGATGTACGATTTGGTAGTTATAGGCTCAGGTGTTACAAGTTTTGGTGCCGCCATGTATGCTGCAAGGCTTGATCTCAGTGTTGCAGTCATTGGAAATGTTGATGGAGGAACGATAACTCTCACAGACGATGTCGCAAACTATCCTGGTTTCATTCAACTCACTGGTCAGGAGCTTGCAGACAAGCTCAAGGAACATGCCTTGGACTATCCTGTTACCATTGAAATCGGAACAGTAGTCGACGTCTTCCAAAACAAAAACAAATTCTTCTATATTGTAACGGAGAACAAGACATTCCTCGCAAAATCTATCCTGTTTGCCACCGGACTCAAGGAAAAAGAGCTCGAGGTTCCTGGTCATGAAGAACTCAAGAACAAAGGAGTGAGCTACTGTGCATTGTGCGATGCGCCTCTTTACAAAGACAAGGTTGTAGGAGTTGTTGGAGGAAGTGACAGTGCTGCAAAGGAGGCACTTCTTCTTGCTAAGTACTGTCCTAAGGTCTACATGGTTTATCGACGTGAAAGGATAAGACCAGAACCTGTGAATGGCCGCCGAATTGAGAAAGAACCAAAGATTGAGATCATCACTCAGACAAATGTAACTGAGATCCTCGGAAGCGAGAAGGTCATCGGTGTCAAGCTCGATAAGCCATACAATGACTCAGACACTCTTCCACTCGATGGAATATTCATCGCAATCGGTGGGATTCCATATTCTGAATTAGCAAAGAAGATGGGTGTGAAAGTCAATGACAAAGGAGAGATCATCATTGATCGCTCAAGCAGAACTAACATTGAAGGAGTCTTTGCGGCTGGAGATGTTGTAGATAGCGAGTTTAAGCAGGCTATCACAGGAGTTGCTGAAGGCGTTCACGCAGCCTATCAGGCATACAAATACGTGAACGAGAACGATTTCGTGTTTACTTGTCAAGAAAAGTGACAACTAAGACTTCAGAGCAATTCTCCAAGGATACAGCTCAGCATGAAATATTCCAGCCATAACAGCTGGATCATTTTTCATAATCTCAAGAGCTTCCTCTTTTGATTCAACCTCCAACATTGCAAGTCCAATTAGAACCTCAGAGAATCTCCCTGCCATGATCAGCTTGCCCTCTTTTTGGAGTTTTTGAAGATAGGCAAAGTGCTCCGTCACTCGTTGTTCAGTTTCAGCAATACCATAATCGTTCGCAGGTCTCAACATTATAACAAAAGATTGGGTTTCCATACTATAAGAAACCCAGTTTGTCTTTAATTCCTTTCCTTAGTCGATGGCTTCAAACAGCTTCTCGACGAACATCTCAAGTGGGGAAAGGCCTTCTATTGTTGTGGTTTCGTTGATTATGGTCTTCGGGACTCCAAACACTCCATACTTTGCTGTGTCTTCCTGAAACTCAAGCGACTCAATCATTTCAGAAGAGATTAATGGATTGATGATTGCAGCCTGATGGGCCAGACGAGTCATGTTTGGACAATAGGGACATTGAGGTGTAACGAACACTTTGATGTTGATTGGTTTGTCAATAGAGGCTATATCTTCAATCACATCGTCTGGTAGTGGAGATGTACCTTTTGATACATCAATTATCGAGCCAATGAGCGCACCAAACTCATGTCCAGCAGGAATGCCATAGAACTTCACATTATAGGGCTTTTTACCATGAAGAATCATAGCGGGAGTCTTCTCAACTCCCATCTTCTTAGCATCGTCCGAATCAAGTGGCCCTTTGTGTTCTTTGACCGTTACCTTATCTGATAGTTCTGCTATCTGATTTGCCATGTCAGTTACATCGTTACAGTAGAGACAATTATGATCCATGACAAATAAGTGAATGGTGACATCGTCCACCATTTCTGAAAAAAGCTCCTTTACCTGTTCTCTTGTGGCATCATCCATTTCAACGACCATCTGATACACATCCTGAAAATCCGTGTGCAAAAGCACGTTATATCCACTTTGATAGCTCATTCCTAACTTGTTGTAGATGCACTATTGGTCTCTTCATTTACAGTTGAGTCAAGAATCCTTACCAAGGCTTTCCCTTGGTGTTTGTGAATCTCGATAACTTTGTTGATCTTAAAACTCTCACCTTCCTGAAGATGATCCATGACTCCGTTCCCAAGTGGACCATTCAGGTATTTTGAGTACATTCTCGCAATTCGTGCGATGTCCTTTTCCCTCTCAGACATTACGAGTCCTCAGTCTTGCGATTTTTAACTGCTTTTGTTGAGATAATCCTTTATTTAAATCTACCATGAGAACGCGCCTTTTGAAATCTATTTCCAAGTTATCCGATCGTCGTCTAAAAGTTCCTCCAAAGCTAATGGAAGGTCTTCCTCGTCTTGGAGGTTTTTGTCAGCCTTAAGTTCTGTTTCATCACTGACTCCAAAATCTTCAAGCTCGGAGCAGTTGAACAAAGGGGTAATGTCTAGAGATTCAAACTCATTTTCTTCAGGATGATTACTAAAAAGGTAGAGTTCTCCCAACTCCTCACAGTTCTCTAGTGGAGTTAGATCGATTTTAGTAAGCCGATTTCCTGCAATGTCTAGACTTGAAAGATTTTCAGCATTACTAAGTGGTGAAAGGTCCAATTGTAGTATCTTGTTCATTGCTAAACCTAATCTTCTTAGCTCCTTGCAAGAAGACAGACCTGAAAGATCGATTGTTTCCAACTGGTTCCCACCTAGTCGGAGGATCCTGAAATCAGGACAATTCCTTAGTGGTGTGATATCTATCCTTTGGATCCGATTGTGATGGAGGTAGAGGAACTTGAGATTTGTGCAGCTAGAAATAGGCTCAAGGTCGATTTTGGATATCCTGTTATACATTAAATTCAGCTGAAGAAGTTCGATACAGGATGACAGGGGTGTCAGGTCTATTGAACTTAGCTTGTTGTTTTCAATCTCGAGTGTTTCAAGACTCTGACAGTTTGATAATGGACTTAGGTCTACTGAGAGAAGTTCATTGTTGAATAGTCTAAGCCGTTTTAATTTCCCTGCTTTGACAAGAGGTTTGAGATTGATTGATTCGAACTGATTTGTGCCAAGGTTCAGTTCTTGCAGATTTGGACAATCTGCAAGTGGAGATAGTTCTATTTTCTTCAATTGGTTCTTGAAAAGACTGAACCGCTCAAGTGTTGGGTACCCAGCTAGAGGAGAGAGGTCAATCTCCTCTAACGCATTACTCCCCAAGTTGATTTCATAGATCTCAGGAATCTGAACTATTGAATCAAAGTCAACAGAAACGACTTTCTTTTTGGAGAGGTCCAAAGTGTCCTCTTCTTCATAGTCGAATTCAATCTCCCGTTCGAGACCTTCCCTGTCGATGAATTTCACAATCGGCATTTCCATTCATAGTTCCTCTCTTGTGCTTAAACAATGAAAACAACACATACATTGTACTATTCAAGCTTGCTGGAAAGGAAAAATCGCTATTTCGTCACTGAGTTACCTTTTTTAATCGCTCCGCAGCGGGCTCGACCATCTTGTCATGGAGATGATAGAGACTTGGAGAAAAAATTTCTAGGTATTCTCTTGGACACTGGCCCATATACATTTCAGAACAGCCACACGTTGTATGACTTGTGCAAAGCCGCTATTGGCAAGGGCTATGGTGTGAAGGTGTTTCTGTTTGTAGACGGCGTAAACAACGCAAAGCTCAACCAAGACCCGGATCCTGATAGACCAATGAACGAGAAATTTCAGGAATTAGCTGACGAGGGTGTGGAGTTCCAAGCCTGTGGATTATGTACTTCCGCAAGAGGACATGACCAAAGTGGTGCTGATTTCATACCTGGTGTTGAGGTTTCAGGACTTACAGAGTTCGCTGAAATTGTTGGAGAAGTTGACAGGTTCTTAACCTTTAAACTGTAGGAGAGATATGAATGGAGTTTAAAGAAAAACAGGTTTTGATTCTTATTGGAAGTAAACCCTTTGGAAAAATCATCGCTGCTGAGGGTTGGCGTGCTGCAGTAGGGATGTGTGGAATGGACCATGAACCTCAATTACTCTTCATCAGTGATGGAGTATATGGCCTGATGAAAGATCAAGATATCGTGCATATTCGAATGTTCAAGTCGACCTTCGAAAGCTTCGATGGAAAAATATGTGCAAGCAAGAAGTCCCTTGAAGATAGAAACATATCCAAGGATGAGATATTCGAGAATGTAGAGATTCTTGATGAAGAAGCTGTAGCCATGGCGTTCATGGACAATGAAATTGTGGTGACATTCTAAAGAGGAAAAAAAGATGAAGTATCTGATATGGCTCTCTGACGTTTGTGCAAGCATCAAGGAAGTAATTGACGCCTTGAAGACTCAGGATGTAGAAACCGACCTTCTTCTTCTTCAAGATGGTGTTTATCTGGTCGACAAAGGTTATTCTCAAGCAGTCGAAGTTAGTGGTCTTCCAGTTAAGATTCACGCTCTTAAGGATCATATCGAAGAGCGTGGAATCGGAGGGCGTCTTGTTGTTGATGTGAATCAGATAGAGTATCCTGAAATCATCAGTCTCATTATGGAGGAATACGACAAAATTATCTCGCTTTAGAGTAGAAAGGACTGAAATTGAATTAATTGAAAGAAAAAATCTATGTTATCAATTGCAGACAAGATCTAACGAGTTTGGGAATGGACGGATGCGGATTGCAGTTACAGGTCTGGAGGAGCGAACTTTTGGACTTGACTGATCCAATGTAAGATTGGTTCCAGTTGTTGCTGATGAGAAAGTGGCTTTCACAGAGGGAGAAACGAATTTCGTTTCAATAAAACCGATACCAATTCCGGGAAATTCAGTGGTCATGAGGTCCTTTTACGGAACAAATGGAATGGGACATCTAGCGTGCATAGGTTCTCAGGATCAAGGCATCAGTGTTAAAGGGCGATCTACTTGGTCAAATATTGGTAGTTCCAAAGAAGTAATCCAATTTGTTTCAATCGTCATCTCATCATTAGATGGGATGATTCCATTCATTTTTGATGTCTAGTAAAAGTATTCGCTTGACAGGTTTATAACATTTCATTTCAATCTCAATAAAACGCGTCTACGAGGGAGAAAGCTGGTTGCTTCGTGCATGCCAATTATTTCTACTTTGTAGTTTATTGTAAGAGGTTTACAACATGAATAAGAACAAGAAATTGTTGTGCGTACTTCTTTCGGTTTTATTTCTTACCGCGCCATTAGGAATAGCAGCATTTTCAATGCCCGGAAGTACGACAGCAGCAAACTCTGCGATTCCTGCAGCTGAATATGATTTTGGGAATCGACGGAGTCCCATCAACATACTCATCTATAATGAGTATAGTGATCTTAATGCAGGTGGGGAATGGGAGAACACCTTGAGTGCCATTCTTGAGGTTTATGGTCCCGAATTCCAGTACACGAACCTGACAGACTACACACAACTGGGATCAATGCTAGTCGGTTTTGACGTATTTCTAATTCCAGAACAAGAAACTGCATCAATTGCTCAATCTGAGACTATCGGTACTGCTTGGGCTGGAATTCTTGCAGACTACGTTAATGCTGGAGGTATATTGATCTCTCTTGATGGAGGAACTGCAGTTAGTCAGACAGGAGCAAAAATTCTGAATGCAACAAACCTACTAAAGACATACAATGAGCAACTGGTCAATAGTCTTGGTATCGGCGTTGTGAATACAACTAATGCACTAGCCTTTGGAGTTTCATCGTCTTTTACTGCGCCTAACGCTATGATTGCTGTAGACGTGGATGATGGGGACATCGTTTTTGAGCATAGTACATCACACAAAGCAGTTGTGGTTCACAAGATGATGGGTCAAGGACACATCGTTTTGATTGGAACAGATTTCAACACTCCTGACGTAAATGTAAAGGACCTTCTTGCCAATGCAATTAGACTGACCAGACTCGCAGTCTTTGATAACACACATAACCAACAGACTACTCCACTCCTTCAACTAGATCTATTAGGCGGGAAACTTGTAGAGCATGGTTTTGCGATTGCTACAATGGACAATTGGGATGACTCTTTAGTTCAACATTCAGATGTGTTTGTTGTCCCCAATACATCCTCAACTCCATTACCATTCAGCATTGATGAGTTAGATTCGTTGGAAGAAGTTGTGTCATCAGGTAGTGGACTGTGGATAATGACAGACTACTGGAATTTCGGAAATACCACGGATGGTTTACTTCAACGATTTGGGTATGAAAGAAACTACAGTGGTAATTACTTTGCAGATACCGATGACAACGATGGAAATCCATTCCAACCGACATTCGGTTCCGGCAATATAGCAAATCACTCGGCGACAGTTGGAGTTTCTGGCTTCAAAATGTTTGGAGGAACAGCGTTCGAGGTCATTCCACAGGGTGCAACACCACTCATCTGGGCTGATTCTGACGGTACTGCCATATGGGGTAGCGGTCCAACTGAAGCATCAGGACTAGCAATCGCTGCAGCCTCGCACTATGGAGCTGGACGTGTTGTAGCCATATCAGATGGTGATTGGGCACATTCGTCATATATCACCAATTTAGATAATATTGAGTTTGCAGCAAGTGTAGCAATCTGGCTATCTTCAGCAGGCCTACCTGAGAAGACAATGTTGTTCGAACAGACTCATTCTCCATTTTCTGTGATTACATCAGCAGGTATGTGGGAAACTGCAAGGTTCTTCACCTTCAATGGATTCAATATCCGTTGGGAGAATCACTTTTCGGAAGAGTTGATCAGTGAGTCTGATATCGTTGTGATCTTCAATGGTGGTCAGAACTACACAGGACCTGAGAAAGATTATCTCCGAGAATACGTAGCGGGTGGCGGAAGTCTCTTCCTTCTGTGTGACTGGAGTACCTACAATATAGCAACCAATGATCTCATAGCTGAGTTTGGTATGGAAGTAAATGGAACCTCATTCCTCGCTGATACAGACGATGGATATATTGATACCGCACCCAGTTCCTATCTGCACTATGAAGGAGGCAATTTCGCAAATCATCCAATCATGAATGGAGTTACTAGAATTGAGATTGATCGAGGATGTGGATTCTCCAATACTGGCGGAGGAGTCCCACTCGTTTTCACAGATGATGATGGCACCTCTCTCTGGCGTAACCAAACATCCACCAATAATGGCGCAGCTGATGCTGTTCCAGTTATCGTAGCGACTGAGTTCGCCTTTGGTAGGATTGTTGTACTGCCAGACATCAACTTCATTGGGACAGGGGATCCAGACGGTGATTCATATCCTCAACTCTATGATGCAGAAAACGATGTTTTCCTTGCAAATACAATGTATTGGTTGGTTGAGAATCGAGCTCCAACAGTAGAAGTTGTGTTCCCGAATGGTGGAGAAGTCTTGGATGGAATCCAGATAGTTGAGTGGACAGCAGTCGACTTCGACAGTGACCCATTAACCTTTGATGTCTATTACAGCGACAATAATGGTTCTGATTGGTCCCTACTGGCATCTGGTCTAACAGTTCTTCAGTATGAGTGGAACACTACTCAACATGACGACGGAGACACCTACATGATACTTGTAGAGGTAACAGATGGTATGCTTGGAAACCAAGATGTTTCAGATGCTCCGTTTGAACTAGACAACTTTGTAGGTGGTGGTCCAGGATTCACACTTGACCCAATGCTTCTAATCATAATAGGAGCAGGAGTACTTGTTGTGATCATCTTGGTTGTCATTATCATGAAGAAGAAAGGCGGCGAATAATTGCATATATTGAAAACTTGAGTGGGACAAACTCACTCAGGTTTTTCTTTTCTTTTTCAATTCTAGTGAAACCATTCATTTGACAGATTTATAACGCATAAATCCCACATCAAGGAAAGCGTATACGATGGAGATTGTTGGTTGCTTCTTGCACCCAACACAAATCTACCATGTATTTTATGATAGGAGGTTTACAACATGAAACAGAACGAGAAGATATTGTGCGTACTTCTTTTGATCTTTTTTTTGACTGCACCGTTGGAGATTGTAGCTTTCACCCCAACTGGAAGTACAACAACCCTTTCTGATACTGCGATTCCTGCAGTCGAGTACGACTTTGTGAATCGTAGGGAACCAATCAGTATACTTGTCTACAATGAGTATTCTGATAATACCGGTGGAGGAGAGTATGACCATACCTTGGGTGAGCTGAAGAATGAGTATGGCTATACCTTCGAATATGATAACCTTACTGATCATACTCAACTTGAGAGTGTGGTCAATGACTATGATGTCATACTCATCATTGAACAGGAGAACTCAACATACGCTCAGATGGATGCAGTCGCGTCAGCCTGGAGTGGATTCATTGTTAATTGGGTTGATGATGGAGGAATCGTAATTTGTATGGACCATTATTCACCCCTAGCAGGTGCCGGATATCATCCAACTGCGAGGATTCTGAACGGCACCAATCTGATGAGGATTTATAATTCAACCACAAGAACAGGTTCATCTGTCACAATAACTGATTCATTTGACCCGTTGGCTTTCGGAGTATCAGCATATACAGGACCCAGTGGCACTAGTAGCTTTGATACACCTGATGGAAATGAGGTCTTTGGAACAGGAGGTCAGACAGTTGTGGCGCATCGCTATATGGGTCTTGGTCATGTCGTGATGCTGGGGTTTGACATGTATAATATAGATCCAAATCCAAGAACGATTTTAGCAAATGCAGTCCGTCTCACACGACTTGCTGTATTTGATAATTCACATGCCCAAATGTATGATGTCTACTCAGGTTACAACACATTCGCAACTCATATCCAAACAAACTTCGGATTTGCGATAGCTACGATGAACACATGGAATCCGTCAATGATCGATTCATGTCAGGTGTTTGTTGCTGGAAATAACTATGTCACAGTTGTTCCGTTTAGTACTAGTGAGGTAGACTTTGTCAGCGATTTCGTTGCTTCTGGTGGAGGACTTCTCATCTTCTCAGAAATCTGGTGGTATGGAAACGGAACTGATCCTCTCCTGGCAAGGTTTGGTTATGAGAGAAATCAGACAGCTGGTTATGCAGCTGACACTGATGACAACGAAAGACTTTCAGCACAACCATTCTACGGTGCTGGGAATATCGCTAATCACTCAGCGACCCTTGGCGTGTCTTCTGTTCAGATGTATGGCAGCACTGCCTTCACTACAGTCCCGGATGATGCTACACCGCTAATTTGGGCTGACACCGATGGGACTGCTGGTTGGAATTATTCAGCAACATTCTCAGCTGATTATTCAGGTTACTCCTTGGCAACCTCCAAGCATCATGGGGCTGGCAGGATAGTAACTATTGCTGACGGTAGCATGTTTCATGACAGCGATGCTGATACAGATGGTGGTGTCGACTTCTTCGACCTTTCAAATGAGGAATTTGCTTCTAGTGTAATGATCTGGCTCTCAGCGTCGGGTATTCCGGAGGAGACAGTTCTGTTTGAACAATCACACTCTCCGTATTTCACACTGAATGCAAACATGAAATCTGCAAGATTGCTCTCCTTCAATGGATTTAACATTCGTTGGACTAGTCACTTTTCTGAAGAGTTAATCAGCGAAGCTAGTGTTATTGTAAACTTAGAAGGTGCAATCAACTATTCCACACCAGAGAAAGAAGTACTGTACAACTTTGTATCAAATGGAGGTGGACTCTTCATGTTGTGTGATCATACTTCTTACAACGATCAGACTAATGACATAATCTCTGAATTCGGTATGGTTGTTGATGATACATCATATCTGATTGATGAAAATGATGGGTGGGTCGACTCCTTTCCCAATGGGTCCTATATTGCTTATGATATCGAGAACATTGGAAATCATCCAATCATGAATGGTGTGCGACGGATTGAGATAGATAGAGGCACTGGATTCTCATCTATAGGAGGCGGAACCGCACTCGTCACAACCGATGTGGATGGCACATCCTTCTGGTACACTGGAGCTGCAGCCAACGGCGTACCAGTGATTGTAGCTAACTCCTACAACTTCGGAAAAGTTGTAGTACTGCCGGATCTCAATTTCCTTGGCGACGGAGACTCTGATATTGACAACTACGAACATATCTACGACTCAGATAATGATGTTTTCATTGCCAACGCTTTCTATTGGTTGATTGAGAATCGGGCTCCAGTTGTTGAAGTTCTTTTCCCCAATGGTGGCGAAACACTCAGTGGAACACAGGTCATTGAGTGGAGTGCAGTTGATTATGATAGTGATGAACTGACGTTCAATATCTATGTGAGCTTTGATGATGGCAATGATTACGATACACTTGTAACTGGTCTTACTGGAAACACGTATTCTTGGAACATAACCGCAACTCTTACCCTTGCTTGGATACCACATGTAGAAGGACCTCACTGGAAGGTGAAAGTGAGAGCCTTTGATGGTATGCTTTACGGGGAAGATGAATCAGACGCTACATTCACAATAGATGAAGGGCCAGGGGAAACAACACCTCCACCTGGAGGAGGGTTTGACCCAATGCTTCTCGCAATAATAGGAGGCGGAGTAGTTGTTGTGGTCATTATTTTGGTCATCATCATGCGGAGGAAGGATGGCGGAAAATAGTACATTGATGAGTGTGTGAGCATCAGCTCACACCCCTCTCTCTTTTTTAGAGTCCACGTAGATATCCCGGACGGAGCTGACTTTTGTCATCAGTCGAAATAGTATTGTTGAGGATTTGAAGTAATGCATCTTTGTCCCTGTTTAATGTCCCTCGAATAGGCAGATAGTTTGATGCATGATTGGTTCTGAAGACACAATTACTCAGTTCGAGATTCTCAACTAAAATTCTCAGTTCCCTCAATATATCCATGGGATCCATAGGCTCGAACTCTCCTGATTTGATAAGTTCGTGTATCTTCGTTCCTGGAGGGGTCATTAGGGTGAGAGCTCCCACGTATTCGGGATCAATCTCGTTCAGAACTTGTGCTGTTGCCTTCGCATGCTTCTCTGAATTTTCCAGTCCCCCTAATCCCAAAATTATTGTTAACGAGAGAGGAATTCCACCATCCCTGATCTTTCTACAGGCTGCTATGTTTTCAGTTGAATCGACTCCCTTTCTGGCCCAACGGAGTAACTCGTCATCGCCTGTTTCTAGTCCAAGATACACAATTCCCAGTCCAGCATAATAAAGAGCCTTCAGGTCCTCAACAGATTTATCCCGTACGTCCCTAGCATAGCTATAGACACCTACACGCTCGAGTGAAGGTAGTTCAGTGTGTAAGACTTTCAAAACTTCCAGCAGTTCTTCTGAGGACATTGCTAGAGCATTTCCATCGGCAAGGAAAACCCTTCGTGTCATTTTCTTGTAATGTTCTGGAAGAGAAACAAGATCTGCTTGGATTTCTTTGGCGCCCCTGACTCGATAGGTTTTACGTTTGTACGACACACAGAAGATACATGCATTGTGAGAACACCCAACCGTGGCTTGAAGGATCAAACTACGTGCTTCGCTCGGAGGTCTCCAAATGCTACCTTCGTATGGTATCATGAATCATTCATCTCTCATTCCGGAATCAACCGAACAAGGATGAATACTTTTCCTTAAGATACTTAATGAACGGTTCCGCTGACAACGATTTCCCGCAAATGCGTTCAAACAGTTCTGGAGCGTCATACCGATTTGAGGGAAGATGGACCTTTTCTCTTAACCATCCAAGAGGACTATCCAACCTCCCATTTGTCATTTCATCTCGCCAATCAGGAATGTCTTTGTCTAGCTGTTCAAGCAAAATTGAGTTGTAGAGATTACCTAGGCAGTAGTTCGGGAAATAACCCCAATATGCCCAGGCCCAATGAGTATCCTGCAAGGCTCCTTCGGAGTCGTTTTCAATTGTGATTCCAAGATACTCCTGATACTTGTCATTCCAGATTTCTGGAATATCTGAAACTTGAATTTTGTCATTGAAGAGGTCTAGCTCAATCTCAAAACGAATAATGATGTGCAATGAGTGCGTCATCTCATCTGCCAGTACACGAATCTTGCTTGGCTTTACGATGTTGATTGATTGAACGAATTCTTCTAGTGAAATGTCATTGAACACTTCAGAGGTACACTCCTGAAAACGAGGATAGTAATAATCCCAGAATTCTGGGGAACGTCCAATAATGTTCTCCACAAATCTTGCTTGAGACTCACTAACTCCCGCACTGCAATTCTCCCCAAGACCCATCCACTTCCACTTGGGATTCTTATTCATTTTGTATAAGCAATGGCCAGCCTCGTGTAAAGTTCCAAAGATTGTGCCCATAAGTTCATTCTCTACATACTTGACATTCAATCGGACATCATCATAATAGCCTGAAGAAAACGGATGTTCTACCTCATCAATTCGCCCAATAGCATTATCAGAAGTTGTGTCAAATCCTACAATACTGGCCAAGTCAGTGGCTAGTCTTTTCTGCTCCATCACAGGTACATTTCTAGATACAAAGTCCATTCTAACTTCTTTACTCAACTCAGAATAAAGCTGGACTAGAGGAACTAACTTTTTTCTAAGTTCATTGAACAACTTCTCAACTTGAACGGTTGTGAGCCCAGGTTCTGTAGCATCCAATAAAGCGTCATAGGGTGTAGTGGTTTCGATTCCCTTCATCATATGTTCCGCTTTTCGTTTCGAAATTTCAAGAAGCGGAATAAGATCTGACTCAAACAGTTTCCAGTTATTCGCCTTCTTAGCAATATTCCATGATCGAGTTGCCAAGACACGTTGTTTGGCCTCAGCTTTAACTAAATCTTCTGGTACTGTGATGTATTGATTAAGCCATCTCCGTGCAAGAAACACTTCTCGTCTTTGTTCAGGATTTAGTTCATCAGATATCTCTAGATTCTCAATTAAGGAAACTCTTTCTCCATCAGTTAGCATCCTATGTATCATAAGCCTGATGAACGCATGTTGTTCTGTGCGTTGTTTGAGAGCCCCTGGTGGCATGTATGTCTGCATATCCCACTGTAGAACGGAATAGGAGGCTGAAAGAAGTTGAATCTCCCTTGTAGTCTCCCTCAGTCTTTCGTACAGCTCCATGATTACGGTCCCCACAGTAATCTCGCGCTAGGATTCTGGAGCTGAAACCTTGATTTGACTGTTTTGGAGACTCTGCACTAGAATCCAAAGATGGCTGAATACTTTTTCTCTAGGTAGTCAAGGAAGGGCTTTGCTGTCAACCTGTTACCAGTAACCTTCTCCATAAGGTCTGCAGGATCGTACAGCGCTGATAGACCGTGTACGTTTTTCGACATCCAATCAATGGATTGTAGTAGATCTCCTTTCTCTACCTTGTTGAGCCAGTCTGGAACATCCTTGTTTAGTTTCGACAGAAACATGCCATCATAGATGTTACCAAGTGCATAGCTTGGGAAATATCCATAATATCCGCTTGCCCAGTGGGTGTCTTGAAGTACACCATTCGTATCATCCGGTACATCAACACCAAGATACTCTTTGTATTTCTCATTCCAGAGCTGCGGAAGCTCTGAGACCGTTATTTTGCCTGAGAAGAGGTCGCGCTCAATCTCAAACCTGATAATGATGTGTAAAGAGTATGTAACTTCGTCAGCCTCAATTCGAATTAGTGAGGGTTCAACGATGTTCATAGCTTTGATGAATGTAGAATCATCGATGTCAGAGAAAGTGCCACCAGTGAAATCATTCAGTTTGGGAAGATAGAACTTCAGAAACTCAGGAGACCTCCCAATCATATTTTCGACGAATCTGGATTGTGACTCATGGATGCCATAAGATGCACTATTACCAACCGGAGTGTACTTCCATTCCTGATTCAGATTCTGTTCGTATAATGCATGACCTCCCTCATGTAGAATGGCATAGATGGCAGAGGATACATCATCTTCATGATATTTGACTGTGATTCGAACGTCATCATAGTACCCGGTAGTGAATGGGTGTTCTACTTCATCTATACGTCCACCAGCTTGTTCAGTAATTGTATCATAGGCGATCAAGTTTGACAAGTCTGTCGCAATTTTCCTCTGAATGTCAACTGGAACCTTCCTGTCCAAGAAAGAACTGTCAAGATCTTTTGAGGAATCTGCACATTTCTCAGCAAGAGGGACAAGACGGTTTCTTAACTCACTGAAAACCTTTGAAACCTGTTCAGATGTCAAACCTCGCTCGAAGTCGTCAAGCATACTGTCATAGACAATAGGAATCCCTTTCACTTTTGCTTCGATCTCAGCTCGTTCTCGGCTGAGATCGACCATCTTCTGAAGCTCTGGTTTGAACATCTTCCAATCATTGGCTGCCTTGGCCTTTTTCCAGGTTTCTAAAGAGATAGCCCCTTGCCTGGCTATTTTTGCCACGAGGTCCTCTGGAATCTTCGTTCTTTTGTCATACTCTCTCCGGACTATGAACACATTTCGATTCTGAACCTCATTCAAATCATTGGACTTTTTCTCAGTCTCCTCAAGAAGCTTCCCAATTTTCGGATCAGTAATCATCCTATGGAGCATCTTTCCAAGCTGAGCTCTTTGTTCACTTCTTTGCATGATCCCTTTTGGCGGCATGTAAGTTTCCAAGTCCCAATTTACAATACTCATCACATTTCCTAAAAGGATGAATTCCTTCATCTTGGATACAAGTTCGTCATAAGCCTCAGACATCTCAGTCACAAGCCCTGAGCAAAATAACCCCGTTATTTCTGTTGCGTCATGTCCTTTTCTGGAAAGTTAATGAGAAAGATACCGCTAATGACTAGTGCTAGTCCCACGGAGAATGTCCAGTAGATATCCTCACTCAACAGAAGAACTGAGAAGATTGTCCCAAATACAGGAACCAGATTGATGAATCCACCTGCTCTAGTCGCTCCGAGTTCCTTGATTCCAATAAAATAGAATAAGAATCCAATGAAGGTAACACAACCTCCGAGATAGAAGACGTTGATCCAGAAGACCCAATCTCCAAGAGCTGGGAGCAACCAGATCTCCTCAGTCATCGCTCCCATCCCAAATAGAAAAGCACCAATCAGTGCACCACCAGCATTGATCTCAAGGGGAGATAGTGTCTTCATCCCCTCTTTCCCTGCTGATGAATAGAGACCCCATGTGAACATTGCACCCAGGATTATGATGTTTCCAATCAGGTAGTCTAATTGGAAGTCGAGTAAAGCTTGAACTCCAACAACGAATACAACACCAGCGAATGCAAGTAAGAATCCGATATATTGCCATTTTCGCGCAAGCCTTTCCTTGTGAACTATGTGTGCGACAATACTTACTGTCGCTGGATTAAAGCCTGCGATGATAGCTCCCTGTGCAGCTGTTGTGAATCTCATTCCTGTGAGGAAAAGCACTCCATATCCAAATACACCAGTCAGAGCAATAATAGACAATATACGAAAGTTGGAGCGTCTGAAAATCCTGGTAGGTTCTTTTTCTGTAACAAAGAGCAGGCCGAGGAACAAGAAACCTCCAATGAGAAAGCGAAAGAAACCTATCGTCATAGGGGGAGCTATTGCGACTGTGACTTTGGCGGATGGCCAAGAACCTCCCCAGAATGCCATCGCTATAATAAGCATTCCATAGTATCTAAGTGGATTTTTGGTCCTATCTTCAGTCACAGATAATCACGTCTCAGTAAAACACCTCCTCGATATAAACCGACCCAACTGAGTACATCACCTACCGAATTATTCATAAGCGGTTGTGCAACCAAGATGCACAATCGATTAGGGTGTTTGCATGCTTAATGATGAAGAACTCGAAGAGATTCGAAGAAGAAAGATGCAGATTCTCATGGAGAGGGCAAAGGAAGCAGAGAAACCCAAACCTCTCGAACCGATGTCAAACGGATTAGTTAACGAGCTCTATGACACTACTTTTTGGGAAAGCATTTCCAAGACCAAGTTTGCGATTGTTGAATTCTACGGAAAGTGGTGCAGCCCGTGTAAGACCCTGGCTCCCATCCTTGCAGAACTTGCGAAAGACTATGCAGGCAAGGTCTACTTTGGTAGAATCGACATAGATGTGAACCGACGAACTACTGTGCAATTTGGAGTCCAATCAGTCCCAATGATCATTGCCTTCAAAGATGGCAAACCTATTGGCAAACTTCCAGGCCTTCGTCCCTATGACCAATATGACATTGTCCTTGAGCAGTTGATAGGTGGAGGACCATCCAGCAGCAGCTACGTCTAGAATTAGATCCAATAATAAAAACTTGCAGTATTGGCTGAGGAAAGAACACTAAATTGTTGTTATTGAACTATCAATCTCAGTAATTCTATCCTGGATTTTCTTCCTTAGAGACTTTACACTGAGTGATTCATAGATTTTGAGAGCTGCTACAAGTGTTTCTCGTGATGATTCATAATCATCCATTATACTTTGATATTCAGCTTTCAATAGAGCATGTTGCATCCTTATACCTGGATAGTTCTTTTTTTCAGCATGTGTCTTCAGCTTGGACATCCACCGACCAGACGATTCAGGATCTGCGCCTACTTTCGTTCTTGCAGCTTGGGCTATCTCAGCTCTTGTGAGAGCTAATAAACATCGGTTGATGAAAATTTCAATCCCGATTGTTTCGTAAATTTCCAAGGATTTCTCAAGATATTCAAAAGCTAAGTCGATATCGTTGATGGCCATATGATAATTGCCTTGCACAAAATAGTAGTCTGCCATCACTACATCTGAACCGCTCTTCAATACCTTTTCCCGTATCGAGTCCAAGATAGAGGTTGCTTCGTCAGTTCTATTCAATTGAGTTAGACTTTGTGCTTTTGCTAGATGCCAGGATATTGATGGCCAGTCATCACCCAGAGAGGATTCTCCCCATTGGATCCATTCAAGGGCATCCTTACCTCTGTTAAGATCGCAAAAAGTCCGAGCTAGCACAAACGAAAGAGTTAGACTAGGTTCAGAATCATCTCCCTCGAGACATCCAAGTTGAGCCTCCAATGCCAAATCATATTCCCCAAGAATTGTATAGACTAAACCCATAGAATTCAAAATGACCTTAGCAAACTCACCATCACCAAGTTCTAGACTTAGTCTATAGCCTTCTTCCAATTTCTCCAAAGCCACATGGGTATTCCTATTTTTGAGATTGTTGCCATGACGAAAAAGGAGTCTGGCTTTTAGATACAGGTTGTTGAATTCCTTTGAGTTAGCAAAACCATCCTCGAATTCTTGTTCTGCTCCCTCAAGATTGCCTTCCTGATGCAAAACATTTCCTTGGAGGAGATGGAGGTATCCTTTGAAAAATTGAAGCTTCTCATTGCTTTCTATCATCACCCTAGCTTTGTCCAGATATATGGTGAAATCAGGAAATAGGATGCTTGCACTTCCAGCATAAAGTAAAATGACAATAGCAATCCATGGTTCAAGTTGTGTTGAGATAGCTTCTTCAATACTACGGATGAAATCCGATTTCCCATCTGCCGTAAAGCCAGATCTTTCGGACCAAAAAGACAACACCTCTATCGCAATGTCATCGTCAAAGATGTTTCGCATCTTGGATAGATTCTCATAGTTGAAAACAGTAAGTGATTGTATCAATGCAAAGTATCTCAGAGCAGGACTGGGGTCATCATGACACACAACCTCCACTAGATCATCTATGAATGACATGTAGTTAATTGCTGATTCTGTCAATGATTTAACAATGGCAATCGTTTCTTCGTCTAAGAACTGAAAATAACTAGTGATTGTACCAATCGGCTCCAAATGGCTTCACCTTTTGGTAATAGCTATAACCTGTAGAGAACAATGTGTGAAAAAGCTTACGAACTCATTGCAAATTTCTGCACTATTTTGTCATTACAATATATCTGGATAATCACTGAAGGATTGTGCGTATAGTTAAGGGGAAACCCGGAACAGGTCCATTAAACACGAGATGAGCCCCAGGGGGCCATGGCATTGAAATTGAGAAAGCTAAGTGGATTGTGAGCTTCAATGCGTAAAGATTCCTATGCACCTGTTCCGGGTCGAGGTTAGAAGGCCTAACCACGCAAGAAAAACCACAACTTAATTGAATATAAGGGGTCGTTTCACAGCGGCGAAATTGCAAGAATTTATTTAGAGTATTTTCTGCGCAAGAATTTGGGCGGATGCAAGAAAAAGCTCAATCTTGGCAAGAATGAGAGAAAATACTGCTCTGATCTCCTGAAATCACTGCTATTGGCATCGCTTTCGTGTTATGGGCGTGGCCAAAGTTACCGAATTTGTCAGCTACAATTATCCCTGCTTCGCTACCTGTCTTCTCCTCGAACATTGCGATTCCTTTCTTTGCAGCTGCTAACGCATCCAGTCCTTGCTCAACGTACAAGACAGTCATTCGACTTAAGACAACGCGAATGATATGCTCCCCCCAGCCTGTCGCGCTAGCTGCACAGACATCATTGGCATAAGCCCCCGCACCCATGACTGGGCTGTCACCAACCCGTCCCGGAAGTTTGTTCTTTATTCCACCTGTTGAAGAAGTGGCTGCTAAGTTTCCTTTTCCGTCAACCGTAATGCAACCAACAGTATCTCCTGAAGGACCATTCGCTGGTTTGATGCTTCCCTCCCTATCCTCAATTCTATATCCCTCTGCGATCATCTGGTCATAGACTCTCTTCGCATTGTTCCCCGCAAAGAACTTGTAGTCCGTCTTCTCCATGATATACCTAGCCAGTGAAACTGGATTAACGATTCCTGTGATTGCACCAACTGCTCCAAAGTCAAGAGTACTTCCGTCGATGATTAGTGCATCCAATTCAATCTCGCCATCCAAATTCTTGTATGCCCCTCGACCTGCATTTAGTTGACCACAGCTCTCCATGAAGGCTGTACACACTTCTGCTGAGTCTAGAGCGGACCCACCCTCCTCAAGAACCTTGAATCCTGCAAGGGCGGCCTTCTCTACATATTCGATTCCTACAGGAATCCTTTCATCTTTCCAGTTGCCTGCACCACCATGAACGATGATCATTGGTAATTGCATACAGTTCACCTAACAAACTCTCTGCCAAATAAACCTCAAAATAATACTATGGATTCAAAGAAAAGAAAGGAGCATCCGGATTCGCGCGAATCCGGTACATGCTCTCTAAATGGTCGCTCTACCTGAAGCGGCTCTTGATATCGCCCTGCTGCAGATAGATGATTATGATCAAGTTGATTATTGCACCGAGCCAGGCGAACTGGACAGCATTGAGAATCAAGTTAATGATATTGACAATCAATGCAACCATCCAGGCCCACGACTTGAGTGTCCACAGGCCCCAACCGACGATAAGGTCGATAAGGGCGAGGAATAGAACTACGACTCCGAAAATCACTGCAAATGCGCCAAGCCATGGAATCATTGCGCCAATTGTAATCAGAGTAATAGCTCCAAACAAGCCAAGTGCTCCTGCTATGATCTCTAGGACTGCCAGAATGGTTACTCCTAGGGGTCGTTCACCGGAAGGTGCTGAATAACCAGCGGTTGGTGTTGGTATTTCGGCTATGTTTTTTCCCTCCACATTCGTGTGAATTAATTTTCAAACTAACTTTATCGCTAATATATGGTCCGCTTACGTATTACAGTCAATCAAAGAGGGCAGAATTACCTTATTTGAGGTGTTCTTCCGCTCTCAAAATGGCCCTTAACATCGCTAAGACTTGACAAGTATGCTAGAACTAGGTTAGCCCCAATCTGAATGAGTGGTAGAGAGGGATCCGACATTGAGTTTGTCATAAATCCTGATATGATGAGTATCGCTGACATGACTATGACCAACAGAGCACTCATGAATGATAGGTTGATTGTTTTCGGTGTTCTCTTGTAAAGTCGATATCCAAGATAGACCTGACCTAGACCAACTGGTACAAAGAGTACCATAACGACCAATCCAACCGGATTGATTGGGCCAGTTACAGGGGCGAATTGCAGGATATAGGGTATGAATGCTAATGCAATTCCCCACTCAACCAAAAGGATGAGTCCTGACACTAGCTGCACAAAGAATGTGAAAAGCGGATTCGTATCCCATGTTGTTATCGCTCCAGAGGTAGGTTTTTTCTCTGTTTGAAAATCTCCATATTCTCCTTCAAAAGCCATCTCTCAATCTCCTCCTTGCTCCCAATAGAATTCTTGCTGTACTTCACTCTTGCTTAAGAAGAACACGACTAGAATATTCAAAAAGACTTGTGCTATCACAATCTGAAATATTATGAATATCCAGAATCCAGCGAAGAATATTGATGCAAAGACCAGAATAATGAGAATTGCACTAATAGCAATGATTCGCTGAAAGTCTCTGAAATTCTCAGTGTGTATTTTCCATGCGTAATAGACTTGCGCTACTCCAAGAGGAATCATCATTATTCCAATGTAACCTGGGATTATAAGTGGGTCAAAAATAGATCCTGGGTAGTATGAAACAACCACCATGAAGAAGATGATTATTGATGCACTGCCTAGCGTCGCTAGAAACGATCCAACAAGTCCGACCATCACCAAGATAGCATTGAAGCTGTATTCTGTAAACGCTTTGGGTCCTGTTCTACTCTCAGGTGGAGCAAAACTGTAATCATCCTCAAAAGCCACTTGAACTCCTCCAAATTAACTCTGTCAATAGGTCTTTTCAGTCTACCTGTTTCATGAATCGTGAATACTTAAGTTCCAGATGGTCACCTGAAGGACAATGATTACTATCCAATTCCTTACAGATGATGACTTGGAGTCAATCCATGAATCGACTTTGCGTGTGCTCAAAGAAACAGGGGTTCGAATTTCAAATGATGCTGCACAAAACTTGCTTTTAGAGACTGGTTGTACTCCTGATAGCGATATATTCAGGTTCCCTTCATCCCTCGTCGAGGAGTGCTTAGAAAAAGTCCCATCCAATTTCAGGATGTTCAATTACGATGGCAAGGTAACCTGGGAGGTGGGTGCAGACAGGGTAATCTTCAATCCAGCTTCTTCAGCGTTAAACTTCAAAGATAGAGGAACTCAAGAGATTCGAAAAGGGACCATTTCAGATGTTGTTGAATTAATACAGTTGGTCGAAAGTCTAAGGCATATTGAGTTCCAAAGTACTGCACTAGTTCCTTTTGATGTACCAGAACCTATCGCTGAACACTACAGACTCTATCTCACATTGATGAACTCAACAAAACCCATTGTTACTGGAGCATTCTCAAAAAATGGTATTCTTGAAATGAAGCACTTGCTTGAAGCTTTGATGCCGGGACCTGATGAACTCGCCCAAAAACCCAGATCAATATTTGACTGCTGTCCAACCTCTCCACTGACATGGGGTGATACAGCCTGTCAGAACCTCTTGGATTGTGCAGCTGCGGGGATCCCAGCTGCAATTGTCCCTGCACCTTTGTCTGGGGCGACGAGTCCTGTTACAATTCATGGTACGCTTGTACAGACTAATGCTGAGATTCTTGCAGGTGTTGTCATTTCTCAGCTCAGAAATCCTGGGTCTCCCATAATCTATGGAGGAGCTCCGGGATCATTCGATATGAAATATGCGACTCCTCGATTTGGAGCAATAGAAGCGATGGTTACCTCTTGTGCATCAGCAGAACTTGGGAAGCATTATGGGATACCAACTCATTCGTACATTGGTTCCAGTGATTCAAAAATGGTGGATGCACAAAGTGGATTTGAGTCTGGGTTTGGAATGATACTGGGAGCTCTTTCACGAATCAATATCATATCTGGTCCCGGTATGCTTGCCCACCTTAACTGTCAGTCATTAGAGAAGTTAGTCATTGATAACGAGATATGTGGAAGTGCGTACCGACTCATCAAAGGTTTTGACATAGACTCTGTTGAGATTGTTACTGACCTAATCTCAAAGGTTGGTTCAGATGGAAACTATCTAAGACAGAAACATACCTCGAAGAAACTGAGATCAGAACATTTCATGCCCTCTGCTGTTATTGACAGGTTGAGTATTGAAAATTGGATAGAAAGTGGTTCCAAGACTCTCCTATCCAGAACGAGTGAAATTGTGACACAACACCTCAATGAAGACCAACATTTTAGATTACCAGATGAAGAGGAGAAATTATTGAAGATCCAACTCAAAGAGATTGCATCTCAGCATGGTGTTTCAGTTGACAAGTTTACCAATTGATTGTGTATGGCTTTTCAATTGTTCATAGTGATGAACTCTACTATCTCTCTTGCCGTTGGAGTGCCTTCTAGAACTCCTCCATTGTATTCAATCCGAGGAGTCTTTGACGAACCTTTTTTTTGAGTTTCTTGAGAAATCCCCAAACACCAATGTCAACAATTTCAAAGGTTGTTCCAGTTTCATTCGTCGCACGAGCTACAGCATCCAGCAAAATCAAGTGATCTACTGGATATATCCCGCTTGCCTTTCCTGACTTATTGTCCTTGCCTGTCCCCATGGGTTGACGACAGTTGTTACCTCCCCAAGTTAGGTCTGATGATTCTATCGTCACCTTCCTACTCTTAACAAACACACGGAGGGTTGAGTCCATTCTATCCATAAGAAATGACGGTTCGGTATCTCATTATAAGCAGCTGCAACTGCGTATTTCACCTATGGTGTGTCAAATCACTCAATTGTGATTACTACGTTGCCTTTCTTTCTCTCAGAATCAACAAGTCTGTGAGCCTCAGTAATCTCCTCCAACGTGAAGGTTCTATCAATCACAGCTTTCATTTTCCCAGCTTCAATAAGCTCTCTGAGAAAGATTAGATTTTCAACCTTCTCCTCTGTTGAAGATCTTGATGATAGGAACTGTCCATCTTCTTTCAATGATCCCGCGCATTTGGAAGAAGAGAGTTTTCGTACAGCATCAAAAATGACATCGTATTTTTCTTCAGATTGTGTAAAATCTGTTGTTCTGTAGTCAATCAGAGTCGTGGCACCTATTTCTCTAACCATGTCAAAATTCCCTGAACTACATACTGCTGTGACCTCTGCGCCCCAGTATTTTGCCAGTTGAACAGCATAACTCCCCACAGAGCCTGATGCCCCATAGACCAAGACTTTGTCATATTTTTGTATGTTCGCGCTCTTGAGAATGTGCAAAGCTGTGTTACCTCCTATCGGAACAGCAGCGGCTTGTTCGAAGGTCATTGTACTAGGCTTGATTGCCACCATCGAATCTCGAGGCAAGCATATGTATTCAGCATGAGCCCCGCCTTTCATTCCTGCAGATCCAAAGACCTGGTCCCCTGGTTTGAACCGAGTCACGTCGTTGCCAACAGATTCTATCGTTCCTGCAAACTCATGGCCAAGTACCTTGCCTTTTCCTAACCCCCCCATGAAAAGACCAAAGACTGCTCTTACTGGAAATCTCATCCTGCGAAGTGCTGCATCACCATAAGTGACGGTAGTTGCATGGTTCCTAATCAGAATTTCATTGGACTTGGGTTCAGGTTGTTCTATCTCTTGAATCTGAACTCCTTCTGGAGGTCCAAATTTCGTCACAACAGCCGCTTTCATCGGAATCATCACTTCGGATTTCACTGAATGAATAGCACTTCAAAAAATGTTGTTATTTGAGGAAAACAATTATCATGGTGTCGTTGCACCTGAAAGTAATGATGTAATAGCCTCAGGTGCGAAAAGTGTCACGAATGATGAAATTAGGGCTTTTATTTTCCCCAATAATAAGAATGAGCAATTCAGTGAAACGAGCTGTTTCTGAACCTATCAAACGACGTTTCGCACCGAAACCATCTGACCATATGTACGAACTGGGTGATTGGAATGATGATGCAGTGGTCCAAACGACATATGGTAATGTGTCTGGTCGTTCAGAAGAAAACGTATGGTGCTGGAAAGGGATTCCATACGCAACGCCCCCAGTGGGAGAACTCAGGTGGAAAGCACCACTCGATCCTGTCCCCTGGCTTGGAATACGTAAGACAAGGAAATTTGGGAACTCTGCAGCCCAAGTAATGCTTATCCTAGGTTCATTGGGTTCAGAAGACTGTCTTTATCTCAATATCTGGCGGCCCAAAAGCCCAACAACCGATTTACCAGTTTACCTCTACATTCATGGCGGAGGGAATTCTATCGGATCTTCTGACACAAAATCATACTATGGCAATGCAGTGGCTGAGAAATCAAACATGGTGTATGTGTCTGTAAACTTCCGCATCGGTGCAATGGGATGGTTTCTTCACCCTGCTGTGACTAATAGTGGTTCACCAGAAGACCAGAGCGGCAATTACGGGACTCTTGATCTAGTGAAGGCTTTAGAGTGGGTACGAGACAATATCAGAGCTTTTGGAGGAGATCCAAACAATGTCACTGTAGCTGGAGAATCTGGGGGAGCTTTCAATGTCCTATCCCTTCTCATTTCTCCATTAGCAAAGGGTCTCTTTCACCGTGCGGTTGTTGAGAGTGGGCTTTCTTTAGCTTGGAGTCCTGATACCGCAGCAGCCCAGAGCAGCGAGCTACTTGCAGCTCTACTAGTGAAGGATGGAAAAGCTAGGACTGAAGAAGAAGCTTGGCAAGTTCTTGACCATATGCGTGATGAGGACATCAACTCGTATCTGAGGTCGAAATCTGCGTTTACAATCATGAAGACCATCCCTACCAGAGAATTTGGAATGGCCGATTGGCGAACAATCTTCATTGATGGCTCAGTGATTCCAAAGGAAGGTTATGACATCTTTTCATCCGGAGAGTGGGCAAACAAGGTTCCGGTAATTATTGGATGCACGAAGGATGAAATGAAGCTCTTTGGGTGGTTCAGAAAGGATCCACCATTGAGAACACGAGAATATGATTTGGTCTGGAAATACAATTCAATGCTATGGCATGCAAATGGTGTGTATGAAGTAGTGACTGAGATGACTTCTCGTAGTGATGTACCTGTTTACGTCTATAGATTCGACTGGGGAAGTATGGACGAAGATGGAGTCAGTGTTCTTCCTGGAAACAAGGGTCGTGATTTTGGAGCACATCATGCATCAGAGATTCCCTTCTTCTTGGGAATGGGGGAGGCTGATTTGGCATTATTAATGGGGAAGACACATACAAAACAAAACGAACCAGGCCGTGAGAAATTGACCGACCTTTGCATGAAGTATCTAGCAAGTTTCGCTAGAACAGGGAACCCTAACGATGAAGACTTGCCTGTCTGGCCTGTCTGGGACAACACTGAAGGGCTTGACAGGACAATTGTCCTTGATGCAGGGATAAATGAACTGCGAATATCCTATTTGAAAGAAAAGGTCACTACTCAAGATGTGGTAGACCTTGTAAACTCTGAACTCGAAGAACCAGAGCGCGAGAAAGTTCTTGCATCGCTTGACGGTTTCATACCTTTGGATGAGTAGACCCTGCGATTGATCATTGAACTAGGTTGGAATCTAGGATAGTATCAATTTACCCTAAAATCTCATTGATTACTTCTATCGTATTTTCAGCAATACTTTTGGACATTGCTTTTTGGATGGTCTTCTTCGCTAATCTGTATGCCCCTCCGACTTCAATCTCAAGTTCAATGAAAACTCCAACACCTGAGTCAATATCATCCAAGGTAACGGTGTAGATGGTTTTGATAGGAGAGTCAGGAATTAGCTGGAATTTTGTAGAACGGTCAGTTCTGGGACCTATTTCAATGGTTGAAATTTCCACCCCCTGCACTACGGTAGTTCGTTGAGTTACTGTTTCGACGAACCTGTCCATAAAATTCTGTAAATCGATTGGTAGCTTTTCCAACTCGAGAATCAGTTCCTTGCCATCTTTGCTCTTCTTCTTGCCCTTCCTTTTCTCGTCTTCATGCACCACCACCTTTACTCGTCCTATATTCTGTACTCGCGCATAGGGGGTTTGAGGGTCACCCTGTCGATGTAGTGTTGCACGAAGTGCTGGGAAATATGTACCGCTCTCAGAGAAGGTGTAGGTGGTTTTCACATTGACCCGAGTACTCTTTGTATCTTTGAGTTTCTGCACTACCGGGTAGTCTCCTTCTCCCTCGAAGTCCCATTCAGCATCTACGATCGTTCCAGCATCTGGTGGTGCTTCTATAACTGCTTCAAACTTGACCTTCTTCCCTTCCTTGACCTCTGTACGTTTTCCTCCGTTTGCTGTAACAGTAATCACCGGTTGAAGGCCCTTACGATCCGAAGCTTTGGGTGGAACTTGCACTTGACCATCTACTACCTTATACGTAGTGCTCTCAATCGGAGCCACACCCTTTTCAGCCCATGCAGCCACGTCGCGCAGTGCTTGCTGCAACACACCACCATAATTGATCATTCTGGTTGTTATGGCTGGAGGGATGTCTAGGGGAGTGATTACTGGTGGTGTATGAAGTGCATTGTCAATATACCAGAGTCGGTAATTATCTCCAAAACGATCTCCCAGAGCGGCTTTCACCTTGGAGCCATACCAGTCAGCCTGCCATGCATAGGCGATCTCGTCTGTAATCATCTGTACAACAATCATCTTGCCCTTGAACTTTCCTGATTGGATAGAACCAGCACCTGTATCAGCTCTAAACTCCGTAGGTCGCTGCGGGTACAGAGGATTACCATCTGCATCTCTGAAATAATCATAGACATAGTATTCACGTGAAGGGAGCTGATGGCGATGATATGTTTGAGAAGCAAGATACACCGAGTTGTCAATCTCTATTTTGTCCCCAGTCTTGAGACCAGCCAGACCACGAAAGTGTTCTTCGCCAAAGCCAATCATGACCATTTTATCAAATCCCCCTGCAATGTAACATACACGACCCTCGGCATCACCACTTTTCACGAATATTGAAGCTCCTTGAAGGTCGTCCTCTGGCAAATCATCTATCATCAATGCAGCAGGGACTTCAATGTCCCCTTTTGCTCCAGCAGAATAAGCTACTGGAATGCCCATCTCAATCAGGTCTTTTGCCATCAACGTTTTGTTGATGGTAGTTTCGTGATGGATTCGAAAAGGCTCAAGAGACTCGGGTTTGTCAGCGCCTAGGTAGCCGGGTATTTTCCAAAAATCATCAAAATAGGTGGGATCACGTTTAATTATCTGGTCAAATAGGGAGGTCAATACTCCTGTGTAGCCGAACGCAATCATCCTATAGTGGAACCATGCACGCGGCGGGAACCCCATCATAGTCACTTCTTCAAGAGCAGCACGTTCCTCTTCGTTTAGGCTAGCATACATATCACCGCTACCACCAGGCTCTACTGCATCGACGATGGAGGGCATCCTATCTTTCAATATCCGCATCGCATGAGCCTGTACTGAGAAGTTGTGGGGAATGGCTATTGGTGTCGCGTGGATAAATGGGACAACACCGTCCCAGATGCCTTCTGTGTTCTCGAAACAACTGATAGTCTTGAATGCCCCGCCACTTCCTCCCCAAGCATAGCCAAAGGGACGGTGGTCGCCATACATCTCAGAAGCCAAGACACGAGAATACTTTGCCACTGCAGCACTGGTCCTATATCCAACGATAGTAGGATCATCTCCCGTGAACATGTCCATCCTACCCAAGTTTGATATCACAAGATAGCCACCGCTATCGATGGCAAAGCCTATCGAGTAGCTTGAAGACTGCGCACCTGGTGTTTCTGCCGTATGCTCATCACCAGAAATCGGTTGAATATACTGGAAGAACCTTCCCTCATATTGTTCCTTTGATGGGAAGTAGAACGAGAATCGTGCATCAGTACCTTTGAAACCTCCGTGGACATATCGATGGCGTATAGGCTCATCCCTCCACTCATCAACATCCAAGTATGGTTCCTTGAAAAGTGGATCTTTTGATTCAGCTGTCACCCTAATACTCAGTATAATTCACCTACTTCCCTTCATTTCAATCGATGTCAGAACTCTGCTTTTGAAATTTCCAATACGCTAGCTGATAGAAAAGTCTTGCTTCAGAAGATAGCATCCATAAACAGTCTGTGAAGTGTCTGGGAATGGGCTTGCAGATTTTCTAAAATTAGATTCGATATTTAAATGACCGAATGATATTGTACCTTTCATGACAATTCAGGAATATAGAATGATTCCGTTAGAGGGAATTCCTTCTGATCGCGTTCTAAAGATTAGAAACAGAATGCTCTCTAGACCCAGAGAACTTGATATTGAGAGAGCACGATGCTATACACGAATTTGGAAAGAGATGTTAGATTCACCACCTTGTATGCGAGATGCTAGAGTATCAGGAACCTGTCCCTTCACATGCGGATACTGGTAAAGTGGCTCAGATGAAATGTTCATCACGAAGGTAATCTTGATAGTCACTGGTGGGTTTCCGATTATCTTGAGTCATATTCAAAGTCGGAGAACATTATACCTAGAGTTTCTATCCTTGAATGGACGATTACCAACGAAGATAAACTTGATATTACCTCTACTCGCGTTCTTTCTAAAAGCAGAAAAAGGTGATTTGTCATCTATCTTCCAAAGATTTTTGTTCATCTTTAATTTTTCAAAGTCACTGAATAGTGCTATCGACTCATATGGGAGAATTTCCAGACGAGGCAACAGTTCCAGCTCATCTATAGTTTCTGGGTAGGGAGGTTCAAATATTCCAAGAATGAAATCTTTGGCAATTATTGATAATGCCAA
>JBHLRZ010000019.1:0-64386 GCA_048882045.1 Candidatus Thorarchaeota archaeon | reverse complement strand
GGACAGAATTGGAGTGTCCAACCAATTGGAGCCTCAGATGAGTTCTTTTACGGCGTCTTCTTTCTAAATAGAACTCATGGTTGGACAGGTTCTAATGAGAATATGTATACAACCAAAGATGCTGGACAGACTTGGGATTCAGTAAATTCGTGGATTTCGAATGACACTGCAAGAATGATCCACTTCAACTCGGATACAGAAGGATGGGCGATTGGATTTGAAGGAATCTACCATTCAATCGATGGAGGTGAAACTTGGATTCAGAAGCATAATCGAGGCGGCTGGGCATTGTCTTTTATCAGTGACACTGAAGCATGGGCAGTCGCAGATGGATGGATAGCTCACATGGCTGACGGAGAAACATGGGTCACACAAGCTTCACCAAGAACATCCCCCTTTCCTCCTCCCCTTCTGCCTTATTATTCTGATATCCAATTTCTTGACGCAAACAATGGATGGATTGTGGGTGATGAATCTAAGGTGATTTACACACCAAACGGTGGACTTGATTGGTATTCTCAGGAGTTCCCAACGGATATAAGACTCACAGCAATAGATTTCATCAATCTCACTCATGGCTGGGTTGTAGGTAATGGAGGGTACATCTATCGAACCACTCAAGGAAACACGTTGGGGACGAGGCTCTATACAGGACTAGTAGATCCAATCCTCCTTTCTATTGGGGGCGTTCTTGGAGCAGCTGTTTTCATATCAGGAAGTGTAATCTACATACGAAGAAGAAAGAGAAAACAGATTCAACTAGAATCCAAAGATGCCGCAGGAGTGACTATAGAATAAGACTGGGTCTTGTAAGGCCCGGGTTCGAATCCCGGCGAGCGCACCACTTTTTCTTCAGGACTAGACAGTTTCTCCTGTCTGTAGTCGCAATGTAATATCATATGTTTCAAGGGGTACATTCATACCGTACTTCCAAATCCTGACTTCTCTAGGTACTCCAGTGTTTCGATCAATCTGACTGTCCCAACCAAAACCTGCATCGATGTTGAAATACACATATCCGATTGAAAACGCATTATCAACAGCAGAGGAATAGTAGGTGTCACAGTAGTAACCATAGTCACCAGTGTCGGAATCATTGGGAAAGAATTGATCTAGAATATCCCATCCCCCGATAGGTAGAATACAACTTGATACTATGTTGTTGATAGAATTCGCAAATGTGCTGTTTATTTCAGTCCCATTTTCATGTATTATTGGTAGAATCAAGGAAGTCTTTCCTGATTCAAATACTTCGCTTATGAATTCAGATGAGTTCCATTCATTAGACAAACCAGGAAGCCAATTGACTTCAATAGTCATTTGTGTGTTGTTTAATTCGGTGTAGTTCATAGAACTGTGAACTGTAATCGAGAACGTGAACATGTCTCCTTGCTGCACATTCCATTCAAATGACGGGATAGGCGATGGACGCAGATAGATCAGAAGAACGAAAGAAGAGGCAACAAGAATGCTGATGACCAATAGAGCTTCTTGATATTTCTGAAATTTCGTACAACCCACCTTCCTTTGTATCAATATTCATCGGAAACCATTTTCAGTTTTACTGGTCAAGAAATATCCATAATCAAATCCCGGCGAGCGCACCATTTCTTATTTGGGTTTATCGTCATCACTTTGAAAGCACTCCTGACTTGAGAAGTATTTATCTTCTAGTGATTAGATATGCTCAGTGATTTAATCTAGTGATGTAAATGAGGGGGAACTGGGTTTCAATTGTTCTGGCTTGCGTGTGTATTGGGTTTCTCGTTGGAGCCACTCTTTCATTTACGGTCCCCCACCAAGAAGAGGGACTGGTTCTAACAGGAGCAGATACTGGTATCATGAGCGGTCTGACGATACCCCTTCATGCTTACTTTCCTTGGAGGTCCCACAATCAGTCTATAGACATCTTCCTACAGTGTACCAATGGGTCTCTTGACATTGTGGTGTTGAATTATAATGAATGGAGCGCATGGGACCAAGGAGAAAATTACTCGGCATACTATGAGGCGAGTAATGTGACGAGTGTCATGACCACTATTGAAATCGATCCACCAGTTACTGGCTCGATTGATATCATTCTGCAGACGATTTACGGAGAGGCGTGGATGAGCGTGAATATTTTCAACCACTGGATGGGATATGACGATGCCACTGGGATGAACTCTCTAATAGTGGCTATACCATTTGGTTGGGGTTCGTTCTATTATGCTACTAAAGAACCAAAGGATGAGGGCAACTCAACTGGAGTTCTCGAATAATGTCAGTTAATGACTGTCTTCTGGATGCCAGGCTAACGCCACAGCTATCCCGAGTAGAAGAAAACCCAATCCCAAGTACACTAGGAGAAAAATCAACTCGATCTGAAATGCAAAAAGCGATCCGATGACAATAAGAAGACATCCCAATAGAATCAACAACACGATAACGCAATCAAATCGCCAGTAGCCCATTCTAACACCATGTCCGTTAGGTCATTCCAGCATATGAGGTTTCTTGTCAAAGTACAGTCCATTTGGTGGAGGTCTTACAGAAACCAATCTTCGTTTCCAGGTTCGACTGTCTCTAAGACTCCTGGTGTGCAGTAGAGCAAGAGATTAAGTATAAATTAGATGAGAGATTATCGCGAAAGTCAGGAGATGCTACAAAGTTGATGAATAAGTTACAAGACCTTATGAATGATAAAATTGCGATACAATTAGTTGTTGATGTTATCACAGACAAGGCGCATCATAAACTAGTGAAAGGCGTTGTCAAAAATGTTAGCAGGAACTATGTTGAAATCGGTAGACCTGCTACGGGCGATGAAAAGTCCCAGTTGGATAGTGAACAGGTCAGGGTTATAATCCCAATTGATAGAATCGCTGAGATTATCTACGGTGTACGTTAGTCTGTTGGAACTCATTTCGATGATCTATAGGTTTTGACAGCATTTCCCCAATACAGTTTTCGAAGAACACTAAGCGGCAGATCAAGTCCATTGATGAATGTCCCTCCCGAGTCTTTTGTGTCAGCATCCTCGAACGGAAGTGGTTCATTGCGAATGTCAGCTTCCCAGAGAAGTCTTTGTGCCCTGTAACGAGCACCAAAGTACTCCATGTTCTCCCGATATGCTGCGAGGTCTGTACCAAAGAGGATTCTGTCAGCATACTTGATCAGAAAATCACGAGCTTTCTCAACATCCTTACTCAGTTCTCGAGCCATCCATCGAGAGGACGCAGTATCGAGAATGATATTGGGAAAACGGTCCAACCAACTAGCAAGATTCGGAAGACGATGTATCTCGGGTTGTGCTCCGAAGTGAGGGATTTGAAAGAGCACCTTGGAATGTCGCTCTAACACAGCTTCGAGTTGGAGGAGGTTCTCTTCCTTGGTGCCATATTTGGATGTATCTTGATAGTGTAGTTTGAAATAGGTGTCCGGGTCAGCAACATGAATCAACAGCGGTAGCTCATGGTCTTCAAGCGCTTCGAAGACCGGATCAAGTTTGGGACTGTCAATTCGAAAATCCGGAGGAACATCCTCAACATAGTCCCGCCAGCGAGGACCGAACCAGCTCTTTGCCAATGAATATCCCTGGTCCTTGGTCTTGGAAATTTCTTCGATGACTGGTTCAACATTGTATTGAGCGATGTCACGGAGAGAGAGGTATTTTGCAAACACAAACCTTTCAGGATACTTTTCCTGTGCAGCATGGAATCCTTCTTCAGAGTGTACTATTGCAATCTGGCCAGTCACACTGAACTCATCTTCTATTTTGAGCATCCTTTCAAGCGTGTCAATCTCACCGATGTGTGTATGAGCATCGAAAATGGGACCTTTATACTTCCATTCCTGCGTCAAAATGCACCAAGAAGCCAGGATATCACATATTGAAAAGCCATTCTGTATAGGTGTTCATTACTGCTCTGAAAGACATCTTATTTTGTAAATTCGCAAGAATTAGAATCGGGATGATTCAATGAGAGTGGTTGTGCTTCACGGGAGTCCAAGGAGAGGAGGCAACTCTGACACACTCGCCGAACACTTTGTAAATGGTGTGAAACAGACAGGCGAATTTGAGGTCTTGGATTTCGTCTTGAATGATATGAATATCAGACCGTGTCAGGGCTGTGAGTCGTGTGCTGGAGCAGAAGAGCACAAGTGTGTAATCGATGATGATATGCACAAGATTTACTCGGTTTTTGCGGATGCAGATATTGTCGTGTGGGCAACTCCGATGTACTGGGGATACATGACTGCGCAGATGAAGATTGCATTGGACAGGATGGAATCTCTAGCAATGGACCCCGAGAAGTACTGGGTTGACAAAGAGTTTGTAGCAATTCTTACCTATCGTTACCACTACCAGTCAACAATTGGATTCTTCGAGAGGGTACAGGACTACTTCAGATTCAAGTTTAGTTCGATACTGTATTGCTCAAAGAACGAAACAGGACCTGAGGACTTCCATGTAACCTCGGACAAGGAGAAACTGGAAGAGGCTTATAATCTAGGAATGCGTCTTGGAATCAAAATAGTTGTATGAATAGTTTATAGGATGAAGATACTCCGTTGCAAAGAGGTTGTCAGTTGTGAATTCTGTTGCTCTTGTAAAGTACAAAGACAACGTCATTGAAGCTCTAAGAGAAGGACTTGAGCTAATTGGTGGTTTTGGCCCACTAGAGTCCCCAGTCGTGATAAAACCAAACATCTGTACAATCAATGATGGCACAGGCTATTCTGTTACACGGGTTGAAACTATTTCTGCGTTGATCGAGCTCTTGTTGAAGGATGATGAGCGTTTGTCAATCAAGATTGTCGAATCTGACAGTCAGAGTAAGAATGCACAGGAGGCCTTTCAGAAGTTTGGGTATTCAAAATTATGTGAAGACAATCAGAAATCTGGATTTGATGTCAGTACTGTTGACCTCAGCAGGGCTCCACTTGTAGATGTGGATTTCCGTGGTGATTACTTTGAAAATCCAAAACTGCCAGAGATTCTCCTCAATGCAGGATATTTCATCTCTGTGGCTATACCCAAGACTCACTACCTATCGTTTATCACTGGTGTTTTGAAGAACCTCTTTGGAACTCTCCCACGTAAGGATCAGGCATTCTATCATCCCAAGATTAACGAAGTGATTGTAGATTTGGCAAGGATTATCAGACCAGACCTGAACATCGTGGACGCTAGGGTAGGTGTTGAAGGATGGAATGGTCCTAAGACCATGAAACTGGACACATTCATAATTAGTCATGGAGCTGTGTCCGCAGATTCAACCATGGCGCGCATAATGGGTTTTGAACCTGAACAGGTCCGGCACATTATGGACACGTCAGATTATGATCTGGGATTGACGAACCCCACGGTTCTTGGAGAGTCTATTGAAACCACAGCTGTCAAGTTCAATCCTGCTGCATGACCTATGTTTCATATGCAAATCCTTGAAAGGCCAGTAACCTCATGTCGAACCATGCAAAGGATTCTCTTTCTCTGTACAGGCAACTCAGCTAGGAGTCAGATGGCAGAGGCACTTCTTCGACATCTTGGGGGAAACGAGTTCGAAGTGAAAAGTGCAGGTACAAAACCTCAGTCAGAAGTCAATCCTTTTGCCATCGAAGCTCTGAAGGAAAAAGGGATTCCAATCGACGGACTGTTTCCAAAGCTTGTCAATGATTTTGTGAATGAGCACTTCGACCTTGTTGTTACAGTCTGTGATAGAGCCAAGAAGACGTGTCCACATTTTCCCAGTACCAAGATGATGGAGCACTGGTCCCTTAAGGACCCAGCAGCATTTGAAGGGACATATAACGAGATTCTGTTCGCGTTCAGAGAAACCAGGGATGAAATTGAGCGCAGGATTAGAACTAGTATTCTGAAGGAGGAGTAGGGCTAATTGGCAATCCACCCCTCAAACTTTCTCTGGAGGGCTTTGGTGTAGACCTTTCTCCAGTCATAGTCAACCCTGTCACACCACTTGTACACTATCTTTGGATGGACATACGACTTCAGAGATGTGCCGAGGTTCCAGGTGCGTGAGTCCCTGGCAAGGGCGAAGTCAGTTTCAATCTTCTTTTTCGCGATTTCGGCTTTCTTCACACGTTCTATCAGTGTTTCAACACGTCTGTCAGCAGTAGCCAATCTTTTGGCAGACTTTTCCTTCCAATCATTGAAGGACTTCTGCTGCTTTTCAACGGACTCCTTTGCTTTTTGGTGTCGCTGACGGGCATTTGCAAGACCAACCTCAGCCTTGTCAAGCCGATCTCGAGCACGTTCGATACTCTCCTGAGCCTGTTCGAGACGTTCTTTCTTTGTCGTCTTTCCCTTCCGCTTACTTGACCTAGTACGACTTTTCCGGGCCCTAGCATTGTCCCAAGTCGCCTTTGCCTTGTCACGCTTCTCACGCCAAGACCTGACAGATGCCATATAGTTCTCGACTATTGCCTTCTGTTTCGAGATACGCGCCTGCTTGCTTTGTCGCTGTTCGTCTTCTTTCTTCTTCACCTTTCTACGATGTTGTTGCCGCTCTTTGAGCTGGGCTTGAGCCTTTGCAATTCTAGCATCAACCTTCTTGATGCGGTCCTTGTATCTGTCAGCACTCTGACTCCAACCCTTGGGAGCTTGCTTTGTATGGTTCATCACACGAGCAACTTCAAGATTTGCTCTCTTGAACGCCTCTTTCTTTAGGAATTCAGGATCGGTCTTTCTTGCTTTACTATTCCTGAGTTCCTCACGCATAACAATAGAGGCGTGATAGGTTCTGAATACCTTAGCAGTTAAATCTGGGTCAACCTCACTGAGAAATCTGTTCACATGCGTGCTTCGAATACTCGGAAAAATCTGGGCAATCTTCTTCGGATCTGCATTAGTCCTTCCTCCCTTGCGGTTCTTGAAAGACTCGATTCTTTCGAGAGCGTTGTTGTAGAGCTCTTCTAAGACCTCATAGACATCAGGGGGTAGTTCAATCTCCTTGTGCCACTGGACACTATCTTTACCCAAGAAATTGAAAACAACAAGTCCATTCTTGAAGGTGAGATGTTCAGCACGAAGTGTTGTAGCTCCTACAGTGTCGGCTTCCTCTGGGTCCTTCTCATCTCCAACCCTTAGACTGAGACTGTCAATCAAATAGCATGCTGCAGCGACCATCCTTCTCTTAGGTTTATCCGAACTAAGCCCATCTCTGATGTGAGCCCGGATTTCGTCAATTTGACGCTCCACCTTCAGAGCTTTGTCGAACTTTGCCTCCTCACGTTCCTGTTTTATTGGTGTGCTGTCATGCAACCAGATATACTTCACTTTACCAGTGAGTTCATCAGTCCACTTAGCAATCCACATTGTTTCTGGAGCCCAAACAAGTTCTCCCCAGTCACCTTCGAGATGTGTTGCAGCCTTTGGATCGATGTTCAGGGTGATATCTTTCTTCGTGGCCCCCTGTTTCCAACGACCCCTGAGTGGGTGCTGCCCTCGACCCATGAAGATTCCAGATGGTTCCGTCTGATAGTTGCCAAGTTCCATCTGCTCTCCATCGACGAGTGCGTAACCATACTTCTCCTTGAGTTCCTCACGGATAACCTTCCGTTCTTCCCTGGCTGCCTTCTTCTCCCCTGATGTCAGTTTCTCCTTGAAAGCGCGTTCTTCCTCAACGACCTGAATGACCTCGGAGAAATCAACCTCTTCCACCTTGAGTCTGGGACTTATTTTGAGTGCTTTACTAAAGTCCGTCATGAAATTCTTTGCAAACACTTGATCCTCGACATATGGTGTACCGAGCTTCTTTACCCAAGCTACAGCCATTTCCTCTTGGAGCTGTGAAAGGACTACCTTTTTGCCTCGGACTGTGATGGCAAGACCTCGTTGTTCAGGCGACTCAAGTACCAGAACGCCGTTGTGCTCAAGCGTTTCCATAGGGATATCCTCGTCGTCTCTTGTCGTTTGCAGTCATCGTTAACAAAAGGATTATGCTGTCAAACCAAGCAGAATCTGGGATGTGGTGCGGCCAGCGGGATTTGAACCCGCCTCAGCAGCTTGGAAGGCTGCGATCCTAACCAGGCTAGACTATGGCCGCTTCGGAGCAAAGCAATCTTGGTGTCGATTTAAGACTATTGTTCAGTATCAAGGGTAGTAAATCGTGATTTGACAACTTCTACACTCGACGAATAGGCCCACAATATTTCTGAGCAGACATGCCATGTCATCATTACATCCTTATCGAGTGCCAGATCATGTTTGAATAGGTTCAGTATTGAATCAGCCATGTGTCCATGTGGAAAGGCTCCAACACCAACGACAACTGGGACTGATGGGTCAGTAGGCAGAAGGTCAGCGAATTGGCTGATTGTTGTTTTTCGACCGCTTTCGGTAGCGATGTATGTAGATTCAGTTCCTATGTCTGAAATCAGGTTATCCAAGGACTTGTCAGTAACCTGAAGCAGAACATCACCTTTTGGTGGAACACGACCTGTAGAGAAAAGTTGTTCCATCAGACCGACAAAGCGATCATAATTCCTAGGAAGTCGGACATCAGAATCCATTTCAACAATCTTTCCGTCTTGGAGATGGAGATATACCCTTAGGAGACCCTCCTTGCAGAGTGGAGTTTCTAGAACAGACATCAGACTGAGGAAGATGATATCAGGACGCCCTCTGCGTTCATGTTCAGAGAGTTTGGTCATGGATTGACCGTGATGGGTCTGATCGAGAAGAAGTTCATTGGGTTTCTTACCGCGACGAAAGGATTGTTTCTGGATGTGTTTCATGCTAGAGATTTCACTTGGAACCAGCTCGAGTGCGCAGTCTAGGAGTATGAGATGTAACATGAGAGGTCTCCTACTGGATGTCCAACACGAACGATTTAAGCAGTTTGACCCATGCTACAAACTGTCAGAGGACTTGCTGTGTCAAGGAGAAGTAGACCAAGAGCAAAGGCAAAGCGACTGACTCAGGCAAGAGTGAACATTCTATGGGAGCAGGCTCAAGAAGAGGTTAGAAGGGGTCGACCTGAGATAGCCAGACGTCATATGTTCAATGCGAGAAAGATTGCACAAAAGACCAGGACAAAACTACCAAGATACATGAGCAGAAGAGTGTGCAAAGCGTGTGGAACTGTTCTAGTTCCGGGTGAAAACTGCAGAGTCAGAATCAGACACAATAGGTCACGACACATGACTGTGACCTGTCTGACCTGTGGAATGATCAAGCGGTACTATCTATAGATTGAGTCCACAAGCATAGGTTAATGAATAATCAGACTCGGACAGGACTGACTAAGAATGATGAACGGAAAGGACCAGAGGAAGATTCAGATTGTCTGGCAGGATCCTGCAATGGTACAGATAGGGAAAGGCGGTGTATCAGACAATGTTGTCGAAGAGGTAAAGAGACTCCTCAAGAGACATCAGTATATCAAGGTCCGAGTTCTTCGGAGTGCTATTGGAGATAAAGACAAGATCGAAATCATTACTCTCCTGAGTCAAAAGACAGGGGCTAGAATTGATGGTTTTCGCGGAAACACAGCTGTGATTTACAAAACTCGTCACCTGCATACTGCCAAACAATAAATAATGCCAACACAACGACAACCTTTTATGTTGACCCTAGACGGTGACTCCAGCCTTTTGAGGTAGGTCATTCGCCGAATTCGAGTGAGGTGACCTGTTCTCAATGAGTTTGGTGACTGAAACATGCCCACGGTCTATGATATTCCGGCAAACATCCTGATACGCCGACTTGCACAGGACCTCAAGTCTAGAGAGGAGATTGCACCTCCTGAATGGATGCAGTTTGCAAAGACTGGTGCCCATAAGGAACGAGCGCCCGACGATCAAGATTTCTGGTTTGTCAGATGTGCAAGTATTCTCCGTAAAGTCTATCTTAATGGACCAATTGGTACTGAGAAGCTACGTATCGAATACGGAGGAAGGAAGAGACGAGGATCTAAGCCCAACAAGTTTCAGAAGGGCAGTGGTGCAATCGTTAGGACCGCACTCCAGCAGCTCGAGAGGGCTGGCTTCATCACGAAGCAGAAGACCAAGGGTAGGATAATGACCGACATTGGCAGATCGTACATGGACAAATTGTCATCGGCTTTGAAACAAGAACTCTCAAAGGCAATCCCAGAACTGGAGAAATACTAAGCCGGGTGAACAGGCGTAATGAGTGATGATGAACTCGAAGCAATCCGCCGACAGAAAGAGGCACAACTTCGGGAGCAAGCACTCAGGGAACAAGCCAACGAGCAAGCAATTGCTGAGGCTCAAGCCCAGAAGGAGGCTCTGTTAAGGCAGATACTCACTCCTGAGGCGCGTGCTCGACTCACAAACATCAAGATGGTGAAACCGCAGTTCGCAGAACAGATTGAATTGCAACTCATCCAACTTGCGAGCTCTGGTAGACTCAGAGGTCAACTGACTGATGAACAACTGAAAGGCCTCTTGAAACAGCTCCAGGAAAAGGAACGGGAACGAAAGATTTCGTTCAGATAAAAAACTGCGATAGGTGAAAGAAATGGCACGAAACAAGCCACTAGCAAAGAAGCTGAGGATGGCAAAAGCGATGAGAAGTAATTCCTCAGTTCCAACATGGGTCGTCGTCAAGACTGGCGGTAAGCTCAGAAGAACGCCATCGCAGAGGAATTGGCGTCAGAGCAAGCTAAAGCCATAGTAGGGTGGACATAGATGTCAAAGAAGAAGAAGAAAGAAGCAGAAGCCGAGGTCTCTGAAGAGGAGCCTGAGATTGAAGAGCTTGATATTGAAGATACAGAAGAGATTGAAGAAAAGGCACCTGCTAAAGACGCCAAGAAAGTTGAGGAAGTTCCTGAGGAAGTCGAGCCCGAAGAAGAGGAGGAGATTATCGACGAGAGAATCTACACTGTACCCCTCAGGAAAGCATACTGGACAGGAAGCAGACTCCGAAGAGCAAACAAATCAGTCAAGGTTCTGCGAGAGTTTGTAGAGAGGCATATGAAGCCCGAGGAGCTCTTAATTCAGCCCGAGGTCAATGAACGACTCTGGGCACGAGGTATTCAAAGTCCACCGAGAAGGCTAAGGATACGAGCGACCAAGAACTCAGACAATCTTGTGCGCGTATACCTTGCGGAGGGATAGTCCAGAATGATCGCCCGAACTGACTTCGAGGGCGATTCTAATGTCGGAGCTTATGGAATCGTCACAGACAGTTTTGTATTTACAAGCTCAAACATGTCTGAGAAGGGATTAGATACAATAGAGAGAACATTCAATCTACCACTCGTGCAGTCAACTATAGCAACCCTTGATGCAGTAGGTTTGGTCGCAGTTGCGACATCAAATGGGATTCTTGTCCCCTATACGATTTCAGATGATGAGCTGGAACAAATCAAAACAGCCTCTGATATCAATGTCGACTGGCTTGATGATAAGATGACTGCTCTAGGAAACATCATCATTACAAATGATAATGGTGCTATGTGTCATCCTGACTTTAGCTTCAAGTCCAGACAGAAGATTTCAGATACACTTGGAGTCGAAGTGGTTCCTGGTAGTATAGCAAAATTACCTATAGTCGGAGCAAATACGATAGCTACTAACAAGGGAGCTATAGTACACCCTCTAGCGACTGAAGGAGAGATAGAACTCCTAGCACAGCTGTTAAAAGTAGAGGTCGAAGTCGGTACAGTGAACAGAGGAAGTCCATTCACTAGTTTGGGTGTATTGGCAAACATCGATGGAATGATTGCAGGGACTGAAACAACAGGTGTTGAACTGGCCCACATCAGTCAGGTCCTAGGATTCGTATGACGAGGTGCAACGTGAATGTCGAAAATCTGGCGTGCTACAGGCGCTTTCAAGAAGAAAAAGAGAAATTTCAGATTCACTAGGGAACTACTTGCTGATAAGGAAGCCCACGTAAGAGAGAAGATTCTCTCAGAACTTGGAAGCCGCCACAGGGTTAAGAGAAAGGAGATCGAGATTGAGGAGATTAAGGAAATCAAACCTGAAGAGGTTCAGAATCTAGATCTCAGAAAGATACTAGGATTGGAGACTGAGTTCTGATGACCGAGGATCAGCAGAAGTTGCTTCAAAGACTCTATGTTGAGCAACAGATGACTGAGTCGAACATTGGTCTCATGCAGCAACGTCTCGAAACAATCCAAGTGTATCTCACAAACTATCGTTCTGGTCTTATGGTCCTTGAAGAGATTGAAAAGAAAGAGGAGGGAGAGGAGATGCTCATCAATGTGGGCGGGAGCATCTTCGTCGAGGCAAAGCTGGTCAATCCTTCTAAAGTTGCAAGAGGACTCGGTAGCGGAATCAGAATTGAGCAAAGTGTAGAGTCGGCTAAGGAGGCCGTATCCGAAGCTGTGCAGAGCCTCGAAGAACAGTATGAAAAGCTTGCACAGGAATACCAAGCTCTGGTTCAGCGAGCATCTGTTCTCAATACACAGTTCCAACAACTAGCGGCAAAGATGCAAGGTACCCAGTCTCCGGAGAAGGAGGAGTAACTGATTGTTCGAAAGGCTCAGGGGAGCTATAGACACAGCTGTCACAAAAGCAACTACGAAAGAACTGAATGAGAAGAACTTAGCCGATGCTGTATGGGAACTGCAGATGGTCCTGATACAGAACGATGTGGCTGTCGAAGTTGCAGAGCATATCTGTAGTCTAACAAAGAAGAAGATTCTTGGCACTAGGACTGGAAGATTGGAAAATCTCAGCAAGTTCTTCAAAACAGCAATTCTTGAATCGATTCTTGAGGTCCTTACACCGGAACATCCAATCGATCCAATTGAGTTTGCTACTGAGAAGAAAGAGAAGGGAGAAACTACCACTATTCTCTTTGTGGGTGTAAATGGAACTGGAAAGACAACAACTCTCGCCAAGCTCGGTAGCATCTTCAAGAAGAAGGGCTTTTCAGTGGTCATTGCTGCAGGGGATACTTTTCGAGCAGGAAGTATTGAACAGCTTGAGAAGCATGCTGAGAGATTAAACATCAAGGTCATCAAACAGGATTACGGAGCAGATGCCGCAGCTATCGCATTTGATGCGGTTGCGCATGCCAAAGCCAGACACATAGATATTGTACTGATAGACTCTGCAGGAAGGATGCAGAGCAACAAGAACTTGTTAGAGGAAATGAAGAAGATTGTGAGGGTTGCTGAGCCAGACCTCAAGGTGTTTGTTGGAGATGCACTTGCTGGGAACGATGCTCTCTCACAAGCAAAAGAGTTTCACACTGCAATAGGAATTGATGGTGCTATTCTTACTAAAGTTGATGCAGACCCGTCTGGAGGAGCCGCTCTGTCCATAGCATTCGTAACTGGAAGACCTGTGATATATGTGGGAGTGGGACAGAACTATGATGACTTACGTAGATTTGACCCAGAATGGTTTGCTAAGAGGCTTATTGCTGAAAATTAAGCCATAGGACAGTTTTTTATATGACCCGCAATGATGAGCGCTTCAGACAGTCCTGAGGTGTGGATAATGAGTCTAAAAGGTAGAAGCTTTATTGATCTTGCTAACTTTGAGAGGTTTGAACTCAGACAGTTCTTAGACACCGCCCATGATCTGAAACAGAAGCAGAAACGTGGAGAACCTCACGAGATTCTGAAAGGCAAATCCATGGCGATGATTTTCATGAAGTCTTCTACTCGGACTCGTGTTTCATTTGAGGTGGGCATGACTCAGCTTGGAGGACATGCACTCTTCCTTCAACCAAGTGGAACACAGCTTGGAAGAGGAGAAACAATCGCAGATACAGCACAAGTACTAGGCAGGTATTGTGATGTTATCATGGCACGAGTGTTTGGACATAATGAGGTGACAGAGCTAGCTGAGTTTGCCGGAGTCCCAGTAATCAACGGACTTTCAGACTTGCTCCATCCGTGTCAAATAATGGCAGATATGATGACAATAGAGGAGCACAAAGACAAGTTAGAGGGACTAAAGATAACCTATGTTGGTGACTCCAACAATGTGAGTAACTCGATCATGCAGGGTTGTACGATTATGGGAATGGATGTCACTATCGGTTCTCCTAAGGGGTACACACCCACTGATGACATCACGAAGAAAGCTAGAACACTTAGTAAGAAGTACGAAACTACATTGACTATTGTGACTGATCCAGATGAGGCAGTCAATGAAGCCGATGTGATATACACTGATACTTTCTTCAGTATGGGACAAGAAAGGTCCAAGGAGAAAGAGGATGCCCTCATGCCATTTCAGGTGAATGATGCTCTTGTATCAAAGGCAAAGGATGATGTCATTGTCATGCATTGCCTACCAGCCCATCGTGATGAGGAGTTGACATCGAAGGTCATGGATGGTCCGCACTCTGTGGTGTTTGACCAAGCAGAAAACAGGTTACACGCGCAAAAGGGTATCTTGGCCCTCATCGTATAGAGAGGCGATTGATTTGCCCGGAGATGTTGTCGCAATTGGCAGGATTAACATTGACATCAATATGAGTGTGAAGACCCTTCCAAAAGCCAACGAACACGTGATATGCGAGGAAGGGCGAATCAATTTCGGAGGCTCAGCTGCCAACTTTGCTACTCAGAGTGCCAGACTTGGAGTGAAGACATCACTAGTGAGCTGCTTGGGTGATGATGAATATGGCCAATTAGCTATGAAGGAGATAGCCAAAGCCGGAGTGGACACCAGCTGTCTGGTAGTCTTGGAGAAGCAAAAGACGGGTATCTTCTTCTATGTCCATGATTCGAACGATGAAAGAATTGTAGTAGTCGAACCGGGAGCCAATAGGTTTCTCGAGAAGCACCTCTTTGAAGAAGACAAACTCGTCACTGCTCAGCTTGTCCATGTTGCTGGTGCATTCCCAATGATGATCGACAGGGTTTCAGAGGTCACGTCAACCAATGGAATGATTCTATCGCTTGATCCAGGACGAGCAGGCAATGGCTTGAACTTTGATAAAATTCTCCCCAGCACAGACCTTCTCTTCCTAAACCAGAGAGAACTCAAAGAATACTTCGGTATCAATCCAACTGAGAAGGCACTTAAAGAGTTAGCTAAGACTTTTCCAGGCATTGTGATTCTGAAGATGGGAAAGAAGGGCGCCATTGCAACTGATGGATTTGATTACTGCACTTCCGAGGTCTTTGAGGTTCCAGTAATAGATACCCTAGGAGCGGGTGATGCATTTGCAGCGGGTTTCGTTACTGCTTGGATGCGTTCTGAGAGAATCGAACAGGCGTTAAATGTTGCAAATGCAGTGGCAGCACTTACCATAACAAAAGCCGGAACACAGACTGGACAACCTAGTCTTGATGAAGTGGCAAGACTCCTGAGGCAACATCAAATCTCCATAGATTCGATTCTTAGAACCTTCAGACCACGAACTAGATCAAAGGGAAAACAGAAAGGGAAGAAGAAGTCTCGACGTTGACGAGTATTACCTCGGTCATATTCTAGTTCTAATGGTAATAACATTATCAAGATTTGAGTGGTATATATGCACCCATTGTTAGAAGAGGTCCTCAAATCATCAAGCGGAAAACGCGAAGCACAGGCTAAAAAGAGCCGGAAACCGAAATCGGCTACAACTGATGAAGAACTTGCTGAACTGTTAGAAGCAGTGAGTGCAAGGATACTTGTTGTAGGTGTAGGTGGTGCTGGTAACAACGCAATTACTCGTCTCATGGAAGTTGGTGTAGAAGGAGCTGAAACTCTTGCAGCGAACACTGACGCTCAAGATCTATACTTCTGCAACTCCCACCACAAGCTGCTTCTTGGGAGAGAAACTTGTGGCGGTCTTGGTGCAGGAAATGATCCTGACATTGGTGAAGCAGCAGCAATTGAAACCTATGAAGACATCAAAGATGTTGTAAGAGGCGACCTCGTCTTTATTACTGCAGGTATGGGTGGAGGGACTGGAACTGGTGCTGCAGCACATATAGCAAAGGCAGCAAAAGAGAACGACGCGTTGACAGTAGCCATTGTCTGTCTGCCGTTTGAGGTAGAGGGTGCGACAAGAAAGAAGAATGCTACTCGCGGTCTCAATGCACTGATGGAACATGTAGATACTCTCATTGCAATTCCTAATGAGAAACTATTAGAAATCGCTCCAGACCTGTCGATGCCTGAAGCATTCATGGTGGCAGACGAGGTACTTGTACGGGCTGTGAAAGGAATTGCAGAACTCATTTCAAAGCCAGGTCTGGTCAACCTAGACTTTGCTGATGTACGTACGACCATGAAGAATGGCGGCGTATCAATCATTGCACTTGGCGAGGCTCGAGGTGAGGACAGAGCTGAGGAAGCTGTCATCAATGCTCTGCGTAATCCGTTGATTGATGTGTCTATCGAGAACGCAAGAAACTTACTCGTCAATGTGAGTGGAAGCGCAGACCTTCAGTTGATGGAGGCCAAACGTGTTGTTGAGCTCGTCACTGAGCAGGTCAATCCAGGAGCTGAGGTCATATATGGAGCCCTGATTGTACCAGAGCTAGAGGATAGGCTACGAGTGACAATCATCGCATCTGGTGTGAACTCACCATATGTGTTTGACAAGACGGAACCTTTCACTCCTCTTGTTGAGGATTTGAAGAGTGATTTGGGTATTCCAAAGCTCACATAGTCAAACTTGGTTAGTCAGCAAATGTTAAAAGTGAACCAAGACAGACTGCAATCGACTCCTATGACTGCTTAGGCAGTTTCAGACAAGGATGTGAGAAGAAATGGGTGTTGGTGAATTCATCAACGAAAGTAGACGGATCTTGAAACTAGCGACAAAACCTTCCAGAAAAGAACTCTGGATGAGCACTAGAGTCAGTCTACTGGCCATGATCCTTGTAGGGGCAGTCAGCTTCATAATCCAAATCATAATGACCCTGTTGACGAGCAACTGGGGCATCAATACCTCTTAGACAACCCATTGGAAATTGAAGCATTGACATTTGGAGGGTTCTCCCTTGGAAACAAGTACTAGTATCTATGCAGTGCGTACGACGATTGGACAGGAACGAAGTGTCACAGACCTCATCACCACCGCTGTTATTGGTGAAACAGATGTGTGGCGATGTCCATTCTGTTCAGAAGACTTCTCCTCAGAAAAAGCAACTTCAGAGCACATGAAAAGTTGCAAGAAAAAGAAGAAGAAGGGAGAGCCACAGCTGATTTCCACAAACCAGCTTATTGGACGTGTCAAGGCAATTCTAGTACCTGAAACATTGAGAGGCTATGTTTTCATTGAAACCACCGAATTCAGGGATGTTGAGATTGCTATCTCTGGTGTTCCTCACGTACGGGGTAGAGTCGGTGGAAAGGTGAGTATCAACGAAATCGACAAGTTCTTGGCACCTCCTCCTGCAGCTGAAGGAATCTCAGAGGGTGACGTCGTTGAAATCATCTCGGGACCATTCAAGGGCGAACGTGCCAAGGTAGTCAGAGTGGATGCAGGGAAAGAGGAACTGATTCTTGAACTTCTGGACAGCCCATATACGATTCCTGTAAGAGTCCATGCAGATTTCGCAAAGATTGTTGAGAGAGCTGCGAAGAAGGAAGAGCCTGTCGAAGCGGTTGAAGAAGAAGAACCTTTTGAAGACGAGGACAAGTTCGACGAAGAAGACTCATTCTGGGCTCACGAGCCTGAGGATTAAACCAGTTGCTGTGTCGCAATCCTTAAAACCAAAACTCACTGAGCGAGCCTATCCTCTTAATCTGACATAGACGCACAGACGTCGTGTCCGGGGTGAAGAAAAGTGACAAAGAATGCAGTAGACCAAGCTGGATGTAAGAAGACTTCTTTCCTGCTGGTCGACCTCATCAGATGCGTTGCGTACGCGCTGAGTATACTGCATCAGGAGTCGTGTTAGAATTGAGCGAGAAACCAATAGTTATCGATGCAATGGTCGACGGAGGTAAAGCCAGTGGCGGTCCTCCAATTGGACCTGCGCTTGGTCCTACAGGTGTCAACATCTTTCAGGTTGTTACGAAAATCAACGAGGTCACACAGGCATTCGCAGGACTGAAAGTTCCTGTGAAGATTACTGTAAATCCTAACGATAAGAGCTTCGAGGTCGAAGTGGGAACACCTCCTACAAGTGCCCTTATTCTGAAAGAGATTGGAGCTGAAAAGGGATCAGGAGAGCCGAATACAACTTTCGTTGGCAACCTAACCATAGACCAAATGAAAGCAATTGCTAAAGGAAAGGCGGACGACCTCTCGGCCCTTACTATGAAAACAGCTGCCATGATCATCTCAGGCACCTGTAGTCAGATGGGCGTGAAAATCGAGGGCAAGACAGCAAAGGAGTTCCAAGCAGAGGTCCGAGAGGGCATATGGGATGCCCAGCTGGATGAGCCTCTCAGGGAGTGATTTCAGATGTCATATAATATCGAAGCAATTGAGTCCGCAGTAGCTGAGGCTAGAGCTGAGGGCAAAAAGAGGAAGATCAAGTTCGAACAGAGTTTCGACCTAGCAGTCAACTTCAGAAAGAAAGAACTTGATGTTTCAAAACCTGAGAACAGAATTAATCAGGAGCTGGTTCTACCCAATGCATTGATTCCTCCCCCAAAGATATGTGCCTTTGGAGATGGAGAATTTGCAGAGAATGCCACTGCAGCTGGTGCTGAACGTGTCATTCCAAAGGATGACATTCCAAAGATCGGTGAGGAAAAGAAGGACCGTAAGTCACTGGCAAAGAGCTACGAGTTCTTCATCGCTGCTGTTGATGCGATGCCATTGATTGGCCGATATCTGGGACAGACTCTGGGTTCCAGAGGAAAGATGCCTAGGCCATTTCCACCGCAGGCAGATCTGACTGCGATAATCAACCAGTATCATCGGACAGTTCGTGTCAGAATGAGGAATACCCCCACATTCCATGTGAAGGTGGGTCATTTCAAGATGAGTGATAGAGAGATAGCAGACAATATCAATGCAGTTCTCAACTTCGTGGAGAGCAAGGGCTTCTCTGAGAGGGTGAGCAACATCAAGGTCAAGACGACCATGGGACCAGCGATTGATGTGTCTGGATAGGAGTGGTGATTTGAATGTCTGTATATGAGAAGACAATTCCACAATGGAAACAGGATGCTGTCGATGATCTTGCTAAGACGATCAATGAGAGTGACATGATTGGTCTAGTAAGTGTAGAAGGCGTTGGAGCAAAGCAACTCCAAGGAATTCGCGACAGTCTAAGAGGGTCAGCTGTCATCAAAATGGCACGTAACACTCTGATGATTAGAGCAATTGAAAAATCAAACAAGAAAGGAATCAAGGACCTAATCGATTATGTCAGGGGACCAGTCTCATTCGTTTTCAGCGACCAAGATCCATTCACATTGAGCAAGTTCCTTAGCGAAAACAAGACTGCGGCTCCTGCAAAGGGTGGTCAGATTGCACCAAACGACATCATTGTTCCAGAGATGAACACAGGAGTAGCACCTGGACCCTTCATAAGCGAGTTGGCCGGTCTCAAGATTCCTTCCCGTGTCAAAGGTGGTGTAATCCACATCACAGCTGATACAGTAGCAGTCGAAGCAGGAGAGGTCATCTCAAATGCAATGGCCCTCATGCTGTCCAGATTGGGAATTGAGCCAATGGAACTCCAGCTCAAGCTGATTGCTGCTTACAGTGGTGGAGAAGTTCTTACTGCTGATTCATTTGAAATCGACCTTGAATCACTATTCAGCCAGATCATTGCAGGTCATCAGTATGCAATCAATCTCTCAGTGAATGCTGGAATTCCAACAGCAGAAACTATTCCACTCATAATAGCAAAAGCCAACATGCAGGCAAAGAGTCTGGCCCTGGAAGTAGGATTCTTCGTACCAGACTTGATTGATAGGTACTTGGGTAAAGCCGGTTCAGAGGCTTCTGCACTCATTGCAGCGGTCGCTGCCAAGGATCCCGAGGCACTGCCTTCCGAGCTTGTTGGACAGGTTCAAACAGCTGCTGCGGCAGCATCAACAGCGGCTGCACCCGCCACAGACGCGGCTGAGCAGCAAGAACCTGATGAACCAGAGGAAGAAGACGAAGATGAAGCTGTAGCAGGCCTTGGAGGTCTGTTCGGTTAAGAAATACAAGAGGTAACAAAAATGGAGTACGTATACGCAGCACTTCTGCTCCACAAGGCGGGTCAGAAACTCACAGCCAAGGCTATGGAAGCAACTCTTACCGCAGCTGGTGTAGAGCCTGACAAAGGTAGAGTCAAGGCTCTGCTTGCAGCTCTCAAAGATGTAGACATTGATGAGGCCCTCAAGAGCGCCGCAGCAATGCCTGTAGCAGCTGCTCCAGCAGCAGCTGGCAGTGCAGCTCCCGCTGAGGAAAAGAAGGAAGAAGAAAAGAAAGAGGAAGAAGAGAAGGAAGAGGAGTTCACTGCTGGACTCGGAAGCCTCTTTGGTTAGATGGGACATCCAGTCTCCTCGAAGCCTTTCCTCTAAATCAGAGGGCGGATAGGTCGCGAGCCTGTCTGCCCGCTAAATCCTTTTTCTAGACCCACAAACACAAATCCTGCTTCTGACTTAGTGTCAGATGTGAAAATCGTCTATCATCCCTCGATGAAGGAAACCTATGATCGAACTCCTGCAGGAGCACCTAGTAGGCTCGACACAGCAATAGAGATTCTGGAGAATCATCCGGACTACGAGTTTGTTGAAGCAAGACCTGCTACAGAAGAAGAGATTCTGCGGGCTCATGGAATACGGACACTTGAGTCAGTGAAACAAGACTATGACTCGAGAGGACCAGGTCTCATCCACAAGATAGCATCCTTAGCTGCAGGAGGGTCCATTCAAGCTGCGGAGATTGCAGTCCAAGGGGAACCAGCATTTGCCTTAATCAGACCTCCTGGTCATCACGCCTCATATGATTCGTACTGGGGATTCTGTTACTACAACAACATTGCGATATCATTACTCCATCTTCGAGCCAAGGGACTCATCAAGTCAGCATTTATCCTAGATTTTGACCTGCACACTGGAGATGGAAACATAAACATCCTAGGAGATGATCAAAAGTTCACTATCTATAATCCACATGGAAATGGGGATGAACAGTATCTGAAGGACACAAAGCAATCTCTAGATGATGCTCCTGATGTGGACATCATAGTAGCTTCAGCTGGCTTTGATCAATATGAGGAAGACTGGGGAGGAAATCTTTCAACCAATGCATTTCGCAAGATTGGGAGGATGATGAAAGAGTTTGCTGAGGAACGGTGTGAGGGGCGACGATACGGACTTCTTGAGGGAGGATACAACTTTGAAGATCTTGGAAAGAATGTGTTGGCCTTTTGTGATGGATTAAGAGGTGTATGATCATGTTGTTTGGTTTTCTCAAAGATTCAGTGGAGCGCCATCTTGATGAAACGCTTCCTCTGATTGAACAACTCACTGAAATGGATATAATGAGTCAGCCAACTCCAGATGTTAGAGCGATTGGAGAGGTTGTCCTTCATCTCATAAGATCATTGGAATACTATATGCAAGGCATAGTGAAGGACCAATGGGAATCGCTTCCCTACACAATGGAGAAATACGACTCGGCTGAGTCTATTATCGACCTAGCCAAGGATGTATTCGCCAAAGTGAGAGTGTACCTGAATGTTATTCCATCTTTGGACCACTCTCGTATCATTAAGTCCTTTAATCGTCCAGCAACAATAGGAGAGCTACTCCTAGAGATGATAGAACATAGTATCCATCATCGTGGACAGATTACAATATACTACAGACTCCTTGGAATAACTCCGAAATCTATCGCATACATCATCTAACAAACTCATTCGCGCTTTTTTCGGAGTTTATATGCCTCAGTAGGGATGAAACAATAGGTAAAACAATGTCACTGAACCACATACTTAGCCCACTGTCCGACTTTGTGGCCATGATTGCCGCGTACTTTGCTGAGATTTGGGAGTTCCTAATCTTCATTGGGAATATCTCAGCAGTAACAGTCGTTCTAGTAGGTGCTATACTCTGGTTCACAGATGTGAACGCGGGGAGAGGAAAGGGGTTGGTCCTAAGTGGTATACTCCTTGCTGTGGTAGTGCAGTACTTTGTGATTTACCCACCAGCCTTTGTTATGAGCTAGGTAATTGAAATGACTAGGGGAATGCAAGATTTTGACTCCTTTATGATTCGCACCCAGTACATACTCTGGACTGGTTTCACACACACCCACTAGCCCGGGATTCTCTTCTGAATCTCGGGCAACCATTTTTCTCGTCTAATCGGAAAGCTTTATGTCCTCAGAGCATTGACGCTGGGTGCAGGGCCCGTTGCCTAGCCCGGTACCTTACGCAGTGATGCGTTGTGTGGGAATATAGGGCGCCAGCCTTCTAAGTTGGAGTTCGTGAGTTCAAATCTCACCGGGCCCGCCATTCATTCTGTGGTCAATCAAAGTTCAGTGTGCGGGAGAACCAGCTAGGCAGTTCTACATCCAATACAGATTGGAGCTGGTCTACATTTATGATAGAGTCATTCGTCTTTGTCCTAGCAGCACGTTTGGCTCCGATTCCGGGTACTTTCTTCCATTGAGCCAAGGAAGCCTTGCGGACATTGAAAGGATAGGGAAGGACTGTGAGTGATCTCGGACCATGATCAACAACAAAGACATCTTTTGGTTCACCATCACGGGTGCCTAGGGGCATATGACAAAGAAGAGGGTAGGTTCCTAGGGGTCTTAGCAGGTAACTGTTACCAGCCATTCCATCAACGAATACAGATCTAATGACAGTCCCATAAGGCGCGACTCTCTTTATCATCTCGACATCAATATTCTCGCGAATTTGTTGTCTATGTTTGAAGAACTGGTTCCTCTTGATTTTCTGTTTCTCATCCTGTTTGAAGCCAGTTCCAGGCAGACCAATCACCTGACGGACATTGATTCTTCTGACAAGCAGACTTTCTTGGAGAATGAACTTCAGAAATTCCATGTTGTATTCCAGTGTCTTCTTGGACTCCCCGGGTAGCCCGTAGAGAAGATTGATTCCAGGGAGCAGATGAGGTAGTCCCCAAGGCTCGCGAATCCTACCTACTTCATTCAGGATTCTTACGGCTTCTACGACCTCTTCCATGTCTGCTTTCAGGTTGTTTTTTCGGATTACCTCTGGGTCAGTAGACTCAACACCAAACGCTGCAACATCGCCAGGAGTATGATACTTCATGATTGTTCTAGCAACTTCCATTGATTCCTTTGGATGTCGAGCAATTGTTCCAGGATTGACATTATCGATATGAAGAACATTAAGGTCAGGAGCCCCCTTTCGGATTTTTGAGAATAGGTCTTCAATAGAAGACGGACTAGGTGTTGGGAACTCCACTTCACTCATTTCTTTAGATCCGTATGTAAAGAGGTCGGCTTGATGACCGATACGAAATGCCCGAATCCCCAGATTATAGAGTGCCTGAATCTCCTCTGCGATTGCAGTTGCATCTCGTTGCTGTGGTGGACCATATAATGGTTCCACGCAGAAAGAACAACCTCCGGTCAGAAATCTGGGACATCCACGATAGGATTCAATTTCACAGATTATATGACCACTCAAGAATCCTGGATGCTGGGAGATGATTGAAACACCAATCTTGACAAATCCCTCAATCTCACTTGCACTTTCACGAGTCAAGCCAAGGTCCACAGAATCAAAGTTGCTTTCCAAACCCTCTGAAATCACAAGTTCAGGGTCTCCTCGTACTATATAGTCAAAGGGAGGAGATAAGACATCTGAGCTCAGGGCAAGCTTTCCTCCTTCGAGTCCGCAACCAAATCTTGCCCATGGTCCGACTAGCACTTTCGGGATATCCGTCAGTTCTGGAGGTGAGAAGAGAGTTTTGGCTTCTCTGACTGAGATAGGAGTGCCACCAACATATTTGCCGGGTACAATCATTCCTGCAATAAGGATAATCAGGTCAGTCTTGGACCAGAGATCTTGTGCATCCTGAAAGCTCTCTCGAACTTGGTCAATCGTAGTGTATAGTATGTCAGTCTTCGGGGATTTGGTCCATATGGCCCCAGCAACATAACGAGGATAGATACTCACATAGGGAGGAACACCAAGACAGGTTGGTTCGTCAACATACCCGTCGATAAGAGCGACTCGACCAACCTGCATACTAGTTCACCTGTCTACTCCCATTCCTTGAAATTGTCGTATCCTCTAAATGGAATGGATATCGGACCATCTTCGGATTCAAGAACTACTTGTTTTTCGAGAGTGACTGTACCAATTCTCTTCAGAAACACTTTCTTCTCCTTTGCAAGATGGAGAGCATCATCAAATTTCTCAGAAGGGATAGTAAGTACAAGAAGAAATTCCTCGCCTCCTTGCATCACAGTCTTCGTTATGTCTAGGTTGTTGTGTTTACAGAAATCTTCGACTCCAGGAGCAATTGGCAGATCATGCACAACAATCCCACAATTGCTCATCTTAGCCAGAGTATGTAATGTTATCCCCAAACCATCACTGCTATCCATACAGGAGGTGGCAGCTCCAATTTCATTCAATAATGAAACAAAATCACTCTCGATTTTAGGTCGATACACAGCAGCCAGTGCATCTGAATGTAAATCGGACTCATCTTGTTTTCCTCGAATCAGTATTTCGAATGCAACAGAAGTCAGACCAAATAATCCTGTTACAGCAACTACGTCTCCATTCTTTGCGCCACTTCGAGGCACTATATCAGTGGATGGTGCCAAACCGAAAGCAACTCCTGTGAGGACTACATCGTCACACATCCCTACATCTCCTCCTAGGTAAGGAATGCCAGACTTGAGACTGTAGTGTGCGAATCCTCGAACCAGCTCACTTGCATCCTCAACATCGTAGTCCTCAGGTACACAGAGCGAGAGCATAATTGCTATGGGCTTTACTCCTTTTGCTGCAAGATCACTCAGTGCCATGACGGCTGTCTTTCGACCGACCTGAGCTGGTGTCATTCCAGGTAGCCAGTCGGTCTTTCGTACAAACGTGTCAACATTGATTACCAGATTGTTAATGTCTGAAACAGGGACGTCTGAGGCATCATCATCAAATCCCAGTATAGCACCTTCTGGTGTATCGACAAAACTACTGATCTTTGCAAGAAAATCGCGTTCACCCATCTCTCCAGTCTTCAATGTGAGACCTCCACTGTTCTAGCAACTGGTTCCATGATAAAGTTTTATTAGAGAATTCTAGAGGTGAGCGCTTAGCCAAGCCTCGGTGGCTTAGAGGTTATAGCGTCAGCTTCGTAAGCTGGTGGTCGCGGGTTCGAATCCCGCCCGGGGCTCCATTACTTCTTCTTTCTGTAGAGCATTATTGGAATCAGTGCAAAGACAATAACAAAGCCAGCTCCTAAAAGAATCCACTTCAAAGATGTGATAGTACTGGCAATGATAATTACGGATTCAGAAAGTAGTGGGTATGAGGCAATCTGTGTCAGCACCAAAATGTTCTCGACATAGTCCATGATTCCTCCGAACAACGGAAAGAGTACCAAGAACTTCGCTCTGGTATCGTCAGGATATGAGTTTCTGAGTTCCAGATTTATTCCAAATGCGAGTGCAAACATATAGGTAAGTGGAAACAGAAAATCAAGCATATGTGCTTGAGTCCATGCGAATAAGCCTTCCTGACCTAATGTGTCAAACACATCCGTAATTTCATTAATCGAATATGAAAATCGTGTGTCAGGCATTGTGACATCAGCATAGACATCATAGACCAAAATTTGAGTCAACATAGCCATGACCATCACAATGACGAAGCTCGAGATTATCATAAGAATGAGATTTCGCAGAGAGGACCTTCTCTGAATAGATTCAAGTACACGCATGAAAACGACCTCAACTCACTCTGGGCTAGGAAGTAATTCTTCTGGTTTTCCTAAAAGAAAGGCGATCACGACACCTGCAATTAATGAATCAACAAACAATTCAATCCCATGAACAATTCGCAAGAAGACTGGAAATTGGTCAGATATGACAAAGACAGCCAAAGCACCTGCAATGTAAAGAAGTGCAACTAGTATGATTGCTAGTGACTTCCTGTCTAGCTTCACTGATATTACAATCGGGAGAACACTAGTGACATAGATGAATCCTCGAACTGTCTGAAGTATGATTACAATCTCGACCGCAGGGAGGGCCAAGTCGTAACCCACGCTGCCACCAGTGTAGTACGGAAGTACTAAGGGTGCAATTATGGTTCCAATTGTATAGTAAATGACTAACCAAAGCATAGACGCAATGATGAATCGTACAACAAACTGTGAGGGGGTCCAGTTTCCCAAGTATTCCTTTCTGAGTTGGCCAAAGCTTGAGATTGTTCCTTCTGGGTTGAACAGAACTCCTGCTACTAGTGCTGTTGGTAGTGTAAGAACCAGTCCAAAGACAACAGCGCCGAATGCTAACTCTGGTTGCCCTTCAAATTGGGTTGTGAAAAAGATGCCTTCTAGAACTGGATTAAGCATCTGGATAACATAAACAGCAATCCATGTTATCAATATCCGAAACTTTCTTCCCAAAGGAATTTTCGTATTCATGTAGTACAAAGCAAAGGCATAGAGAACAGCGGTGATTACCATTCCAACAGCAAAACTCAGGGAAAGATATCCCTGAATTGGAATAAGCAGTCCAAATGATGTGTAGATCAAAACAAAGACTGTAATCCGTACTAGCGTATCTCTTGACAACTCAATGGAATTCATGATTGTTAATTTCTTGTTGATTTATAGATAAGGAATTGGATAAGACCATAAAGGTTATCGCGTCAGCTTTGTAGGCTGGTGGTCGCGGGACCTCATGGACATCTATACCATGACTCACGATTTCGAATCCCGCCCGGAACTCCATTTTTCTTGTGCAGGTTCCCATAGTTTTAAGCAAATTAGATGAAAATCTGAAGAATAAGGTGAAAAGAAAATGAAAGATCACAAGAAATCAAAGAAAGCCCCCATTAGGGCTTCAAAGCCAGGTCTATTTGAATGGCTGGCTGGAACTACTAGGTAAGCGAGGTAGTTCGAAACTTGAACAGATTGGACAGTCACGCGGAGTGACATCCTCTGTTCCTTACTCCTTCTGTTCTAATCGTATAGAAATCCTTATCACAGGTATCCATGAGGACTGAAAATAGCCCTCATGAGATGGACTCTTACATGCGGAGGTTGCCCAGCCAGGTTAAAGGCGCTAGGTTGAGGGCCTAGTCTCGTAGGAGTTCGCGAGCCCCCGAGCCAATTCGACTCGGAGCGCAAATTCAAATCTCGCCCTCCGCACCATCTTCTTCATTGAAAAAAAGTTGGGCGGTTTATTCAGTTTCATACCTTGATGGCTCAGCAAAGAAATCCATCACCCTACAGAAGGTCTTGAACTCAGCTGAATGAACAACACCTTCAGGAATGTAGTAGGAGTCCCCTCTCTTGTAGAGTTTTGTATCATCACCGATGGTCAGTAGCATCTCACCCTCAATGACAAAACCATATTGTGCACTATGACTGTGGGGTGAAACAACTCCAATTGGCTCAATCTCAAAAAAGCCGACCTGAAACTCGACACCTTGAGCAATCCATGCTTGGACTCCATCAAATGGCATCTTTGCCTTTGGAAGCGCCTTTATACAATCTGGATATGGTCCAACGATCATAGTTCCACCCTCTCTGTGATGTCTGATATTAATCTCGTTCTCAGCATTTTTTTTATTTCAGAGGCTTCTCAAGCCAAACATGATGGCCCCATGGATTTTTCTCCTTCTTGAAAACAGAGTAGCCATGTTTTGTGTAGAAGTTCAAAGCCCAATCTGCCATACTATCAGTTTCTAATTGTATATTAGAAAATCCCTGTTCTTTTGCCAGATTTTCCAAATACAACATCAACTCAGATCCGATTCCACGTCTTTGAAAATCTGACCTCACAGTCATTAACGGGATCCATGCAATCTCTTCATCTCTAATTGAAAAAGATCCAACAGCGACGATTTCTCCATCTACTCTGTGCACAAAGAAGTCCATAAAGGTAGACATGTTGTCAAGTTGCTCTTTTGTCAGGAAAGGTTCCTGATAGTGTTCTTTTGGTATGATTTTGCTATACCACTCTTTATTCGTTATATTAACAAGAGAGAGGATTTCATCAAGATCAAGAATCTGGGCTTTTTCAAAGATGACGTCTGATTTCTTCATCAGGTTCCCCGATAGAAAATCAACCTCTGAGATGGATATGAATAATGCGCAATTACATTGTGGAAGACAGTACAACGGAACAGTAACTTTCCAAACCTATCGACTAATTAAGCACACCTAATAATGGAATTCCTGAAAGTACCAGAATAATTGCCGTTAAGCCTACTTCTAGCCACTTTGACTGTGTTTCGAGAGAGAAATGACTTCCTATCCGAGAACCAACGACGGATCCAATAAGTACAACGAAGCCAGGTAACAGTAGTAGCTGACCATAGCTCCAATAGAGAATGATTCCAACTGTAGAAGTGAATATTGCTGCAAATAGAGCGGTTGCTATCGCTTTGTGCATTTCAACGTTGAGGAGTCTCTGCAAAGGTACAAACAACGATCCTTCACTGCCTCCTCTCATTCCTGTAAGTATATTGAAGAAAAGTGTACCAGAAACTAGATTCTGAGAAGATGGAGAGAGGTTCTCTGACATCTCTGGAGCGAAATTATGTAAATTCATCATGATCACCGATATCACTGAAACAAAGAAGAAAATGATAGCCAGAAGGAGTGCATATACAGCGAAATCGAAGGCTATCAGTGTCCCAACCATTGTTCCGAATGCTCCGCCAAGAATCATATAGCCTCCAACACGGAGGTCGATGTTGTGCTTCTGGGATACTGCCCCAACAAAACTCGATATGGGGATAGTAATGAGATTCATTCCAAATGCTGCGATCAAACTGTATCCTAGGGAGTTGAGGAGAGGTATTCTAATAGACCCTCCGCCTATTCCAAAGAGGCCGCCTGCCAAACCAGAAGCCAATCCAATGATTGCAGTCAACGCCAATAAAATGATATCCAAGGTCAATCACTTTCTGATTATCAAGGCGGTTAGAGTACAGATGTATAAGGATTAGGGTGCGGTACTCTAAGTTTGGGCCGACTTTATTCTGAAATCATCAGTTCTATATGCTTCAGAGCTCATACTTGATGTCGATGTGGGGATTGTATTCGTGAAAGCTTCACCTAGAGTCCTTTCAGGATTCGTGATTTGTGTTGTATTGGTAGCCTCCTTCTTGCTATTGGTAGAACCTAGCCTAGGGATTTTTCCTAGCGCCGAAGTGTCGTTTGAAACGGTCGATCCGGGTGGAGGTTATGGGTATGAAGACAGAGATAACTTTGCAATTAGAGATGCACAGACATGGGAGGACCTATGGTTAGAACTGTATAGTGGACATTTTCCCGTTCCCGATGTTCCAACTGTCGACTTCTCCTCAGAGATGCTTATTGCAGTGTTTCAAGGTGAATGTAGTTCGAGTGGATATTTTACATATATAACAAGAATCACCAGAACCATCACATACTACAGTGTCTACGTTGACGAGATACATCCAGGCGAGAACTGTGGAGTACTTACAGTCATGACATACCCATACCACATTGTCAAAATAAGTGATCCACTATACCTCCAGATTCGGTTCATTTACAACATTACAGATTGGAACTGCGAATAACGAAAACTAAGTCTAAATTGGACCCACCCAGGTACGATGAGGCAAAGTCGCACCAATTGCGCGGGTGGGTCCGTGGGAGGGAGTTGTCTTCTGAAGCATGAGGGGACTCGGCGTGCTGACATTGTGATCCAAGAGAGGCATTCTAGGTGGCGAGTCCCTGAAGATGTGTTGAATCTTGGATTCATACTTCAATCCGCTAGACTCAATATAAGACCGTAAGGACGATGAGTGTCGATTCCTTACTGATAAAATGACAAACCATAGCATTTCTTAGACAGTCCTGGAACGATGGCAACGTATAAAGGTCAAAGACTACGCGACCAGTCTGGAACTCCAAGGAGTGATTTACGACGTCATCTCGAAGGATTGGAATCGTGGGAACCGGCAATATGGGTAGAATCCATGCAAGGATTCTCGCAGACATGGGAGCCTTAGTCGGTGTTACAGATTTAGATAGAACCTGTGCGGATGATGTAGCAGACACCTATAAGGTAAAGGCATTCAGCGATTTCGAAAGTATGATTGAGGAAACAAAACCAGAGGGAATTGTCATTGCGACACCAACATCAACTCACGCTAAGATTGCAGAAGCTGTAGCAACCAGGTATGATGACATTCGTGGACTGTTGATTGAGAAACCTCTTGCAAGCACACTCAAAGATGGCGAAAAGGTAGCCAAGATTGTCAAAGAGAAGAACATTGTTACACTGGTTTCTCACTCTGAGATCTATAATCCCATCGTGAGTAGGGCACTATCTCTCATTGGAACAGATGCAATTGGCAAACCACTGACGGTCATCCATGATAGGAGGGGTTTCGTTTCGCCAGAGAGAATTCCATCACTGGGAGATGTTTTCGAGGACATTGGAGTTCATGATTTTGACATCATGGCTAGAATCAGCCAAGGTCCTGCAACACTCTATGCTCAGAGTAACACATCAGGAGGCATCCACAACAGTGGAACCGTAATGGTGAAGTTCAACAGGGGAACCGAACACTTCTTCCATCTTTCAAGACAATATGTTGGCCGAAGAAGGTACATGGATGTATCAGGAACAAAGGGCACACTGGTATTGGATCTCTTTGGTCAAATAATCAAGGTCCAGCACCTTAACCAAGCACCATTGGCGAAGAGTGACACAATCAGTCTTCCTGAGATGGGTGCGACAATCAAGGTCTATGGCGAACCAGTCAGAGAGGTACTCAATGACTTCTTGCGATGTATCAAGACTGGTGAAACACCAAAGGTGAGTGTTGATGATGCCCTCTGTGCACTGCAGATTGTTGAGGCTGCACGTGAGAGTGCGGAATCTGGGAAGGTTATCGACATAGATGTAAATCCTAGGGCTTGATCTCACCATTCAGATGAGTCCGTTCTGCAGAAACTATCTTGACCTCCGCAATAGAGCCCAAGTCCAGTTCATCATATATTATCACGGTCTTGTATGACTCGTTCCTCCCAACAAGTCCACCCTTTGATCCTTTCTCGGTCAGAATGATAGGACCTGACCATCCGACCCACGATTCATTGGTTTCTCTTAGGATTTTGTTGACAAGTGTCGTGAGAGCTCTGCTTCTGTTCTTCTTTGTATCAGTATTGACCTTTTCCTCAGACCGTGATGCGAAAGTTCCTGGTCTGTCACCATATTTCGAGATGTTGACTACAGAAGGACGAATCCTCCGGATGACATCCATTGTCTGTTCAAAATCTGCATCGTCCTCTCCAGGAAAACCAACAATGATGTCCGTAGCAATTGTTGCTTCATGGATTCGTTCTCGGATTCTATTTACAACATGCTCCCACTCAGCAACTGTATACTGACGGTTCATTGCTCTAAGAACAGAGTCACTTCCCGTCTGGAGGGGGATGTGAAAGAACTTGAAGAAATGAGGATTGTCCATGGCTTTTAGAATGTCATCTATCGAGTCGAGCACAAGGTTGGGATTGAACATGCCCAGTCTGAACTTATGCGTTCCCGCAATCGTACCAACATCATAAAGCAAATTTGACAATGTATCATTTGTATCAGAACCATAGACAGCCGCATCCTGAGATGTCAGTCGGATCTCCTTGTATCCGAGATGTATACATCGTTCGATCACACGGTGGAGGTCAGATATAGGATGACTCCTCACTTGCCCTCGAGCAAACCTCACAGCACAATAGGCACAACTACCAAGACACCCCTCACAGATGGGGACGGTACATATGACACTGTCTGGAGGGCCTTCAAACCATTTTAGTTTGGATACCTCATCTGTTTCAAGGTGTTGAATCCCACGTTCGCCACCAAGGACTCGATGGACAACCGCTGCTAGTGACTCTATGGACTGAGGGCCCAATATTGCAGCATAGTTTGGGATAGCGCGTTCAATTCTAGCTAGAGAGATTCTTGGAAGGCACCCAGCTACAACGACTGGAGACCTCTCTTTGGATAACTTCTCTAGCCTGTGGATGATTCTATCCTCAGTTGGTTCTTTTACACCGCAGGAGTTGAGGATGATCAAATCAGCTTCATCAACATCATGAACACGAGTTCCCTTTAGTTCCTGAAGTCGACCCACAATGATGTCCGAATCTGCTGTATTGAGGGAACACCCATACGTTTCAAGGTAGAATCTAAGTGTCATGTCGCTTCCACCTATCCACCTTGCACATGAGGGAGAATAGCAATCTCATCACCCTCACTCACTCCTATGTCCACTCCACCCAGGGTTTCTACATCCCTTTTGTTCAAAATGATAATCAGATTTCCGCTGATTTTGTCCTTGTCCATAATCAGTTTTTTGAGATCTCCATTATTCCTGTCGATGACTATGTCAATCACCTGACGTACACTGGAACCTTCAGGCACATCTATCTCAAAGATTTTCTTTCCCAGTTGCCGTCTAATCGGCCCAAATGACTTGAACAAGACTCTCAATTAACTGACCATTGATGTCCACTGTGAGTTGACTCTTAGGCCTTTTGATAGTGCGTAATGGCATCCTGAACCAGCGCGTCCACAACAGATACTATCTGGTCTATGTCATCTTTTGTTGCGTTGGCATAATGGATACCTACCGTGACTATCGTCGGAGTTTCGAGAGCCTTGCAAATCTTCTCAGCAGCAGTGTTTGCGACGACATAGTCTTTGTGACCAGGCAATGTCATTGTGCTTACACTGACTGTAGTAGCATCTCGATAGTGACTTGGTGTTGGATAGGCCACTGCGGCTCCGCCTATGTGATGTTCGTCACCACCGTAGATGGCAATCAGAAGATCCTTTCCTATCTCCTTCACATCCAGATAGATAGTGTGACGACCAGCCTGTTTCTCGAATATCATCATCTACACCTTCACTTTACATACCTGTAACCCTTTCGGTGGTCTTACTTTTCATCAGACTCTCTCTGATGTTCTAGATACATCCTGTATGATAGAGTTAGTGTCTTGGGATGAGCTGACCTGTACTCGTCTAGAAGACGTACAGATGTGGAATAGGGTGCGTTCTTCACCTTGTCAGGATCTTCGTGGGCTTCATCTGATATCTTCTCAAGAACTGAAACGAAGTAATCAAGCTCTTGTTGGGATTCAGTTTCTGTTGGTTCGATCATTAGAGCTTCGGGAACTATGAGAGGGAAGTAGACCGTAGGTGCGTGGACACCAAAATCTAGAAGCCTCTTTGCGATGTTCATTGCACTGACATCTGTAGTATCCTTCAGTTCTTTCGCTGAGATCACACACTCATGCATTCGTGGGGCTTCTTGTGAATAAGGTAGTGAGAAACCACGAATCTTGCTCGTGTGGTGTGCAATATAGTTTGCATTCAGTACTGCTACCTCCGAAGCTCTTTCTAGGCCCTCAGAACCTAATGCATAGATGTAGGCATAAGCTCGTATCAGGACTCCAAAATTGCCGTAGAAAGCCTTCACCTTCCCAATTGACCGCGGGTAATCATCGTCGAGGTCGAAGGTTCCATCTTCCTTCTTGACCACTCGTGGAATAGGGAGAAACTCTTCCAACTTCTTCGTGACTCCCACTGGTCCTGCTCCAGGTCCACCACCACCGTGAGGAGTGGAAAATGACTTGTGCAAATTGAGATGGACTACATCAAATCCCATGTCACCAGGTCGGACCTTGCCCATAATCGCGTTGAAGTTTGCCCCGTCGTAATAGACAAGACCTCCTGAGTCATGTACGATTCCTGTTATCTCCTCAATGTCCTTCTCAAATACCCCAATTGTGTTCGGATTGGTCAGCATCAGACCAGCAGTTCTTGGGCCTGCGACTGACTTGAGGGCTTCAATGTTCACAAGTCCTTCTTCGCTTGATGGTATCTCAACGACCTTATAACCAGCCATAGCTGCTGAAGCAGGGTTGGTCCCATGTGCTGCATCGGGAATCAACATTTCATTTCGTAGATCACACTCTTTAGTGATGCAGCGGTGATATTCACGCATCATCATAACGCCGGTCCACTCACCCTGAGCTCCAGCTGCGGGCTGAAGAGAAATAGCGTCCATTCCAGTTATTTCAGCAAGCCAAGTTTCAAGTTCCCACATCATCTCCAAGGCACCTTGGGTAGTACTGGTGTCCTGTAATGGATGGAGCCATGCAAAACCAGGAATGCTGGCTGCCCAGTTGTTCTCGGCTGGGTTGTACTTCATGGTGCAGCTGCCCAAGGGATAGGTTCCCAGGTTGACTGCGAAGTTCATCTGGGATAACCGTGTGAAGTGACGTGCAATACCAGGTTCTGCTACCTCAGGTATCTTTGGAGGAGTTTTTCGAACCATGGAGCTCGGAAGGACGTCTCGGAGTTTCCCAACGACTTTTCTGACTTCCACAGATGCAGAGGGAAAGGAGTGACCGATCACGCCAGGATTGGACCTTTCGAAAAGGAGGGGCTCATCCCATTTGGCCTGTCGGACCTTGGTATCATCGAGATTCTCATGCTTCATCTCTTGACACCTCCCTCTTTCATGAGTTCTTCAATACACTGCACTAGTTCGTCTATCGTTTCTTTGGTGTGAACTTCTGTCACACAGAAGAGCATTGATTCTCCTAGAACAGGAAATTCTTCTGTAAGTATATGTCCACCATGGAGGTTTCTCTCAAGTAATCCTTCGTGTATCTGTTGTGCAGTCACGCCATTTTCGAACTGAACAACGAATTCCTTCCAAAAAGAGGTTCCAATTGTCGGGACTCGTACTCCTGATATGCGATTAAGCATCTTTGCCGCATAATTGGCGTTATATCCTATGGTTTCACCGAGTTGTTTTAGTCCAGAGGGGCCAAGAAGTGACATGTAGATTGCTGCGATGACTGCAGCAAGTGCTTGATTGGAACAGATGTTACTTGTTGCTTTCTCCCGTCGGATGTGTTGTTCTCTCGGGCTTAAAGTCAAGACAAATCCGTTCTCATACGGTTCTTCTTCTGTTCTGGTCAGACCAACAAGCCGACCCGGCATTTGGTAGATGAGTTTGCGGTCGTTTCTGCATCCAAAAATACCAAGTAACGGTCCCCCAAATGTCATGGGAGCACCAAGGTACTGCCCTTCTGCAACCACGATGTCTGCACCGTAGTCACCTGGAGGGCGCATGAGTCCTAGTGAAAGGATATCCACTCCAGCTACAAGAAGAGACTCATTGTCGTGAACTAGTTTGTTTATCTCATCAACCTGCGTTTCGATAAAGCCTAGGTAGCTCGGATTTTCAACATAAACACCTGCAACCTGCTCATCAAGCTTTGACTTCAGATCGGTAAGGGACATCAAACCAGTCCTCTCATCATAGTCGAGTTTCACAATTTCAATGTCTGCAGGTTCTGTGTATGTGTGAAGGACCTTGTAGTGTTCAGGATTCATTGTGCTTGGTACCAAGAACTTTGACCGTTTCTTCTTGACACGGACTGTCATTCGCGCAGCTTCTGCAACTGCTGTGGCCATATCGTACATAGAGGAGTTCACAACGTCAATTTCAAGTATCTCCGCCAAAAGACTCTGGTACTCGAAGAGAGTCTGAAGCATTCCTTGGCTCACCTCGGCTTGGTAGCTTGTATAGGATGTCAGAAACTCAGAACGAGTGGCTAACGCAGGTACAATTGCTGGAACATAATGCATACCGATTCCAGCTCCTAAAAACGACCGACCATTGTCAGAGGGCTTGTTCTTACCAGCAAGCTCTAGTATTCTTCTCGTCACCTCAATCTCACTGTGAGACCTCGGAATGTTCAAGTCTTGTTTCAGCATGAACTTCTTGGGGATGTTCGAGAACAGCTCGTCAAGGCTCTTCTTACCAATAGACTCCAGCATCTTCTCTTCCGTTGCCTTTGTCATAGGTATCCAGGGATGCTTATACTCCATCTTGGACTCCTCAGGACTTCAAACTGATTGAGGCGCAGCTGGTGTCCCAAATATCCTTTCGGGTCGAACGTCCTTCGAGAACATTTTTTAACGATAACAGATTAATCGACGCCAGTCACAGGAGTGACCAAGATGAAACGCTGGTTGATGGATATACTCGCATGTCCTGTGAGTGAGTGTAGAAGTGAACTCCAGTTGGAGGTCTATACATCACACAATATCGAGTCCGAAGATGAGGAAATCGAAGAAATCGATGAAGCGTTGATCACATGTCCCAAATGTGGCAGATGGTATCCTGTCATTGATGGAATTGCTTGTATGCTTCCTGATGACCTAAGATTGGATGGAAAACAGAGGATTGAGGAAACAGCCTTTCTCGAACGGTGGAAGGCGAAGATATCAACCGAAATCAAGGAGAATGGTGTGCCCTTCGGTCTCTCATCCTAGAAATAGCCCCGTGGTGTAGCGGCCAAGCATTGAGGGTTTTGGCCTCTCAGACCCAGGTTCAAATCCTGGCGGGGCTACCACTACTTTTCTTCTGGAAGAATGCCGTTTCCACTATTTGACATCTCAACCCTAAAGAGTCGCTTTACATGTGAGAGAACAAGACGGTCGCCGTTAACTAGGACTTCAATTCCAATATGATCCTGTAGACCAGATGTTGAGATCTTTTTCTCAAGGACCGCTTCGACCTGAAATACACCTGCGGGATTATCCATGGCAACAGTGATCGATAGGGGTTTCTCTTTTCCCTTCTCAAGAAGAACATTGTTGATTGCCAGGGCACTGACGGAATGGATATCGACTTTGCCCTTCTGAAACGGAACCTTTGTCCTCCCTTTTGTCATGTCAGCCCCGTCGCCTAGCTTGGTGATTCCAGCCTCAAATGTCAGGCACTGTGTATCATCATCATGTGCATAGATTCCATGTAGTATGAACGAGAGTATGTCCGTGGCCTTAGCAGGATCTTCATAGATGTCCATCAATTTTGGTTCGAGAATTGGGCTTGCTAGATTGATTGAGGCTTGATAGTGCTCACTTCTATGGACGACCATTCCGATGTCATGCAGGTATGTAGAGGCGAGGATAATGAGTCGTGCGTCGTCAGTGTCACCGATTCCCTCTGCGACCACATTCGGTCTGAATGTTTCATCCAAGATATCAAAGACTTTCAATGCGTTCCAAGTGGCTACCTCTGCATGGACAGCCCCATGGTCAGTATAGCCCAGTCTTGAAACGGCCATTCGATTGGCAGAACGAAGATATGACTGGACCTTGGGGGATCCGGTAAGGTATTGATACATCTCAAGAGCCTTTGATTCACTTGGTAAGAGGGAGCGCGCACGTATTTTTTCACGATCTAGAACTTCGTTGTTCATTCAGACCACACTCATAGGGACAGTGATGACCTCTTCAATGTTTGATAAGAGTTACTAACTGGTACTTTATTTCCCAAGACATCTAGGAGAGAAGCCTAGAAGGGCATTTTGCTCTTCTAGAGGTCTCCAGCTTCTTCCTGTATTGATAATAGGATCCGGTCAGTAGCAGTTGTTGCCTTCTGGATTGTCTTAAGATAGTCCTGACGGGACTTCTCAAAGGCTGCACGACTGATTCGCTGCTTCTTTTTCCTCAGAAGAAGCTGACGCAGACCAGCCTTTGCACCCTCAATGCGTTCATCCTGAAGTTCGAGCTGTGCTACCAAGTCACGATACTTGGGACCGTAACTTATCATTTCATCTCTCAAATTAGGTAGACTCGAGTCAATCTCATCGATTTGGTTCTTCAGATCACGCTCCCGAATCATATACTCTCGCTTCTTGATCTTTCCTCTCCTTCTAGCAGCTTCGAGCTTCTCCAAGTCCATGTTGAGAGCTGTCTTCCTCGAATAGAGGTTTGCAAATTCAGAGAGGAGTTCTGAAGGAGCACCAGTCTGACGTGGCTGGAGATCATCGAATTCCTCATCAACTCGTGGACCCGTGACTTCTTCAGGTAGTTCAACCTTTCTGCGGGTCACATAAAGGAGTCCAATGAAACCTATTATCAATGCAAAGATTGTTGGTCGCGCTGCAGCACCAAGAGATACTTGATAGACGACTTCAATTTTGAGAGGATTTCTTTGTGTTGTATTGTATGTAGTATATCTCAGTGAGGTGTCAAATACTCCGTATATCGTACGATATCCTTCCGACGCCTGCACTAGAGAAACCGACACTGGAAATACAACATCAATATCATGTTTCTGGATGAGAACATCCTCCAGTACAGCCATCGGAATAGTCAGCTTGTTTCCAGATTCAATGGCCTCTTGGTAGCTCGATGACTGCACAATATAGTCGACTTGGAAAGTGTACTTGAAGCCAGGCTGCAGACCCAGCGAAAACCTGTCTCGGACTAAGTTCACATCGATTGAAGCTGTTTCGTTGAAACTGGGCTGGGAAATTGTTCTCTGAGACTGTGCGAGAACCCCAACCTCATCATAGATTCTAATAGATGCAGAATACGCAGGAAGAAGGAATTCAATGGAATTTAAAACGCCTCCTCCAGTGTTATCCAGACTTACTGTTTCTCTATAGGTCATCCAGCCCCATGCATCAATGATGACAGTGGTCTTACGGTTCCCAATGATATTGTTACTAAAGAGCCGCAAGCGTACACTGAACTCGGTTTCTGTGAATGGGACTATGTTATTATCTACTGAGTCTGGAATCTCTTCACTAGGAATTAGTGAACCACCCTGTTCGAAGTTGAGTGCGAATTCACCTCGACCTATGACGTATGAGATAAGAGGATATTTCAAGAACTCCAAGCGATATTCCCATTCATTAGGAATAGTCAGCCAGAACAGTGAGGTCATGTACATCTTTGTTTCAAAGGTGTACGATTCTTGATATCCAATTGGTATGTAGAAATGCAACCTCCAATGAAGCATCCCATTGGAGTCTGTCATTCTAACAACTTGGACTTCGTTTTCTCCTAGGTCACTAGCCTCCATGGAGAGGAAGTTGTCAGCATACCTAGCTGGCAGGTATACATCTAGTGAGTTTATTGGTGAAGATCCATTGTTCGTGATAGTGTAGGTATCATCAACGCGGTTGCCAAAGTGTTCAGTTGTGAGAAGTGACCTTACGACATCCACACGCATTCCGCGATTTGGGGTATATGGAATGTTCACTACTATGTCAACGGTCGCAAGTCCTGAAAGACCCGAGGGATCTGTTGTATTGAATGTTATAGTATGTGGACCATCATCGTATGATGTCATGTCAGCATTCTCTTCCCAGAGCTTAGACTTGAAGTTCCAAGTCATGTTAGACCAACTGTCCTCATCATCTACCTTAAAGACCGCAGTCTGGACAAAGTCATCCGTGGCATTGAGTTGCAGCTTTGCGACCCACTCAACAGTTTCACCCGGCTTAGGACTTACCACATACATTGTGGGTGGAGCGTTAGGAACAAAGTTTGTGAGGGCTGGTTCGGACCAGTATGTGTGCTGAGTTGGTAGCCCGTTCAGTTCTTCATTGGCACCAAACATGAATACGAATGGAAACTGGATGTCAGTGCTGTTGAACAGCCCTATATCATTGATATCAGTACTGTTCATCAGTATTGCATATTCCACCTGAGTGTATGTTCCATTGTCAAAACCATTCGCTTCTAGAATTCTTGATTGGTCAGCATCTGGTAGATGTTGGAATGTGCTAGTACCATACTCGTCGCTGTATACAATGTCACACTGATCTGCTGGATTTTCTACCCGGTCGATACTTGCTCTTTCGATTCTTGTGAGTTCAATATCATAAACGAGGTCCAGACCATATAGCTCATGACCAGGTGTGTTGTATGCTTCTTCAGCTGGGATGACGAAGTGACGGACTTCACCAATTCTCATTCCAAGAATCGCATCTTTGTATCCTTGAAGAGCGGGCAAGCTCCCCACTGGATCAGTGGAAGTGAGATCAGGGAAATCAGCCTCTTGTAAGAATGTACCGTCTCTACGTGTCAATACATAGTGTACAGTAACTGCATCAGTTGGCGCTACTCTCCAGTAGTGTGATGAGTGAGTCACTCCAGGAGTATAACCAACAATCACGTCGCTGTTGTTTAGACCAGCATTACGGAAAGTACCTGTATAGTTCTGCCATGCAAACCCAATCCATCCAGAGGTCATGGCCTCCAGTCCAATGTACAACACAGTTCCATTGTGTTCAAAATATGCATTAACCCCAGTCACTGGATCCGTATACTCGAAAGCATATTCCCATGGATCGATTATTCCATCTGCAGAACCATAGTGGTTATCAACATAAGGAACGGATAGATTCATCCTTGCTTCGGCTAATGTGGACCCAAAGCCCTTACTCTGAGCCAAATATTCTGATTCCGAAGTACTTGAGATGGGAGCGAGGGCCATAAAGCTACTTGTCACAAAAAGGGTCAGTAGTATTATGGTTCCTATCTTACGTTTAAACAGGCTCAATACGAATCACCGTAGTTTATTTGGGGTTTTTGCCCGGTGGATTCAGAATCCACTAGACAGGGAATTGTCCGCTCGAGCTTCTGGTTTGTTATTATAGATTTCGGATGTTGAAAGCATGCACAAACAAAATGATTGCCCGAAAAGGTCAAAACTAAAATGAAATGCAGAAACCTCGGAAAGTGAACCTGCCTTGATTACTATTCTTATTGCAGTGCTGATTTCCTTTTTCATCGTAGTCCTTTTCATGCCGGGTACAATCAGAATGCTTAGAGAGAGAGGGATGACGGGAATTGATGTCCATAAACCTGAGAAACCAGAGGTTCCAAAGGGAGGAGGTTTTATTCTCCTTTTTGCCATTGTGTCGGGTTTACTTGTGGTCATGGGATTAACAACTTTCCAAGTTCAAGTTGAAATACGTGAGGGATTATTAGCAGCACTAGTGTCGATTCTTATGGCAGGACTCATTGGACTCTTAGATGACTCCTTTGATTTCAAAAACAGAACCAAGATTGCACTGCCGCTTGTAGCCTCAATCCCGATGGTTGTAATGAGTGTAGGAACACCTACGATGACGATTCCTTTCATCGGAACCATAAACTTTGGAGTGTTCTATGCCCTCTTGATTGTTCCATTAATGGTGACCTTCATAGTGGACTCAACCAACATGTATGGAGGCATGAACGGTCTTGAAACAGGTCTAGGCATAATCAATGGGTCAGCTATTGTCATATACGTCATTGCATATCCATTCGTCAGTGGACAAGAGATTACCACTGCACTGACCGACTCAGGGACAGTTGCAGCTTCGCTTTTGGGAGCTTCCGTTGCGTTCTTTTACTTCAATCGATATCCAGCAAAGGTTCTACCAGGAGATGTTGGAAGACTTCCAATTGGTGCTGCAATGGCATCAGCTCTAATCTTGGGAAACATGGATCGTTTGGCTATAGCGATGTATTCGCCATTCCTTCTCAATTTCATTCTCTATCTGTTCTATCGTGTGTGGGTCAGACGTAGGAACATGGAGTATGTGAAATTTGCTTCCCCACGAGAGGACGGAACTCTTGAAGTAGTAGGTCCCTTCACAATGTACTGGTTGCTACCTTACATCTCAAAGAACATCACTGAGAAGAAGAACGTAAACCTGTTATTGTTCATCCAAGCTGTGATTGCATATGGAGCTGTGATGCTCCTTCTTGTAGGGTTACCACTCAGTCTAATGTGACCTAGAGCAGCTTGTCAGAAAGGTAAGTGTCGACAACGAAGTCCATACCATATCTGCTAAAGGCTTGTTGTTCAGCTTTCACCAACATCCTTCGAAAATCACGAATGTGATTTTGCCAGACCTGATCCTTGTATCGTACATCCCGAGAGAGTTCTTCTAACCTCTTCAGGTCTTGATTGTTCATCGATTCTGTTGGAAGTGCATACTCTTCTATGTCCTCGGGGGTGACACCTATCCATTTTGCAGAGGGTATGGTGAGCTCTCTAATGTGTGCGGCATTTGCACTACCACTCATAATGACTTTCGCAATGTGCATTCCCCAGGGATCTCCATCTGTGAAAATAAACACGGGCAGACCCAATGACATGTGAAGATTTCTCATTAAACGCCGTGTAGCTCGCGGAGGTTGACCTCCCAATTGCACTAGAACAGCACTGAATCTGTCCCATGCCTTCGTTTCGATGAGTCGAGAAAACATCCCGCCTGATTCCACAGCCAAGACAATCTGTGCATCTGAATCAACAGGTTCAGCAGTCATGAGCGCGGGTCCAATAGGCAATCCGTCTGGACTGACTGTTAGATCTATCTCCTTTCCTTCATATCCTGGAACTGTATATTGCATCTTGACCTTGCCGTATATTGACGAGTGTTCTTCAGGATATATTCCAAAACTCTCTCTAGGAAGACCAGTGATGCTTTCTAGGTCGGTGACAACTCTATCAGACTCTGATTGACTATTGAACTTCACTCCAAAGGCCTCAGAAGAGTAGTAGAGGTCTCTAAGTGAACTAGTTCTAGATGATTCAATCAGTTCCTTGGCAAATGCCGCTATCCAAGTCAACTGCGCGAAACTTCGAACATGTTTGACATTACTTGAATCACGCACAGTTGATGACTGTCCCAAAACAAAATGGTTTCGAGTTTCATCGAAAACGATGTTGTCAGTTTTTCTATCAGGAATTTCTAAAACTGGAAATTTCTCTGCTAGGATTGGTTGGAGGATATTGTTACCGAGTTCTCTCAGAGCATTCAGAGCTTTCTCTGGATCATGCATCATTATCCACCTCAAATAGTGCCTCAACCAGTTTCTCAGTCGAAGGGACAGACTCAAGTTCTGCCAAGGCTGCACTGAATCTGACAATCTGTCTGAATGATTTGGCAAATTCACGCATTTTCTTTGCTTCTCGGGAAGCTGCTTGGACCTTGGTGGTCATCTTATTGAGCCTCCTTCCGAGTTCCTTGAACAAGAGTTGGACCTCGTTCTCAATTTCATCTACAGAAGCGATTGATTGTTTTCCTGCCGCTTTGAAAGGAATCTTAGTAGAGCAGATATGTACAAACAGAGCAACTGGAACTGCAGTATGTATATTATACCGAGTCCACCTAACTCGTTTCATGACTTTCATCAGAATGTCATCACTTGAATCGTAGAGAAGAGGAACTCGGTTGGCAAATCGATACAGCGTGGGAGTGTCTGATCTTGGAAACTCATCTCCTGTAGCCAAGACAGCCTCGACCACGAACGGATTTCCTTGCCACTCACTTGGGCCCCTCATTGAATAGTGTGTCATGGAGGTGTTAAACTGAGAAGAAACTGCATGAACAAACTCTTGCTTTCCAATTGGACTGAGACATCTGCTGTCAGGTTTTTCGAATTCGTCATATTTTCGAAGTGCGGTTCCCAACCGGGTCAAATCCTCACGTTTCATTTCACTTACTTTCTTACTTGCGTCCATATTCATGAATTGGAGAAATTTTGAGGCCGTCTTTGGACCAACTTTCTGGAAGGAGTCACAGAGAAAGTCACGAAGTGTCTTCGTTCCGCTTCGTTGGACAAGTCTTCTAAGCAATTCAAGATCTGCGGCTCGTGGATGTGGTAGTGACACTCTCACTGGAATCGGAAGTATGTCAGAAAACCCTCCAAAGCTAGTGACAACATCATCATCTATGGAAAGACTAATTCTTGCATTAGGAGTGGATACCGTAGAGAGTTTGAGGTAGTCCATGATGCGATCCTGGGCACGTTTTATGTCACCTTTGAGAGTAACTGTGACTGTCGTTCCATTCTCAGCTCGTTGAAGGTCCTCGCGCTTTTCTATTATGGGTTGATTGTTTTCTACGTCAACGAGAAGATGATACTGCACTCCTTTTGACCCAGCTGTTTTAGAATGGATTACTATTGGACTATCTGTAGAAATCTGCCCATAGAGAATAGCCATTGTCACTCCTAGACCGAAGGTTCCTCGTTTCTGTCGTTGTGAGTACTTGCTCCCATAGAGAACCCTGCCAAAGGCATCAGGAATCTGGTCTGCTGGAACTCCAGAACCGTTGTCTGAAACTGTGATCGTAATTGTGTCGGATATCTCATTCTGTATGTCTATCTCAATGTAGGGTTGTTTACCTGCATCCTCACACGAATCAAGACTATTCTCGACTAACTCTCGCACCGTAGAATAGACAGCCTGTGTTGGGTTTCCAAAGCCAGCCATCTGCCTGTTTCTGTAGAAGAATTCTGCAGGGGAGATACTCTCAAAACTGACATTCTCTGACTTTTGATTACTCATATGACTCGTGAATTGTTGACGTTCAATTCATATTAGGGGAGGTATTACATGACTACAAATCAGTGTCTTCCCAGAGTTCAGCCCTCTGGCGGTTCATGTCCCTTCTCATCTTCTCCAATCGAGAATAGACAGCGCTATGAGGAGCTCCTGCAATCAGCATGTCAAGAGCTCTTCGCGCATAGTCTAGTCCAGGACTCATTCCAATAATAGACACTGTCTTGCCATAGACAGAGATTTTGGTTTCCGTGGTCTGTTCAATGACCCGTCTTGTTCGACCATTCTCACCAATGATACGACCTGCGACCCGTTTCATCTGAGTGGGTGAACTACCCACGACGTCACGTAAGGACACGACAATAAGTTGCATATCATCATCAATCAATGAGAGTGCGTTTTTCGGACTGAACCCTCGTGCCATGGCCCGAATTATATCTCTAGCTTTCCATGCCAGAATCGGGTCTTCTGTGTTTTCTGGGGCAGTAATTGTGACGATTCCTTCAGGATCCACTTCGATTTTGACATTAGCCAGTTTTTCGACTCTCTTCCGTACTTTACCATTACGTCCCACTATTACTCCGATTCTATCGACTGGAACCTTGACAGTTTCGTGGTAAAGCATCATTCATCACCCACTGAGATTATATGTCTTGCAATCACTTCTGGATCTTCCGTGCTGACACCCAGTTTTCGAAAGAAATTGGTTACGTTTTGAATGTCACGGAGGAGGAACTTATTCGCATAGTCATGATTGATTAAGACGGCCTGCGAAACATCAATGATTATTGGTTTTCCCATCCATAGTATATTGAATTCACTGAGGTCTGCGTGTACAAGCCCAGCCTTTGTATAACCAATCTCAATCAGATGCATTATATCATTGTACACTTTTGCAGGAGAGGGAACCTCGACGTTCTTAATCAAGGGAGCTGGAAGGTTGGTTTCTAAATCACCTATGAATTCCATAACGAGAACATTGCGTTCGATGTCTATTGGTCTGGGTACTGGGATTCCTGCGTCATAATAACGGTGGAGGTTCTTGTATTCCTTTGTAGCCCATTGTGGAATCAAAGACCTACTTCTTCGTTTCACCCGCTTGAATCGAGGATCTCCAATGATGTACTCAAGCATGAAATCAGTTTCAGCTGTGGATATCCTGTAGATTTTGACTGCAAGGGGTTTCCCTTCTGCATCCTCTCCACGGTAGACATTGGCTTCTTTACCTGTGCTAATTGCTCCATGGAGTGCACTGATTGTTCCTCGATTGAGCAGTTTGTAGAGTATTTTCATGGTGGGAGGGTCTATTACACCTTCGACGACCTTGAACTCGTCAACATCTTTTCTTCGCTTCATCTTACGGCGATCAAGCTCAGATAGGATTTGTTCGTGCTCTTTGTCAGCTCGTTTCAAGTGTGAGATCCATCCTAGACTCTTCTTGTGATTTGTTGTCCGATACTAGACATTATATTCAGAAAAGCCTTGACTTGGCTCAAAATACCTTGAGTATGCCTCTCTTCTCCAACCAATCTATCTCGTTGCCTTTGTATCTGTAGACAACGTCGCATTTCTCATCACTCTGGAAATCCCAAGGTGTAATCAGAACAGTGTCTCCAATTCTCATCCAGACTCTCTTTTTCATCCTACCGGGGATTCGACCTATTCTGATGTTTTGGTCTTCACATCTGACTCGGACTCTGTCAAACCCTAACATCTGGATAATGACTCCAAACATCTCTCCATCATCACGTCGTGGAGTCCGAACCCTCATTGGTTCGTCAGGGTTGTCACCTTGATTTTGCGGTCTCTTTCCACCGCCACGTCCTTTTCGAGACAAAGTATTCCTCCAATTAAATACTGGATTATGAAGTCCAGAAGCAATTATTGGGAGATTCTTTTAGAGTCCATTTAAGCATATTGAAACCTGTGGTTTCTATTCGGGGGGGAGTAGGTAGAACTCTTCATCGAGGACAAGACCATAAACAGGTGCTCCTGTTTCTATCGAATCTTCGAGTAATGATTCCTCAATCTCCCGTATTTCGTAGGTTTCAGAGTCCATGAGTTGAACTGGTTGGTTATAGACCCGGGTTGTCACCATGTATTGTCTTCTGTCTGACTTAGGAGAAATGAAATCTAATGTTCGCCATTTAGAACTCTTGGGGTTCATTGTAAATCGTTCTCGTTGAACGAGGTCAAAACAGGTCAGACCTGCCTTGCTCATTGCCATGACCTGACATGGGTTATCCAGAACTCGGACAAAATCACCTATCTGGAACTTATTTAGTCGAATGAGGATGGTTATTCTGAACTTATCCTTTCCACCTTTGTCCTGACCTACAAGTTTGTAGTTGTCCTTCCGTTGAGCCAGATATCGTGATTCAAGATCCTTGGCAATTAATCGACAGAGATGCTCAGATCCTATTTGAAAGTCGAGACCAAATTTGTCACTACTGACTCTAGTCACAAATGCCTTGTCATCGAATCCATAGTCTGCAATTGTCATCTCAGTCACTGTGCGGACAATATCTTCTTCTTCTTCTTCGGTTAATGGCCGATTGTCTGCACGGATTTGGAGAATTGCCTCATGGTACCCACCACTCATCATAGCACAAGTGTCGCATGTGCCGTATGAGAATCGAATTTCAATCGTATGTTGTTCTTCATGAGGCGGAAGATCATCATGTGAACTACCAAAAGCAGTAAGGATGACATGGAGCACCCTATCTAGTCTCTTTTCCTCTTCAATCGTGAGTTCAATTCCTGGTCTTGATGTTTTCACTTCATTGTCGAGGAGGATATCAACCTGTGCTGGCCACAAATCATCAGATTCAGATGTGTCCACTGTCATCTTTTTCCACCCACCTGGAATCTTCACTGATCCACATCTTCTACATGCGAGCAGTGTCAAGGGTGTCGAAACCTCTATGAGAGGATGAGCCTCTGCATAGCACTTTGCACAGAGTCCGTCAATGACTGCTGGGTTTCCACATTGATAACAGGGCGCTTTCAATTGAACCATCCTGAATTTTTCGGATGTTTTTACTTAAAATCTGGCCGATTGTTACAAGCTGTAACGTAACTCCTCTACTTGCTTTAGGAGAGCACAGGACTCAACTCGTCATTGAATCATACGTGAAGGGGGAGGGCAATTTAATGAGTGAAGATGGTCTCTGCGGTAGTGACCATGGAAGCGGTGGAGGCTGCTCCCATTAGTCTTGTTCAGAGCTTGACCCATTGTGCATGTGGATGTCCTTCGATGTAGAGGATTGCCTGTTCATGGACTAGACCAGCCTTCATGGCTGCAGTTACTGTCTTCTCTCCGACCATGTTCGCTATTGTTGCCTTTTCAAGATGCTTCAGACATGTCTTGATGTCTACTAGGTCCCCACCATAGAACTCCTCACTAATCTTGAATTGAATATCTCCATGTTTGAGGGTCTTGCCCAAGAGAGTTTTATCGCACATTGCAACCACATAGTGCTCATGAGTTTCGTTGACACGCATGTAGACTTGGACCATTTTCTCCCACAATCCCTTATTCTATACCGGTCGAATGGATGTTCTTGCACCACAAGCGCTGCAGGTCAGATAATACGCATTTCCATCTTTCTGGATATCAGTGTCAGGACGTGTACAGACAGGACATATGACATAAGAGTCAATGTATCGATTCAGAACGTCATTTACTTGGTCCTCAGTGAACTTCCCATTGAATAGAGCGTTGCTGCCTTCGATGCTACCTGCTGTACCAAGCTGACCTGACAGGAACTTCAACACCTCTTTTCCAGGTCTGTTGAGAATGTTGATGATTTCTTGAAAGTTCTGCCAGATACTCCTGTTGCCTTGAACTATTAGCTGGGCATCAGGAACCTTGAATCTCTCTCCGGACTTCTTGAAGGCATCTTCGGGAACTTGTGATCTTGCCCTATCGAGAAGGCTGTCATAGTCGTCCATACGTCAATTCTCTCCCATGTGCTATTGAAGGTATTGCTACGACATGAATCTAGTAATCAGGAGTCCGAAAGTGACCTATGGGCCTCTCGATTATGTGACCCTCTGCTGCAAGCTCCCAGACCTTTGTCTGTACCTTATCTGGGTCTTTCCCCTTTTGTTCAAAATAGATCACGATGTCTTTCAGTGGCATCCCATCATCAGTGGCTTCGAGCTGAATATAGCTCACAATGTCCTTTGCCAGCTTGCCAGTAACAGGCGCAATGGGTGCACTTGGCACGGAGGTGAGAAGTTCTTGCCCTTCTTCTACAGTACCTGAAAGGCTCACCCCGCTTCTTGTCAGGATTGTCTTGTACCGCTCCATTAGATGTAGACTCATGTAGTTGGGATCTGTCAGTTCCCGTACAATCTCAGGAATTATGTAGGTTTCATCATCGTAATTTCTAACCTTGCCAATTACTAGTGCGAGTATGTTCTCTTTTACTCCCTCAAGTATTGACGCGTCATCATCTCCCCAGACCTTTACACGGATTGTGTCAGTACCATCATCAAGAGTGATGCTCTCAAAACGCCTCTTGCCTGAGTCATCACCTTCCCTGTAGAATTTGTTAACAACGAATCCCACAACTACGACCCGTCGAAGCTCCACACCGAAAGGCGAAATCACATGAGGGCCCGTGTCTTCCCTGAAAGTACCTCCAATAATGTCTGCTATAGATGCCCGGACCGCTGTCATTCTTTCTCTTTGCATGAGTGTGATTCACCTTTGCCTATTTTGACTAGATGTGGCTTGCTATATATTCTAAACTGTTTGTCATTTAGAAGAAGTCAGACAAGGAGCTCTGACGCGTTGAACCGAGAACCTCCTCTAGTCTTTCTAGAGACCTCTGAACTCTTGATTCGCTGAAATTGTGTTCTTTGCAGAGAATACGGAATATCTCGTCAGTATTGGGTTCTGACCATTTTGGATGTTCGAGTTTCATCTTCGGGGGGTTGAGGAATATCTCACGTATCTCCTCAAAGGGAATTTCAGAAATCGTTCCATGGGTTTCTCGTTCCTTAGGTTTCTTTGATACCTTGAATGCAGAAAGAATGCCCTCTAAGTTTCCGTGTTTCTTTACAAGCTTCAGTGCAGTCTTTTGGCCGATTCCAGGAACCTTGTCATTATAGTCTGTGCCGACTAGTATGGCAATATCAATCAGCTGCTCACGTGTAATGTCAAGCTCACGAAGATTGTCATCTAGATTGATGAGTTGAGGCTCTATTGTTTTGAATGATTGAGATCGCGCTATTCTTCTCCTTCCAGAGATTGAGAGGTTCCGAATCATCCTGGGGCAGTTGTATAGTAGAGAGTCATTGTCTTGACTAGCGCTTGCCCAGACAAGTTCCTCACGAGCCATCTGCGCTGCTACAGCTTCTCCTTCTGAAGGTGCTTGAATGACTGGAATCCCTAATGCTGATAGGAGTTCCTTGCTCTCTGTTATCATCGGACTAGTCAGTTTCGAGCTTGCTTGACCAGCTTTTCGAGCATCTTCGATTCGTCCCTCTGATTTAGCCAGTTTCCATTCTGCATAAGCCGCATCACGAATGTCCCTCCGTTTCTGCTGTTCTGCAGCCTTCAGTGTTGGTGCCTCTCCATCAAAGACGTAGACTGGTTTGATACCATTCTCAAGGAGGTTAATGTTGCGATAGAATAGTCCACTAAGGTGACTTGTAACTCGGCTTTGGACATCAGTCAGAGGAGTTCCATCTGGCTGTCTGATGGATGCGAGGAAAGCGTAGATGGTGTTGAACGCATCAATTGCGATTCGCCTTTCTGAGAGCGCGGATAGAGAGATATCCTGTGCGCGAACAATATCACCGAGTTTGGTTCCCATCGTGACCACTTGTTTGATAGTAAAATCTGTGAATATATCCTTCTGTTTAAACACCACTTCGACAGATTTATAATAACTCAGCAGCACGCCCCCAAAACTGGTGCCTCTGGTACCAGCAAACCTTCTGGTGATAACTTGGCAACTATGAGAGCTATCAGGTGTACTTCATGTCACGCTTCGGTTTCTCCGAAGGAGAATGGTGTGAAGTTTCAATGCCCATCCTGTGGTGAATTTACCATATGGCGATGTGAATCATGCAGACGCTTCTCAAATAGATACACCTGCCCCAACTGTGGGTTTGAAGGGCCATAGACAATGTCTGGAGATGACAAACAATGGCAAGAGTTGTGATGACCCTACGAGTAATGCCTGAAGACGTGGACATTAATTTAGATGACCTTCTTGAAAGAATTAAAACCGCGATTCCAGAGGGAACAGATCTTGGAGCGACAGAAACTCAACCGGTAGCTTTCGGACTGAAGGCTCTCCGAATGAATCTCTCCAGGGATGAGTCGATGGGCGGTACCGACGACATCGAAGCAGCAATCAGTGCTATAGAGGGTGTATCGCAGGTCGAAGTTGAAAGAGTGTCCAGAATGTAGTACGCGCGCAAAACAGCGAATTTTGGAGATTCAAGAGGCAACAGAATGGCCATAAATTTCTGTAGAGGGCTATAAACAGGTTCTGTATTGGATTATATGGCTTGGCAAAGAAACATTGAATAGTAGAAAAAGGACGGGTTTCACTGATTTGAGGCAGTCCGTCCGGTTTCTCATACTATAATAATGGTTTAGGAGGATGCCAACAAGCAATGGTCGAGATTATTCTAAAGGTCGCAGAGGCCGAGCATAGAGACATTGGCAGATTCATTGTCCGTATAGATGCGGTATCAATGGAGAAACTGGGAGTCAGAACTGGGGACATTATTCAGATCAAAGGCAAGCGAGTGACTGCCGCAATTGCTTGGCCAGCGTACCAGGGAGACAAAGGAAGAGAGATCATTCGGATGGATGGACGTATCCGAAGAAACGCAGGAGTCAGTCTCAGTGAGAAAGTGACGGTAGCACGTGCGAATGAAGAACCCGCAAAGAACGTTACTTTGGCTCCAACATCAGTTCCAATTCGCCCAGAACCAAGGTTTGAGGAGTTTGTTAAGAGAAAGCTCCTGAACTGTCCGGTGACCACTCAAGACACTGTTTTCATTCCTATTCTTGGTAGAGCTATCCCGTTCAAGGTTACGTCTATCAAACCTACAGGTACTGTTGTAGTACAGCATTCAACCATTCTCGCCATTGCGGAAAAACCCACTGGAGATGTTGTTGGAGCAGCTCAGGTGACCTATGAAGAAATAGGAGGCTTGTCTGATGCCATCCAACGAATTCGAGAGATGGTAGAACTCCCAATGAAACATCCAGAGATTTTCAAGAGATTGGGTATTGATCCTCCACGAGGCCTCATCCTTCATGGACCACCCGGCACAGGCAAGACACTCTTGGCAAAGGCAGTTGCGGGAGAATCGGAAGCTAACTTTGTACACATCAATGGACCAGAAATCATGTCAAAGTTTTATGGAGAGTCAGAACAGAAACTTAGGAAGATCTTCGAAGAGGCTGAAGAAAACGCCCCAAGTATCATATTCATTGATGAACTTGATGCAATCGCTCCAAAGAGAGAGGATGTCCAGGGAGAGGTTGAGAGACGAGTCGTTGCTCAGCTCTTGGCCACTATGGATGGTCTAAAGGTCAGAGGTCAAGTTGTTGTCATCGGTGCCACGAATAGGGTAAATGCTCTTGACCCAGCACTAAGACGGCCCGGTCGTTTCGACAGGGAGCTCGAAATTGGAGTGCCTGATGAAACTGGACGGTTGGAAGTTCTCCACATCCATTCAAGAGGTATGCCTTTGGCAGATGAGGGCGAACTAAAGGTCGATCTCCAACACTTGGCGAAGATAACACATGGTTTCGTGGGTGCAGATTTGAATGCGTTGTGTAGAGAGGCCGCTATGAAAGCACTCAGGAGATACCTTCCGAAATTCAACCTTGAAGATGAGGAGATTCCCCAAGAAGTGCTAGATGAACTCGAGGTTCATAACGGTGATTTTCTAGAGGCACTGAAAGAGATTCAACCATCTGCTGTCAGAGAAGTCTTCATTGAGGTCCCAGATGTGAAATGGAGCGATATTGGAGGACTTGATGAAGCCAAACAGGAACTAAAAGAAGTTGTAGAATGGCCCCTAAAGAAGCCTGATTCTTTCAGAAGATTAGGAATCACTCCGCCAAAAGGTGTGTTGGTATTTGGTCCTCCAGGTTGTGGGAAAACCCTTCTTGCAAGAGCAGTAGCCACAGAGAGCGAAGCTAACTTCATCAGTGTTAAGGGACCAGAATTGATCTCAAAATGGGTAGGAGAAAGTGAGAAGGCCATCAGAGAAGTGTTTCGAAAGGCAAGGACTGCAGCTCCTGCTATCATTTTCTTTGATGAGATTGATGCACTGGCTCCAACTCGCGGTGCTGGTGGTGATGGGCCTGGAGCAGTCCACAACCAGAGAGTGATCAGTCAACTGCTCACAGAGATGGATGGTCTTGAATCCATGAAGGACATCGTGGTGATAGCAGCCACAAACAGACCAGAACTCATCGACAAAGCATTACTGAGAACTGGAAGATTTGACAGGTTTGTGTATGTTGATGCACCCGATGCAAAAAGCAGACAGGCAATATTCGAGATATATACTGCGGGAATGCCGCTTGATGACGATGTGATGGGCCAGATAAGTAAACTCGTTGAACTCACTGAGAACTACGTTGGTGGAGATATCGAGGCAATCTGCCGAGAAGCTGGAATGAGAGCTCTCAGAGAAAGTATGGACACTGAAAAGGTTGCATGGAAGCACTTTGAGGAAGCAATCGAATCGGTTCATTCATCTGTGACGAAAGAGATGCTGGAGCGATACAGGAAGATGGACCAAACTCTCCGTAGGACAACAGAGGTGGACACTGCTACCCACTCAATGTATGGATAGAGGGGTGAGTAAAAATGGCACCATGGAATTCTATGCCCTTGCCTAATTTGGTTGTGTCAATAGTCAAGAAAAGGCGTGGCGTCATCTTGGATGACGAACTGATAAGAGCACTGAAAAAGGAGCTTGGATCTGAACCTAGCGACGCTGAATTGAACGCAGCCCTGTTACAGCTGGAAATCAATGGACTGGTTCATGTGAGTCAGATAACAAAGACCAAGAGGAGAATCGAGGTCTTAACTGAAGACCAAACATTCCTTGCAGTTGATGAGGACTGATTGAAAAGATACATGGTGTGGGGCTTGATTGACTGGGAAAAAAGTGTTAGCAGCTGGTAAGTTCGATATACTTCATCTTGGACACATTGCGTATCTAAAGCAGGCAAAGGAGCTCGCAGGAGATGACGGTGAGCTTGTGGTCGTCGTTGCTCTGGATAAAACGGTTGAGAGAGAGAGAGGTGCGCCACCAGTTTTCCCACAGGAGCAAAGACGTAAGATTGTTGAATCGATAGAGTTTGTTGACAGAGCGATTATCGGTTTGGATACTAATGATCATACTCTCATCATTGATCAGGTTCAACCAGATATTGTCGCTCTCGGATACGATCAGTATACTGATGTCAGTGCTCTCGAGGAACACTTCAAGAAGAAGGGCTTGAAGACCAAGATTGTTCGGCTGAAGAGGAAAGATGCTGATGGACTGTGTTCGTCAACTGAAATCAGAAAACGGATCATCAAGCACTATAGAGAGAACGGGAGACCTCTGTAGACCTCAGATTATTAGTTCCCCACGAGCTTCTGCTTCGCGAATGAGTTTTGCTTTTTTCTCACGCCGATCGAATTCCCATTTCCAGACGTTATAGGCTATGGCTATTGAGAATCCAAGGACAACAAGAAGGATAAACGTCATCCACCATTGTAGTGGGAAGTGTTCAAAGAAGTCTGGTAACGGACCTGAGATGAAATATGGCCAGTTACAAAGTATTCCGAATGCATAGAGGAATCCGACTACTGTGAGTATTTTCACATATCCAATAGCATGTTCATTCTTGTCAAACATTACTACTACTATTCCAAGCCAGTAGAGATACCAAGGCATAATCCAACGGAAAACGAAGAGTATACCGGGCAACATATAGAGGTAGAATGGTTTGAGTGTCAACAATTTCAGCCTGAGAGACTTACCTTCAAGTTCACTTCTCGATGGCAAGTATGGACGGACTGTCTTTATGACAAAGAAGGTGTAGATCACAAGGGGGATCAATGCAGGAATCCAGGTATAGAACGTGGATGACTCTGTTGTGAGATCTGGTGTACCCCATGTTAGTCCCGGGTATAGTGGATTGATAATATATGCACTATAGCTGGAAGTGTTCAGGAAATGCGATATGAGTGATTCGAAACTTGCTCCAAACAATGTGGGAATTATCGACATGATCATCGACAAGAAGAACCAGATTGAAGAAACGGGATTTCCCAGAAAGAACAATGGAAAAACTACAGCAGGATAAATTTTGGTCTGGACACCCAAACCTAGAGTGAACATAGCCTTGCCATGTTGTTTTTCGGTCCAAAGAACGATTGACATCAAGAGTAGGCAATCTACAACCGGTTCCAGTTTTCCTGCACCTGCAGACATCATGAGACCATAGATGAAATAACCTCCAAAGAACATTCTAGCCCAGTATTCAGTTTTGATCTTATCACGAAGGAGGATTGCTAGTAAGACCAAATTCAGATTGAAGACCAAGACAAGGAGGAAATTAAGCCATAGTTGTTGTAATCCTCCTGCTCCAGGGAATAACCAGGTGGCTATCGCAAAGAAGAACAATCCGAACACAGGATATTCATAGTTCACATTCTCGAGATAATCAGGGAGGACATGAGTACCATCATCAAAGTTCCACTCTGGATGTAGGTCGTCAATCATCTCAACTAGAACTGTATCGTTCATATTATAGATTTCAAAGCCATAAATCCAGAATGCCTCACCATACATCTCGTTCCTGTTTCTATCACGTTGAATTACAAGAACATCAGCAATCGGGATTGCAATCAGTGAAATGGCAAGTGTGAGCACTAGATACTTTCGGTATTCGTAGATGCTCAGACTGATTGCCGACAGCATGACATTTGCCAACCGAGTCATGAGGCGGATTTGTGGTAAATAACCTTTGTTGCAACCTTGTGTGTTCACATGATGCATGACAATGGTAATATAGTCCAGAGGAGAGGGCGACACCCGACTCACTACTTTCTCTCAGGAATCGGAGGAATAGACTTGGAAGAGTTCATCAAAAACAGTAGGTCTTATGCAATTGTCGCATGGATTCTAGTGCCAATCTCAACAATAGTCTTCGAGTGGATATGGACCATCATACTTGGTTCCAGCCAATATGTACTGAAGAATGTCATCCTGTTCCTCTTTCTGCTTTTTGTAATCAATCTCTCATTCAAGACTTTTGTACCGAGATATAAGAGAGTTAGAGTGCTGAGTGTAGGTCTAGTTTGGCTTATACTGTTCATCATCTTTGATGTCGTTTACTACGACTACGTACTGTTAATTGGAAGTAGCACCCTTTGGTCGGAGTATAACCTATTTGTGGGAGGCCTTCGTTGGCTCATCCTATTGGCTGTGCTGTTTGGACCCTTTTTCATGGTCAGAACTCATGTCGGAGATCCCGACCTTTTCAGTATGCCAATCAGCAAGATGGCCACGATTGGACTCTTGCCTTCTAGTCTGAAGATTGCCTACTATAGGAGAAAGGGTGCGGAGATAGGGGAAGGTGTTTCGATTGGGCCTCTTGCAATACTAGATTGCAAGAAGATTGTGATTGGAGATTACGCAGAGATTGGTATGGCCTGCATGATCAAAGCAAACGAGTTTGTGATGGGGCGATACTCGAACCTTGGGATGTTAGTGATTATTGATACACATAAGGTTGTCATTGGTGAAGAGGTAACAATTCAGGAACAGGTATACATTGGAGGACTAAAGACTGACAAGTCCGAGATTGAGATTGGGGACCTTTCCATGATCTTCGCGCAGAGTGTCATCAATCCCACTTACCCCATCAAGATAGGAAAGCGGGTTGGGATAGGAGGTTCTAATTTTCTGTTCACTCATGGGACTTGGCAACCCATACTCGAGGGTTTTCCAGTAGCCTTTGGACCTATAACAATTGAAGATGGAGTCTGGTTCCCATGGCGCGTGTTTGTGCTTCCAAATGTGCATATTGGGAAAGAAGCCACAATAGGAGCGGGGTCTGTAATAAACCGAGACATACCAGCAAGAAGTCTGGCAGCAGGAGTGCCTGCAAAGGTCCTCCGAACAGATGAGGAATACATCAAGAAATACTCAGATACAGAGAAACGCGATATTCTGAGGAATATACTGACTGAGCTTTTAGGGTATCTTAGAATAGAGGATTGGAATGTAGAAGACCCAGAGTTTGAAGAGTCCTTTGCTAGTGCAATTTTCAGGACTCCTAGAGGACCATCATCAAAAATGGACAATCAGATAATCTTCCTCTTTGAAGATACTGAAACAGCATGGAGCAAGGTGAGGGACCGAGCTTTTGTGATAACCAAATTCGCTTTGAAAGACGAGAGGGCTACTGAGATAGAACAGAATGACTCATGGTGGTATGACCTTGAATCCAGTACGTGGGGTGGAAAGCGGACAAAGGTGAGCCTTGTCGTCAATGCATGGTTGTCTCGATATGGACATTGGTTGAAGTACACCCACTGATACGGTGACATGCAGTGAAGGTTTCAAAGAGTGACTACTATCGAAACGAGATGGATATCAAGTATGAACCTCCAGCTGCAATGCAGTATGGAGTTAATCTGAACCTGGTTGATCACATTCCTCATCAGATTAGAAACTCCTTTGTTTCAATGCTATCTCTATTCAGAAAGAAACCACCAGCAGGTCAGAGAAGAAGGGAATTCCCAATTGATGATCTGGCTGATAGATTAGATCCTACAACCGAAGAGAAGAGAGAGTTCTGGCAAAAGGACTTTGGAGTGATTATGTCCCATGATGTGGATACCCGCATTGGCTATGAATTTGGATTGGCTAAGTTTGTAGAAATGGAACAGGCTGAAGATATGGTTTCATCATTCCATATCGTGGCTGAGTCAAACGAGTACAAGATTGACCTAGATTTCATCAATACCCTAGTTAAGGACGGGTTCGATTTTGGAATGCATGGACTTCATCATGATGGACGTTTTCCATTTCTATCTATATCTGAACAAAAAGATAGAATCGAAAGGTCTGCGGCACGTGGACGGGAGCTGAAACTAAAATCGCTTGGATATCGTGCACCAATGCTTCATAGAACCAAAACGATGATCCAACACCTGACTGAAGCAGGATATGACTGGGATTCATCATTTCCGGACACCGATGACTCCACAGTAGGATATGCTACAACAGGAAGTCGGACCATCTTTCCTTTCTATCCATTGTATCGCGATGATGAGGACTGGCAACAGAGTCCAATGCTGGAGATTCCTGTTTCCATGCCACAAGACTGGACTCTTCTATATTACTACAGACTTTCAGAGGAAAACATGCTAAAAGTTTGGAATAAGAAGATGGAGTATATCAAATCAAGGGGAGGCCTTGCAGTATTCATCCTACATCCAGATCCAGAAGACTTTGGCCATCCGAAATATCATGACTCATACAAGAAACTCCTCAAGAATATCAAAGAAGCAGATCCAGAAATTCTGACGTGTAGTGGACTTGCTGAACGTTGGAAGAAGAAATTTCCACCTAAGAGAGATATACAGGACAAGGCCAATTATCGCACTTGAGGCAGTTTGTGCATTTCTCCTCATCCACTGCAAGCCTTCCATCATCTAGATTGAGGGCACCATGTTCACATTGAGGGATACAGGATCCGCATGCCTGACAGAATAAGGCCCTCTTCATGGCACGTTCTATCTGGTCTGTAAGGCGCTCCACAGACTTCTCCTTATCTCCTCGTATCACTACTGATCCTGAGCTGAACAGCGCGATGCTGTTCTCACCGGCCGAAGTACGTAGGGCACCCAGCTCTTCTGACAGTTTGGTCTTTCCGAATATGGGAAACAGCTTGGACACTCGATTCAGGTCAATCCCTGACGAAAAAGATCCCTCCAGACTAAAGCCAGATTTGACACACGGCGAAACTCCTTTTGTTACTGTCAGGTTCAGACTCTGTCCAGGACTGGACCTATCTGGTTCGATGTTCAGACCAAGTTTGTTTACTAGTTCCATCTGGCCCTGTGGTAGGTTCTTCCATCTCCAGAATCCCATGTCAACCCATTCGTCAGGAAAACCATACTTATCGGCCCATTCCTTCATTTTGGACATCCATTGCTTGTGAAGTATGGGGTGGGTCTCTCTTAGACTCTCTAGTTCTGCTAGGGGTGATGAGGGGCACAGATAACATCCCATGCGATGGTATCCTCGATTGTAGAGAGGGTTGAAGTGCTCTCTTTTGTGGAAGATGTAGAGCCAGACTTCCAGAGCGTTCCAGTTCTGGATTGGGTTCGCGGATGTCTGACCTGGTACCCATGGATTTTCTGTGACTCTAGGCTCAATGGATCGCTGGTAGGATTCCAGTTTCCTCTGTCCCATAAAGCTCAAGTTTTCACCACCCATTTCATCAGCAATTGAGGTGGCTGCTGGACCGAGTTTAAGGACCTTGCAGCACCATCTGAAGTCTCGTGCGGGAGGACCAAATGTATCAACAGATTCCCAGAATCTTTCACCAGCTCTCTGACCTATGATCTTTGTATCCCGAGAGTTGGCAAAGTTCTCAATATATTCAATCGTTTCAGGGAGTTCAATACCAGTGTCCATAAAGAATATGGGAGGACTCTCCCGTATTGCTTTCTCAACCACTAGATACGTGGCTAAAGAGTCCTTGCCTCCACTGAAAGCGACTACTACTGGAATATCAGGCTGTCTTTCTATTGTCCTCTTGACAAAGGATATCGCCTCGGTTTCAACATTCTCAAGATCCCTCAAGTTTGAGTGAACAGCATCCTCCCACGTAGATTCCTTCGGATTTTCAGACGGACCTATTGGGTTGTCGACTGAGCGTATCTTCACTGCAAAGCCTTTGGATTCCTTTGCTATCTCGGCCCCTGTCATCCTTGCAATTCCGGCAGCAACAACCATTCCATCAGAATCAATAATCCAGACCTCATCATTAATCTCGATATCAGAGTCACAACCTTGAACACCAGGAACCATGAGGTTGGCGCCGTCTTTCAGGTATTTCAGGACACCATCATGTAGTGAAACCCATTTCTGTTTACTGACAGCACCTACTCTTCGTGCTCCTTCAAGCGATAGGAGGAACGTGTATCCACGTTTTGGAATGTCAAATCTAAGACGACCAACGATGAAACCATCTACAATGACCTCATACATGGCATCAAGAGATGAAACCTTGTTCATCACTACAACTTTGTTAGATGGAAGCAGAGATTTCCCTACACCGTTCCCAAATTGAATATCTAGAGTACTGATCGCACGTTCAAGATGGCCCTCCATTGCGGGGAAAGGGTCTCCTGGAGGAGATAGGTTCACCTTTCGAGGAGAGGTTCCGCAAACATTGCAGTCTGTATCTGCAATTCTTGGAACATTGCAGGAGTCACACCAGAAGAATCTAATCTTAGCAAGATATGGAGCATGGCCTCTTCGAAATTTGCCTCTTCTACGTTTTCCTCTGGCCAGCTAAGTACATCTCCGAAAGTTATGATGGAGCCACTCAGAGAACCTATTTCAAGAAACCGGAATGCCCAATTTCTTCAATGTATCTTTTGTTGGCTTTCCGTCTTTGTCCCAACCGCGTAGTTTGTAGTATTCTTTCAGCATTTCATCAAGATGCACAATACGGTTCCTCGAGTTTCCTTCAGGGAGTGGCTTGAAGAACCGGGGTGGGAGGGTGTCATCCTTCCCAGTGATTCCTTCTCGAATGTTGAAGAGTCGTTCGAGATTATATATTCTTGAGCCTAGTTGGAGCAGGTCGCGCCCGGTAAGTTCTATTCCAGTTCCAGCTGAGATTATCTCTGCATAGACATCAACAGGCCAAGCAAAGTTTGTGAAACGACAGACAACCATACAGTCCATTGCAGCAGAGAGATCCTGATATAGCATCACGAGATCTGCCTTACCGTCTGGCCTGTCACGGTCAACAAGTACTGGGGATCCCAAGACCTCTGGTCCTATCAGATAGGATCGAAGATGACAGCCCCCTCTGTTCGAAGTGGCATAGCCAAGAGCATGTCCCTGGGCACCACGCGGATCGTAAGCAGGGAGTTCTAGTCCCTTCACCTGCATCGCTAGCTCTGGAGCGCCATACCGCTCTGCCAGTCGCTTTGAGCCCTCACTCATCTCGGCTCCCAGTCCTCGCATATACGCTATGTCCTCTATAATGTCTAGTAGTCCTTTCGTGACTCCAAACTTCAATGGAGCTTCAAGTTTGCCTTTCTCTACGAGCTCCATTGCAGCTCCTATAGTGGACCCAGTAGAAATTGTATCTAGACCAAGATGATTGCATCTGTCATTTGCAATCGTGATCCATTCGAGGTCGTTGATTCCGCACTGCGGGCCTAGTGACCAGAGGGATTCGTACTCTGGTCCTCCAACCTTTCTTCCCTCAACCTGACTGACACGTCCGCAACCAATGGGACATCCATGACAGTTGTATGTGCCAGCTGAAAACCGTTCGAGGAGTTTCTCTCCAGAAACTCCATCAGCATCGTTGAAAGTACCTTCTTGGAAGTTGTTTGTGGGTAGCATTCCCAGTTCATTTGCAACACTCACAAGAACAGGAGTACCATAGACAGGCAGTGACTTGTCAGTTACTGCATTCTTTTTGATCAGTCTTCGAGACCACTCTACAGCTGTATTAAGTCGCTCAGGGTCATGGATTCCTACTTCTCCAGTCCCCTTAGCAACTATGGCTTTGAGATGTTTCGAACCCATGACAGCTCCCACTCCCCCACGGCCTGCTGCTCTGTGTTTGTCAGTCATTATCGCAGCCATAAGTCCAAGATTCTCACCAGCCGGCCCAATGCATGCTACCTGAGCCTTGGAATCAGTTTCCTGCAGTAACAAATCGGTAGCATCGTAGACATCCTTTCCCCAGACCTTTGAAGCATCTCTAATCTCAACATCATCATCGTTAATCCACAAATACACGGGTGAGTCAGATTTTCCATGGAAGACCACTGCTGCAAAACCAGCGCGCCTAAGTTGAGCTCCGAAATAGCCACCTGCATGTGAATCAAAGATTGTTCCTGTTGTCGGTGACTTTGTGACTACAACGAACCTTCCTCCAGTTGGCACCCTTGTAGCTGTGGAAGGACCTACTGCAAAGATAAGTAGATTGTCAGGAGAGAGCGCATCAGTTCCAGGAGCGAGATTATCGTAGAGGAGTTTGACTCCAAGACCACGGCCTCCTAGGTATTGCTTGAAGATATCAGGAGAGATTTGTTCTCTCCGAATGCTCTTGTCGCTTAGATTGACATGAAGAATTGGGGCATCAGCATAGAGTGAAGATTTAGACAACTTTCCGACCTCCTAATCGTTGAAGACGTTGTGTTCCTTGTCGGGACAGGTAAGACACCGCTCTTTGTACCACATGTAGACATCTTTCGGTTGTTTCGCCATGTTTGCCATCCGACTTGGGCATGTCCAGCATGGTTTGTCAGGAGTCATCCAAGAGTCGCTGTATTGTGCCCAACGAAAGTCTTCTACTATAGCAACTCCAGCACTTGTCCCAAGACGGTCAGCACCTGCTTCAATGACTCGCCACGCGTCTTTGAAGTTCCGAATGCCACCTGCTGCTTTTACACCCATCTTTGGTCCCACGGTTTCACGCATCAGCCTAACATCATGGGGTGTTGCACCCATTGGACCAAACCCAGTGGATGTCTTGACAAAGTCAGCTCCAGCATCCTTGCAGATGAGGCATGCTTTACGTTTCTGATCATCTGTTAAGTAGCCTGTTTCTAGAATGACCTTGACATGAGCATCTCCAGAGGCTGCAACTACTGCTTCGATATCCTTCTGAACTAGATTGTAATTCTCGTCCCTAAGAGCGCCTATATTCATCACCATGTCAATCTCATGGGCACCTCTTTTCACCGATTCTTCTGCTTCAAAAGCCTTCACACTCGAGAGTGAAGCACCTAATGGAAAACCAACAACAATACAGACCTTAACGTCTGTGTCCTTCAGCAACTCAGCGGCATATTCAACATGGGTAGAGTTGATACAAATCGCTACGAAATCGTAAGTAATAGCTTCATCACAGAGCCGCTTGACCTTGGCCTTTGTAGTTTCAGGTTTGAGAACAGTGTGATCAATCATTTTGACGAGTTTTTCCACAGTCAGATTCAATGGAGAAGCCTCCGAATATGGAAATGCTCCGCTGACCACTATATACCCTTCGCATTCATCAGTTGTCCGTGTCAGCGGGCGCCCAAATAGGACTTGATGTCATCTAGTACCTCTTTTTGAAGTCGAATGACATCATGAACCTCGATTTCCTCAGCGTCTTTCACTACTGAGTTGAGCTGAACGACTGTACCAACTGCATCGACCTTAGAGAAGTCCACAGGGAACTCTACTTCGGCGCCTTTTACAATCAGTTCTGAGCGTGTTGGATGGAGCGCGATCCTGATACTTCGTACGATACCAATCCTTCTGGCTCTATTATCTAAGACCTCTTTTCCCAATAGTCTTCCAGGCATACTGAGCTCATATAGCTCTGCTTCGATACTGGGCATTGCTTCTTTTGATGTTGTAGTCATATCTACTCGGCTCCTTTGCCCTACATCTTTTGTTTGTAGGAGGCTTTTTACAGTGAGTATTATCACAGATAGGTGAAAACACCTGAGGCAGAGATGTTGGCTGAGAAGGAAACCTACGTAGAGGCGCCCCTTATTCGGAAGAACAGTGTAGAGTATAGGTCGTACCAAGTCAATCTCGCTGATATAGCTGCAAAAGAAAGTACAATGATAGTCCTCAGCACTGGTCTAGGAAAGACTGTGATAGCCGCCCTTGTGGCAGCGAAGCGCCTTTCAGCAATCCAAGACTCGAAGGTACTCTTTCTAGCACCCTCGAGACCTCTTGTAGATCAGCAGGCTAGATACCTGAGACGGGTTTTGGATATAGATGATGACCTTGTTGTGTGCCTTACTGGTCAAGACTCTCCCGATTACAGACAAGCAATCTGGGCAGATGCAAGAGTTTTGGTTATGACTCCACAGGCCCTTCAGAACGACCTAGTCCAGAGAAACTATGATCTCAATGATGTTTCGTTATTAGTATTTGATGAGGCTCACAGGGGAGTTGGGAACTATGCATACACCTTCATCGCAGAGCTCTACGAGAAACAAGGATTGAACACTCACTCATTAGGACTCACTGCGTCACCAGGTCACGAAGCGGATCATATCAGGATGGTCTGTGATAATCTACGACTGTCACATGTTGAAGTCAGAAACGAGAAGAGCAATGATGTTCGAGACTATATGGTGACTGTCGATTCAGAGATTCGGTACATCATCCTACCATCAGAGATTGAGGTCCTAAAGGATATCCTCTACTCGATAATAGATGTCTATCGAACACCTGTTTTGGATAATGGGTTCAGTCTACCAGACCCAAGGCGAATGACCAGGAAGGAGATTCTCAGAACACAGAGCGTTGTCCGAAAGGAGATCGGCACGTACACGAAGCCTCCTGGGTCACTGTTCATGGTCATACGTAATCTCACAGCTCTATTGCGAATTGTTCATCTCCTTGAGTTCATTGGCACTCAAGGACTGATGCCCACTCAGAGATACCTTCAGGGTGTCCATGAAGAAGTTCGCAATAAGAAGAGCTCAAAGGGAGTCAAGGACTTACTTGCAAAGCCAGAGTTCTCTCAGTTTGAGAACCTTCTCGAGGCACTTATTGTCAAAGGTCATCGTCATCCAAAAGCAGACACAATTTTGGAGATAGTCAGTGAACAGCTGTCAGTCAATCTAGATTCACGAATACTGATTTTTACTCGATTCCGAGACACAGCAGTAGAGGTGACTGAAACTCTTGAACAACTAGAGGAGGTCAGAGCTAGTCGTTTTGTTGGACAGAGCTCTCGTGGCTCTGACAAAGGATTCAGTCAGAAGAAGCAGGTGGAGATTCTTGATGGCTTTCGTAACAACGAGTTCAATGTTCTCGTAGCTACACAGGTCGGTGAGGAAGGGCTAGATATCCCCGAATGCAACCTAGTTGTCTTCTATGATTGTGTACCATCTGTTGTGCCATACATTCAACGAAGAGGAAGGACTGG
>JBHLRZ010000018.1:0-67631 GCA_048882045.1 Candidatus Thorarchaeota archaeon | reverse complement strand
TATACTGCCTCGTAGCTACTATTGTATAGGAGCTGCTCACACCATGAATCGAATGTATCATTTTGGAAATTGGTTGGATTCTTGAGACGCGTATCTACAAACTCTGACCCAAATTCGGAAACGAGCCAATCTACCTCATGGCCAACAAAGACTGGCGCATAGAAGACCATATCATAGTCGATGTGGTTGTTTACTCTTGCCAACAATAATTTGAAGTCTATGTTTTGCATTTCAGCGTTCACGTGAAGGGCTCGTAGTGCGTCTACCCCAATCTGACATACTCCAGCTGGAATCCGCACCATTTCAGCCAACATAATCACTTTGAACTCAGAACCATCAGGTGCAAGCCTGTAGCCTGTGATAGGATCTATAGTGAACCCCGCGTCGTTGAGGATCTGGTTACCAATCTCAACCTCTGCAGTGTAGTAGTGGTATGGCATGACATCTTCGATGCACCAGCTGTTAGCATAGGGTACTACCGAGTCGTGTTCCTGTGATAGACCACCCATGACTTCTATTTTCACACGAGTCTTATCAAACGCGAAAGCAAACGCTCTCCTAAATGCACTGAGATTGAGAGGATACTTTCCACAGTTGATGAGGATGTTACCATATCCATTCCGCAAGGTGCTGAAGATGCTGATGTCTGGGTCTTCATTCAAAAGTACAACCTCTTCATAATTTGGATATTCAGATCCAAACTCTATCTCCCCTGATAGTAATGCCTGGGTATGGTCACCAATCACTTTGTAGACAACCTTGTCTACATATGGTCCGACATTGAGATTACTCGGAAAGTCTATAGGATCTATTGCTAGTGCGGGGGATCCTGCCATGAATAGTATCATAAATACAATCAAGGATGCGTAGAACCGTTTTCTTTCTCCAAACCACATAATCTTGAACCCTTTTGATCCAGCCTTGATGCATTGAGTATATTGACGAGGCCAATGCAGAATTCTGGTTAATAGTGGAGAAATATTAGTTGGATGATGTCGTTCCTAGCACACTTAAGACTGTAATAGTTCACAACATGCATGATGTATCTAATATCTTTTAGCATCAAATATACAATTAGTTCTTCCATTCAAGAGTCATTGCTGAAAAGAGTCAATTTAATTGATAATTATTGAAATGAATGCAATTCAATTGTGGAGATATATCATGAAGAATATCATTTTGAGATGTACAGCGTTAATAATATCCCTAGTTTTTGTCTTCTCATTAGTTCCACACTCCGTAGCTGCAGTGGTATGGGAAGACAACTTTGATGATGGGAACTATGATGACTGGACTGTGAGCCAAGGATCCTGGGATGCTTCAAATGGCTACTTGGTGGCTGAATATGGTTCCGATCTCCTTCACGAAATTTGGCATAATAGTTCCCAGATTGAGGGAACCTGGAGTTTTGACTTATTTCTCGTGTATGATTCTAATGATTATGGTTCGATGTATTTTGACTTCATAGTGAATGGAACCTCTGAGTACTCGTTTCATGTATCATGTGATGAGGGAAATCCGATAGTAGCATTAATAGGAGGTGCGACTCTCGAGAGTGCAGGATTAGCAATTGGCAACCAAACATGGACTCATATTGATATCACTCGCAACTCAACTGGAGGAATGCATGTATATGTTAATGCAACAGGTCCAGTTGCTGAACCCATTCTTTCAGCAGTGGATACAACTCACAGTATATCGGAGAGGTTTGAGATTGTAAGTACCTACAGTGTTGAGGGCTCTAGAGTTGACAACATAGTTGTGAAGGACACAATAGATATCGTACCTCCTGAATCTACTACACCTACAACATCCGATCCTACTCCCACAACAACTGATGGTGGAGGCGATACCACTCTCCTCATCATTGGAGCTGGAGTTGCTGTGATAGCAATCATTGCTGCTGTAGTCTTCATGCGCAGAAGGTAACTGAACATGAACGAGTGGGAGAGTAACCTCTCACTTCATTTCTTTACTAGTGATGAGGTTCTAGCTTGTACAGCTTGTGTCTTTTTGACCGGGCTGTATTGACAACAGCTGCAAATTCCTTTTCATCAATTTCCTCAGCTTCAACAAGTCCTGCTTTGATGACTTCTTTGAAGATTTTCTCGCCTTGCTTGCTCCTGACTATGACAGTTGTCCATCCCTCATCTGAACCGATGTTACCACAGGAGATGTCTGAGTTCATTCCTGTCAAATCAAGACAATATGAGCAGGAGGTTGCGGCGATAGCATTTAGATCTGCAACGGGCCAACTCTTCTCTTCATCACCAACAGTTACCATGAACTGTCCCTTGGAGATTGCGAATCGATCTACCTTTGCTATATCCACTCCTTCACTCTTCAAGAATGCTTTCAACTTGTCATAATTGAATGATTCCATACAGAAGAGGTTGACTTTGAACACGCTCGCTTCCTTGTCAACGTTGAAGAGACCTGCAGGATGGTTTTGCATCTTAGTGACCGCTTCGATGTTGCAAGATGTGCCAACTACTGCGATAGATGATAGTCCTTCCTTGAATCCGCCCAACATCGCTTGTAAGATAGGAGCATGAGTATAAATTGTCCCTCCACTCTCTAATAGTTCATCTCTGTTCCTGACTAGTTTCGCTATAGGCTTCCATGGCTCATCTGACTGCCCCACTACAACAGCACCTTCGATAGCTCCACTCTCAAGCATATATCCAAGGATTGCAGTGGCTCCTCCGCCATCTTGACGTGAATGGTCTCCAAGAGACCTAACTTTCCAAACACTTAGGTACTCTCCGACATTTTCCTCCTCAACAAAGGAAGTACGTGGACACATGGCGTAACATATGCCACATGCTGTACATTTTCCAGTTAGGGTTGGTGTGTACTTACTCTCAACATATTCTCCAGTAAGAGCGTCAACTGGACAGCCCTCTACGCAGGATCCGCATTCAACACAGGCTCCTGTCAGGATTATTTCCCTTTCGAGCTTCTTGAAGGCATAGCGTTTGACATTCTCCTTCAACCAAGCTTCACTCTTCTCAACAGCACTGGTATGATTACGTGTCATCAGATGTCCTCTCTGAATTTGCTGAATTCGGGCTTGCTAATGTGGTATATAGCAATGCCGGATTTACTGCAGAATCCAAAGATATATGATAGCAATGTATAGGAGCCGATACACCGACACAGGTGAAATCCATGAAACTATCTCCTGAACAGATTGACCAATTGATTGAAGCTAGTGAAAAACAAGTGTGTGCGACTGACGAATGTTGTGTCCAGCTTGTTGCCATCGCTGATCTTCCTAGCAGATTTGGAAATTTCCAAGTTGCTGGGTTTGTCAGTCCTTGTGATGGCAAAGAACACACTGCAATTGCCAAGGGTGATGTTGTAGGGAAGGAGGGTGTTGTGACTCGTGTACATTCTGAATGCTTGACAGGAGATGTGATGGGCAGCAACAGATGTGATTGTCGTGACCAACTTCTCGAGGCTCTGAAGATTATTGAGAATGAGGGAACCGGCGTAGTCCTTTATCTTCGTCAGGAAGGTCGTAACATAGGTCTCGCTGAGAAGATACGAGCATACGCTCTACAGGATCAAGGTCTTGATACTGTAGATGCAAACATTCACCTCGGATACAAACCAGATGAGCGTGATTACGGAATAGCTGTAAACATTCTGAACAACCTTCAGATAAAATCAATCAAACTTCTCACAAACAATCCTGAGAAGATTCGTCAACTAACACAGGCTGGGATCAAGATTGTCGAACGACTCCCTCTCATCACAATCCCTACAGAATTCAGTCAGGAATACCTCGCGACCAAAGCTAGGCGAGCCGGACATCTTCTCGGAGAACTCGCGAATACTAGGGATGTATCAGCGATAATGTCTATGCCTGAACTAGATGAGAACTAAGTAAAATTGGCTTTCATCGCAGTCTGAAATAACCACTGAAATGTTTCAATGGCATTGTGCCCGTCACGAGCAATTCCCTTGAATATTGGGATAGAAGTAGGAATGCGAAGATGACTTCGAAGGTCTTCCTCAGTTACTATGTCCATGAGGTCTGTTTTGTTGAGGAAGACGACAAGAGGGAGTAGCTCCTTATTCTCTGCCATAGTCGAAACCAGCTCTTGCCAACTCTTCACATTCTCCTCTTGGAGATGTTCTTGTGCATCTGCTACGAAGATGATTCCATCCGCACCAACCAGAACCACCTCCCTTGTTGACCTGTAGAAGTCCTGTCCTGTTGCTGACCAAACATGAGCATTGATTGTCCAAGAGTCACCGAGGGAGAACGGAATCACTCCAAAGTCCATGAATAGAGTACGACCGATCGTATTCTCAATAGATGTGACCTCCTCAACACCGAGGCTTTTGAACAGCCAATGGATTGCAGTAGTCTTTCCACTCATGGCTGGTCCGAAGAAAACAACTTTGACACCTACCGTCCTGCATCCATAGTCGATAATCATCAGCCTGCCTCATTTCTGCACCATCGAGTCTTCTTCAGGTGATAAAAATACCACGTGAGTTTCATTCTAGTTTGGTCTGTTCCGAATCAGACGCTCCTTTCTTAGCGCTGGATGCGATTGATGCAATATGTTTCCTCAAAACATCCTCTGAGTTGTCCGCTTTGACAAAGACTGGAACGCTGTCAAGTCCGGTGGCGATGTAACTTGATAACAACCACGACCCAGGTGGGAAATCTAGGGTCTTGTCAAGGATACTCAGGTCGATCTGAAATGAACTACTCACCACAGTCCGGTCATAGGGACGAGGTAATGTCCCAACAAAGAAGGTGTGTAGCTGCTGAAGTATGTTCGTATTGAGATACGCTATCCTCTGGGTTGCAATAGCTCCTCCGAGACCATACTTTCTCCCCTGCCGAAGGAGTCTTTCTACTGCTGCACTCGTCTGTGCTAGATGGCCACTTGCACCTGATGGGATGAACTCTTGAGCCTCATCAAAGACGAACAGAATATGGGGTTTAATTTCAAAGCTGCGTTTTCGATATCGAAGTGCTGCACTTGTCAGTTTGATGACTAGGTCTCGAAGAGTGTCTGGATCTGCTATGGAGATGCAGATAACTCGTTCAGGACCACTGAACTTCTTCATCAGTTCCTTGATGGTTACACCAGTTTGCTTTGCACTTTTAGCTCTTGAAAGAACCTTCTTGAGGGTATTCCTTGTTGTGGCCCATGCATAAAGTGTAGATTTGTCATGGACTTGAAATGTCGCGATAGCTTTTCGTGCCTCTTGGTCAAGTAGATCCACAAAAGCATCGTCAATCTCTTCATGCTCAGTCTTACCTGTAGAATTCACATATGAAGCAAGGAAGTCTATGAGCTCATCCATTGCTTGAACATATGTAGGTCTACCAGAGTTCTCTGTCCGCAACCCTCGCATCTCCTGTAAGAGGCTACCATATGTTGGAACTTGTGTGAGTGGTCGGTTGTAGAATGTGACTTTTCCAGTGTCATATATAGCCCTCAAGATGTCATTGGCTCGAGGATCTTCTTCGAAGTCTCGTGGTTTGACAACTGAGCGAGCGAAGTTTTCTGGGGTCTTGGGGTCCTCCTCCAAAACTATGGTACTTTGGATTTTGGGATCCATGAAGACATCACTAAGCAAGAAGGGATACTCACACGAGATATCGAATAACACAAGTTTAGTGTCCTTATCGTGATAGAGGATTCGTCTGAATAGATTAGACATCAGATTGCTTTTTCCGCCGCCTGTGAAGCTGAATACACCAAAGTGGTATCTGACAAGCTTCGCCAAATCGACATAGATTGGGACCTGGTGATCCGATTCCATGAACATCCTGAGTACTCCAACTCTAGGATCTTTCTTGGGGTCTTCTGATGTTGTCTTCTTGGCAAATCCCATAGCTTTCTTCACCTTGTCATTGTAGATGAGATCGACAGTTTCCAAGTCAATGACATGAGCTTTCTCGCCAACCAATGGATATGAGAATCCCTTTCTGAACTCTATCTCTCCTTTTTTGTCGATAATGAGGTCGTAGTTGATCGGAACAGCATTCATTTGGACCATCATAGTTGCCTGGTCGTCAGTCGACCAATCAGGAACAGACTGTTCGATTATTTCCATTTGTAGAGGGTAGTAATGGCTGTCACTTACTCCGCCAAGGCCATAGTGAAGTGGCCACACCTTACTAATTACCATGACAGTATAACGTACGATGCCCTCACTAATGGCTCTCTTTGACTGTCCTCTGAAGTTTTTCACAGCTAACAACATGCCTTCCTCTAGCTGAGCCATCAGCTCCTTGTTGTATCGAATCTTGATCCGACAGTCATATCGAGCTGCTGAACCCGCCCATTCAGAAGTGTAATTTGCAGCCACAGAGATGACCCTTGCCAACCTTCCTTCGAAGGCTCCATCAAAGTCTGTGAAAAGACTTCGGCTAGTTTGTCTTTCTTGATTGCTCAACACTTGACCTCCTTTCTCTAAAGCTACTAAGATAGAATAGGAATTCTCTCAGATCTTGGCGATTGACCAGCCAAACGCCAGTACTCTCGACCATTCCCTTGAACTGGCTCCAGTAATATTTGGCTACTTTGTCAGCTATATACAGCGGACGGATGTGCCCAAAGAGTTCGGGAATACTCGTGCTGGTCATTCCCTTGAACAGAGTAATTATGAATGATTGAACTTGGTTGTCTACACCCTCATAGAAGACTACCTCAACAGGTTCAGGACTATCTGGCCTGTTCTCATACTCGTGTGGGAGAGTCGTTAGTCTGTCTGTTCCACAATCAAACTCCGGATATATCAACCTGTCATAGAGTAGTACATTGCTTCGAAGTTTGGGATCGGAAGCAGCCTGACACAGCTGGAAGTAGGACTTGGCGAATGTCTTCTCTAGAGATATCTGGTTTCGACGGGCTCCTGAAACAAGCCCGGGTGTTCTTTTGTAATGAGGTATGATTGTCTTGAACGCTGTATCATACTCTACCGTTGACCATGGGACCTTGATCTTTTCTTGTTCCTGAAGAGAAATCCATTGGAGTATCATGCGATCTGTGTCAGGTGTATCCTGTCCCTTATCTCCAAAACCACCATTGAATCGACCAACGTAATTCAATACAGGTAGAACCTGTCTCTTGAGGTCTCGTGCAGAAGTGTCCTTTGCCACTCCAACCAGCAGTGTCGGGTTCTCCCAACATTTCTCAACCATGAGATACAACGACATGAGTGACAGGAACGCAAGGTCATTTGTCGTGATCCAACGTCCATCAATCTTGAACCTCTCTTCGTAGGACACATTGGGGTCTGCTGAGAACATCCTCTCACAGACCTCTTCAACAAGTTTCCTCACTCGTGATTTGATGTCCTTATACTGCGGCTTCACGATGAATTGTTTTCCCTTGCGAATGATGATGCCTTCCGCCTCTCCAGAACCTCTGATTCCTTTCTCGAGTTCTTTGTCGAGTCTTGCTAGATGAAACTCGTCTTTCAACCAGAGTCTTGCAGCTATCTCATCCCTGGTCATTGAGTGACTCGTTTCATTAAGGAGTTCTGTCACAACTCTCGACAACAGAAACTCTCCTCTAGCAGGTGGTGTACCGAGGTCTAGATTTCCAAACAACTTCCTTGCATTGACCCACTCTGTCTTGTTGAAAGGTTGACCATCTATCTTATGTCCGATAATCCCACACTCGTGATCAAGGCTCAGCCGGAAGTCTGAGGTTTCAGCATAGAATGAAGCTATTTCTGAGGAGAACACACGATCAATCAGTAAGATATCCACTGGATTTTCAATACTGACCAACTTGTATCCAAGGTAGAACTCTGCAAGTCCCATCAGATAGTCTGCAAAAGCAGAATTATCAACAACCCATGCATCAGTGAATGTTATCGAATTGTCGATAAGACCATCCTCGCTACGTACGAGTAGTGTTTGATCAATGAGAGGTATTTCGTTGATGTATACCGGAAGGACACTTGATACTCCCATCCCTTTTTCCAAATATTTCTCATCATAGGTGATTTTCCCCTCTCCAGATTCCTCTATTACTATGCCCCCGTGTGAACTATAGGCTCCTGCAAAGAAGACCACGAGGTCAAAGACATCATACTTTAGTACCGTACCATCGATTCCAGCGAAAGCCAGTTTTCTTTTGCCAAAGAACTTGTCAACAAAGTCGAGATTGAATAATGCATCACTGTAAGATACAAGCAGGTTCGAGAGGAAATCATCATAGGCTCCCACAAGCCCCTCGAACTTGCTCCTGTAATCGACGACCTGTTTCTGAGCACCACCAAGCAATAGGTCTCCCGTCTGCTTCAGTCGGCGTCCAATAAACGAAGAGTCATCTTCTTCCATACTCATCCCTCGAGAACTCCAATCATGTCCCTCAATCACGTAAACGAAGATAAGAACATTACTCGGAATCTGTGAGTGTATCGGTTTCTCCTCTGTATTCCAGCTTCAAGGTCATAAGCGCATAGGTAATCCCTATAACAATGACCATTCCAAGAATACTCGCAACCCCATACACAGCTCTCAAACTCCCAAGAGTATCCCAAAGTATTGCTCCAATAGACTGAGCAAATAGTCGAGTTGTACTCATAACGAGCTGATATGCACCGAGAGCACGTCCTTTCATCTCGTTGGAAACACCATTTACTGCCAAGGTCTTTTCTGCTCCACTCCAAATCACAATTGGAGCAGCAAGTAGGATGTTCAAGATGACTAGATCCAATACTGATGTGCCATATGAATAGAGTCCAACAATTAATGCTGTTGAGAACGTTCCCACAATCAAGGCTGCTCTAATATTTCTGTCAGTAGCTGTTCCAATTCCATACATCAAAATGACACATGTGAGTGACCAGCCACTCCATGCAAACGCATAGATTGACTCGCTGAGACCCCACTCACTTACAACAAGATTGCCTAAGTAGGGGAATGCTAGATTCATCAGAAAAACAAAACCAAACATTCCTGATACGAATATCCAAAAGTTACGACCAAGTCCCCTGAGCGCAATGACCGAACCTGACTTGGCCTTTTGAATGATTTCTCCAGATAGCGACTCTCTTATTCCCCTCTGAGTTGATACTACTGCAACCATTGTACCTATTGCAGCCATGAGGTGAAGGTCCCCAGCCACATATCCCAAGTTGAGAAGGAAACCAGCAATTACAGGACTAGTTCCATCTACCAGGAATGCTGGTAGGAGGACCATGTTGAAGGTCCGGACTGCGTTCTCTCCTCCCGTTTGTGCAAGCTCGTCCGCAGGAATCGCACTTGTCATTATCAAAATGAATGACCATCCTATCTGGATTGTTGCATACTCGAGAGGAATCCATGGCCATACAGGAAAGAAACGGAGTGTAACAAGTCCTACGAACATCGGTAAGAAGGCGAAGACCATCACGTTTTTCCTTCCTATGTAATCAGCAATCGTGCCAGATATTGCGAAGCCAATGATTGATGCAAATGTCCCAGTTGAGAAAGTCAGTCCAATCTGCCACACTTCATCCACTGTCGCCTGCAGGAATATACCAAATTGCCAAGCCCACACACTCATACAGAATTGTGCAATGCCTGTCACCACAGCTAGACGTCTTAGGTTAGCACTGAGACCAAATCGAATTCTCTCGATTGACATACCCTCAACTAATTGCATATTCAGAATGTTTGAGTCATGGTCAATCGTCACTTCTTAACAAGGCTCCAGACTTTGAACTTCAAACACTGACTCCCTTAAGTCAATGACTGTCTGCATGTGGCAACGTGACACAACCCTTAAAGTGTTCAATTTTCGATAGCACAAACACACGAAAATTTGGATGGAGCTCCAACTAGTGATTACCCTGGAAGATGCTGACCTTAGACTGAATAGAGCAGTCACTTTCGAGTGGCTGTATGCAAACGGTCTAGGTGGCTATACATCTTCCTCAATTGTTGGTCTCAATACTAGAGGATATCATGGCCTCCTAGTTTCTTCACTGAGCCCCCCGGTTGATAGGTGGTTGACACTCTCACGCCTTGATGAAGCGCTCATTAACAGAGAAGGTGAATGCAACCTTAGCACTGAACAGACGACATCTGGTGTAACCCACCGAGGTTATAGATATCTCAATCGTTTCGAGCTTAATCCTCTTCCACAGATGGTATACAAGACGGGGTCTGTCGAGCTTGAGAAGACGGTCTTCATGGCTTATCGAAAAAACTTGACAGTGATTAATTATGAGATATCTAACACTGAAGAAACTGTTCTGACTGTCACACCGTTTCAGACTTGTAGAGATCTTCATGCTCGTCCACCACATCTTGACTTCACACCTGAGATAGAAGTCGTCGACGATCATTCATACTACTCATTTGATGATCGACCTAACACGCCTTGGATGTATGCTTACACTCCTGATGCAGAATTCATGCCTAGTGAAATCAGAACTACCGAGCCACAGATATATCGGAAAGACAAGGCTATGGGTCTTCCTCATGAAGAAGAGATGATAATTCCCGGGGTCTTTCACACTGTTTTGGAACCCGGATCTCACTTCCTCTCCTTCCTCTTTGCTGTTGCATCAACAAGAAAGGGGCTGATGAAGAGTCTGGGAAATCTCACTAAGGCAGAACGGAAAGATTTCGCTAAACTGAGGTTTGAGGAGCTTCGAAGGAGAAAGATTTTGAACGACAGGGCCTATGCAATGACTTCTAGAGAGCGGGATGAGGACATTGAGTGGCTCATCCTTGATGCTGATACTTTCATTGTGGATCGCGCTTCGACCAAGATGCGGTCGATCATCGCTGGGTACCATGAACTGGCGGATATTGGCCTCGACGCCCTAATTTCCCTCCCAGGACTAACTATGTCTATTGCACGATTTCAAGATGCAAGAGCAGTACTCACTACATACGCTCGTTATGCTCGTTATGGGCTTGTTCCCAACGACTTCCCTGACAAAGGAATTCAGCCCGAGTATGATTCCGTCGATGCATCTTTGTGGTTCATCATGGCTGTTCGAAAATACATCGAGTGCACAAGTGACGTTGAGTTTCTCCGTGGAATCATATGGGACACAATGGAGTCGATTGTTGCGGCATATCGAATTGGTACAAAGTATAACATCCATGAAGATCACGATGGGCTCATAATCTCTGGAATCGAGGGAGTTGAAGTTTCATGGATGAATGAACAGCTAGGAGATTGGAGGGCAACACCGAGAATCGGTAAGTGTGTTGAAGTTAATGCTCTCTGGTATAACGTCCTAATGGCTATGGGTGAGATGTCAACACTTGTTGGCCGAGACCCCTACGAGTTCCAAGCAGTCGCACAATGGATCAGAGAAGCATTTGAGCAGACGTTTTGGGATGATGAACTTGGTTACCTCTACGATGTTGTTACTGATGAAGAGTCTGACAAGTCAATCCGTCCAAACCAGATTTTTGCCATTAGTCTACAATATCCTCTCCTGGATGACATCAAGGCGAACTCAGTCCTTAAAGTTGTGACAAAGGAACTACTAACTCCGTTTGGCTTGCGGACACTCGCACCTTCTGACCCAAGATATGCTCGAGCCTATACTGGTGGTCCCAAGAGCAGGGCAGCCTCAACACACCAAGGAACTGTCCATCCATGGTTGATTGGACCATATATCTCAGCTTGGCTCAATGTGAATGGTCGGACAGATGAAAACAAGAAGAAAGCTGAGGAGAGAATCTTCCGCCCTGTCCTGAACGCCGTCCGGCGAGGCTGTTTGGGGACTGTTTCTGGAATGTTTGATGGCTCAAAGCCTCACAGAGACCGCGGCGTTGCATCTAGTGCACGAAGTGTTGCTGAACTCCTCAGAGTCTATTTTGATGAGCTATAGTTACAAAAGTGCTCCACTGACAAGAAACTGAAGAATAGTCGTGCGATCATATCGACACTGTCATCTATGCGATAGCAACCGCCATATCATTTGTCTTGTCAGTGAGAGCTTCAATACGATATTCATCTGTATGATTCCCAGTGCTTTTTACCCGAATACATTCTTTATCCCCATCAGTGGCTGTACTAGAGAACTGCAGGTATGATGAATGAATCAACGAGCATACTATCGACGGGACCAGACCACATCAAATCATTTGGATCATTAGCAGTGAAGACCACCACAATGTCATAATCCGGAATTACAATTATCCGCTGTGTATTTGCCCCGAATGCTTGATAATATTTCCCAGGAGTAACCCACCAAAGATATCCATAGTGAATTGGAAATACACCAAACAGCAATCTGTCTATTAGAGCACTCGTTGATGTTACAGCCCAATCTTCTGAAACAACTTGCCTTCCATGCCACTTTCCCTGATTCAAAAGCATTAATCCGAATCGTGCCATCGCTCTATGTGTCATGAAAAGCCCGAATCCACCGTGATACTTGACCGCAAGATTTCCTGTTCCCCATGCCGAAGGGCCGTACATCCAATCCCATTCGTTATCTCGGATTTTAAGGGGTCTGAACAAGTACTCTCGAGCAAATTGAGCCATTGTCATCCCGGTCTTATTTGCGAGAATAACAGACAGCATTTCTACATTACCACTTGAATATGTCCAAGCAAGAGGATCTTCTGTACCTGGCAGATAATCCATTGGTTTCGTTAGATAGTAATCGAGACTAAAGCCATCGACTGTCCATTCGTAAGTGGTCGTTGGATCGAACTCATTCCATTGAATACCAGCGTTTTGTAGAAGCAGGTTCTCCACGGTTATGTCTCTCTTGGCATCAAAATACACAGGATCACCATATTTCGAGGAATCCCACTTCTCCGGGAACACATCGAAGAACTTAGTGTCTAAATCGAAATATCCCTCTTCTATGGCTATTCCCACTAGCAGAGATACAACAGATTTTGTTACACTCCAAACATGATGTAGTCTGCCGTCTCTCAGCTCCCAATATGGATCGGCTTCGGGCCAGTAGTAACTTTTTTCCTCCAGCCTTATTGAGTTGTAGAGATATTCCTCATTCACTATGTATCCATTTCGAATAATCAACACACTTTGAATATTGATTTCGTTTGCTTCAATGAAACCATACATCTCCTCTATCTTGCTCGAATCCAAACCCTGAGCTTCGGGAGTGGTATCCCTCCAAATATCCCAACTAGGCCAATTTTGAGGCCTTGTAACTGCTAGTGCTTGAAATGGCAGAAGACCGAGGAAGATGATGGCAGTAAATGAAATTCCTAGTATGACTAGTTTCGTTTCGCGTTTCATTAAGACTTCCACCATCCGAATATTTGTAATAACTAATAGATAAGGAACTATGATGTAATAGGTATCGTACAATTGTGACTATAGTAAGTGATAATATAGAAGTCACTAAATATCCGTACTAAGATGCATGAGGGTGACAGCTAGAAACTATCAATTATAGATGAAAATGGTCACAGTTCTGATATACTTGATAATTGACAAGAAAGGGAGATAGGAGTTTTATATTTTAATTTCTCTTTCTACAAGCAGATATACAATAACACCTACTATGATTAGGAACACTCCAAGATTCCAAGTACCATAGTATTGATCTAACAATACTAATAGAATACCACCTATCTGTTTTAGTCTCTTTTGTTCTTCATCAGGATAGAGAGGGTCAACAGGTTCTGGATTATCAGGTAATCTACTGATGAATGAAGACATTGCAAAACGAGTAGATTCCTTAGCATTGAGATAACGAGTATTGATAATTCGTTTGTAGTCTTTATGCATTAGTTACATACTACATGGACATAATGTATTACACAGCATTCATTATTGAGCTATAGATGATTCATCCATAATACATTATATGCAATTTTTCAAATGATTATGTGCAGTTATTCGGTTTTTTCCATCAGAGATCAAAAGGATTTGAACCTTTGATGAACACGAAATCAAGAGCCAGCATCCCATTGCCACCACATAGAGGTTGCGGCACGCTGGGCTTTTGGTGAGGTGGATAAAATGAGGAAAGTTTACACAATAACACTAATCGTTATACTGCTCGTGAGTGTTGTTGGCTCGATTAGTCCTGCTATCGCTCAGAGTCAACGTGATCCAGTTTTACATGTTGCTTGGGAGGTTGCTAATGATACACGACAATTCGAACATTCTGAACAACACTCCGACTGGATATTTGGCCCACAACCAGACATCTGGATAGAATATGACAATGGGACAGATATTGCAGAAAACAGCTATAGGATTGAAGTTGGAATGGACCTTACCGTAAATATGATCATTCCAAAGTCATTCCTTGGTGAAGGTAATATTCTAGATGTAATTCAGTTCTGGGGTACAAGAGCAGGTCCAAGAGCTCCAGTATTTGGATTGGAATACAATGCCACTTCAAATGAATGGAACAGTCTAGGTTTCAGATATGTACCAGGCTCTGAAGAACCACAACCGGCGAGGTTCATGTCTCTAGATTCATCGAACTCCGATTTCACAGAAGAAGCTGATTTCTATAATGTAGTTTTTGCTATCACATATGAGATTGCACTTGCACCAATGATACTTACAACCGGTATGCAGGTGATTGATACAAATGGAAGACCCGTTTCGTCCTCATGGTTGACAGCTTCAGTAGCTGGAAGATATGGAACTCCTCCAATTGGACTTGGAATGGCAGTTAATCCACTAGATTTTTCCCTACCTGATTACTACTATGCAGACATCGTTGATGAAACTGGAAGAATTCTGCACTATGCAGATGTCAATGACACCTTCATACTTAGAATGCGGTCGTCAGCTGAGATTGGAAGTTGTCTAATTCCATTAGTTGAACAACTTACCTTTGATGCGCAATACAAAATCAATGTGACTTGGTCCTATCCCGACAGATTGGATTCTGAGGGACCTTCTGCTTTATTTGATAGAGATCTCAAGTTCTCCAATAGGACTTTCGAACTACTACCAACAATGGTATTCATTCTAAATTCTACTGGTGCATTTCCAGTAGCTGGATACCTCAACCTAACTTGGGACCCAATCGATCTTGGTGGCGGAATCATGATGTGGTTCCCCGTATTCTCAATTATCGAAAACTCAACAATTGACCTAAGCACATACTATGTTGAGGATCCTGTTCTCACAGGAGTCTTTGATGCAGGTCATAGAGTTCAGTGGGCTGGATATTTCACAAATGAAACGGATCTCGATCCAGGATTGGAATATGGTGGGACTGTGCAACCCATAATGGATCTCGTCACTGTTCTTGATACCAGCGGTAATCCCATTATTGCTCGACCTGAGATCTCTGACCGTCAGACATTGAAGTTTTCATTTCGTACAACTTTCATAGAAGCGTTTGTTTTCGATGATATAGGTCAGATTGCTAATAATGCTCTACAGGGCGATCCATTGAATCTAACAATATTGGTTCACAGAGATGTCAATTTGATAGATGGTTCTTTGGTAATTGAACCTGAGCCAAGCGCTTTCTTTAACATCACTTCAGAACTAAAGGATGTGACCATCGAAGTTCATGGTTCAATAATGGATGGTAATGCCACTCATTATTGGAGAGTTGATATCACACATACGGCGATTCTCGATTATGAATTAGGCACTCATTCAACATCTAGTCAGTACAAAATAACAATGTATTCAAGAGAACTTGGTAAACTATGGGGACCTATCTCAATTCCTGCAAATCATTTGACAGTATCTGGCTTCGTAATCAAACTTGGTGATGACCTTTCGACTGTCATTGTCGAGTTCAGCTTTGATGCTGAAGCACCTGATATGGTCATTGATAAAGCCTCAATTAAAGTAGGTCTGATTCAGAATGTTCGATGGTGGAATGGAACAGATTGGGCCTTCCCAGACCATCTGAATGGTACTGAACTTACAGTTGAACAGTATAATGCTCTAATTGCCACTTGGACAGATTACTACAATGTTATCGATGTTTCAGATGACATTCTCTGGAGTCCACGACACCTCCGTCTTGGTGAAGTGCCCTCCTACACACCTCCTATTTGGATTGTGACGGAGAACGGTGCTATCGACCTCGATGGAAATATCTTCACAGTAGATGACCAATACTATATCAAAAGGACTGGTTATTGGGAAGACTGGGGCAATGTGACAGTTGAAGGAATGTTGGTAGGTGTTGGCTTTGATCCTTCACCTGGTGCACCTGGAGATGAATTCTGGTCTCAGAACTGGATGGGTGTTGTAGAACAGAATATCTGGTTTAACGCCAACGAAACCTTCTACTGGTATCACGCCTCTGATGGATCATCAATTAGTGCAAGTGAGATGGCTGACATTCAAAATCTGATGTGGGCTGACTTTGATAACAATCTACCAACACCGGGTTATGAGTACGTTTCTTGGCTTTCCAGGAACTGGACACTTGATATAACAGCTATTCCCGGTCTAGAACAAGGTAAGTGGACTACTACATGGTTTGCTTGGGGAACTACTCAGAACTTCTGGGTAGGTATCGCTGAAGATCAAGCAACACTGGCACACTTCAGATCGCAATACGCTGGATTACTCATCTTCAATGATGGTCTCGGCCCGTCCGAGAGTGCTCCAGATTTCTCAATTGAAGGAGGGCAGGTGGTGACTGACGAAGTCACACACCTCGTCTTGGTTGATGAGGTCGGAGCAGTCTCGCTCCGTAGACCATTTGGCGCTACAAATAACTCGGGCAACGTGCAAGTCAGTCCTGATACTGAGGTTACCTTTGGGGTTACCATCACTGATGTGAATGTGACCATTTATCCATTGAAAGTAGAACACTCATCAGCATTGAGAGGTGCTTGGGATTTCAGACAGTCCTATGAGGGCGCCGTTGGTCTAAATGCAACCAACTTCGACTACTGGGTCACAAGCGCTATAGTCGACGAGATGGCATTTGATATCAGCTTCAATGTTGATATGGTCAACTATGATGCTGCGGATCCATTGACTTGGAATCATGCTGTGTCGTTCAAGATTGACCAGACAATTGGTGACTGGACTCTCTATGACTTTGATAATTCTGTGTTAGACGGACGAAGTCTGGCTGTGAACTTCTTTGGAGTTCTTGCCACAGGAACGGTCACACGATATACTGCTGGTGATCAACCTGTTACTGATAACAATGGTGCAAGCCAAAATGCAGACTACTATGAGTTCGGAGCTGAAAACAATCCCTATGCAAGTGTAGAAATGGGCGGACTCCCATATATTTGGGGCTATGATGGCAGTTCCCATACTTCAGGATCTTCCACAGCTCCGATAGGAGCCTTCAGTCTGATGTATGAATCTGCTTCAGGAAGTTCTGTGACCAATTGGAATGTTGAAGCATCCATGCTATTCATGACAGCTGGTTACAAAAACTGGGGAGGTCATGATATCATCTGTGACCCAATCTTTGTAGCATACACAAGTGCACAAGGACCTCCTGGAACTACACCAACTACTCCCTACTCTGGTGATGGCAATCCAATGACTCTCTACTTGATTGTTGGTGGTGTTGTTGCTCTAGTGGTCATTGTTTGTGTCCTCTATAGAAGAAGGTAGAAATACCTAACACAATGCGGTGAACAAGGTCGGACCTCGGTCTGACCTACACCGCTCTTATTTTTCCTTCAATCGAAGTAACCTTCTGGAAATGAATCTGCAACTGTCGTCGGATCACTCAGGAAGCTATTATCAGGAGGCATCACTTCGATCCACCCTTTCCGAGAATACTCATACGATGCACATGATGCATGTCCAGAGGCAAGCCACGCATCGACATCAAGAGGTGCTGCGGTCACGAGTGTATAAAACAGGAATCCAATCAGAGGATGAGTAACTACAGCGAAGACATCATCCTGATGCTTAATTGCCAATTCATTAAGACAATAACCAATTCTGTCACGAGCAAACGAGAATGCTTCTCCATCAGGGGGTACATAGTCAAGGTCTTTCCACATCTTTGTTAGGTTCTCTTGAACATTATCCTTCTTTCCAAGAACTACGTCATCAAGGCATTCTTTCTTCTGGACCTTTGCGTTGAATTCCTCAGCTAATATCTTTGACGTGGCTGCAGCAAGTTTGGATGTTGAAGAGTAGATTCTCCTCACTCCAGCGACAACACGAGACAGAGCAATCTCCATAACCTGGTTCTTTCCCTTCTCTGACAGCTCTTCTGAATCTTCGCTGTCAGATTCTCCAGTTATTACGACATAAACCATAGTCCTAGGTGTGAGTCTAGTGCTTGCTTCCCGCTCTTGGACGTACTCAAACATGATGTACAACCGCCATCGATTACATTCCATTCTACCTAATTAAACCCAGTATCATAATATCTGATCTTTGCGAAAGGTGTTGTTCTAGATTCACAGGATGCAAGATTCTTATTGCTTAATGTTCACTGTGAGTATGAGGTATAGAGGATTGCGACTGACTCCAGAGAAATTGAACAAACTTGATGGTAGAACATGCTTTATCTGTGGCAGGTATCTTCTCAACTATACAAATGATGACTTGACATATCTTAAGGTATTCTCAGGTCGTGGTGAGAAGGCTAAACCGGACCAATATCATCTCTTTTCATGCCCTAACTGCGAGAGCATAGCTCACAAGAGATGCTGGTATAATGTTGGAGAACGTAAGAAGCGGAAGGGATTCTTCGGCAAGGAATGGCAGATGTTCTGTCCTAAGTGTGGTCATACACTTTCATCGAAACGAGAGGGCCGTGTTGACTGGAAGAGAGGATACGAGATACCTGGTCATCCAGATTCAGAACTTCTTGAACTCCACGTATCTGATGTCATGGCATGGAAAGCTGGCTCCATTTTTGGAAAGATTGGTAAAGTAATCGACAGTTTCTTCCAAGCTGTTGGGTTGGGTTCTCTTACTGATCCTGAACGAAGTTCGATAGCAAGAGCTGCACAGAAGATTGGTAAGTCGATTCAAGATGTAGCAGACCGAGTATTCAAACTCAATATTCCAAAGGAGAAACGATCAGAGATTCGAGACCTCAAATGTCAGAATTGCGGTGCACCTCTTCCGCTACCGGGAGAGTTTGATGATGCTGTTGTGTGTGCTCACTGTGGAACTGCACATCTTTTGTAACAGAATTCGTTTGATAGACTCGCGCGAGATTCATTAATATACGCCCAGAAACCATTCATGGTGAACTAGCCAGTTGGAGGCTAAGATTCCGAATGCCAGTATATCTAGAGTTTAACGAGTCAACCTCCCAATTCTTCGAGACCTCTCGTAATGCAAGTGATGACACAATATTGCTTGTCATAGACGAAGCGCAGAAGAAGTTGATTATGACAGTGCCATCCGGGAAGACTATGATTACCAGACGTGCCGCGGAGCGTCAGGCTCGAGGTATAACTAAGACAGGTTTCTTATGTAATGACGGTGGTCGCTACGGAAGAGACCATGAACTTGAAGTCTTAGGTGAGGGTGGCCAGCTACCCGATCGCCTAAGAGAGAGTCCACGCGAGGTCTATTAGTAATCGAGCCCATGCCAAGGGCTCCCAATCCTTTTTCAGTAGGTATGTACCCACCAATTTAGTATCTTTCAGTTGACTTAAAGCGAAACCTTAAATGTTAACTATTGTGAATGAATAAAGAGGTTAGGACAGATGAAATGTGTCGAGCTAAAGTACAGTGATATCAGAGGAAAAGATGTTATCGACTCTGATGGAGATACTGTCGGGGAAGTTATAGACTGGATCTTTGACTGCACCGCAAACACACTGAATCCGAAGTACTTAGTCTTAGGAGGTGGACGAGTTGAGGAACTCTTGGAGTCAATCGGATTAAAGCCAGATATTGACCCAGTTGTAAGTTTAGAGGATGTTGATTCGATTTCAGACAAGGTGTATCTAAAGGTAGATGGTGATACCCTGAAGAACAAGATGGATCCAGGTGTCTTGTGTTCCGATGATATACCCTTCACAAGACTGTCAGAAATTAAGGTTGTTGACGATGACAATTTCAAGATTGGATTTGTCATTGACATATGGTTCGACGAAGACAATATGATGTGGCTCGTGCTGGGTGGCGGATTCCTTGAAGAAATTCTTGAGAGACTAGGGGCACAACCTGACATTGACCTCCTTGTTCCTCCGCACTTCATCGAATCAATCGGAAAAAAGGAAATCAGACTTAATGTTTCCAAATTCCAGCTTGAATCTACTTGTGAGGATGAATTCAAAAAGTATCAGCGGCAGCTCCAAGGTGCCAAACCTCACGATGATGCTCGCTATGCCCAGCTCAGGCTCGGGACTGGACCCGGTCGAGGATTTGTATAAGCGGATTTGGACATGAGTCCCAACTACATTGAACTATCTTCCAATTGAAGCGTCACAGAAGAGACATGTCACAATTTTACCCTCTCTGAGTTTCTCTACATTCTCTATAGAAATCGGACTAGAGCAATTGGGACACATCCACGCACTGAGTCGTTCTCTCAGATCATCAATGGCAGGCAGTATCATTGCTTGATCTTCGCCTGATACTTGTATGGTACAAGATGCCCCAGGTTTTCCAGCTGGACCAGTGATAGCAATCTTGGCTGCTACCTGTTTTCCTGTATACTTCCCCTTTGCGAATCCAGTTATTGTAGCGTATGTGATGCCATCATTCTCAGTCATCTCACTGCTGACTTCATAGAAATTGGCATCTGTTAGAATTCTCAGTGACTTGTCAAACATCTCGGAAGGAGTCCAATCAATTACCTTTACGATCAATTCCCCACATTCTAGATCCTTCAATTTGAGCTCAAAGTCTTCAGCTGTGATTTTATCGGGCATCAATAAATCACAGACTGAACGTATAGTGAAAGGTTTGGTATTGAGTGAATGAGGAGTCCCCCTGTAGTCGATGTATGATACACCAGCGACAATCTCTCCCTTCACACAGTCCTGGGTCGGTAGGAAATCGAATGTCGGACTTCTGAATCCCTCAGGCTCGATCTTGGGAAAACGAGTGGAATGCTCACTTGCATCAATCCTTAATGTTTCAGTTGGATATGAGATAAGGAACACTGTGACATCAGTAATAGTGTACTCTGTGTTATTCAACACTTTTACTTTGAAACGCATCCGGTTCCCTATGAACTCCCCACCTCTTCTGACTTCAACGGTCTTCTTAGCTTTTATGTCATCCATTGCAGGAGGTCTCTTCAAAACAGTGACAGCTCTTGATACACCTGCGATTGGGCGTTTCGTTGGTAAGTAATCCCTCAAGATCTGTTCTCTTGCTCGTCCTCCATAATCTTCAGATCGTTGACCTAGAATTGGAAACTCATGTCGAACACTCTGTGGTATATATCCTCTCTCTTGACTGGTGAGCATTATATCATCATCTGATGACCCACAGATGTATAGCGCAAATACAATGACGGCGAAGATGATAATGAACGCCGCAATGGATAACAAAGCTCCTTCTACTTGCATTGTTACTTAGCTCACCATACCTGATAAAAGAACCTCGGGAGCGCCTATAAAATCATCGAGTCAAAATATGAATACTACAAGAACTACTCCTATTATTGTAAGAAGAGTCCCGATTGCCACCTTCCAATTGACGTCCTCTCCAAGGTAGAGCACTGATAGGGGTGCAGTGAACACAGGTGCCGCAGCTACGATGACAGAAGTCACAGTGGCTCCTATGAATTTTACAGCGTAGCTATAAGCAATCAAGCTAAAACCCACACCAAAGAGACCTGTAAGTAGAGCCTTTCCTGTGATACTTCTTGTTGGGAGTTTTCTTCCTCCTCTTAAAGAGATGATGAAGACTGGAATTAATATGATTGAAACAACTAACAAACGGAAATAATTACTTTCAGCCGCACCAACGGAAATAAGTCCAAACTGGAATATGGCATCACTTAGTGCCCATGCAAGGGCTGTGAATATTGCCAGAATGAAACCAATCCTTCTTTCTCGATCGGACCAACGACCATCTGTGTTCGAACTATCTATATGTTCAGCTCTGGCTATTACAGAAACCCCGATGACGGTAGCCACTGCTCCAACTATTCTCTGAACAATAACAGGTTCTCCAAGAAATAGTGCGGTGAGTAAATAGACAAGAAGAGGATAGCTCATTGCGATTGGAAATGCTCTAGAAACTCCGATTCTCTCCTGACTCAAGAAGTACATCGCATCTCCAATCACAATTCCTATAATCATCGACACTGAAAGAGGCAGCATTGCGCTTGCAGGGATCACTATATTGAGACTACCAATCGACCCGACTGCAAATGTAAATGCAAGAGGAAGACTAACCCAAATACGCGTGAACATGATGTCCATCACATTGATGTCTTCACTCAATTTCAGGTAGATGATATTCGTCACTCCAAAGAAAATCGTTGCTGCTACCGCGCTGAGCAATCCAAAGACGTATGGGTCAAGTACTTGCATTATATTATCTGAATAACAACCTACCTAATAATGGTTTGACTATCAGCGTCCTATAGAGATGCCACAGAAGGGACATTGTACCACTTCTCCTCTCCTAAGATTCACGACATTTTCCAGTGTCAATGAGCTGTTGCATTGAGGACAAAGCCATGCATTCAGTCTCTCACGTAGGTCATCAATAGCTGGGAGAATCATTGCTTGGTCCTCCCCAGAAACCTGAATCTTGCAAGTAGCACCGTTGACTCGTTCAGGCCCTGTCACACTAATCTCGACTGCAATATTCTTGCCCGTGTATTTTCCCTTTGCATATCCAGATATCTCAGCAAATACAACTTCATCGATTGTTTTCAGTTCACTCTTCACTTCATAGAAATTTGACTCATCCAAGATACGAAGTACTTTGTCAAACATCTCTTGGGGAGTCCATTCTTCAATCTTTACAGTGATTTCACCACATTCCAAATCCTTCAATCTGAGCTCGAAATCCACTGGTGTCACTTGCTCAGGCAAAAGAAGGTCGCAAACAGAACGAATCACAAACGGACGGGTTGTTAGAGCTTTTGGATTTCCCCTCTCGTCAATGTACGAAACGCCTGCAACAATATCTCCTCTGACACAATCTTGAGTAGGTAGGAAGTCGAATGTTGGGCTTCTAAAACCTCCTGGTTCAATCTTTGAGAAGAAGACATGATTTTCTTCCCCTGCGAAACGGAGTGCATCATTTGGGTAGGACAACAAATATACTGTGACATCAGAGAGGATGAATGAAGAATCGTTGATGACCTTCACTTTGAACCTCATACGGTTTCCTATGAACTCACCACCTCTGAGAACTTTGACCAAGTTCTCTCTCTTTGTAGGTGGAGGTTTGACTGGTGCAATACTTTTGATTACTCCCGGGATTGGTTTCTTTGGTCTAACATATGTCCGTGCGGTATCTCTTGCTTTCAGGTAGTGTTGCTCCATGCTTTCCCCATCTGATATTTTATCATCTAAGGGATAATATTTCGCACAATAGCAAACCAAAGTAAAGCAAACAACAATTGCCACAACCACCATATATTGCTCAAACGTAAAAGGTACAGAGTAGACCGTAACCAACACAACCATAGTTGTTACTACAATTATAATGAAACATACTCCGAGTACTACAACATTTACAGGTTTATCTTTTTCAAACTCGGATTCAAATTCCGCTTGCGATTCTTGTTTCCGAGTTTGTTGTGACATGATAATCATCCGTTTCAACAGAATCCTATCGACCAATCGAAACTCCACAGAATTGGCATTTCACGACGTTGCCTTTACGCAAGTCTTCAACATTCGCTATGGGCAAGGGACTTGAGCACATCGGACATAGCCATGCACTCAGACGTTCACGTAGGTCATCGATTGCAGGCAAAATCATCGCTTGGTCTTCTCCAGACACTTGGATTGTGCAAGAAGATCCTTTGACTCCGACTGGTCCGGTTACCGTGATCTCCACTCCCACATCCTTTCCTGTGTATTTCCCTTTCGCAAAGCCAACAATCTTCCCAAAGAATACACCATCTGTTTCTTCTGAGTGACTACTTACTTCGAAGAAGTTTGACTCATCAACAATTCTCAATGATTTCTCGAACATCTCCTTTGGTGTCCACTCTTCTATTTTGATGGCAATCTCTCCGCATTCAAGATCTTTGAGTTTCAACTTGAAGTCTTCTGGTGTCACTTGTTGAGGCAACAATAGATCGCATACAGAGCGGATAACAAACGGCTTTGCTGTGAGAGTATGAGGTTGACCACGCATATCCATGTATGAAACACCTGCAACAATCTCTCCCTTTACGCAATCTTGGGTCGGGAGAAAGTCAAATGTAGGGCTTCTGAAACCCCCAGGTTCTATCTTGGCGAAGAAAATGTCATGATCTTCTCCTGCGAACCTCAGGGCATCCTTTGGATACGACAAGAGATACACTGTGACATCAGTTATAATGTAAGAGGAGTCGTTGAGAACCTTGACCTTGAACCTCATTCGGTTCCCAATGAATTCACCACCTCTTCTAACCTCGACTCCCTCAGTAGTCTTGGTAGGTGGAACTCTCCTGACATCTGATAGGGCATGAGTTATACCCGGTATCGGTTTCTTTGCCGTCGATGGATAACCTCTTCTGACAACTGTCTCATCGACGAGTCTCCTTCTCCTGCGATCCAAAGCCTCACGTCGTGCCTCTTCCGCTTTCCTGAATCTCGCGATTTCAGCTTGTCTACGCTGCTCTCGTTCCTCTTTCCTTCTCTGTTTTGACTCTTCAGATTCTGGCGGGACTAACATCCAGCACATCAGGAAGATTACACCCAACAGGGAGAAGAATATAGATGACGAAATATGCGTAAGTGAGATTTCTTGAATGGTCGAAACACCTGCCAGAGAAAAAGCTATACATATCAAAAATAAACCCACGAAAAAGACGAGATAGACCCAAAGGCCCACTTCTTTTTTCGAATTCTTCTTTGTTTTTACTTCCCCTTCCATTGTCATGAATCAGCCTCAGCTCATTTTCTCCTGTGTACTGGGAGGATAAAGAGTTTTCCAGTTGTTGGAGTAAAAGTATATCACATCTCACGTGATGCTAGTACTGGAAGAAGGTTTGGGATATTGAGGAAGGGAGAGACTGCTGTTGTGGCTTTTGTATTTGGAATCCTTCTTCTTAGTGTGTGGGTTATGCCCACCGATGCTCAACGTGATGACTTTCCTATCGGGATGAATCTTCTTTACATCACAAATGTATTCTTTCAATACACTCCTGAGATTCCAGAATACGAGATTACATACGATTTCATTCGATGGACCAACCTGAGCACTCTGCAGCTAGAATATGAAAGAGACTCCGTGAATTATAACCAGTCTTTCCTCGAGGTTCGTCTTCCTTTAGCTGAGCAACCATATCTTTGGATGGATGTTTCAACGTGGGACCTATATCATGTTATTCAGATTTCAGGAATTCAATATCAAATCATCCAAATTGTGGACCATTTCATGGGTACATTTGGCGACGTTGAATGTTTCCGACTTGAGTACATCCTTGAACAAGATGGATGGGAGAATGCAACAGACCTGTATTATCACACACAATTAGGATTGTTACTTGATTATACACATTGGGAAACAAGCGTATCTGGAAACTGGTCGAGAATATACAGCTCATTCGTTCTTTCAGGAAACTTCAATGTTTTCAATCCTCCTGATTTCGTCATTCCAACAACTCAAACAACTACAATCCCAACCACTGATCCCACATCACCAACGTCTACTACATCCCCAGGACAGACCACACCTCCTACCACACCTCCTACTACGACACCAACAACGGAATCATATCAAATTCCTACTTTAGACATAGTTTTTGTAGCGGCAATATTTGTAGAACTTGTCATCATATTGACGTTTTTGAAACGAAAGGAGTAGCTTGCTATCAAGATTTGAAGTGAAAATAGTGAGGTAAGATGTGGCGAAAGTATAGGAAACACAGTATTGTTGTGCTGACAATTATTCTTGGACTTCTTTCAGCCAATTTCACTACTAACACCTTTGCTCAAACCAATCAGTTACCAGTGGGTCTATTTCTTGACTACTATTGGGAATACGAGAGTTACATAGGCAATTTTTCTGAAACTCTCACATATAGATACAACTTCACAAGGTGGATAGATTACGATGCAGATTTGGTAGAAATCAAATTCAATTGTTTCAGTAATGTGACCTATCAACCTAGCACATCCATACTCAGTGAGTATAACCACACATATGTTGCAGAATTTCCTAATAGTTTTCTAGAGCTACCAGGGTTGTTCCTGTGGCCACTTTGGATTGATGTGTCTCAGGTCACTCTGGGAGAACCCTATGTCATAGGAAGTAGAAACCATTGGGTCATCGACTATATACACCTTGATTATGATTCAGGGTATGATTGTTACGAACTGGAGTATTTTTGGGGATTCGGTGATCTGCGTAACTTGACTTATGTCTACTATGACTCGTTTTCGGGAATGGCGATAATAGGCATAATCGAATACATTAATGCAAGTCTCCCTTTGGAAAACCAACTCTATGGCCAAGGCATCTTTGAACTTGTGTCTGGAAATATCGAAGAATTCATACCTCCGACTCCCACTCCTACTTCAACTACTACGACTACTCAAACATCTTCCATTTGGCCTCCGAGAACCACCACCACCACTTCTCAGCAATTCACATTACCTACTCTCGATGTAGTCATTCTCGCATCAATAGTCGTGGAGCTAGTCATTGTATGGATACTATATACTCGAAAGAAGAAGGAAGTGTGATAGAAGATGAATTTGAGGAGTCAGTCTTGAGGTATTGTACGACATTTAGAAGACCCAGGCAATTTCCCAGAAATCTGATCATTCCAATAACGCTACTATGTCTGACTCTTACAATAACACTGATTCAACCAGTATCGGGTACTCTTTATCCCGGGAAGACTGCCTACTATGAATACTACCACAGTAGTGGAGATTGGGCTACTTACGTGAAGTTTGAAGTTGATGTCTGGTCCCCCACTGACGGGATTGCAGTAATCAAAGTGACCAACAACTCTGCAATTCAAGAGTATCGTCTTAGGATTCCAGAGTGGGCTGTAGTTGACACTGAGGGGAACATCGTAGAAAGGTGGCCATACTGTCCTATATGGCTAGATGTATCAGCATTCGAATCAGGTATGGTCTTCACGGATCCTGATTCTTGGTTGTTCAACTTCTCAGTTAATTATGTTTCATTTGACATGGTGGCGATAAACAGGACGACTCCTGATGTAGGATTTATCATCTCCGAGAATCTTTTCTATGATTCTCAAACAAACCGCATCAGACAATATGACTATCATACTAGATACCCTAACAGCACAGTGTATACAATCCAATTGATGTACTATCCTGGCGAAGTTGAATTTACTATTACTGATCAAGGACTTAATGACTCTAATATTCCAGTGTCTTACCTATTTGGTTTCCTCGTCGAAATTGTTGTTATAGTTTACCTGATAGCATACCGTTTTAGAGAGTAGAGGAGTTGACATGACCTACGATTAGATTGGTCAAAGTTGGTCTTTTTTTGGTCTGCTTCTTTTTAACCAAAGCTTGTTCACGCAGGGATACTAGATTTTCAGTTCCTTGCGGACTTCTTCTTCAAGATCTTCAGGAGTCACCATTCTAACAAAATCCGCAGCCTCTCCTAGTTGCTTCTTAGCTTCCTTGTGTAGCTCCTTTGGGACTATAACGAATATTGGTATGTTATATGAATTGGCTGCATGAAGAAGATTCACTGGGGTTGGAATGACCCTCTTGTCGTCCTTATGGGGCGGTAGTAATTTGTGAAGGTAGGCAATTATAATGTCCACTGCACCAGGTTCTATGAAAGATGCAATTTTCCCATAACCATCCATTTCGTTTCCAAGCGGGACTGTACAGAAACCCTGTGCTGCTAATTTTGTGAGAAGAATCGAATCTGTACCGTCGAAATAACCTACTGTTTTCATTTTAATCAACTGAAATCTTTAGCGTTTTAGCGTAAAGAATCCTTTGATAGTTGCTTTATTCGAACTAGTTGAAAGGTAGAAATGGGTGATACCAGACAAATCCCTATTCCCATAGAAAGAGAAATCGAATTGACAAGGTATATCACGCTTAAGGATGATATTCAATTAGAAAATGGGTGGTCAGGATGTCAAAAAGCCTGGGGGATACACTCCTGTCAATAATCATCGCACTACTTCTAATAGGCTCTATTACTTGTCCAATTGTAGATGCCCAAGGTGATGACTTTCCAATTGGTTTGCATATGCATTACAATATCGCTGTGTACATCGATGATCCCTATGACTATCCAGATTATGAATATGACATCACTTACGATTTCACGAGTTGGATTGACGAACTAAACAGAGTTGTTGAATATTCGAGAAATCATGATGGCGATACAACGACTTTAGTTCAACCTCTCCACGATGTTCATATCGATATTCCAGGGAATCCCCCAATATGGAGAAATGTTGCATATTGGGAAATCGACGATATGTACGAATTCTCTGGAATTAACTACGTAGTTCATCATACGGGTCTCACATCAACAGCAGAGGGATCCTATGAGTGGTTCCTCCTTTGGAACGAAACGCAGAGTGGCAATCTTGTTATCAAAACAATGCTCGGGTATCATTCATTTCTTGGAATATTAGTAGACTACGACAGAGAAACGAACAGCACTGACGGAAGTTCTCCGTTTGAAAAATCGGATCTTTTCCTCATGGATACCAATCTTCACAACTATGCTCCGCTGCTTCAAACAACTACAACCACTACCATTCCAACCACCACCACTACCTCAACAACCTATACAACTAGTCCCACTTCAAGAACTGAGCCGCCTTCGATGGACATTAATGTCATTCTCAGTGCTGGAATAGTTATTGAGTGTATGATCATAGTGCTGTTTTGTGTATGGAAACAATCAACAGACAAAGGATAGGAAATGAAAAGGGTGATTGATGATCCCATAACCCTCATCGTTATTCATTAATTCCATGCTCTACCCGATGCGGGTAGTGTTTCCCATCTGATGTCATCAATTGCTGCCTGATCTCACTTTTTCTTGAGTTTTAGTACAATCAGTATAATAACTATAACCAGCAGTCCACTGATTCCTAGATTTAGTAAAATGTCAGGAAACTCCGCTGATGTGGTTGATGAAGATGTAGTTGATGTAGCTGATGAAGATGTAGCTGATGTATTTTCTTTGACTGAAACATTGAATGACTCAAGCAGGAGCCCCTCACCCCCACTACAGATTTCAAATCCAGCTTCAATATCATGTAAATACCATGTTGAGTTGAGATATCCCCTACTTACAGCATCATTGATGAAGTCAAGGAGGTTAATCTCAGCTGAGTTTTGTCCGGTCATGTGATAACATATGTAGTTATGATCAACTAAGTCGTACCAGACTTCATAAGAACCGAAATCACCGACCTTACTTCCCCCTGGAACCATCCCTTGTGTATCAAGCCAAATCAGCAGTTCCCCTCCGCCAGAGTAACCCGAGCTTGTGTCAAGCCTTGAGCTGAACCAAGATTCAGCCATAATACAATATACTCCAGATGGACGATAATTATTTACACTCCAATTGAAAGACACATATTCAAGATCATTGATGAGTATTGATTTCCAACCTGAAGTTGTCAGACTCCAACAAGAACCTTTGCCGATAGATGCGTAAGAAGCAACATGGTCTTGAGAGTGTTCTGAATGTGTCACACTGAATTTGCAAACATCGGTGTCTGGTACAGTTACTGTCTGTGAGGTTTCTGCTCCCCAGACACCGTTTTTAACAATATATTCTCCACCCCTTATTTTGATAAATCCGTAAGGATCTGAAGTTGATACTGACCCTCCTGCTGTGATATATCTCACAGTTCTGGCTTTTTCAGTCAGCATATCTGTAGGTGAAGTTAGTAGTAGAAGAATGAGTATAAAGAATGATAATCCTTTGATAATGCTCCGCATTGCGAATGCCCGCATAAAAGAGTGCGTGGTTAGCAAAAAGGATTCCGCCATCCATGACTATCCTTATGATTGTTTATCGGAGTCCAGGATATTTTTCAGTACAAAATTACACTATCCACTGACATTCCTATCTAATAAAGATTAGAAAGGTGAGGGTTGGTATTATACTCCTCTTACATCTGCTTCTATTTCCATGCTTCATCAAAGGCTGGTAGTGTTTCCTTCGGAGGTTCTGTTCCTTCATGCTTCTTCATAATGTCTATCACCTCAGAGATCCCGTCAAAACCCAGTTTCTTCACCTTGCCCATAGTGGGCACACCATTCCGTGTCCAACCTCGTTGCGTGTATGCTGCAACATCTCTTTGAAGAAAAGTGAGGATTTATTTCCACTCAAGAGTATGTCACATGAGGATGAGTGGGGTTCGAAGGATGGGACACTCATGTATACTATTGTTCGGTGTCTTGATTCTTACTTGTTTTGTACCACTTCATACGGCTCATGCTATCGAATCTCCTGAATTTCCAATCGGACTTAATTTGAAATATGAAGCCTATCAACAATTTGGAGCTAGTACAGGAAACCTCAGAGCATACGATTATTTCGTCAATGGTTGGATTACAAAAGATTCAATCATTTCATTACAGATAACTGATGATGACGGTACGGAAGAAGCTGAGGTTACTTTACCTGAGTGGTATGCTGTGGATTCTGTGGGAGCTGATTTTGGACCTCTACACCCACTTTGGATGAATGTTTCTCATTGGTCTAGGAATGGAAATGTAACCATTCCAGGTGAAGGCATCTGTGAAATTATATCCGCATCCCGAAACATTGAAACAGAAGCAGGTGATTTCACCTGCTGGGTTGCTCGAAAAGACTACAGCTCAGATTCCGCCCACTATCATTTCTATTACTACGATATCCACTATGGTGTTCTAATAAAACGTGTATGTTCTCAATGGGGTGATGGGTCTTCCTCAGCATCTACACGGGAACTTGTTGAATGCAATCTTGATTCCTATGACCCAATCTATGGAGTTTTACCAATCGCTCCATTGGAAATTTTAATTATATTTGGGATTGCAATTGAAATAGCCATCATAGGAGTCCTATATTGGAAGAGATTACAGGTAAGAGGAATTTAATTTCCTCTGAACCTTCTGAGAAACAGGATACACTTCTGTCTATTTCCAAGCTTCATCAGAGGCTGGTAGTGTTTCCTTAGGCGGTTCTGTTCCTTCATACTTCTTCACAATGTCTATGACTTCTGGAATCCAATCGATTCCCAGCTTCTTCACATTGTCCATAGTGGGAACACCATTTCGAGTCCAACCTCTTCGTTTGTAGGCTGCATCAGTAAGGAGTCGATACTGCTCCTCTCTATACTCACGAAGCTTCTTGTTCTTCTCAGAGGTGTTCATTCCTGAGATGTCCACACCCATCTCCTTGAGCTGCTCATCATAACGGTCAGCCCTTGACTCGTACTCCCAGTCAGTCACTGGTCCCGCACTCCTATAGGGTATGAACGAATCGTGTATTCTGAGACCCTTCCCTTGTCGGATATTGAATATCCTCTGGAAATTGTAGACCTTCTCGGACATTGTAATCAGGTCATCTCCCTTTGTGGGCTTTCCTGTCATGGCTTCGAAGAACCTTGCGTAGAATGCCACATGCCCAGGGACCTTGGCTGGTTCATCAGTGTCTGCGTTGTCCGCTGGTACAACATCGTTCCAAGGCAGCTTGCAGAGTCCATTGAGCCCAAACCATGTACGCCACATTGGGAAGTAATGAAGCGCCTCTGCCTTGTCCTCAAAGGTTGGAATGTAATTATGAACCTGATCCATGAAGATCAACCAAGCCTCATCATGCTGTGGTCCTTTCAGCGTGAGACCGTACCCACCCTGCTGCGCAAGACTCTCTTTCGTTACATACTCTGAGTACTCAAGGCCCTTATGTTCCATAGCTATGTCCTGCATTACTTGTTTGTCGACACCGAACTTGTCACCGAAGTATCCCTTGAGATAGTGGCTTCCCTTCCCGAAGTGCTCAGCACCAAAGCCTTTGCCTTCAGCCATCTCATGCAATATCGCGAGAGTTTCTTCAGAAGCTCCCCACTGGAGTTTGTGGCCTCCTGTTGCCTTCTCGTCAATGTGACCCTCTTCAAAGAGCTCCATGACGAAACCCATGGTCGTACCGAAGCTAATGGTGTCAATCCCGTACGCATCGCAGTAAAAATTCAACTCAGCAACATAGTGTGGGTCGAAAATCCCAAGGTTGGACCCACAGCCAGCAATTGTTTCATACTCTGGCCCATCTACGAGAACGTTCTTGCCTTTGAATGGCCCAGTCTTAGGAACGAATCCTTCGATGCAGTGTGAGCAGTTGATCGCACAGGGTCTCCAGCATCCGTCCCAGCCCTTGCCAGAATTGGTGAATATCTCCTCCCAGACCTCACCAAAGATGTTCTTTGCCTCAGGGTCACTGCCTGTCCTAAAGTTACGAGTTGGAAGAAGGTCGAACTCATCCATAATGGATGGAAGGTGTACAGTACCAATCACTCTCATTCTGTTCTGTACTTTGTCTAGCTCAAGAATCTCGCCAGAGTGGTCGCGACCAACTTCCTTGATGGCATCTATGTCTGCTGGTCCATTCATATCGAGAGTGATCTTTTCCTTCTTCATCACGATTGCCTTGATCTTCTTATTCCTAAAGACAGTCCCAATTCCTCCCCTTCCCGCCTGTTTGTACCGCGGAATATTCCGCCTCATATCCCACCAGCTGAAGTTCAGGCAACCCATCCAAGCGTGTTCTGCTGCAGGACCAGATGTCACGACAGCCATATCTTTTCCCTCCTTCTCGGTGTGCCGCTCAGAAAGGACTCGGGTAATTTCATATGCGGTATCCGGGAGGTCTTCTGCATCGTGAATCTCAATCTTACCATGGTCTCCATCAATAAAGATGTAGATGTCTTTCTCTGCCTTGCCCTGAATCTCCATTGCGTCAAAACCTGCAAACTTCAGGTTTGGACCAGCATATCCTCCCACATTGCTGTCTATTGCAATCCCAGTTGTTGGGGAAATTGAAGTGACTATCGATTTACCTGCACCAGGGTACTGGGTCACTCCCCCGAGAGGTCCAGTCGCTATGCATATCACGTTCTCTTCGTCATCCCATTTGACAATCCGGTCTTTGGGCAGGGCGTTCCACATGAGCCACAGATCGAAACCCTTCCCTCCTGTGAAGGTTTCCTTCATCTTGTCATCAACAGGTTTGATTTTGATTTCTTTGCTGCCTAGATTCACATAGAGCGTCTGATTTGCATATCCACGCTCAATCTTCGGTATATCATAGTTGAACTCCTTCAACATAGAATCACCAACAATGGTTTCTACCTGACCTCAAGCTTCTGAGCCGTTGTCGCTTCTCTCTCACATTTTAGTCTTGTCGTCAGTGACATTTTTCAATGAACATAATGAGGCAAAAAACATTCACTACTTTCCTCTCCAGCAAAGCATGCGCAATGAGATAGGTTTAGTGCGATATTTGACAACATTTTGCGATTCTTGATATGATATTTTCGATTTTTGGATAAGGAAATCGGAGATGGCTTTTACTATGAAGCTTAAGACATGAAATATCTACAAGTAAAACGAGTGCAGACACGCAAACATGAGTGGCCGCGCCTCCTCGTGCCTTGGAGGCGAATAATTGCAGAAAAGAGTGACCTGTAGAGGAAGAATTCTTGCTATTTGTATCAGTATTGTTATTCTCTTTTCTCTCTCCCTAACATTAGCCCCCTTCTCAACGGTTCTTGAATCCAGTCCTCCATCCGACAAGTTGTATTCCCCGTCATTGACACCTCATGCTCCAATCTCAATATCCAGTGATAATGACTTCAAGGATCTTGGTTTTGAGGGAAATGGGTCCAAGGTATCTCCCTACTTGATCAAGGATCTTCTAATCAATAATGGCTGGTTTGATAATCCTTGCATCAGCATAGTTTCCACATCGGTTTTCTTTGTTATTGAGAACTGTGAACTGACATCCTGGGATGATAAGACTGGTACAGGTATCTACCTCGAAAAGGTGACTAACGGGGTAGTAAATAATTCCTACATCCATTTCCTCGCTGCTGGAATTTCTGTTCAGAAATCGGAAACAGGCAAATTCGAAAACAACAGGTTCTCGAGGCTTGGAACTGGTATATACATTACACAATCCACTTGGATATCAGTAAAAGGTAATGACATCAAGAAATCTGACTACGGAATCCATCTTTCAAAGACAGATTATACAGATATAGCAAACAATGTAATTGATGACAGTGATTATGGCATTCTTATCATCAATAGTGTTGAAGCCATCACCTATTCAAATGATGTAATGAGTGCAATATTCGGTATCTACTTCCACAATGGTCTGCGATGCACGTCTGAAAGCAACCTAGTTCAATACTCCCAATATGGTGTTTATATCGCCTATTCTCAAGACTGCAATGTCACATCTTCTGAACTAATCAAAAACAAGTCTGGAATATCACTCTATGAGGTTAATACGGGGACTCTCCAGTCAAACAATGTCAGATTAAATTCTGATTACGGAATCCATCTGAAGGACAGTCAGGACATTTCGATTCTTAATAATACTGTCTTTAAGAACTCGGGAGTTGGTTTATACCTAATCGGAGTTACTGGTGCATCAGTACATTACAACGAGATTGGATTCAGTTCTGGATCAAATGCAATAGATTTCGTTGGAGGACCTATCAAAGGTCTGGTGAATAATTGGGATACAAATGCTTGGTCAGATTATACTGGAACCTCGACATACAAGATCTCTGGAGATCGAGGTAGTTCGGATAATGATCCTCGGTACATACTCTACCTAAGCTCACCAGTTGACTTGATTCTCGAAGCACCAGCAAGTGGTGTCATCGATTGGTCAGCATCTGCATTCCGACCATGTTGCTTCTCTATTTCTTTGAACAGTGACATCCTCCAAGAGGATACTTGGGATGGAAGAAATGTTTCAACTCCCTTCTTTGATCTAGATCCTGGGACCTACACATATTCTGTTTCTGTTTCAACTCTCAGTGGAATCTCAACAACTGATGAGGTGATTGTGAATATCCACGATACCACGAGTCCAGAATGGGTAGAAACTCCAGAGGACCAAATCATTGAGAGTGGGTCCTCATTATCCTATCAGCTGTTTGCTACGGATTACTATGGCATCAATAGGTGGTGGGTAAACAGCAGCGATTTCATAATCAATGACGGATTAATGGAGAATACTATCCCATTGAGTTTAGATGTATACCACATCGAAGTTAGAGCATATGATCCCTCTGATAACTATGTTTCACATGTCCTTACTATCTCAGTAGTGGACACGACTATTCCATCTGTTGATTCCCCAGAGGATATAGTCTTCCAAGAGGGAGAAATTGGTTTTTCCATTGTCTGGAATGTCTATGACCTAAATCCACTCAGCTATGAAATCTTGAAGGATGGTATTTCTGTAGAAGTCGGTATTTGGAGTTTAGAAATGACTCAGATTGAATACTCACTTGATGACTTGAGTTCTGGAACATATACCTTTACAATCGTTCTGCTTGATAGTGCTGGAAACACTGTTTCAGATCATGTTGAAGTCACTGTGGAAGGATTCACCACAACTGAAACAACTACAGAAACAATAACTACAAGTACTACCACAATCCCGACTGGAACCGAGTCTCCGACATCAACAGACGGAGGGCTTACGAGCCCTGACGTACTTACACTTGGATTGATTGGGATTGGAGCTGTGGTTGCGGTACTGTTTGTTGTCTTTGTAATCAAGCGAAAATAGGATTGCAGCTGGCGACGATATTATATTCAAGTCTTTGACTCGGCATGCTAAGGCATTGCGCTAACGAGGTACAAACCATGAATCAAACCATGGAAATATTGGAAAATGCACTGACTGATGCAAACTTCAGAAAACTACTCGCTATTCCAAATAGAAAAGTCCACAAATTTGTGGCTGAAGCTATTCAGTTGTGCAAACCAATGAAGGTGTTCATCTGCAACGATTCAAAGATGGACACGGAGTACATTCGCAGGACTGCAATTGCTCGTGGTGAGGAGACCCCTTTAGCGAATCCATACCACACAGTCCACTTCGATGGTTTTCATGATCAGGCTCGCGACAAAGAAACCACAATCTACCTCACACCCAAGGGTGATAACTTGGGAAAGCAGCTCACGCAGATGGACCGTGACAAGGGTCTCGAGATAGTCCGAAAACGTTTGTCAGGAAGTATGGACCACAAGAAGATGGTTGTCAGATTTTTCTGTCTGGGTCCCCTCGACTCACCTTTCTCTGTGCCAGTTGTACAAATCACAGATTCCTTCTATGTCGCTCATAGTGAGGATCTCTTGTATAGACGCGGCTATGATTACTTTAGAAGACTTCCTGATGACAAGGAAATCTTCTGGATGCTCCACTCTTCTGGAAAGTTGATGCACTCAGTCAGTATCGACTGGAAGAAACGAGGAGTCATGATTGACTACAAAGACAACACCGTATATAGCATGAACACACAGTATGCAGGAAATACAATCGGATTGAAGAAGCTAGCACTTCGCCTAGCGATACGAAAAGCAAATCGTGAAGGATGGCTAGCAGAACATATGTTTCTGATGGCTGTGCATGGACCATCAGGTAGAAAGACATACTTCACAGGAGCATTTCCCTCAGGCTGCGGCAAGACAAGCACATCAATGGTCCGTGGAAATTCAATTGTGGGTGATGACTTAACCTACCTGAAAGTGATGGACGGTAAAATTCGCGGTGTCAATGTGGAGCGCGGAATCTTTGGGATTATCCGATCGGTCACACAGAAAGACGACCCTGTCATCTGGGATGTTCTCCATACAAAAAAACCTGCAATCTTCTCGAACGTCCTGATTACGGAGGATGCTGAACCTCGATGGTTGGATGATGGATTTGAACCACCCGAAAGCGGGATTAATCACTCAGGTGAATGGTTTACTGGAAAAGTCGATCGCGATGGCGAAGAGATTCCCTATGCCAACAAGAACGCACGATACACAATTGGTCTGGACGGATTGGCGAACCTTGACGGTTCATTGGATGATCCTCGTGGAGTTCAAATTCAAGGCATTATCTATGGAGGTCGTGATAAGGACACTTGGGTGCCAGTCCAACAGTCACTCGATTGGAACCACGGAGTAATAACAATGGGTGCCAGTCTAGAGTCTGAGACCACAGCAGCAATACTCGGCCCTAGTGGAGTACGTAAGTTCCAGCCTTTTTCGAACCTCGATTTCATATCAATACCACTGGGAAAATACATTCAGAATCATCTCGATTTTGCAGAAACTGCAAATGAGGTTCCTCCAATCTTTGCCGTAAACTACTTCCTCAAAGATGAGAATGGTGATTTTATCACTGACAAACTCGACAAGACAGTTTGGTTGAAATGGATGGAACTACGTGCCCATGATGAAGTAGACGCTATTGAAACTCCTACTGGATTCATTCCACTCTATGACGATCTACATGTGCTATTCCATTCTCATCTTGACAAAGAATACTCCCTTGATGAGTATGAAACCCAGTTCACAACTCGAGTTCCAGAACTCCTCCGGAAGATTGACAGAATCACGAAGATCTACAAGGAAACTGTTGATGATACCCCTCAGTTACTGTTTGATATTCTTGAAGAACAGAGGAAGAGGCTCTTAAATGCGCAAAGTAAGTATGGTGACTGTATAAAACCATCTACCTTTCTTTGATAAGGTATAGAGACTGAGGTTGCTACAGAGTTGCAACCTATAACTCTTTGAGCTGGTCGCAACCTCCTTCCATCCTTGCTCCTTTCAACTCAATATAGGACATAATAGTTTGAAGGTCAAGAATCCTAGGTTATTTATACAAATTCTCGAATTATTCAAAACGCGCTTAGAGGTAACCGCGAGGTCTTTCTTGTTGATTGATCCAAATGCAATTGTATTCGCTTTCGCCCTCCTCTTTGGAGGTCTAGCATTATTGGCTGTCTTTGTCCTTGTTATTGGTGAGAGGATTTTCAGTAAGAAGTCTGAAACATATCTCGCAAAGGTACTTGTAAGGTGTGTTGCAGCATATATTGATGTGTCATTTGTATGTTTCATCTTTGATATAGTTTGGAGTGGAATTGATCCAGCTTATATTTCTCCTATTCTCCTTGCCCTCACGTATGCTCCCTATACTCCTGTTACAGCTATCCTGACATTGATTATGGGTTTTGCAATAAGTGCCATCTCATTCCTGACCCTAGAGATTCTGCTTTTTGGTGTTTTTGATTTTTGGCGACCAATGCTTCTTGTAGTAGTTGTTGGTTTTTCATACTTCTTTACGTTTGAGGCGTATTTTGGAGGGAAGACACCAGGTCGTCTGGTTCTGGGTTTGGAAACAATGCATGAGAGTATGAGCAGATCACTCTCATTGAAAGAAGCGAGTATCAATGCTATTGGCAAGTGTTTTCTGCTCTTGGATTTGATTCTAGGCTATTTTGTATATGTCTTTAATTCCAGAAGTGAAGAGCTAGGACAGATTCGGTTGACGCAACAACTCGCAGGAGCAGTGACAAAGGACTCATACTATAAGAAACCTCTCACACGAGAGAAATCGGATTCATTCTTGATAGATGATGGTAGTTCAGGTGTAAAATGGTGGGATGATAATGATGATGAGCTTTAGACTCAATTGGAAAGAGAATTCCTTTACCCTTTGCGTGATTGGCATGATACAGGCTTTACTTTTGCTACCAGTTGCAGTCCTAACATATGCTGGAGGCACTTCAGTTGACCCAAATTCACCAGGTTTCTCATTACTCTACAATTTCTTCAGTGACCTAGGTCGCACGACTGCATATTCTAATGTTCCTAACCTGGTATCTTCCTTCACATTCAACGTATCATTGCTTTTCACAGGTGTTTTGTTGGTCCCATATTTCATAGCATTTCCCAGATTATTCGAAGGCGAGAAACTGCAATTTGTACTCAGTGTCCTTGGGTCCATTATCGGTGTGTTCTTTGCACTGACTTTTATTGGCGGAGCTCTAACACCATCGGACCTGTTCATGGAAACTCATCTGATGTTTGGTGCTCTAGCTTTTGTTTCAGGACTTCCTATTGTTGTCTTTCACACGTCTGCTATACTATGGTCTCAAAGTTATCCAAATCGATATGCTGCTGTCTATGTTGCTCTTGGACTAGTTCTTAGTTTCTTCCTATATTCAATGTATCAAGCTGGTTCTGTACAGTTATCATTAGTTGTGACGATAGGGCAGAAATTTGTAGTCGTTTCCATCCTCCTATGTTTCCTTCTTCAATCATTGGTTGCAAGAAAGATCTTACGAACTTCACTGGGATACTCCTGACCTGCATATAGAGCCTCAATCACATCTTTATGGTCTGACACACTCCGCAAGGGTGCGTTGGTCGCACCTCCTTCCATCCTTGCTCTTTTCTGGAAGTCAATCAGCATGAGCTTCCTGTCGTTTCTTAAGAACGATAAGACACCACACCAACAAGGAAGCCAACACAATAAACGGTGCAATCCCTGGAACAACTGCAGTATAACCATAGGAGGCGGTTAGACTAGAAAAGTGGGTGAAAAAGGACAATTGCAGGCAGAGAAGCAGGAAAGTGGAAATTGCGAATACTCCGTTTGTTGATTGATGATTTGACTCGATTTCATCTGAAGAAATTCCTGCGTAAGCGATGATGAGAAGAAATATGCTCGCAAGCATTACTGGAAAGAAATACAGACGATCGTGCATTATTAACAACAAATTGCCTGGGGTTGTTGTTGAATAAAGCAACGAGCTTGGGTAGAGCGTAACCTGATTATAATACCCCTCATGGAGGATTGTATATGGGGGTTTTGCTCGATCTATGTAATTCACCCAAGGAACAATATAGCTCAAAACAAGCAAAGAGATAGGAAGTGCTTTCCTGAGAGTGACTATCCCCAACATTAGACCAACAAGCATTGCACATATCACCAGCAGGAAACACAGAAATGGGATAAGTTCTATGAGTGGAATAGCAATTGGTCCAATGATTATGAGATTTGGATTTACTATGAACGTGATGTTCTGATTTCTTCCGACACTAGTCGTCGCACCCCAGGTACGACCTTGAAACCTGATATCTATTGTGCGGTTTCCTTTAGGTGAAACGAGGATTGAGGGTTCTTCTGATAATAGATAGGCGGACAATCCATCAATTCGGAAGTCTACTCCATATCCGGATACATTACTAGTAGCTCTTACATCCATTCTTATTGATCTCACTCGCCAGACTAGATGGTTTAGCTCTTCGAACAAATAAATACTCGAATTGAGTTCATAGCCCATCCATGTGAAATTCAAAGTGTAGTTCCCAAAAGGTAACATCACAGTATCATTAGTCTGCGTTGGAGCAAAGATTCCAAAATACACCGAATCATTGGATATGAACTCCAATATTGGGATACCGATGTCGTCTGGCAAATTTAGCACTCGTAAATTGCGCATCATGGGATTTGAAAATAGACTGATCCCATTGGTTCTCTGAATGTCTATAGTTAATGGATAAACAGGTGAATCGAAAACTGCTTGAAGCCAGAATCCTGTTATTTCAATTCCTTGTAGCTTCTCACCACCAATCTCTATGCTTGTTAGTATTCTTAAAACGAGGTTTGTAAAGCTACCCTCCCAGAGCAATTCTGGTTGAAGTTTCAGAATCAGGGATGTGTTTTGAGGATCAAGGACTGTGGTCGTGTTTGATCCTCTATCATTGAAGATACCAATGGTTCTCGGAACAATCTCCACATTGAAAGATGCTCCAAGTATAATTTCAGTTGCATTTCGCAATGGGATGTTCACATAGCGCGTATATGATGTTACATCATTCTGCTTATCAAAGTACATTCTCCAGACATTGCCATTCTCAATAGCTGTTTCATTTATCAGGGTCACGATTGACTTTGGTGAGTACGGTTCTGAAGTAAGTGACAGAGATTCGAGGTCATCAGAGTCTTCACCTAGTTCAACAGTGACTGTAGGTGCAGGCAAAGGTGGAGTTATCAATACAATAATCGGCAGAATAATCATTAACAGAGTTAAAGGTGATACAAACACATCACTCCATGGCGCTTTACTGCTCATGAACCTCTCCTCCGCAAGAAATTTCCTCCGCCATCTGTATAAGCCTTTCGAACGGGCTGGGTGTGACACACCCCACAAAGGTGCGTTGGTCGCGCCTCCTTCCATCCTTTCTCTTTTCAATGATTCAGTTGGTTTCGAAGATCGACTTGCCTTGCTGTTTGTATAGATAGGTCCAAGTACATAGTGCTAACGCAACGAATACCAAACTGGGGCCCAATGAAAAGGTGAAGAAATTAATTGAGAAACGGTACACATTGATGATGAACACTAATTGAATAACCAGCGTGCAAACAACGGATGAAACAACAACAAAATCAGGAGCTGCCAAGTCAGACTCTTTCCTCACATACTCATAGAGCACTGTGATAAAGACACAGAACACCAAGAACAATGAGATGAATCCAATCTGCATGGCAACTTCATAGCCAGCGTCTGATATTGTTATGGCTGTACCATTAATGTTCGTCACCGCTGTAGACATCCCTGGATACACAGTCTGCGTTTCAAGATATTGTGAGAAGAATGGAATTCTCTGTGGATACCCATCCCTGACCTGAGAAAGGTGATACATCGGCAGGATGTTCCCGAGGAATAGGAAGAGAAATGGGAGATAGATCGAACTGGTCAACAAATGCTTTCTTGTTATTGCTATCGTGAGTAAGAATATCAAAACGAGTGCAATCAACATCACAAACCTGCCAGGAGTGAATGCAATATTTCCAATCAATATCCAATTTTCACTTACAACGAGAGTGATGTTTTGGTTCTCATAGTTATCCATATAGAATGTGAAATGGTGAGGCCAATAATACCCATCAACGTCTCCCCTTACTGAGACTGGTTCGTGACTCATTGATGGGAGATAAAACGATGGTTCATCGGCAATCAAAATCTCATAATGGTAGAACTCATCTAAGAATGAACTTCCCACATAGATTGCTATACCTGGCACTTTCTGCAAAGATACAACATCAAGACGAATTGTCTTGATTCTCATTTCGAGATAAAGAGATTCATTGCTAAATGGGATATCGCCGAAGGAATGTTGGTAGCCCGACCATCTGACTGATAGAGAATATGTTCCAGCTGGAAGGAAAATGGTATCATTGATTTGACTGAAATAGAATGTGTAGTCGTTAAGTTGTACGTAGGGTCGCTTATTCGTTTGAAATATCGAATAGAACTCAGGTAAATCGAAGAGGCTGTCGCCATTCGTTCTCTGAAGGTCCATAGTTATGGGGAACATGTCTGTTGTGAATGCCAAACTAGCACTGAAATATAGACGATCTAACACGCTCGTGTCTGTTGAGTTGAGAATAATAGTAATCCATGCCAGGTCACTCCTCCCCAAATCGTCAGGGACTATTTGTTTGATAATCTCTATGGTTTCTCCGGTAGTGCCATTTACATTAGCGGCACTGGACCAATCATAATATCTCAAGTTTATGTTGATGGGTCCCTCTACAACATCTGCAGACAATCTAAGAGTTATTGTTGAAACATTTATCCTAGGAGCAGGAAACTGTCTTGAAAAATAGGTTTGCTCTATCCCATCTGTACTTTGTTGTTTGATCCAGATGGAATCAGAACTCAGCACCGAATCATTCAAGAGAAGGGCTGATGTGACTGGAGGTTGTTGGGAACTGGTTATCTCTATGCTCTCATCTTCATTCATCGGATTGCCTGGTATGAGTTCGTAGGTAGCAGTAGGTGTCCGATTCTCTTGAACAGTAACAATCAAAATCAACATCAATATCAGTAATAGAGATGCTGTAACGAATTTCCTATTTCTCTCAGATCGCAACGAATCTCCCGGATTGATTCTTTCGCTGCAATACGTATTAAGTTTCCTTGCAATCTAAAAAGACCTGATGCACCCAAATTGGATCATTTCTTGGGTCTTTACTGTATCTAATTAGAGATTTCTATGTTCCTGAGTGCACTATGGTAAGAGCGGTCCAATATTAAGAGAAAGAATCCTTGTATGATGACTCCTACCCCATTACCTACAAAGAATGGATTTTGAAGGTATAACACAATTACGATAATACCAACAATTTGGTAGATAACGTCCAAATAGATGTTGATGGAAACTGTCTTTGTGATTTTTTCAACCGATTGTTCTTTCTGTTTAAAAAGAATGAATGCTGCAATGGCTGCATCGATTGCTCCCCAGATGATAGCCTGAAGACCAATTCCTCCTAGAATTGTACCTGGTGAACCAAAGTACATAACGATCCCAAATGTGATACTGGAGATACTCCAAATCAATAATCGTTTGCCAATCCCCTGTGAAAGCTCAGTAACTTCAGACATATCGACCTCTCCATTGTAAAGTCATTTTTTGGTTTTCATTGCTTTTTTGGCGGCATTCCAGCCTGTAATGATTGCAGTAGGTATACCTGCTGGACTATATGCCCATTGTCCTGCTTGGTATACGTTTGGAATCGGTGTCTTAACAGAGCTAGGAATCTTTCGGAGTTCGTGAACAACAGGAACGGGCGATAGATACGACCAACCCACGATTGCTCCTTCTGAGGTTCCAACCACTTTTTCAATAGTGAGTGGTGTCGTAGATGTTCGAAAGATTACATTGTCCTTCAAACCTGGGTAAATGGAATTTGAAATGGTTTCCAACATACGGTTCTCGATCTCAGTTCGGAATTCTTCATACCAATTCGCATCAATGACTTTCTTTACTAGATCATATTCGAAGAGCATACTTATTTCCAAACCAGTTTTTCCCTCAGGAGTCAATGTAGAGTCTCTAAATGCTGGAATCGAGATTTCATAAGTCGTTAATTTACAGTACTTGTCCAGCCATTGCAAGACGTCCTCTTTTGATTTAGTTTCAAAATTCGCTATCAAAGAATCGAGGTCAGACCAATGAACCTCCCCCAAGCCCTGTTTCGATGGCGTATAGAAGAAGTGACCGTTTGAAATAGCACGGAAAGTTTCCAAGGGCACATCCACACCAATGAATAATGAATAAACAGAATCGCAACCTCGTTTTGTAAGAAGAAGCTCCTTCTGTTTGTTTATCTCATGAGCAACTTCGTTGTCCAACCCACTTGTATCCAAAATTCTGTATAACGTTTTCAAATCAGCACTCCAGATGAGAGTATTGAATGAATACATGTTGCCCTCCTCGTCCTTCACTATTCTTTCGGAAGGATTGACTTCAATTACATCAGTATCAGTCTGGATCTTTCCTCCCAATTCAATGATTTTTCGTACCATTGCTTTTGGTAACTCCCCCGTTCCTCCCCTTGGATACATGTAATCAGTATAGGAATAGAAGTAACCCAACGCGAATGACGTAGGTGTCTTCTTGAAGAAATGCTGGGCTATGATATCAATGAGAGATTGATTTGAAGTGAAACTTCCAAGATACGATTCAACAGGTTCATCCTGTCTGCTTATTCGACGTAATGCCATCAGGAATTTCGGTAACCAAGCAAGGAGTTCTCTGAGATAGGCTCTGTCTTTCTCTTCACGAAAGTTGGGATTATCAATTCCATACAAAGTTTCCATGTCTTTCATTGTCACCTTAATTTTGGAGATGATCTTGTCAACATCGTTGACGCTTTCGGGATACAACTTCTCTAGCAATCGTCTATAGTCATCCAAGCCTGTTTTTGGATCCAGATTGATAATGTCCTTCTCTATCCCTATTGATACAGGACTATCAAGGAATTCAAGCTCAATCCCTAGTTCTCTTAACATAGGATGAATTACTCCTGCATTCAGGATTGATCTTGCTCCTGCATCGAATGTGAATCCGTTTCGACTGAATGAATTGAGGAGTCCTCCACATTCTTTGTTCTTCTCTAACAAAAGGATATCATGTCCTTCCTTTGCTAGATACACAGCTGCTGTCAGTCCTGCCATGCCACCGCCGACAATGACGGTTCTCTGCTTGTTCTCACTCATTCCAAACCAGCCATCACTATTGATTTGTGCCAAAGCTCCTCTGCTACTTCCCGGTCCAATGCCGGAGGCGCGGGTTCTACTTCGGTGGTCAGATTGAAGAACTTCCCAGTTATCTCCTCGACTTCATTTGAAACCCCGAGATAGTACAAAGCTGTTGCAGATATTTGCGGATCTTTCGCAGATCGATTGATTATGTTCCTCTTATACCAGAGATAGATCCGACCATTTTGTGAACCACTATTGGTTTTGACATTTCCTGGATGCATTGCGTTTATGGTAACGCCGCTGTCTTCGAAATACTCAGCAAACCTGAGCATAGATAGAAGTTGGGCTGTCTTTGCTACACCGTAGCTTCCCAAACCGGTGTGTCGACGTTTTTCATATTTGGGGTCATGCAGTCCTATACCCCAAACAGCAAAGCGATGACCTTCTGAATTGACAAAGATGATGCGTACTTTTCCTTGAGCTTTCAATTTTTCCTTTAGGATGTAATTCAGGACAAAAGACGCAAGATAGTCTACCTGAAAGACCAGCTCATTATCATCTTCTGTGATTATCTTGGCTGTTGAGTAGATACCAGCATTGTGGATAAGGACATCGATGTCTATGTCTGATTCCAGAAGTTCCTTTGCGACTTTTCGTACTTCTGTTAACCGTGAAAAATCTGCAATCTTGTAATCGCATTCTACTTGGAATTCTTGTCGAATCTCCTCACAAAGGGCTTTGGACTTTTCTTCATCTCGATTAATTACTAGAAGATTCGCACCGTGTGAGGCGTACTCTCTCGCGGTCACGTACCCGATTCCTGATGTTGCACCTGTAATGACGACCAAGCGTCCTTCAAAATCATCAGTGCACTCTTTTAGTTTCCCTCCTCCTCCTCTCATCATTGCATAGATGTTGGACCATTTGTACTGTCTTACATACTTCCTCTTATTCACTCCAATCACCAGGAACGCATTTTCACGAGTCTGCGAATTGGAATACTATCGAAATATAACGATATTGATAGGTGATAATTTATATAAACAGGTCTGCTAAGCATCCTCTCTGAAGTAGCTTGCATCATGAAGAGTACGTTATTAAAAGCCCTGGAGAGGAAACCTATGTCCCACTTGGTTCCAGAAGCCTTTAATTATTGAATGAATTTATCAGCTAAGAATATCGAGGTATACAGAAGTGTTCACTCTCTTTTTGGGGATCGTCTTTCTCATTTTTCGGATATGGATTGTTGAGTTCAAACTAGCAGAGGATCTTCAGTTCAGACGCAGATATTTCAGTCGCTTCTTCTCCTACTACACTTGTTTCGCTCTTGTCTTTAATCTAGGATTCTGGCCATTCAATGTTATGGTCATGGTAGCATTTCCAATTCTCGTAGTAACCTCAGTATGGGACATCAATTTCTTTCGACGAATCAACCATCAGGATCATTGGAAAACTAACCGAATATGGGGTATTATTGAAAGAAGCACCCTGCACCCCCCCGTTGTTGTTGTTGCTATCTATATGATCCTAATGGATGCACGTAACTATATCCAAGCTCCCAATCTCATCCTGATGACAATGGTTGTGATTGGATTGTTTTTACCATTCTTTCTTGTTGATGCTAGGTGGACCGAGCGCTATAAGTGGCCACAGGCTATTATCGTGATTGGCCTCCTAATTGGCTCAGGCTTATCGCTTCTGGTTGCTGAAGCTATTTTGTGGGGTGTTCCAATCTGGTGACTCAGGAGTTAGATGGCAATCCCTCCTTCATAGAATACTTCAGAAATTCTCGTCTGATGAAAGTAGGTCTGGCTTTCAATCTGATCTATTATATTAGTGTTCTATCCGGATTTGCTTTCTTCCTTCTCCAAGGAACATACCTCGATACAGTCTTCACTGTTGATTTTCGGGTTTTCTATGAGGCAGGTCAGAAGTTTGTGAATTCACCAGCAGACATCTATTTGGTCAATCCCAATGGACTGCCCTTCAGATATTTCCCATCCTTTGCAATGTTCACAGCGCTGTTTGTCGTTGTTCCAATGGTCAGTCTCTATTTGGTCAATATCACTTTCATGATGCTCTGCAATTTTGGAATTGTCTATCTCGTTTACCAAATAAGTTTCCAAAGAGGGGTAACAACAACGACAAAGAACTTTGAGAAGACACTTCTGTTTGTGTTTATTGCACCTCAACATATCATCAATATCATTTTTGGGCAGATCACTCAACTCGCAATTCTCTTCAGTCTGCTCGCACTTTTTCTCCTTCAAACTTCTACAAGAAAAGAATGGAAAGACTTTCTTCTCATAGGTGCGCTAATTGGATTATCTATAACTCTGAAACCCTTCTTCCTTTTGTTCTTCCCATTCCTATTTCCACTAACGCTGAAAGATCGCTTTCATTTCTCCATCCCAATCAAGCAATGCACGGGAATACTGGTCGGTTTTCTACTCACTATGGTCCCCAACATCCTGTTTTTCATTGTCTATCCAGAAGCATTAGGTGAACTAATCCAAGTGAATCTATTCGAGGATCTAACAGGACAACATAGTACCAGTCTAACCAAACTCATCTTGGCATTTATACCATTAACAGACGTGTTCATTCTCCAAATTAGCATCATCCTAATCCTAGGTGGCTTCATTTTCTTGAGAAGTTATGCTAAGTTTGTAAGAGCTCCATCAGGAGAGAAGGATTATCTTCATCACTTCGCAGATATGACCTTCCTGATTCTTCTAGTGTATCCAGACTCATGGTTCCTATTTCTAGCAGTCTGGTATGCGTTTCTGGCTCCATCAATGCTTGACTTATACACGTCTAAGTATGATAATCGAACAATGGATTATCTCTGGTCCGGATCCAATAATCTACTAGCGTTCTTCACAATTGGAATACTTCTCCATTACCTATTGCTTGGATTCGATCCTGTCAATCCTATTTGGTTAGTCGTTCTCTATGTACTGTATCATCGTGTTTCAAGGTATTGATTCTGAAAGCTCTTCTACGAACTCGATTAGATTCTCTAGTCTCTTTTCCAATCTGCTTCTGACAGTCTTATCTAGAAGTTGCATCAGAATAATTCCTGCCAAAAATATAGGTCCTCCTAGTCCCAAATTGACGAGGATTATGCTTCCAAAAAATCCGAATATCCCAAATAAGATTAGGAACAGGATGATCAATATCACAAGGACTGGTGTCCAGAGCATTCCTGCAACTCTAAATTGGAACTGATGTCTGTATGCAGATAACGCGAGTACAAAACAGACACTAGCCATGAAACTTGGCAGGAACCATCCTGCCAAGAAGAATGAATTTCCATACATCTCCAATATTTGCAGGACAGACAAAGTAGTTCTATCTTCAATGACTATGAACGGTAGGACAAATCCCAAGCCAAGCATGAATATACCAATCATATACGGTACTTCTCGTACAAGATTTTGTGTCGTGGGTTTCCACTCACCTATTTTAATCAAAACAAAAAGTGAAAGTCCTGAAAGAACTAAGAGGGCTGGAAATAGTATCAATCCTGCACTGGTGGTCATGATTGAAGATGAAAGAATGATTGAGTTCTCCAATTCCACAACCACAAAGAACGTGACTTTTCCAATGGTGAGTGGCGCAATATCAACTGAGTAGGTCTGAACATCTCCTTGAATCGTTTGCGTCATCTCTGCAACTAGCCACACAGCTCCTGGTTCGCCTGAACGCCAACACACCCAGGCTCTATTCGAAGAGGTTGTATTTGCACTTATAGAAACGAGCCCTCCTTGAAGCGATAAGGTTTCATTGAAGCGAACATCAAAGGTTGAAAGTTTAGTTCCGTTATGGAAAAGACTCTCCATCCAGCTTTCGATATTAACATAGAATGACCCATAGATTGCGTGTCCCCAATTTGGGATTACTCTCAGTGTGAGCGGTGCACTGATTACTTCTATTGTGTCTTGCATTGAGATGATTGGGAAGAAGTCGTCATTGGAGCCGAAGAGCATTAGTGTCGGTTGAGTAAGGTTTCTCGCATAAGCAATAGGATCAAACCACCTGATGATATTCTGCATCTCTGTTGAGTCAAAAGCGTATGAAGGTTCAATGACACTGTTGATCAGTGATCCTGATATTATGGAATTCATGAGATTTCCAGCTCCAATAATTGGAATCACTCCATCTATCCGTGAATCTATCGCTGAAACTATAAGAGTGGTCCAAGCACCCATCGAATCTCCTGAAACGACTATTGCACTATTATTGACAAAGGAAATTAACTCGAGTAATGTTATCGCCCGAGCTCCTGCCCAAACAGAATGATAGAGATTCGAATCTTGGGGGCCGTCTGTTACATTCAGAAATGTGTAGGGCGTCAGCTCTGGGATACCGGTTGACCCTCCTCTTCCCGGATGATCAATGCCCATCACAATATACCCTTGCGAAGCAAGCTCTCGAAATAATTCCATATAGTCCTGATATTCACCTCCATATCCATGGAGATACAAAATGGTCGGTGAGGGTGTAGTAATGTTCTCTCTTCTCAAAATCACTGAGTTGATTCTAACGATGTTCCCTCTGTATTTCTCGCTCTCATAGCTAAAATGCCACTCTTCCAATGGTATTGTTTGATTTTGCCAATAGTAATCCTCTATGACTGTTGAAATATTATTGAGGTTGAGGGGACCTGATCTTGCTTCCGTGAGATTCCAAAAGCTCGTATCATACTCGCCTGAAGTGGGATCTGGTTGAAACATCCTCTCTGGGTATTGGGGTCCTACTGTGAAAAGAAGTGCAGTTATGCTGGAGAAGAATGCTGTCAAAACAAGTACTGTTATGGACAGAGTGACTTTATTATTCATTGACCCCACAGACACTGCGTTCTAAATATCTTGATGATATAAATTGAAGTCAAGCGGCTATATCATCTTCCTTAACGGGGTTGCATCAACTCACCCTTCAGTCTTGTTTCTATGTCTTACTGGATCGTCTGCTTTCATGAGTGCAAAGAATGCAAGAATGAGAATGATTGAAACCACAATGAAGGGGACTACAGTGATCAATCCTGAATGTGATGCTCCTTCCACTGGGATAGCAGTCAAGTCTGCTATATATCCGAGCAGAAGCGGGCCTATTACAAATCCCAAATCGCTTATCATCCGATAGAGTCCCATTGATATCTCCAATTTGTCTTGGGGAGAAAGATCAGTCACATAGGCTGCACTTGGACCTTGTAGACCAATGACAGCTCCGTATATTCCAATTGTTATTGATAGAATGAATATATCAGTAGAGAAAGGAATGAGAAGGGTTATTCCAGCAGATAAAACGAGACAAAAAGCAAGGGGTGTCTTTCTACCTATTCTGTCGGAAATACTTCCCATAGGTGTGATTGTAAGAGCAGTTGTTATACCTCCAATTGTGAGAATAAGTCCAATTGCCGCCGCGTCTAGTCCAAGGTTGTTTGCAGCGAATAGAGGTACTAGTGTGCTCCTCACACCTGTACGGAGAAAGAACATCGTAAAGACAGCAAATGTAACTAGGAGAAATGAGGAATTGGATAGGACCTGCCGCATATCTCGAAGAATCTCTCCAAGCTGCAAAGGTGCAGATGTGTTTCCCGAATTCGATAGATTTGGTAAAATCAATGTAGGAATCACTGCAAGACCTGTGATTGCAGCATAGGCAAGAAATGGTGCACGAATGTCATAAGCATCAGCAAGAATCCCTCCAAAGGTGGGTCCAAAGATAGCTCCAAGAAGAAGCATACCCATATAGAGACTCATCCATTGCCCTCTTTTTTTCTCTCCTGATATTTGAGCCAGATACACTGTTGCTGTTGTTACGTACAGAGCTGAACCAGCCCCCTCAATCAATCTAGCAATTACTAATGTGATATAATCGGGGGCTAGACCAGCAATAACCGAAGAAGTTGAAAGGAGCACTAGGCCGGTAATCATGATTCTCCTTTTTTCGAATCTTCTTGAGAGAAGACCTGCTGGCATATCGAGGATCATACGCGTGACAGCAAAGGATGATACAACAAATCCCACAAGCGTGTACGAAACTTGGAAGCTCTCCGCATAGGTGGGAAGAATAGGGGCAACCATACTTAGACCAAGAAGAATAAGAAATGTCACTAGTGAGAGATTGAGTACAGTGGTAACACTCCCCTCGTATTTTGAATTGGAAGTGATCTCGTCTGTAAATTCTTGATCCTCTTCAATCAATTTGGTTTACTGTCCTTGAATCAACGGGCTGATTATGTCCAACTAAAGAACTTTCAGATTGTGCAGTTTTGCTCAGTTTCACCATCTTCGAAGATTCAAAGGATGGTTTAGGACTCATTATCTCCATCATGCTTTAACAAGCAGCCTTTCCAACCACACCTCTGGGAAAGTTTTGAATTTACTAGGTGGATAACATAGCCAGGTTCCAACTGATTTTACCATCGAATTCTCTTGTACCTCGATTGATATTCCTCTGGCTTCTTCAATTGAATCTACTGTAAAACTCGCAAAGATTATTGGTTCACTTGTCGAAATCCAGTAAAGCCAGAACTCCTTTTGATAGTCCTTCTGGAGCCAGTTAACCACAACTTCGTAGTCTGACTTCTTCGAATCGTAATCGATCGCAAGAAAGAACCTGACAGCACCAGCAGCTGCCGTATTCCATCGTATTGTGAATATCAGTCCTTGATCTTCTTCTAGCTTTGATATTACGTTTCGAACTCTACGTGCTGTCAGATTCGCTCTCTCTGCTAACTCGCTAATTGGCATCCTAGCATCTTCGATTAGATGCTTCATCACTCTTAGCTCTAGTGGTTTGAATTCAACGAACTTGCCATGGTAAAACTGATCCGTTACTACTTGATGCATAGTCACTCTTTCAACATGATTCAGCCTTCTGAAGAAAGCACCAAGGTTGATGATTCCTTCTGCCCCAATGTAATCTGATAGGACCAAGTAATAACCTCTCTCTCTGGTAGCGATGGGATTGACTTCTCCGACCATCTCATTTTCGCCAAGCGAATTCAAGAACTCTGCAGCTGATTCATTGCCATCTGTTTCAATGAGTGTCAAGGCTATATTCGCATCCATTGAATTCAATGCTGGTCGAATTGTGAACGAATAAAGCGTACCATTCTCTATGAGCTTCTCAATTCGTTTTCTTACAGCATTGGCTGTAAAACCAAACTTAACGCTAAGATTCTGGTATGAAGTTCTACAGTTTCTTGTTAGCTCAGTTAGGAGATTCTTGTCTACTAGATCCATAGTATAACCTTCGCAACGAAGATGTTCCATGAAATAACCATTACGTTCCAACTCTGAACACCAAAATTCTGATTCTAACGGTAAACGCAACATTTATAAACCGACTAGTCAGTTTATTTTAATAATAAAAACCGCCCAGTCGGTTTTAATAATTCGAAGGAAGAAAACAAAATTGGCTCTACTTTCAAAAACTGAAACAAAAACTGATAGTGCCTCACTAAGCACTCATCAGGCTACAATCCTGGTTCCTCCATCTGAATCGGTGACAGTTCAGGAAACTCTTGAGAAACCAGATATGGAGCGGAACCAAACCCGCGACTACATGAAGATCTTTGGCGGACAGGCTTTCTCGCTAGTAGGAAGTGCTCTCGTTCAATTTTCACTTGTCTGGTGGCTTACTTATTCGACTGGGAGTGCAGTCATGCTTTCATTGGCAACAATGATGGTCATTCTGCCTCAAGTATTGGTCAGTCCATTTGCAGGAGCCTTCGTAGATAGGTGGAATCGAAAAAGAGTCATGATCGCTTCAGACACTCTATCAGCTCTGTCAATTGTTGCCTTGTCTCTGCTTTGGTCCTTAGGAGTGGTTGATCTGATTCATGTATTCGCTGTCATGGCAATTCGATCAACCCTTGGCAGCTTCCAATGGCCAGCTCTCCAGGCATCTGCATCATTGATGGTTCCAGAGGAGCATCTTTCAAGAATGAATGGGTTGTATCAGACCCTACAAGGACTGGCAAGAATAGCTGCACCAGCTTTGGGAGCTCTGCTACTGGTATTCCTCCCCATGCAATTAATCCTCCTTGTGGATGTTGCAACAGCTGCAATGGCTGTATTGCCCCTGTTAATGATTCATGTTCCCCAACCATCATTAGTTGAGTCGAAGCTCAAGAATGGTGCGTCAGGTGTCATCAAGGACATAGTCGAAGGTTTCTCATATATGAAGAACTGGAAGGGTGGTAAGTTCATCACTATATCATTGATGTTTGCGAACTTCGTTTTAGTCCCCTCATTCGCATTGACTCCTCTCTTGGTTCTCCTTCACTTTTCAGGTGGAGCTTTCGAACTTGCTTGGATAGAGTCGATGATGGGCATTGGAATGGTTCTTGGAGGTGTCACACTAGGTGTCTGGGGTGGCTTCAAACGAAGAATGCTTACAGCAGTAGTCGCTCTTCTCTTTGGTTCAGCGAGTATCGTGTTGGTTGGACTTGCTCCTTCAAACATGATTCAGATCGCAATAGTCGGTATGTTCGTTGCTGGCATGATGATTCCACTAGCAAGTGGTTCGATAATGGCAGTTGTACAATCAATTGTGCCCCCTGCTATTCAAGGACGTGTATTCACAGTCTTAATCAGTCTTGGACCTGCAATGACTCCGATTGGACTCGCAATCGCTGGCGCCATCGGAGAAGCCTTTGGTTTACAGGCATGGTATCTCATTGGAGGTATTCTCCTTGCAATCGTTGGAATCTTTGGTGGCATGAACAGGTCTATCATGACCCTGGGTGAGATCAAATCTGACCATAAGAGGGATTGAGGTGTTTATTTTGTTGCCCCTGAGATGTCAGGGGCATTACTCCCTCCTTGGACAGAAGATTTATATTAAACCGACTAGTCAGTTTTATACATATGAAGTGAGGTGTTGATTTGTCTCCAAAAGTCTCTGACGAATATAAGACTATGATGAAAGAGAAGATTATGTTAGCAGCCCTTTCCATGTTCTCAAAGAAGGGATACCATGAAACATCTATGGATGACATTGTCGAAGAGAGTGGGTTTAGCAAAGGGGCTATCTATGGTTATTTTGACAGCAAGGAAACTCTATTCCTTGAACTGCAGAAGAAATTTGCCACTATTAACTACAACCAACTAAAATCGGTAATTGATCAAGAACCTACAGCCTTGGCAAAATTGGAGAAAGCTGCAGATTTGGTCTTTGACTCGATTTGTGATGTTTCAGAGGAAATGTGTCGTATGGATTTGGAGTTTCAGTTAGCTTCCTCAAGGTTACCAAAGATGAGGAAACAGCATAAACAACAGCAACTGGCTGTAATCAAACTGTTGGAGGACGCAATTATAGAGGGAATTCAAACTGGTGAATTTCGAAAGGATGTTGATGCAAACAGTGTTGCAACCATTTTGGTGAGCGCAATCGGGGGTCTTTCAAACCTCTTGGTAACAGCGGGCATGAAGTTCCAATGGGATAAAGTCAAAGAGGCACTCGTGTCAACAGTAAGAATTGGTATTGTTCGCTAATCTCCATGTCCTTTCATCCTTTCTCTTGCTGTGATGAGTGTTCTTAATTTCTATACATGTTTCATTTTTTCTAACTGGGTTGTTAGGATGGACATTAGGAATACAAACTCAAAGTCATGTTTCTCACGAACAATCGTTCTTGCTTGTGCAACGATATTCTTGATTGCAATCCACTCATTTGGAAATCTACCTCTTGTCCAGGGGTTCAGACCAAACGACCCTGTAGGTAACCCTTGGCATCTGGATGCAATTGGAATCCATAGTGTGTGGGACTACGGTTATTCCTTCTACTCTCCTGATGCAGTGGGACTATGTATAATCGGAGAAGCAATCATTGATGATCAAAATGGAGACCTGAACATAACTGAGAAGGTCAGCTTTTCCTGGATTAGCAATCTCACTTCGTATTTGCCATACCCCACCTCGAGCTCAAGCTCTCACGAAGCAGCAGTAGCATCTGTGGCAGCATCTACAATCAATAATAATCTAGGTGTGGCTGGAATAGTAAACGCTCCTTTGTACAGTGCTTGGCCTTGGGGTAGTTATCCTGTTGAGGATGTGACTTCATATCAAACATATCTCCAGAAATTGATAGACATATTCGATTGGGGCACGAGCTTTGGGAGAATGGTCTTTACAATGAGTTTTCTCGCAACAGTCTACTTGCTTGAATCAGATGATCCTCTCTTGGTTCAACTTCGGAATAAGGTTACAGAGCTTTATGAAAGTGGACAAGCACTTTTCTTCGCTGGTTGTGATAATGTTCTCTATCCATTACATCCCAAAGATGTTCCTCAGTCATTACCATTTGTACGAGTTATTGGACGATTTGACAGTAGTGGAACCTATAATGAAGGTGGTTACGGGGACAAGTTATTTCTAGTTGGTCCCGCAGGCGGCATACCTGCATATATGCAGACCACTGGTGCCTATGGCACCTTCGGAGGGTCGTCCTGTTCAACACCAATAGTTGCGGCTTCAGCAGTTCTGCTTTGGAATCAGTTCCCTTGGGCATCAAATGCTCAGATTGAAGATGCTCTTGTTTGGGGTGCTAGGGACATTCTCGATACCGGGTGGGATGAGAAATCAGGATATGGAGTCTTGAATGTTGAACGATCACGAGCTTATCTAGCAGAATTTGTTCCTGCAGCGAATTCCAACAGACTCAATTGGTCATCTATCGATTATATCTCTACAACAACTGATGTGCCTCCGAGCAGTGTTACTACTATTATCTCACCTCCCCCCCTTTATGTTGGGGTGTCAATCCCTATCATCATCAGTTTGATTGTACTCATTATACTAATCAGGAAGCGAGAAAATTCTGAATAGTTTCTTTCACCAAGAACTTACAGAGCGAGGAAAGTGCCAATGCCTTTCTCTATAGCTCTCTCATAGATTAATGGAGCAACAGCCATGTCATCCATCGCTAGACCTAGGTTGCACGTAATTGTGCGTTCCTTAGGATTCTCTCGACCCACTTTCTGTCCTGCAACAAGTTCTCCAAGCTCTGCATAGATTGATGGAATGTCTTGGAAATATCCAACCTCCTGATAATGTCGAAGCTGTGGAACATCATCTGTACAGAACTTGTCTGACTCTTTCATCGCATCAGGATGCCAGTATGAATCGAAATCCACTAATGACGCAAAGGATCCCTCATCCAGCCATCCCTGTCTGATTGTCGCGTGAGGTTTCTTCAGTATTGGACCTGCAGTCACAACAATGTCACAACCAGAAACAGCATCCTTTGGTCTATCAACCACTTCGACCTCTATCCCATATTGATGGTGGATCTCTTCTGCATATCTCGAGGAAATATCAGGGTCAATGTCATATGCCATAATTCTCCTGAGATGGAATTCAACACTCAGAGCTTCGATGTTGCTGCGTCCCTGAACTCCACATCCCAGGATTCCGACAATGGACGCATCATGTTTCGCAAGATGTTTCGCTGCAATCGCAGTTGCTGCACCAGTTCGCTTAGCTGTGATCCAGACACAATCCATCACAGAGATTGGAAATCCAGTTTCCGGATCATTCAGAATCAGCAGACCAGATATGTATGGTAGTCCCTTCTTTGTGTTCAGTGGGAATCCACTGACCCATTTGACACCAGCTGATCCCATTGCCGGAATATATGCAGGCATGGCATGGATGAAGTTGTCTCCGTTCCCTGGATGTATTCCTGGTTTTGGCGGCATCTCAACGCGTGATTGAGCTTTTTCAGTAAACGCAATCTCAAGCTGACGAATGATTTCTTTCATTGATAGGTTGATACTCTCAACGTCAGCCTGTGAGAGATATAGCAGATGCTTAGTAGATTCCAACACGCACAACACCAACCTTAGCATTCTAGATTGTTTCTGTTATACATTGCGGGGTGCATCAAAGAGGAGATAGTGAATCTGTTTTCGAAAATGCATGAACCTGAACCTAGAAGTTCAGTTTGAGGACATTTAACCTTCTATTTTGGGAAAAACCTCCCTTACGAATATATGACGAATAAAATGCAATCAAGATTCACTATCCTCGATCAAAATGATTTCACTTATTGACTCGGATTATAAGGCTAGTCGCTTTGACTTGAAGAACTTGATGCTATTCTTGGGTATAGCATTCGGATGGACTTGGCTATTCAATGCATTGTTCATCTCAGGAGTTCTTCAGATGCCTGAAAATGTTGGTACAGCAGGTGCAGACATTTCTGCAATGCTATCAATCATCGGTGTCCTCCTCTTGATGCCCTTTGGACCTACAATTGGTGGTTTCGTTGTTGCAGGACTCGAGAATGGAAGAGAAGGAGTGCGTACGCTTTGGAAGAAGTTCTGGAGTCGTCGTTTCACGATTAGTTGGTTGATTGTAATTCTGGCTTTCTATCCCATGTATTTCTTGCTGATGAGGACTATATGAGCTTTTGCTCTGGGACGAACACAGCCAGATCTCATTTGGTTAGGTGAACCGTGGATCCTCTTGGCACCGTTCCTTGCAAGTTGTCTCCATGGTGGACTGAGTGAGGAGTTCGGTTGGCGTGGCTACGCGCTCCCAATCCTGCAGGCTCGATTTGATGCAACGACCTCCTCCTGTATTCTAGGTGTGATTGAGGGAGCCTGGCACCTTCCCTTAGCATTCATTCCAGGTCTTGCTGGATGGGAGGGACGTGCACTGGTCCTCTTCTTTATCTGGTGGATTCCCGTATCGATTACCAGGACATGGGTGTTCAACAACACTAATGGTTCAGTATTTGCAGCAGTATTGTTCCATGCAATGGGCAACACTGCTAGTGACATAGTTCCCATCAATGTAATCCATCTACTGCCTGATGGAATGGGCTACTTCTTCCTTCTCCTCTTCTGGATTCCGATCTGCATTGCAATCATCATTACCTTCGGTCATAGAACTCTAGTACGTGAAAGTACAGTTTCTGATTACAAATCGCTTGATGAAGAAGAACCTGTTCCTTTAATCAGTATGACATAGCAAGGAGTGTTTGATGCACTCCTTCCCTTTCTTTATTATTGCATAGTTCACTCAAAGAACTACCTATTTCCTTATACATTGATTGTTGCAATTTTGTATGAAGAAACAGTTATTTGAAAATACACGAATCATCAGGAATCGCGTTTGGGTCGCACGTATGATGAGGAGTCGTATCTGATGAGGAGAGCTATCTTTGGAGTCATATCCCTATTTTTCATTCTGTGTCTTTTGAACAATCCAGTAGTTGTTCGGGAAACGGATACTGTCAGTACGTCGCATAGTACACCGATTGAAGTGAATCAGGTTCTCAGTGCATATGGTGAGGATCCGATTCTCATCAATCATGCTTTGAATCCAAGCTTCGAGAAACTGGAATCAAATCAAGTACCGAGTGACTGGAACACCTGGGGTTATGGGCGCGCGATTAGGAATGCCGCGTTTACCGATAAAATCTATAGTGGATCTTATGGTGGATATCTACTTTCAGAAGGTACAGCGCAATGGTCTCAGACAGCACAGTGGTATAGGAGCTTCTCAAGCGGACAAATACCAATATCTGGAGATGTTTCTTTTACAAAGTACTACTACCTGAACTCTCTGCCTGACCCCTCACTAAATGGATACTTCAACCTGCAAATAGCAACATACTCAAGTCAATGGAGATACATGAATTACTTTCTTTCACACAGTCCAGCTTACAATCCGGGAAACGGTAGCAATACTGCCTATTTCCTTCTCAACAGCTCAATGTACAACTGGCATTCTTTCAGCAGGAATATCACAGCAGACTATGAGAGTGTGTTTGGTACTCCTCCTCCCGGGCAGTATCTTAGCTATATGCAATTCCAACTCTATAGCCCTCAAGATCCTCCTACTTACTCTGAGGTTTTCATTGATGAGGTCTCGATAATTGATGACACTTCTACCGAGGAGCTATTAAATGGCGATTTTGAAATGGGTGATAGTAGTTATTGGGGCTCATATTCGGACTCACCTTCGTACATCTTACCATCTATTGACAGCACAGACGGACTACGGTCCATCAATGTCACCACAAAGGCAATCTCTCAAGATTCCAGTTCGTACTCCGGTTTCGGAAATTGGTGGGGCTACCCAGAGGGTCTCTATGCTGAGTCACCCGGTTCAATGGTCATTGAGTTTGACTGGAAATATTATGATTCCTGGAACGGCGGCTCGCAGTTTACTGATATGTATGTGTATGTTCAGAATGCGACTGATTCACATTCAATCGTGTTCATAATCGGTTCAGACATGGACATGTTTGGCTTGATGTTCAGTAATTACACATGGGCAACCTACATCGCAGTTGATAATTTTGGGAGTAGAGGAACCTGGGAACATTTCTCTGTAGATATGTATGAAATTATGGAGGCTCTCAACTTTACTGGAATGACGATAAGTGAAGTTTCGTTTGAGGTGAATCTTGGATATAGAGCCAATTCGTCAATCTCTCTACTTGTTGATGACTTCAAACTGATGAGCTATCCAACATTTGATCCTGGATTCGAGCAAGATCACTACTATAGTTCATCCAATCCTATTACCGGATGGTATGAATTCGGTAGTATCAATCCCTACACGAATCTAACGACAGACTCGCATTCGGGACAATATGCATACAATATGACACTTTTTGGTGGTTCAGTGACTTCTGGCGTTCAATCACAAGCAATGAATTTGCCAGTAGATGTTGGTCTTCACACTGACTTCTGGTGGAAACTTGACTCACTGTCCGTTTCATCTGGCTTTGTGATGACATACCTTGAACTCGATGATTCAAGATTCATATACTACATGCTTGCTGGTCCACCATCATATGGTTTTTCCAATACAAGTACGGATGTGTATTTCACCGTAGCAAACTACAGCGTTACAGGACAATGGTTGAATCTTGTGAGGGATGTTTACCAAGATGTCCAGGCTGCTTTTGGTCCAGGACTATACAATATCACTCGAGTTGTGATATATTCTCAGACGCAACCAACTGATTCATTATCTGTACTCCTTGATGACATGCACTTCATTCAGGATACAAAAGCTCCTATACTCCTTGGCGAAGATCATTGGCCTGCTACGCCAATGTACTACGAGAGTGAAGTTGTTGGCATTAACACAACAGACATGACCGGAAGTGGAGGGTCGTTACTATACCATGATGGTCTGTCATGGACCGAAACACCTCTGATTCCTATTCAAGACTACGGATCCTTTGAGTATTTCGAGGCAACGATTCCTGCACTGCCATATGGTACACTTGTGCAATACTATTTCACCCTAACTGATTCAATTGGTAATTGGGCACAGTACCTCAATTCAACCCTCTACTACAGTTACACCGTTGGCGATGATGTAGACCCTGTTGTTGCAATAACTTCACATGACGATGGTGACATAGTCGCAGGATATGCCACTCTAGCTGTCGATGCAAGTGATCCCGGTGTTGGGTCTAGTGGAATAGACCGAGTTGAGATGTGGATTGATGGGTTCTATATCGACTATGACGACATTGCACCCTACGAGTTCAGTGGAAACACAAGAACGAATCCAAACGGAACCATGAATATTGAAGTTCGGGCATATGACGTGGCTGGTAACTACGCTTCTGATACCGTATGGATTGATATTCAGAATGACCATCAGAGTCCAGAATTATCCTTCATCACTCTGGATCCTGTCGTTCCGTGGTCTGGCGAAGATGTCGATGTGTCACTGGCTGTCACAGATCAGACTGGTGTTGACAATGTGACTCTATACTACAGAACCACTGTGATAGGTTGGCAGGAGTTGGTCATGCAGAACTCTGGTTCATTGTTCTATACAACAATACCTGCTCAGACTGGCGTTGATGAGGTGGAATACTACATCATTGGCTATGACGTCTTTGGTCAGAACGCGACTGCTGGTTCACCGACCACTCCCCTTTCATTCAGCATTATGATTGATGACGTTCCACCATATATCTCGGGACTCTTGAGAAATTCCGTTGCCCCAGAATACTATGAATCTGTAACTATCACTGTCAGTGTGACAGACAATAGAAATGTCGAATCTGTTACTCTGTTCTATAGAATGGACAGTGGAAGCTGGATTTCCGTCCCAATGAGTCTGGATGGTGGAATCTATATAGCTGAAATTCCTGCAGCTGATTGGGGTGTTGAGGTTGATTACTACATTGTTGCCGTTGATGCTGGAGGTCTCGAAGCCAATCTTGGCAATGAGGTTTCATCAGAAGGCTACATCGTAGCAGACACCATATTGCCCATTCTATCTGTTACTGGACCATCTTCAAATAATCCCGTTCGAGGGAATGTCAGTTTCTATGTCACTGGAAGTGATTCTGGAAGTGGCATTGCTGCAGTTGAACTGTATGTTGGAGGATCATTGGTCTGGGAAGGCATAACTGTTCCTGCAACTCTAGAGTGGATTACAACAACATTACCAAATGGCAACTACACCGTAGACTTTGTCCTTGAGGATGGAGCCGGCAATCAAATGACTCTAAGTTATGTTTATCAGGTAGCGAACCCAGATGTCTTTGGATCCATTGGGGAGGGATTGTCCAGCTTTATGCAGTCCTTCGGCTTTATTGGTGGATTCTCTACGTTTGTGATTCTGATAGTGGCAGTAAGAATCTTTCAGAAAAGGAGGAGTGGTGCAGAATGAATCGTCGAAGTCCAATTCTTATAATAATTGCATTGACACTTGTCTTAGGTGTAAGTGGCATTATTGGTACTCTCCCCATGAGCTTGATGGCTGAACAGATGTCGAAACCATTTGTGCTAGAAGAACAGGTTATGCCAGCGTCGAATAGTGGAGAACTTGGGCCTATAGTACAGAATGTTAATAGAAATCCTGGGATGGAAAAAGCTGACTTCCGTGGTGCACCTGATACATATGGGTACTATGGATCTGCCTACATGTCTAGTGATCTTGCATATCAAGACTTGACTCATAGTGGCAGCTATGCAGGTCGAATTGAGGATCGGGGTGAAACCGGTCAAGCCTATGCGTATGTTGGTCAATATATTGGAAACCCACCATACGCGTACCTAGATGAAGACATTTCTCTAGATGCGTATTTCTATCTTGAGAACGCTCCTGATCTAGGTCGTGGAGGTTATTCGTATCTTTGGATATCTACCTTTGATGGCGGAGTCTACTACGACATATTCTATGTGTTCTCATATGGAACATATTCTAACACCAACAGTTCAAATCAGGTCTGGTATTTCATGAATCACACAATTGGCACTTGGCATAATTTTGTACGAAACGTGACTCAGGACTTTGTTGACTACTTTGGCGTGCCATCAGGCTTTAGATACGTGGGTGAAGTTTACTTCTATGTTATCTCTCCCTCGTGGTCCACAGAAGTTTCGGCAATGAATATTGATGACATTTCAGTAACAAATGGAACGAGCTACGAATATATGTATAATACAGGGTTTGAGGATGGAGCAGGTGGTTCATGGAACACCTACCAAGAGTCTCTTGGCTTCTTGAGTTTAAGTACTGACGCTACAGAAGGTAGTTATTCAGCGAACATGTCCATTGCAGCTATAGATGCCTCTGCGCCTGGATACATGTATTTGTACCGTTCATGGAGCTATCCTTCTGGTGTCTATCCTACAAATCCGATTGTCGTTTCTTTTGATTGGAAATACTCTGATTCAATCGTGGGAGATTCTGACTTGTTCGCCAGACTGCGGCTCAGATGTAGAAATGACACTGGTTCCTATTATGTTTATTATTATCTTGGAATATACAACGATGATATCTCAATGTTTAGCAATTCGACCAACTATTTTTACATCCAGTCGTCTCAGTTAGGAGCACGAGACACTTGGCAACATGAGGCTATTGATGTCCGATCGATTACTCAGATAGCTGGATTTGATAGCGATATCGTCATCTATGATGTTAGGTTCGAGGTGAGAATAGGATACTTAGACGCCACTCAAGTCGAATTACTTGTGGATGATTTCAACATCATTACCTACCCAACCTTGGATCCCGGCTTTGAAGAGGACTGGAGAGATTCAAGCTATCAGCTGACCAGTTGGCAAATGTGGTCTGGCGAGCTCGGTGTTGTGAGCCGAACCACAGATTCTCATTCTGGTGTGTATGCTCTGAACCTTACTATCCAGAACAATGATGGCGCAGGGGTGGCCATGACCAATGTCCATTTGAAGATTGATCCCGATCTCTTTACAGATTTCTGGTGGAGGTTGGACAATTTCACCGCGATTAATGGTTATGCATACATTCAGTTCTACATAGAAGGAGGGTATAGTCTCAGATATTATTTCGCTCATGCCACTTCTCTACCCAGTAATTCTAGCTATTCAGTTTACTATGCATTAGATGATATGAATACAGTCGGGTCTTGGTTCAATCTACGAAGGAATCTCGTTGATGACCTAAATACCGCGTTCGGAGATCATCAATGGAATGTGACCCAATATGTCATCGATGCCTATGCAGGTAGCAGTTCGAAGATATCCATCATTTTCGATGAAATACATTTCAGAGATGGCGGACTTCCAGTCGTTCTCAACGTTCAGAGACAGACTGCGATACCTGTATACTATGAACCAGTTGATATTGGTGTGAATGCAATAGATACACTCTCGGGAGTATATTCTGTTGGAGTCTATTATGATGCGGGACTGGGATGGCAACGAGTGGATGCTGTCTGGATGACGGATGACTACTATGAAGCTGAGATTCCAATCCAAGTATATGACACAACTGTTGATTTCTATGTGAACGTGACAGACTATGGAGGAACAAGTGCAATAGATGACAATGGAGGTTCTTTGTACTCCTACACTATTGGCGATGACATCAATCCAACGGTCACACTGACAGAACCAGATGAGAGTGAGGTCATCTCAGGCGATATTCTTTTCCAAGCTACAGCAGATGATGTTGGAAGCGGCATTGATTATGTAGACTTCTACGTCGATGCCGCTCTGGTCTCTACAGATGACACTGCTCCGTTTGAGTTCGTCTGGGACTCCAGGACGGTTTCGAATGGAACGCACACCGTCATTGCTGAGGCATTCGATATAGCAGGTAACTCCCTTACTGATAGTGCAGGCATTGATGTGCAGAATGACGTTGCCAGTCCGACCCTCTCAATGGTTCTATTGAGTCCATCAGTACCTGAGATAGATGATATCGTTCGTGTTGCTGTAGCAGTCGATGATGCCACAGGAATAGACAATGTGACTCTCTCCTACAGGATAGATGGCGGTATGTGGAATTTGCTTGTAATGACTCCATCAGCAGGTCTCTACTACGCAGACATACCTGCAACAGGAGTAGTTGCCACCGTGGAGTATTTCATCCTTGCATGGGATGTGTTCGGGCAACCCTCGTTCGCAGGAACTGATATTGCCCCCCTGAGTTACGACACCATAGATTCGTCAGGTCTGAGTTATCCTCCTGATATCTCTGCAGCAATAATCACACCAATGGCTCCTGGTTATGGAGATGTGGTCACGGTTTCAGTAGCGGTCACTGATGAGTCTGGCATCGACAGTGTGACTCTATACTACCGACTAGATGGTGGAACTTGGATATCGGAGTCTATGAGCCTGACAGGATCACTGTATCATGGTGATATTCCTGGACATGACTACGGGACAGTTGTCGACTTCTACATCGAGGCAACGAACCTTTTAGCCCAGACATCAAGTGAGGGTACTGCTTCGGAACCACTCAGCTACACAGTCGGTGACTACATCGCTCCTACACTGGTTGTCAATGGTCCGGATGATGGGTCCATCATAACTGGAGTAGTCCTGATTGATGCCACTGGCATTGATCCAGGGAGTGGATGCAATAATCTCATACTTGTTGTTGATGGAGTAGTTGAAGAAGAAAGTCTGACTGACGAGTACGGGTTCAACTGGGACACAAGAGAACTAGAGAATGGTGAGCACTCGGTTCGCATCCAAGCAGTGGATGGAGCCGGCAACATTGCTGAGATTGAACTGACTTACAACATCCAAAACCCTGTTGGTTTCGAAGTGGTTAGTTTTGCACTAGGCGACTTCTTGGCGAACTATGGGTTCTTTGTTGGTGTCGGAGTAGCAGCTGCACTCTGGTTTGGAATTTCCTATCTAATGAAGCGAAGAACGGCATCTAAATCCACATAATGAAAAGGATAGGAGTGTATCTCACTCCTTATCCTTCATTCTATTCTCAATACAACAAGATATGTAGTACTCCTTATGAGGAACTTCATCCAATCGTATCGATGGATGAAGATAAATTGCAGTCGTATGAGAATCGAACAGAGGCTGGACAGGTCCTTGCTCGAGAATTGAAAAAAGTTGAATTCAAAACTCGTCCGGTCGTGCTAGCGATTCCCAATGGTGGCATTCCTGTTGGAGTTGAGATTGCAAAAACTCTCAGAGCTGAGTTGGATTCTATCATAGTTCGGAAACTGCAAGTGCCCGGAAATACTGAGGCTGGATTTGGAGCACTCACCTCACATGGGTCTCTGCTGCTCAATGAACGATTAGTTCGGAGAATTGGACTGAATCAGAGACAGATAGATATGGTGGTCAAACAGACCGAGGAACAGATAGAACGGAGGAGAGCTGATTATAGGGATCTTGTGGGTATTGTTGACCCATCGCATAAGGACATCATACTAGTTGATGATGGACTTGCTAGTGGATACACTATGAAGGCTGCAATCGAATCTGTCAAAACACTCGAACCTATCTCAATAATAGTCGCTGTTCCAACATCCTCGGGAATTGCCGTTGATTTGATTTCTGAAGAAGTTCAGAACCTCATATGCCCTCGGATAGAATCGGGATTCATCTTCGCTGTTGCCAATGCCTACCGAAATTGGTATGATGTGCCTGACTCAGAAGTCATAGAAATTCTTGAAGAATACAGAAGATAGCGAGCATTCTTTAGGCACGGATAGTCCAGAGTGTGGTTGTGATAGCATGACACTTGACATTCCAACCCTTCGGGCTGAATTCGAAGGTCCCCATCATCTGATTAAAACCTCGGACAATCAGACACTGTTTTTGAGAAAGTGGGAATCTCAGAGTGAGAGTGTTAAACAAACTGCAATTCTGTTGTTTCACGGGATTACAGCGTATAGCGGACCATATGGATTGATCACGAAACCAATTACTGAATTAGGATTCAATATCTACGGACTTGATTTGAGAGGGCATGGACTATCAGATGGAAATAGGGGTGACTCTCCTAGTAGAGAGAGATTCATCAAGGACCTTTGTGAAGCAATCCAATTTGTTAAACAGTATCATCCCAAAGTCATACTCTTGGGACATAGCCTAGGAGTCCTCTCAAGCTCTCTTGCCATGAACACATGTCTTGAGAACATCGATGGTGTTGTCCTATTGAGTGGAGCCCGGACAACAAGACCTGATGCTTACCCACCACCTTCAACAGCCCAGAAATTGAAGATCCTCTTCAACTCATTACTCAGACCAAGAAAACCTGTGATCCACTACTATCGTGATGGAATGATCGGACTCGATAATCCACTATTCAATTTCCACTATACATACAGGTTTACGAAAATCGTAGGACTAAGAGATTTCACATATCCTGACCTCGGTGATATGCCTGTCTTTGTTGGAGTTGGTGACAGCGATGAGCTCTTTGCTGTTGAGGACTGTCGAGCACTCTATGATGAGCTGCCATCGACAAACAAGATGTTTCATGTGGCAGTAGGTGGAAAACATTCAGAGTTTCCACCAGGGAGCTGGAGTCCACTCAATCAGTGGCTTGATGAGCAGTTTGACTGATAGAACATCTCATAAGTGATTGAGAAGTTATAGAAAGAATCAGCATATGCAAAGGTGTTATACACATGGGTCTGAAGACTGGAGAAGAGTACATCGAGAGTCTGAGAAAACGAGGACCTCTCAAGATCTACATGCTGGGAGAGAAGATTGAGGATCCTTTGGAAAATCCAATCATTAGGGCTTCAATCAACTCAGTTGCCCTCACATATGACTTGGTTCATGAGGCCGAGTTCGCTGATTTGATGACCGCTAAGTCTGTCATCACAGGGAACAAGATAAACAGGTTCTGTCACCTCCATAACAGTACTGAGGACCTTCAGGACAAAGTCAAGATGCAACGCGTGCTAGGTCAGGTTTCTGGAACTTGCTTTCAACGATGTGTTGGGATGGACGCCTTGAACGCTGTCTACCTCACGACATTTGATATTGACGACAAGTTTGGCACTGATTACCACAAGAGATTCATCGAATACATCAAAAAGGCTGAAGCTGAGGATTGGGTCATTGACGGATGCATGACTGATCCGAAGGGTGATCGGAGTAAGAGGCCATCTGAGCAGAAGGACCCTGACGTCTATGTGCATGTAACAGAACGCAGGAATGATGGGGTTGTTATCCGAGGAGCCAAAGCCCATCAGACTGGCGCCGTGAATTCACATGAGCATCTGATCATGCCAACACTAGCAATGAGGAACGAGGACCAGGACTATGCCATCTGTTGTGCGATTCCTGCAGATGCAGAGGGAATAACGTACTACTATGGGCGACA
>JBHLRZ010000017.1:0-74345 GCA_048882045.1 Candidatus Thorarchaeota archaeon | reverse complement strand
AGATAAGGGAGATAATGGAGTAAGTGGTTCCGTCAAAATCGCAAGGACCATCAGACCAATTGACCCGATTGACATCATGATTCCTGTCACAACAAGTGCTGGAGTATCTCGCGGTCGATTAATGGCTCTTCCAATTACAGATGCAAATGAATTGGAAATGAGACTGATGAGCCCAATTACAAGACCAATGATAGAAATCCCAACGAAGTCAAGGGGGTAGAAGAAGATCAGGACTCCCATTATTCCAAGTAATATCAGACTTGATTCAGTTGCTGTTGGTTTCTCCCCGAGCCAAGGAATCGCCATCAACAAAACAATGATCGGAGTCATGTTAAGAATGAGAGAAAACGTTGTTGCAGGAAGATAGTAAAGACCGATGAATTGTGTTCCTTGAGTAGCTGTTATGAAGACTATCCCGTATATAACCAGATTTCTCCACCACATTCTAGATCTACCTCTCGTTGCATCCCGCATTTCTGACTGAGATGCTATCATGGCAATGAGAATCAAGGAAGCAATGGAATACCTCAGGCCAGCATAAATCAGCGGTGGAATCTCTGCGAGTCCGAACTTTATGATTATGAATGATGATGACCATAGGACTGTGACAAATAAGGCTTGAAGGATAGATAGAATGGTTGTCTTTCTCGAATCATCGGATTCGCCAGCTTTCGTTTCACTCAACTTTGACACCAAGGTGAAACGATAGCTAAATATAGTTAGAAATTGTGCCGTCTTACGACGGGTGTATATAAGGATGATAGAAGCCAAGATAGAGATTATCGCAGAGGGATACTACTCATGTGATCTCACACGAATGATTCCAGTGAGAGTCGATCTGATTTCACTCAATGGACCACAGGGATTCGGAATCATCACTAGTCTGTCCGAAGATGAGAAACCACTCATCAAGTATGTCAAAGCACTCAAGGAGTCAGACAGTATTTCTGAAGTGAGAATTACTCACAAGACACCAAAGGCGTATTGGAGTGAAGTAGTCCACAAGATGAGATCAAAATCAATTCACGAAACAATTCTCGAGAGTGGTTGTATGTCAAGACTCCCCATCATAATTGAGGAAGGAAAGCAGATCCATCAGCTTCTCGCACCCGACCAGACAGCTTTTCGTTTCGCGTTTGACAATCTAAGAAACAATTTCAAGAAAGTCACATTGCTAAGAGTCCGTCAATCACCCAGCGGAACTCAGAGCTCTGGACTGACAGTCAAACAAATGACCGCTGTTGAACATGCAATCAGAGCAGGCTACTATGAAATACCCCGGAAGTGTGACATTGAGAGTATTGCAGATAAACTTGGAATCAAGAGGGTAGCTGTTCAAGAACGTTTGAGAAGAGCTGAACGAACTATCATGGATCAGTTTGCTGATGAATACTTCTGATTGATTATGGATAAGAGTGATATAGATACGTGACATTAACACAGCGATTGCGATGGTTGATCCGGAGTATCTACAGGATAAGAAGGTTCAGAAGATTGATTCCAATATTAGAAATTTCGAAACTGATCTTCAGAGATTGAAAATGGACTTGGAAGGACTTGATTCTCGACTGGACGCCGAGATTGAGAAACACAAATCTATAGCCCGATCGAAGAAGGCAGCATATGAGGAGATGCACCGTCGGCTGAAGTCTGTAGAGCAAGACTGGAAAGCTGCTGACAAAGACTACAAGACAGCTCTGAAGAACAAGGACAAAACGCGATCGAATCTGAAGAAAGATGTTGAGCGTATCCAGAAAAGGATTCAGGATGCAAAAAAGACAAAGGAGAAACGTTTCAAAGAACTGGACAAAGAAAAGGAGAAACTTGTCGAGAAGGCAAAGAGAGAAAAGGCGCGTGAAATGGAGGAAATAAAAGCGAGGGAAATGGAAAAAGTAGAAGAAGATAAACGCAAAGAGCTTGGAATGAAATAATTTCACAAGAGAGGAGGGATTATGGATTAACGCATACTTCACAATCGTACTGCTAGGAGTAGTTCTTTTCTTTGTGGTATGGGGACTTGGCTGGTTCCTAGAGTGGCTTTCACATCGACTACTTCGAACAACGAGAGACCCTGGTTCTCGTTCATGGTATTTACTCGTTGGACCGGGTGTAGCCTTGCACGAGTCATCTCATTTCTTGGGGTGTAAATTTACTGGAACAAAGGTTGTCGAGTTCAAACCAATCAATGTTGAGAGAGATGGAGACCAAATTGTACTGGGGTATGTCAAGTACATAAAACCTCAGAGTAGCTTCAAAAATGCAGTGATAAACCTGGCACCTGTAGCAGTTTCACTCATTCTTCTCGTTTTGTTTGCATATGGGGCAACATTCTTTGTTCCTGAAAGGCCCGGACTGGGAAGTAATGCGATTGATCTACTGACTGAGCTGATCAATGTCAAGAATGATGCACTACTCCTCGCGGATGCGATGTATCCTATCACACAGATTGGTAGCTTTGTCTATACTTTCCTTTATACAGTCGGTCAACTTACAGTGATCAATCCGATTTTCTGGATTGTTGCATTCTTGGCTATGACTATCATGTTCTCAAATGCTCCATCCGATGTGGATATTCGAAACGCAGCTGGTGGACTAAAATTCATCATGGTGTTCAACGTAATCTGGTTGATTGTAGCATACGTGTTTCCAACAGCAGGATGGATATTCTATGGACTCTATGAAACCCTGGCAGTTCTATTCTCTCTCGCGATTGCCTTTGCAGCAGTTGGCTATGGTTTCTTCATCTTGGTTGCAATCTTGGGAAGGGTCAAGGCGATGTATCGGGTGATACCGCTACTAGGATGTTTATTGACTGGAGTAGCATTCTGGGCTATGGGACCATCAATACTAGCAACATTCTCACTAGTAATGCAGACTCTGATCTCCATTGGAGTCCTAATAATACTGGCAATTCCACTCGTATTCATGAGTTCAACAAGGGTACAGGGGTAATACCCAGAATCTTATTCGGGTCTGAGTTCTCATACTCAGGTTCCGGATATGGCTAAGATTGAACTGGTCAGAAGACCCTCACTCATTTCTCCACGGCATTTACTACGCTACATCTTCTTTACTGAGATGCAGGTCGAACAAGCTGCGAAAATCCTGAATACTATTATGAAGAAGGATGGAGTCGTAAATGACTCAGAATGGGGAACATTGAAACTGAAAAGCAGGGGTCTCTATGTCAAGGTCATGCGGAAACTGCGAGATGTGGGACTAGTAGAAAAGAGGATGGGTGAATTCCGTCTTGCCAGTGACTACTCAAACGCGCTCTCAAAGCTCTCAAAATACTGGTCTGATATACTAGCATCCTATAATGGGGGAGACCGTTCAATAGAATTCTAGTTCTATTTGTCTAGTTTGACTTCTCCTTCTTTCATATCCATTTTGCGGAGAGTGGATTTTACAGTTTCATCCCTAATATCGAGTACACCGAGTTTGTGAAGTTCCCTAGCCCACTTCATAGCCTGACCTTTGGGAACACCCAATGATTTTCCAAGTTCTGTGAAAGTGATAGAGCCGACCTCATCAACAAGTAACAACACCTTGGTGTTGCCCTCCATTCCAAGAACTTTGATGTACCTCTTTGTTCGTTCGTCAGACAGATCTCTTTGTTCGAGGGCAATGTCTCGTTCTTTTTCTACCAGTTTGGTTGCCTTCTCAAATGCTTCCTTCTGCATCTCAGAAACTTTGAGTGCTTCCTTAGCATCATTAACCTCACGTTCCAAAGTGTGGATCTTCTCATCCATGGTCTTGACTTCTGCTATCTTGTCTGATAGGCTTTGAAGTTCATCCAACCGTTCTTGAGCGACCTTTTCAGCATCGGCCTTGTCTCCCTCGAGATCTGCAATCTTGGTTTCAAGATCCTTGATTGTCGTAGCTATTTGTTGTTCATCCTTCCGTCTTTCATCTAGTGTCTTATCGAGTAGTTCGATTTTAGATTGTAGGGCGGCTATCTCAGCTTCACTCTTCTCAGTCTGTGGTTTTGCCAGAGCAGCTTCTTCCTTGTACACCTCAATCTGACTCTGGGCTTCACTCAGCTCGATTTTGATTTCCTCAACCTCTTTTCTGGCATCTTCCATGTTTCGAGTCCGTGTTTCAACCAGAGCATCCTTCAGGAGCAGATCATCCCTCAGATCTTTTACTTCCTCTTCCAAACTCGCAATACGTCGCTCTAACTCCCCTCGCTCAACACCAGTTGCTTTGGTCGTGTCTATCTGTGATTGAAGAGTTCTTACATCCACCTCAAGCTTTGTGACTTCAGCTTGTTTTTCAGCCAGTTCAGTTCGTTGAGCAGCAGTTTCCTCTTCCAGACTGGTCATGAACGATCTGACGATGTCCTGTTGTTCTACTATTGTTCGTCTCAGGTCGACTTCTGATTCTCTCACCCTGAGCGCGAATTCCTTGAATCTTTCTTGAGTCTGTTCAACAATCTTATCAACAAGGTCCTTCTCAAGAGCTGAAAACTCACTATCAACGATGTCTACGAACATAGTTTCAATGAATTCCTTGTAGAACTTCATTCTCAGACGTTCGACCATCTCCTCTGAGATTCTGGTCTTCAAGTCAACAACATTACCCCTAAAGGTCAGGAGCTGTGCTGCGAAAACTCCAACAACACCACGTTGCAGTGAAGATATATCAGCTCGAAGTGTTTCGAGCTTCTTCAAAAGGGCATCAAAGCCAGCGACAGCATCCTCATCACCTGTCAGTTCCCTTGGTGCGGAGGTCTCAAGATGTTCTACAAAGTCTAGAGCCAATGCTGCTGCTGAAATAAGATCCTCACCATTTTCGACGGGCATAACAACTTCACCTGATTCATCGACCCCCTCAGCCATTTTCTCTAATTCTGAGTCTGAGAGGACTGCTCCCTTCAAAGCATCATCAAGTGCAGATTTTTCCTTGTCAGTGAGTTTTTTGTCCGGAGGCATCATGAGTTCCCCTGCAACCGTTGTAGTTGATTACTGCGCGTTGCTCTGTATAAGGTTTGTGAGAACCTACCTCAGAGAGTGATATTTTCTCCCTATGATTCTATCCTTGATGGACTACTTTTCGAAAAAATCAAGAAACTATAGTGGTTCAGTCTACTCATTGATTTTGGTGGAGTTCTCCTGTTAATTTCCAGGATGTTTTTTGTTGAAAAATCAATATCATATCCCTCAACGAATTCAAATCCGATCTCCTCCAAGATCTTCACGTTGTCGATTATATATTGTAAACATGGGTTCGAAACGACAAGGAGACCACCGTTCTTGATTGTTCTATGCACCTGTTTCAGGGCAACTGTTGCATCACTGTATTCAGTATAGTATTCAAACAGGTACCCAACAACATCATTGTTTAACACTCCAATGTCGAACGCCTCATCAGGAATTCTCTCCTCCTCCAATAGAGACCTGTCTAACCAAGTTAACTCCTCAGGTATCTGTAATAACAGTGTCTTCAAATCTGGTCTAAATGAAGCACTTCTGTCCATTGTTTCAAGATTAGACTGTACGACTCTTGTCCTTTCCAAAAGGTCTGATTCCTCCAACTTCCCAAGAAGGCTATCAAGGCGGAGTGCATGTAAATCAATACTGTAAACAGTGGTCCGTGTATCTTGAACACCTTCATCAAGGAATTCATGTATGATTTTTACAAAAAATGAGGGAACCCTGTCGTGTTCGCCAGACGCGAAGTCAGCGATAAGAATCTCTTTGTTTTTTTGCTCCTTCATGAATTCTATGACTTTGTTGCTTTTGGTTATCCAAGCAATCGGATATTTACCATACAAGTGTGGATCCAAGTTTCCTCACTCCTCACGCTTTGCAGGATTGCGCTCCGTCCTATTCATTGCAAATACTATAGATAGAAACAAGAAAGTCCTTATCAGGGCTACTACTCCGAGCTTCATATGGATTCAATCGATTCCCCACTGAAAGGAAAACGTGTCGGAGTCATAGGATTTAATGCACGCCCAATTGCCTGGTCAGCTAAACAAGCTGGCGCATCTGTGATTGTCTCCGACTATTGGGGTGATGACGATCTATCAGCTTGTTGTGACAGATGGATTGCTCTATTGACTCCTACACCTGGGGTTAGACAGCGACAGCCACTTGACATGCCTCTCCCGGAAGCTCTGGTAGACAATCTTCTGTTTCTCTCAAAGGAAAGAGAGCTTGAAATGGTCTTAATTGGAAGCGGTTTCGATGACCATAGCGAAGCAGTTGAACCACTTGAAGATTTGGGTGTTCTCGTGGGGTGTTCATCGGCCCAGATCAACAGAGCACGCGATTTTCACAGACTCGAGAAACTATTGAAGAAACAAGATATCAGAATGCCAAGACGAAGGATTGTTGACTCACCCGAGGAGATCTTGGAGAATTCTGATGAATTTGAATTCCCATTTGTCATGCGTCCAACCCATTCAGGTGGAGGTAGTGGAATACGATTGGTTCGAAGTGTTAAGCAGGTTATGACCGCATTTCCTGAGAGAGAAGAATCCGAAGAAACTGCGCAACGTGTGGTCCAAGAGTATGTCAGTGGATTCGACTTAAGCTGCAGTGTACTCTCCTCTGGAGACCTCGCACTAGCACTTTCCGTACAAGGACAACTCATAGGTATGCCAACAGCCGGGAGAAATTGCGGATTTGCCTACTGTGGTAACTATCTTCCAATCGTGTTGGGTTCTGAAGTTGAATCCAAGATTATTGATGTTTCTGAGAGCATCTCGAAGAAGTTGGGTCTTTTGGGATCAGTGGGTCTAGACTTCGTTGTAGACAAGAACGAAGAGGTATGGCTCATGGAGGTCAATCCAAGGATTCAAGGCTCTTTAGAGTTGATCGAACTGGCGGGAGGAGTTTCCGTGACAGAGTTGCATGTTCGTGCAGTGAAAGGTGTATTGCCTTCAAAGAAACCTAAACTACGGGCTGGAGTTAAGATGGTTGTCTATTCACGGCGAGATGGTCAAGTCCCAGACCTATCTCAATTTCTAAACACTGTAGACAGAAGTCCAAAAGGAGTAATAGTAAACATTGGAGACCCTATTTGCACGGTAATTGAAATTGGATCTACGTTGAAACAGTGCTACAAGACAGTTTCAGAAACTGCTTTGAAGATTCAAAGGGGAATCACTGACGAATCTACTTCTTAAATGATTTCAGCAGGATAACGAGCGTGATCACGATTATCGCACCAAATATTGCCATCTGGATAACTATTGGATTTGGTATTTCTCTTACTTTATAGTAATGGTAGAAGTATGGCTGACGCATTGGATTGTACACAAACCCTTGTACATCAAAACTCTCAGTGTGGAAATCAGTAGTTTGATAGCACCAGAGGTACGCACAATGCTCTACAATCGCTACCTGAATCTGGGAATAAAGTAATTCCCTTGTTGTCGGATCTGACTCGGCAGCAGCTGCATCGATCAATCCATTAATTGTCACGTTGTCCCAAACTATTCCGCCCTCACCAGCTGAACCTTCTAGACCAACCCTTTTTGGGAAACTACTTGTACTTCTAACAATTGGTTCAATGTAATTATCAGGATCCGCATAATCAGGTGACCATCCTAAAAAGAAAATGGGCATCTGGTGGTTTTGAACCAAGTACAAATAATGTGGCCACTCAGCATTGAGAATTTCAATCGTAAGTGGTTGAGACGGGTTAATGGAAATGGGATCAGCAATGATGTTCTCGATTGCTTCTTTCACTAGAAGAGCTGCTGTATTGCGGTTCGTTGATCCTACACCGATATACAAGACGAGCTCGTAGGAGTTGTTTGCCCAAATGTCATCAAGACCATTGGTCATTGCTATATTCCAGTGCTCAACAGCCATTGTCATATCCCGTTCAAACATAAACAGTTCATCATCATGTGCAAACAGACCTCGTGGAATGGGACCTTGAAGCTGCACTCCCCATCCATCAAGAAGAGTGTCAATAACAGCCTGATAATCGAACGCATATGATACTGCTGCTCTGAGGTCGTAGTTTGTAAATGGACACATTCTCACCTCGCCTGAAACATTTACATACGGATTCATGTTGAAACCTAAAAACATCACATCGAATTTCAGATTGCCAGCCCATACCTTGATTGAAGGATTGCTACTCTGGAGAGTTCCATCTCCTATCTCTGTAACATTGTTCCAGACTTCTTGAGCATGAGACGTACTCCAATAGCATCCATCTGTTAGACCTTCTTGAAGATTCAACATTCTAGAAGGGTCATCAGCGTTCAGTCTGACCGAAACTGTTTCAATGGAACCTGCGAAGGGATGTGCGTACACCGCTACATAGGATCTCCAGTAGTTGTGATTGATGCTCAGCTCTATCCTATCATCCTGAATCCAATCTTCCAGAATATACGGACCAGTCCCGCACGACTTCTCATCTAATGTGTCATTATCACTCTCAGGAGACATACCTCCATGTGCCATGAAGAATGTCGGACTGATCATCGAACCTACTGAGTAAGCTAGCACTGACAGAAATGGAGCATAGGAGTAAGCTAATCGAATACGAACTGTGAATTCATCAATGACGACGACAGCCTTAGAGTTTGCCATCCAATCATTCCATGCGTCTATATGTTCTGGACTCCCATCTCCATGTTCATAGACTGCATCCTGAACAGCTTTACCCCCTAGAATTGGTTGAGCAATCATCCAAACTGGCCCCCAACCATCATCCCATCCACGCCCCAACATTCTCCAGAAATTCATCTGTACTGCAGTGGCGTTGAATTCGGTAGAATCATGGAATGTGATTCCTTGTCGCAGGGTAAATGTGTAGTTATGGCCATCACTTGAAACTACGAGGCTCTCAGCTAGCAACATGTTCAACGGCGATGTATCTGCAGATTCAAAATCATAGGTGACAAGAGTTTCGTAGATATTGCTATGGATCCATGCACCCATCCTTTCGTAATTCTTGTGTGGGTCCATATACTCTGGAAGCGCTATTGTTTCCCAGATGATTTGATCATATCTCGATTCATTCATGGATATAGTTGAAGTCGCTGTTGGAAGTTGACCAATTAGAAGAATAACAAGTGTAATTGAAACATGCCATCTCGTGTCAACTGACAAATCCACAATCTCCATCTTCCAATGGAACAATCCAGATTGCAATAGGAAACAGTTTCAAAAGAATCTTGTGAACAGTCGATATCATCAACTGTAACATATAGGAATAACAAACCTTAATCAGTATAGAAGTCTTAGTACCATTGCTCGAGGTGCCTATGGTGCGAAACTGTGAGAAGTGTGGAAAGGCAAACCAACCGACACGTAAGTTCTGTATTCGTTGTGGAGCTTCTCTAATTAAGCCTCCAAAGAAGGCAGCTCCGGTTCCTGAACCAGCTGTCGCCCAACCAGCCGCACCTCCAGTTGCTGAAAATCCACCTCCTGCTGAAACTCTTTCGACATCAACAGATGATACTTGGGTCAAACCTAGTGAGGTTTCGAAAGACCGTGTCCGACATGGCGGTGATGTAGGACGCCCCAAGAGTGAGATGGAAAAAGCAATGGAGGCATTCGCAAAAGCAGAAACAGTCGGCATAGATGAAGAGGACGGATCTGGAGTTATTGAAACAAGAATGCTTCGAGCAAGTGAAGTTAAGGAATTACTTGAGGGACCAGGAATGATGGCAGGGGGCGAGGAAATCCCTCCGCCAACAATGATGGATGGCAGTGAACCCCTACCGCCCGAGGCAGCTGACATGATGATGCCGCAAGCAGGTCCAACTGCAAGTCAAATCGAAGAATCAATCCTAGGTTCAAAATCAGCCTATGTAGAAAAGCCTGTGGAGCCAGAACCAGAGCCAATACCTGAACCTGTGACACTTGTATCTTCTGCAGAGTTTGCCGAGGGAGAGGCTCCAGTGTTGGAAGCGGTCACCGTTGAGGAACCTGTAGCAACGGTCTCTGATACAGGATTTGCAGCTGCAACTCCGCCTGTTCAACCAGAACCTGTTGCACCTGCACCAACACCAGCTCCAGCTGCACCCACAAAGCAGTTGCCTGATTCAGAAGTTGATCTTGTCATAGCATGTCCGGACTGTGGAAAGGTGATTAATGTGGACATGTTTGAATATCCGAATGAGGTGTACAGCAAGATGGGTGCTGCTAGACTCAATCATGCCAGAATCTGCATTGTGCAAGGCAAGAATGATGATGCAATGAAACAGGTCAGGATGGCCCGCGCAATGTATGAGAAAGCTGACGATAAGAAAGGTCTCAAGGAAGTCCTCAAACTTGTAGAATCTTTGGCAAAGGGCTAGGACGCCAACCAAAGATCAGTGAACTTCTCTCGTTCCTGTGAGAAAGCATCAGGATTCTCACTCATCATGCAGAATCGGCCATTATAACCTCGGCGTTTGAGCTCCTTGAATATTAGATCAAAGTCGATTTCTCCTTCTCCAATTGGGAGGTGGGTGTCATATCGTACTGCAAGTTCTCTGATCTCACCCTGTGTCACGTTTCTTTCCTTCCTCATCTCCAACACATCATCAAGCATCTTCGACCCATGGTTGTCATGCACATTGACAATCTCTATCTTCTCATAGAAAGAGCTGATGTGGTCGAGCGCCCTGTTTCGTTTTGCTAATATTTGACCGTGCCCAATATCAAGAGCGAGCATCATATCGCAGAACTCATCAAAGAGAAGCTGCAGTTCAGTGTAGTATAGTCCGAGAGTTTCTATTGCTAGTTTAACACCGGACTCAGTTGCAGTTTCGCAGGCTAATGGAATCGCCTGCAGAAAGACGTCAATGTCATAGTCATCATAGAAGAGTGTAGAGAGCATAGTGTGAAAGGTGACTATCTCTGCATCTATCTGGCGACCAAGGTCGATGTAGGGTACAATACCTCGCGATAGTTCGATCGGTTTCCAATCAGGATTACTTGGTAGGTGAAGTGTACATGGAATTCCAGCACGGTTTAGGTCCCTCTTGGCTTCGGCGAAATCGATACTGTGGTTCAGATCCATCCTCAGATCGACAAAGTCCGGCTCTTTCTCAATGGCTGAGCTAACCTGTTCGTTATTGCGTGCGAAAGTTCCTATGTCCATATCAGTCGCCCTTGGACTTGCTGGAAGCTGTGTCCCTTTTCTGGTTTTTGATTACGCCCGATATTATTATTAGGTGATTGCCCTTCTCAAGTACCAAGAGTGCCTCTGAGCGATGCGGAGCGTTAGAAACCTGCCTGAAACTGCTGATTACCTGTTGAAGATAGTCTTTCTTGGCGAGGGGGCCGTTGGAAAGACAAGCCTTGTCGGAAGGTTCGTCTATGAGAGCTTCGAAGGGGACTATCTCGCAACCATAGGGACTGACATTCACATCAAGATGCAGAAGGTCGGTGATACTACGGTCAAGCTTGTAATCTGGGACATAGCTGGCCAAGACAACTTCGCGCAGCTCAGACGAGCATACTACCAGAACGCTTCTGGAGCATTCTTTGTCTTCGACACAACAAGACCTGATACCATCGAACGTGTCGATGATTGGTTGAACGCACTTTTCACAGTCACTGGTAAGATTCCACTCGTTCTCCTAGAGAATAAGGTTGACCTCGAGAGTGAGATCACCGATGGTGCTCGTGATGCTGTCATTGAAGCCCACGGTGTGGAGATAATAAAAACTAGTGCTAAGGAAGACATGAATGTAGAAGAAGCATTCCAGAAGATGACCCGGGAGATTCTTGAGAAGAGTCGTGAAAAGAGGACTGTGTAATGGGGGAAAAGAAATGGCTGCAGATGACGTCGACTTCGTTCACAAGCTCGTTTTCCTAGGAGACACAGGGGTAGGCAAGACATCACTGGTCCAACGTTATATGTATGATAGCTTTGATCCAGAGATTGGACGGACTATTGGTGCAATGATTCATGTGAAGATAGTTGATGTTGAAGGACTGAAACATAAGCTGGTCGTCTGGGACCTGGGAGGGCAAGTGGCCTTTGCAGCGTTAAGGGAGCAGTATTGTGCTCAAGCATCTGGAGCATTCTTTGTCTTCGATAGGACACGTGTGGAAACCCTACAGCACATTGATGACTGGCTGAATTCCCTCTATTCCGCTACAGGGCAGATTCCTGTTGTTGCAGTAGAGAACAAGATCGATCTAGAAGCTGTTATCACTGATGAACAGATCACGGGAGTACTAGAAGCCCGGGGTCTGAAGTGGATTCGGACAAGCGCCTTAGAGAACCAACATGTCAACGAAGCTTTTGAGGAGCTTGTTAGAGAGATCCGAAGTACAAAAGCTTAGTCCAACATACTCTTCGATTCAGTCTCGTGCTTCAAACCTAGTTTCTTATGCTTTCCATTTACCATATAGTAGGCAGCCTCGGCTATAGATAATGCATGGTCAGCAGCACGTTCACAATATCTGCCTACAATGATATAATGCATTGCAATCTCGCTGATGTCGTGGCGTCTTCCCAAATAGTCTGCAATCTCCTCAAACATGTCCGCGGTTTCGATGTCACTCTGGGTCTCGAGTTTCTCAAGTTCCTCAAGTTCAGTAAGGTCTGACTCTAGAATTGCTCTCATTGCAATGTCGAGAGAGGTTTCAGCAAGTTCTGCGAGGTATGGAAGAGATTCCAAATCCTTGAAATGCTCGAGGTCTTGACTCATATACACAATTTCAACTATCTTGTTTGAATAGCGTCCGACTCTATGGAGTGAGTTCAATGTATGCACGAAAGCAATCATCTGCCGGAGAGAAAAATCAGTTGGCTGATATTTTGCGACTGCCCTGAAAATGGTTTCTTCTATGTTTGCATGAATCTGATCAATGTCCTCAGTTATAGTGGCAGCCTGGGTGGCACACTCTTCGTCAAGATCTTCGAATGCCTGCATCGATTGAACTAGAGCGTTTGTAACATGTCGATGAAGCGTACGCAGATTTTCTTTAATTTCAGAAACCACATTCTCGAATTCAGATGACATAGTTATCCTCCTTCTATCCTAGTTTCAATGAGGAGCTTGACTTGCATCTCCTTTGTAGGCTAAGCCAAGTTTCTTTCGTTTACCTGTCACCATATAAACTGCTTTCTCAGCAATCAGGAACGCTTGGTCTGCAGCTCTTTCGCAGTATCGTCCAACTATGATATAAAATAATGACATTTCTTCAATGCCTTCCCGTTTTCGGAGATAATCAACAATCTCTTCAAACATCTCCGAAGTTTCCTTGTCACTAGCAGCTTCGAGCTTTTCCAGTTCATCAATCTTCGACAAATCTTCATCAAGTATCCCAGCCATAGCAATGTCAAGAGTCTTGATTGCTAGCTCAGCAAGGTAGGGGAGTGACTGCAGTTCTTTGAAATGCTCCAGTTTCTCGCATAGGTCAGTGATGTGAGCTATCTTGTAAGAGTATCTCCCAATTCGGAAAAGACTGTGTGAGATCTGGAGATAGACTGAAAGCCTGCGAAGGTCTCTTGCAACGGGTTGTCTGCGGCCGATTGTCTCAAACACATTCTCTTCGATATTCTCCGAAAGAGTTTCGATCTCTTCTGACAGCTCCTTGACTTTATGTGCCAGGTCTTGGTCAAGTTGTTTGAATGCTTCCATGGAGTCAATCAGAGACTTTGCAGTCATCTTGTATAACTTCCTGAGTCGCTCCTCGATTTCCTCCAAATAGAACTCTAATCTTGAACCCATAATTATCACCTATCCTATTCTACCAGTAATGAATGCCTCGGTTCTCTCATCAGCTGGTGCTTCTAGTATCCTCTTCGTTCTATCAAACTCCACTAGTTCTCCCAAGTACAAGAATGCAGAATTATCTGACACTCTGAAAGCTTGCTGAACATTGTGAGTGACCAAGATTATTGTGTAGTCTTTCTTTAACTCGATAATGAGCTCCTCAATCTTGGCTGCACTGATCGGATCCAAAGCAGATACAGGTTCATCAGCCAACAAAACAGGTGGATCGACAGACAAAGCTCTAGCAATGCACAATCTCTGCTGTTGTCCACCTGAGAGATTTGGAGCAGGTTTCTCTAAATCATCCTTCACTTCTTGCCATAAAGCAGCTTTCTTCAATGAGGTTTCAACGATTTTGTCAAGCTCGTCCTCATCCTTCACCCCGTGCAACTTTGGTCCATAGACAATGTTATCATAGATGCTCATTGGGAATGGATTTGGCCGTTGAAAGACCATACCTATCTGTTTCCTCAAATCGTAGACACTGTAACCTGCTTCGTAGATATCCACCCCATTGAAAAACACTTGGCCCTCCCTACGAAAACTAGGAACCAAATCATTGAGACGGTTTAATGTACGAAGAAGCGTACTCTTCCCACAACCAGACGGACCCATGATTGCTGTTACAGAGTTATCTTCGAAATAGCATGAGATATTCTTCAGAATGGCTTTCTTTCCGAACCATGTCGATAGATCATTGACCTCGATGTGATGTTTGAACTCTGCCATTAGACAAGCCTCCTTGTGACCTTCCTAGAAATCACATTAGCAACCAAGTCCACTGTGAGGACCATGATCATAAGAGCCAGAGCAGTTCCATGGGCTTTCGCTTGAAGATACTCTCTAGGATCACTAATGTACGCCCATATTGTATAGGGCATGGATGCGACCCAAGAACCAGAACCTGTAAGTTCAGTAGGAACGCTCAAGCTGTTCCCAGCAGTGAAAATCAGAGGAGCAGTTTCACCCATTACTCGACCAATGGCAAGTAGTACACCAGTAATCAACCCGGGAAATGCAGCGCGGAGAGTCACATTCCAGGTAGTTGACCATTTGGTTGCTCCAAGAGCAAGTGAAGCTTCTCTCAATGACATAGGAACCGCTCTGAGTGCTTCTTGAGTCGTCCTCAAAACAGTTGGAATCATCATGAAAGCTAATGTGAGACTACCAGCGACGATACCCATCCCGAGGTGGAGGAAGTCAACTAATAATGCAAAGCTGAATGCACCAAAGACAATAGATGGTATTCCTGCAAGAACATCAGATGCGAATTCAACTAGTGATTGACTCCAACCAGGTTGCGTGTATTCGGTGATGTACACTGCTCCAAATACACTAAGAGGAATTCCCACAGCACTAGCCAATACAATCAGCTCCACAGTACCCACAAACGCATTCCTGATTCCACCCTCAAGCCCTATTCCGGGAAATGTCGTAAAGAACTCAATTCCCTGTCCTGGTCCTGATCCGAAAACCTGGAAGAAACCAATACTTGCAACCTGAATCAGGACAAGGAAGAAGGGTGAGAGTATTATGACAATCAACAGGGCAAGAATGACTTTGAAGAGGAAATCAGTGAAGTGTCTCCTTGACTGAGTAATGGTCAGGAAGTATGTCTTTAGAGAGTCTAACCTGCTCATCTAGATATACCCCCTTGTTTTCATGCCCCACCGTATGAACACCTTCGCTACTATGGTGAAACATACTGACATAATCATCAATACTAAACCAACAGCAAACAAGGCGGAACGCCACAGTGGGAAAACAAAAGCATACCCTAGCTGATTCGTTATGATACTGGTCATCACATATGTGGGATCAAATAATGTGTAGGGAATCTGTAAGGAATTGCCTGTTACCATGAGGACAGCCATTGTTTCGCCTACCGCTCGCCCCAGGGATAGAACCACAGCTGCTCCTACACCGGGCAATGCCGCTGAAACGACAATCCTCCTTGCAGTTTCACTCTGAGTAGCACCAAGAGCAAGTGACGCCTCACGAAGACTGCTTGGTACAGTCTGGAGTGCATCATGAGTGATTGTCACAACTGTGGGGAGTAACATAATCGCAAGAATAACGCCTCCTGCAAGAAGACTCAATCCACTTGTATCACCTTGAAACCATGGCATCCATGATGTGATTGGATTGCTTTGAAGACTCGGAGCCAAGACGTTCTTGATGTAGGGCACCATCACAATATATGCCCAGAGACCATAGACGATTGACGGGATTGCCGCCATCATTTCGATAATCATTTTGATTGGTTGTCGAAGTCGCATCGGACAAAACTCAGATAGGAAAATAGCACCGCCTAGCCCAACTGGTACAGCAATTCCAATTGCAATACCTGTGCATAGCAATGAACCTACAACGAAGATTGCTATGCCATAGAGGTCTCTACTAGGATCCCAAGTTGGACTGACGATAATTCCTGGACCACCTATAGGATTAGTCAATATAGGTGTCGATTCAACCCAGAGAAAAGCAAGGATTAGGATGATAATCAGAGTGCTTGTTAAGGCAGGGATCAACAGAAACAGTTTTCCTAGTTTGTCAGTCTTCCCAGGTCGATCAGCCAATCTGAAATCATAGAGAGCCTTCTTTATCAAAAACATCCATCTCTTGAACAATCCTTGTTCTTGTTCAACCGGTTGGTGTTCAATTGCTTTGCTCTCAGTTTCTGTCATCCAATCCGTCTCCCTACTATGAGGATGGTGCTAATGAACTCATTATTGCTAGAGAGTAACTCTGAGCTGAAGTCCCATTGATCGGAACGTATCCAACAGTACTAACAAATCTCTGACCTTGAACCAGACACCAAGTTACGAATGTTATTGTATTTGCACTGAGGTTGTCCCGATTGATCAAATAGAACAGCAATCGGGCAATGGGGTAGGCTCCTTCAAAATTGGAGTTCATGATAGCATCACTAGGAGCTGTAAGATTAGTTGGAATGGCTTTGATTGCATTTGTTATTGATGGTGAAATCCACTCTTCATTTCCGGGATTGTACAGGTCTGCAGCCACAAGGTCCCCGAGAAAAGCCAAACCTACATATCCAATAGAAGATTGATCTCCTTCAACTCCAGAAGCGACTCCAGGATTGCCATCAACAGAATTCACACCTGCTGGGAAAGAGAGTGCTTCCTCGTGTCCCAGGATCCATTCGTATTCTGCACCGTTAGCATTGGTATTCTCCTCAGCTGTTTCAAGCCACTTTGCGAAAGTTGCTGTAGTACCACTTGCGTCAGATCTGACAAAGACATTGATAGGTCCTGTTTGTTGAATGGCCACACCAAAGATTGTTTCGAAATCATCCCAGGTTGTAATATTCCTCTGAAAGATAGCAACAACCATATCGCAATCCAGCTTCAAAGTTGAACCATTCACTGCTTGATTGGATACCACTCCAAGTGCATCAGCTGATACTGGAAGTATTTCAACCTGCGGATTGGCATCTATGTAATTCTGTGGTGGGAAAGAACTTGATGCTCCGATGTCAATCAGTCCTTGACCCACTTGAGACTGACCTAAACCCGAACCACCCGTACTTGGATTAACAGTGAGACCTGGAAATACAGCATGGAATTCAGTTGCCCAGATTTGTGAGAGAGGATAGACTGTTGAGGAACCTGCTGTGGTAATTGTACCTTCGGTGCCGCCTCCTGGTGGAGGACTGATAAAAATGAGACCTCCTGCTCCTAAGAGGATGCCAATTAGTAATCCCGCGAATAGACTGCTTTTATGTTTCCAGATTGACTTCATCCTGAAGTTCCTCTAAATCTGCTATTGAAGCTTGGACACACCCACAAAATAAGGTAATCGTATCGATGCGGGTAGACTTATGACTAGTCAAGCCATATTACCCGCGTCTGGTGGTTAGTTTGACAAGTTCGGAAAAACGACTCAACAATCTTGATGGCAAGTCATGGGTCAAAGCGACTAAGTCGTGGTTTGTGATCAATCCAAAGTCAAGGACTTCATCACAGATTCAGCACCCAGCGAAATTTCCAGAGGAACTGGTCAAGCGGTTCTTAAAGTTCTTCACGAAAGTCGGAAGTTGGATTCTTGATCCCTTTGCTGGTGTGGGAAGTACACTCATCGCGAGTAAAGAGATGGGACGAAATTCAGTCGGAGTCGAGTTGTCAAGCGAATTTGTTGATATTGGAGAAACAGCTTTGTATGAAGGAGATGGAGGTAGCGAGTACCATCTTCTTCAGGGAGATTCCAGGAAGATAGTGGAGATACTTAACAACCACTTTGAATTCAACCCACCAAGTTTTGACTTCGTTATGACCTCTCCTCCATATTGGGACATGCTTCGCAAATCTAGAGGAGGTAATGATTCTGTTCACAAAGAGCGTGCAGAAAAAGGCCTCAGATTGGCTTACAGTGATAAAGCCAATGACATAGGAAACATCACTGATTATCCAGCCTATATTGAATCGATTGGTCGAATAATCGGTGGTCTTCGTCCTCTTTTGTCCGACAGAGCATATCTCGTAGTTGTTGTCCAAAATATGAGAGATGTTGACGGTTCGTTGAAGACATTAGCTTGGGACTTGGCTAAGAGACTAGCTGATGAGTATCACCTATGCCAGGAGATGATCTGGTGTCAAGACAACAAGAAGCTGGGTTGTTGGGGATATCCAACAACATACGTTTCCAATGTACATCATCACTACTGCCTTATCCTTCAGAACCTGTTGTAATTGAGAAACTAGTTGTTCTCACCGTTAGCACTATATTCTTACACGACGTATATGAGGTGAAGGTGGTATGGAACTAATTGGAAACAATAGCACTTTGTGATGTTGATGAGGATGAAGTGAAAGGTATACTTTACTTCTTTCCGAAGATATGGCAAAAGGACAGTAGTATCTTTGATGCAGGTTTCTTTTCAATCTTCAATAAATTTGGTGAGTCCGAGGACCTTCTCTTTGGAGTTAACGTATTTTATCATGGAAATGCAACCAGAGTGGTCATAATATTGTCGGAGTATATGAGAGAGTCAAGAACAGCCACCTTTACAATCAATGTAAAACAAGTTGTGGGAATTTTCGCCCCATGTGATGATGAAAAGGGAGAAGAGAAAATTAAGTCTATGTTGGAGAATCTCACATATGAACAGTTGAAAGAATTCGCTGTTTCTGTACGACATCTGGAAGATGATCGTTTATTCCTGTGTCCGATATGTGGAGCACAATATAGAATGAGGGTACTCCATGTATCAGCTGATGGTCGGATCGAGTGCCAAAATTGTGGAAGACTATTTGACCCGATGGAGTTGGATATGGCACCTAGGAGAGATTCATCTAATCCCTAGGGAGCAGATCCAGCTCGTGAAAAATATGAGCCCAATATTTGAAATATATAGCAAGAGTAGATAAACATTCGAACGAAACATACCCTGAACGTGTTGCATAATGAGAACTGCTCAATTGGTGGGGATAAAGGAAGAGGAACTTTATGCATTCATTGATGTCCTACCATCCCTATGGGAAAGGGAGAGAAACTTGTTAGAGTCAAGTATGAATCTCATTTTACGAAAACACTACGAATGTCAATCATCTGTCTTTGGAATCTACCTCTATAACATGAATCTCATTTTGCTAGCCTTACTCGTTTCATATGAGAGAGAAACCGGACTAGCAAGCATCGAGGTCAGTGCATTTTCAGGTGGTGTCATTATCCCAACGTATGAGGAGAGAATACGCAACATTCTATTGGATGTGACGGAGAAAGATCTTGTGGCATTAACAAGTGACGCAAAAGAAAGTCCAATTGGATTGTTCATCTGCCCCTACTGTGGTGCACAATATGTGAACAGGGTATTGAGGAGAAACGAAGAAGGAGAAACCGAGTGCCAAAATTGCGGACGTTTTGTAAAAACATACTCTTGGTGAACCAAATCCAATTCATACTATTCATAAGGTATCAATATCGCCCGGAACTTCATGTCAGGTAACCTTCGGGAGCTAACGCTTGAAGACCAAAAACAAGTCAACATACTCTGTGAAACAATCTGGGAAGGAAATGACTATGTTCCTGCAGTATTTCCTAGGTGGGTGTCGTCTCCCGATTCGCATACCCTAGGACTCTTTGATAATGATGAGCTCGTAGCAATTGGAAACGTCGAGAAGACTGAGGGTACGACGATTGCGTGGGTACAGGGTCTCAGAGTAAAAGATACTCACAGACAGAAGGGGCATGCTACATCAGTTACCTTGGCACTCAGTGAACTTGCACGTGAGCAAGGAATCACGACTCTCTGGTATTCAACCAGTTCCAGAAACACTGCATCAATAACCGTAGCTGAGAAAACCGGGTTTCAGGAAGTAAGCAGTACTGGATACTTCAGACTATACAGCCCCTTTCCTCCTCACTCGAAACCAAGTAACAACATCGTTCCTGTTCAGGTAAGTCCTGAAAGAATGTTCGAACTCCTAGAAATAAATCCGGACCTAGTGCCGGGAGACAAGTTCCCACTTGCGTGGCATTTCGACTACAAGACCCTTGATGGACTGACTAGACTCATTTCGCGAGCCATCAACAGAGTAGTCATCGATGAAGCTGGGATTCCTAAGGCACTGTATTGTGTCACTGAACGAGAAAGACAGGAAGAGAAGACATCAGCATATACTGTCTTTGCTACAGATCGGTCGGTCTTCGTGGACATTGTGTCGAGAATGATTGATGAATCAGAAGCAGCGGGTGTGGACAGAGCTGTCTTTTTCTTAGGACCAAACACTAGCGAATGGGCTCTGGACTTAGGATATGTTTCTGAGGAGTTCACTGGTAGACGGTTCCTCCTCTTTGAAAAGAATCTTTAGAAAAAAAGAGAAGAAAGGCTGGTTTTGCCAGCCTTAGATCATCTTTGCTCAAAGTGAACTTTCACGTTTGGCATATTGTAGTAAATCACACAGATTAGGCTTAAGGCTACTCCACCCCAATTGGAACCGGTGGCGTAAAGAAAGATGGCGATGATATTGAATATCACAGTCATCATCCAGGCAGAATAGTCAGCCTTGATTACTTGAGTATAAAGACAGAACCCGATTATCGCGAGAATAACACCTAGTAGTGCAAGGTCCTCCTCCCAAATAGCATACTCGAGACCACCAACAACCAAGCCAGTGATGGACGCTAATAGTAGAAGAAGACCAGCATTTCGTACCTCAGGTGCCGTGGCTCCTCGTGACGGGCCTGCTTCAGCCATTGGAATTTCTGTCATAATTAGTCACCAATGATTTCAGAAAGATGTGCGGAACCATTAATTATTCTTTCGAGATGTCACAAAATTCAGAATCATCCTCATACCTGTCGTCTTCATACTCAAAGAGGACTGACCAGTTTGGCGCATACTGGATAGGCTGGAGGTCTCTCGCTTCCAACTCGAGCGCCTCTGCTTCGGCGACAATCTTCCGGAGTGTGTATGACTTGACACCTTCCCATCGCAGATAGTCATTGAGGTCTGACGAGAACTCACCCTGATATCTGCCACACTCGCCTGAGCAGAACACCTTTACCTTTTCACGTATCTCCAATACACCATCACACCACTTGCAGACAGCCTCCCTTCCATGAGCATGGAGTCTGCCGTCAATGATCTGGACAAGGAGAACGGTCTCATCGAAGTTGCAGACTCCCCATTCCTCGTCTTTCTTGGTCGTCTTTCGCCAGAGCTTTCTCTTTGGCTTTCGTTCCTTCGGTTTACCGAACTCAGTCACAACTGTGTGAGAAGGTTCGCGTGACCTTTCTTCGATATCATCAAAGTCGGACAACTTAGTCTGGGAGCTCCGCGTCATGCTAGTCTGTACTATTGTGTGTCAGATAAACTCCTACGATTTCAACACAATCTTTTTTGGGGGATAAAAGTGACTATCATAGGGTCCGCTATGCAAACTTTGGAATTCTATTTCTTCATAGTTCTGATTGGGACTATTACATTGTTCACGTTTGCTTTCATTCTATCTGGAATAAAAGTAGTGAAGGAATATGAGAGAGCTGTCATTCTACGTCTTGGTATCTACAAGGGTGTAAAAGGACCAGGATTGATTTGGACAATACCGATTATCGATAAGATAGCAATGAGGATTTCCCTTCAAGTGCAAACAACAGAATTCGACACAGGAGAGCTGAAAGGACATATCCAATGGCAAGTCATAGATGTTGAAAAGCATGTACAAGGTATGAAGGTCCACCAAGGCACTCCAGATAGAACTATTCAGCAGAGTATTATGTACGCTACTGAGTCAATGACCAGTGATTTGCGATTCACAGATTCGGATGAGCTATCATCACAGATTGAATCTGCAATCGAACCAGCCTTTTTCGAGTTGGGTATCAAAGTGATAAAGACTGATCTTGGAGAATAGAAACTCTGGTAGATTGCCGTTTGTTAGTTTTTAATATTGAAGTAAACATCTCTTTCAAATTAATCACAAAGCTTTTCTGATGCGCATAATCTGGGTTTTGTAGCGTGGTCAGAGGAAACCAAAGATAGCTTCAACGCCTTCGAGTGATTTGCAACAGAAGCCGGTGTTCGAATCACGTGGGAAGTGAGATGCATGTTTCAAGGCAGTTTTAGAAAAAAGGGATGTAGGATTCTTGTTATGCTGTGTCTTGTATGGATAATAGGATTCTCTGCAATAACACCTCTTACAAGTGTCATCAATTTGGATGGTTATTCATTAAATAAAATCAAGCAAAGTTACAGTTTGAGTGATATTGACCATTCATCTCTTTGGAATAGAACGTATGGTGGTTTTGATAGTGATCGCCTCTACGATCTTGTTCTTTGTGATGATGGTGGATATGCATTAGTTGGATATACTAATAGCTTCGACTCTACGGACAGAGATACATGGGTTATCCGTACAGATGACACCGGTGATGTTGAGTGGACTCAGAATTTGGGCTATAATAGTTCCAATGACCAAGGAAATTCAATCTATCAATGTGAGAATGGTGACTTTGTCATTGCAGGATATTTCGAAACAATTGGAGGCATAAATGGATTTGTGACTCGTATCAGCGGCATCGATGGAGAGTTGCTTTGGACATATGAACTTGGGACTGATGCTTTAGCGGACAGTTTTACTGAAGTAATTGAATCAAGTAACGGGGCAATCATTGCTATAGGCACGACCGAATCTTGGGGTGCTGGTTTTGATGATGTGGTTGTGGTATCGCTTAGTCCCATTGGTTCCCCCGTATGGACACGAACATATGGAGGAGGGAATAATGATCTTGGAAGGTCTATTGTTGAAAGTAGAGAAGGAGGATACGCTTTCCTAGCAAATACCTTTAGCTATGGTGCTGGCAGTTCTGATTTCTGGCTAGTGAGAATTGACGAAAATGGAAACTCATTGTGGAACAGCACGTTTGGCGGAGGATTAAGCGACAGCGGGTATGATATTATAGAGTACTATCCAGGTGGGTTTGTGATGGCTGGTCAAACACGTAGCTTCGGAGACGCGCAAGGAGACCTCTATGTCGTAAGATCTGATTCAGATGGTAGTCTTGTCTGGGACCAATACTACGTAGGTTCAGGAGAGGACTTTGCTACAGGAATCATAGAAGCATCTCGAGGCGGATTTACAATTGTCGGAATTTCCGATTATATTGGATTAAATCCTCAAACCAGAATAACTCGTATTCAACCAAATAATACCGAAGTCTGGAGTCATTGGTATGGTGGTTCTGATGTTGATTACGGATATGAGCTTGTGGAAGTCTATCCTGAAGAGTATGTAGTCGGGGGAACTAGTAGAACCTACGGCTCAGGCGATTTTGACGGATGGATGTTCCTTGTCCCAGGTGAGCCACGGTTGATTAGTTCTCCTTTGGACCAGTTTATTGAGTTTGGAGAATCCGTAGGAGTTTCTCTATGGGCGGAATCTACAGCGCCAATTCATATGTGGTGGCTCGAAGACACCTCTGTCTTTGATGTAGCAAAAATCGGAGATAATGAAGGGACGGTTTATCGAATAGCACCACCAAACGTTGGAATGTATGAGATATGGGTCCATGTGAACAACACAGCAGGACACGAAACAGAATACATCTTCTGGATCTATGTCGATGATACTACTGCACCTTCATGGTCGGATTACACTGCAGAGCACTTCTTGGAGTTTGGTGACCAATTCCAGTATAGACCAAATGCATATGACCTGTCATTATTGGATGACTGGTTTCTCACTGGGTCATCCTACTTCACAATCGATATTGGCAACGGCCAAATCACAAATGTTGGAACACCACCAGTTGGGGAATACAATCTGGAAATACAAGTCAATGATATGTATCACAATGCACTGTTTGATAGTTTGCAGATTATTGTCCAAGACACAACAGCTCCAACATGGGACACAGCTTTGCAGGACCAGTCTATTGACTATGGTGAAGATTTTGTCTATGATCTTGATGCCTCAGATTTAGCCGGACTAGCATCATGGTCAGTTGACAATACAGAATTTTCAGTTGACAGCGAAGGAAGGGTTCGAAATCTAATCACACTCGCACCCGGATTACATGCAGTGACTGTTTCAGTAACAGATGTCAATGGGAATATTCTGCAGGGAGAGTTTACTGTGACTGTAGGAGATCGCCCAGCCGCGACAACGCAAACAACAACGACCGGTGGACAAGTTACACCAGGCATTTTTGATAGCGCACTTCCATTTGTAGCGGGAGTCGGGGTCACCATTGCTGTCGTAGCATTAGTGTGTGCGATGGGACGGAGAAGGACTCCTACAAAATGAATATCGAATGAAATGAGAGGTGGAATCATTCTACCTCTCTTGATTTTCTTTGGTATTACCCTTCTACAAGAAAGCCAGCATCGATCGATTCCTGGATGAGTTTCTTTGCATACTCCCAGAGATCTTCAGATCCCTTGGCCATTTCCTTTTTGTTCTCATAGATTTGGCTGCTAACAATACCATGTTTTTTCCACGACCATCCCTTGTTGTTAACGCTCAGAATTAGTGGCTGCAACTTGTCCAAGGCCGAAGCGAATCGAGCTTCAGGAGTAGACAACGACTCGAACTCATTCCAGAGCGCCAACATCTCTTCAGCCTGATCTTGAGGAAGTAGAAGAAAGATTTTGTTTGCAGCTTCTCGTTCTCTCTTCTCTTTTGAGGAATTCCCAACGATATCATATGCAAAAGTATCCCCTGCATAGATCTCGACAAGGTCATGAATCAACAGCATCTTCATGACCTTTACTTGGTCTACCTTCTCATTTGCATACTCCAAAAGAAGCATCGACATCAAGGCGATATGCCATGAATGTTCAGTGTCATTCTCCTGACGGGTACCATCACACAGAGCTGACTGTCTCTCTACATGCTTGAGCTTGTCAACCTCAACAATGAATTCAATCTGTTTGGAAAAGCGTTCGTTGTCTTCCAATGTGTCGCCTCCAGGTCTGACGGTCGCTACTTTTTCAAGTATTTCACTCTGTTGGAGTGGTATCACAAGGTTAACTTGTTAACCCTCATTTCAAGGGGTATTCAAGAACCAATCAGAATTAACACACAGAACTCATACCCAATTTCTGAATCACAAAAAATCTGGAAAAATGCACGGAAAAATGGCCCCCATATACCCAGAAATCGAATATAGGAATCAGTTCAATCTGTGTCGGTACAAGCAATGACATAGAGTGTCTTGTACTTTGGATTGATGACAAACATGAGATCATCCCATCCAAGCTGTTCGAAGAATGGAGATATCTCTCCAAGATTTCCGAGAGACACAACAAACCCCGAGTCACTGTTTTCGCTCGACAGTTTATAATGAGCAACCGCAAAAATGAGCAGAGTTGGTGCTCCTTTTTGGAAGGCTACTCTCAGAGTTTCTTCAATTGTTAATGCATCATCTTTGTGGGGGGTTTCAGAATGGGCTCCACCAGTCCGAAGAATCTTGTAGACTCCATCTAACTTTGTGGAGGATTTTCGAAAGGGGACTTTGCTAAAGTCCCAAGGCATACTAATCCTTGAGGACCAGAGGGGACTTGCATATGATGAGAAAGAATCAAAGAACTCTCGGAATTTAGATTCTTCATGAAAGGAGTAGTCAACAAGTGGTGTATCTGACTCGATCTTGTATTGAGCCACCTCTACCACCACGAGAGACTTCATCGTATTGTAGAGTTCTTCAAGTGCATCATCTGGTGGAATTTCTTTGAATGTAATTGACACGCAACATCCTCTCATCGGTTCTATTGAATTCTCAATGATAATAAAAAACAATCTCCGACTTCTTACAACAAAACTACATAAGACTACAATTGAGCATCTCTGACTACAGCATGGTACTCGCTACCACGAGGGAAACGTATGGTTAAGAAAATAATAACACTCGTTCTTGTTCTTCTGATGGTGTCACCTGTCTTTTTGACTCCTCAAACAACAAGGAATAGCACGCTCAGTGGAGCAACTGAACCTAGCCAGCTTGCATCAACTGATCTTGATAGAGTCACTTGGGAAGCAGATATTGCACCTAATGGTGATTTGGAATCTTGGACTAATCCACAGAGTCCTGAAGACATGTATGCAAGCAGGACAACTGAAGAGGTCACCTGGTTTGAAACGACTATCGTAAACGAGGGAACACGAGCAGTAGGGATGCATGCAAGAGCTTTGGATCCAAGCCATGGTTCAGAGGTTCGATTGACTCAACAATCTTGGATTTACTGGGATAATCCACTGAATACAACACTCGATTTCGATTGGTACTTGGATGAGATTGGTAATCCGATAAATCAAGACTACTTCAGAATTCAGGTTCGAATGAGTGGTCGAACTATGTTTTACTATTTAGGATGTACAACCAGTTCTACCAATATTACTAGCACAGCATACTATCTGATAGACGGACCTACAAAGACCTGGAATCATTTCCATAGGAACCTGACCAGCGATTTCTTTGAAGTATTTAGTTTGATGCCAGCTCAGTTTGAATTGGTCTACATTTGGATCCATAGTTTCACTAATGAATATACAAGGATCTATCTTGATGATGTTCAACTTGTCAATGGTACCTATGTCCACGTTGGAGGTTCCACCCTCAATGGCAATTTCGAGGGTTCAGGAGGATGGACTTTTCAAAGCAACAGAAATCCCGCGGATATCTCCCAGAGTTCAGTAAGCAATTCCGGGAGCTGGAGCATGAACATGACAGCAATCTCCTATGGTTACTTTGCTCAGGCAAGTGCTCAAATATATCCTGGAAAGAGATTATCTGAAATTAACCAGGGAGAGTTCGGATTTTATTGGAGAGTGTCTGAATGGATCAACTCATCCTTGAATACATTAGCATATGTTAGAGTGAGTGTGGCAAATGCAACTGCTTCTTCCAATATGTACTACTATCTCGGTGTTGGTGGTGCTGGAACGACTCCGCCAGTCATTTTCGGAAATGATATGAAATTCCAGGTCAGCGGATTTAATGTCACTGACTCTTGGCTCCATTTTGACCGGAACTTATGGGAGGACTATCATCTCAACAGTAACACAGATTTCTTGTACCTGGATAGTATAGCATTCTACGTTGTTGCAAACAATGCACCAAGTAGATTGTCAGTCTTGATAGATGATATATCGTTAACAACTTCAATCTTGAATGATATGAGCTATGAAACACAAGGAGCTGTAGGAACTCCTATTGAAGGATGGACTGAGCCAACAGGTTACGACACTTATACAGTAACAGACTTCTCCATGACTGGTACTAAGGCAGGTAACCTGACTCTTCAGGAAAATCAGGAATTCAATGCACAGCAGTACGCTGGCAATCTTCAGTTCGATGAAACTACAGAGATCATATTTGATTTCAATCTCTATATGGACACCTTCAATCAGAGCTCAGCTGACGACTTCTTCGTCTATGATTTTGAGTTTGAGGATGGTGAAAGTCTTACCTATGTTCTAGCAAATGCAAGTTCCGATTTTGAGGGCTGGATAAGCGAAAGTTCCAATGTCATCTTCCTAAACGATGAGGTTAGTACTGGGCAATGGATGAACTTCCAGCTGGACTTGGTTCATGACTATGAAACCGTTGTCGGAAGCCTACCTGACACCAAACTAATGAGGTTTCATATGATCTCATGGGCATCCGCGAGTAGTAGACTTGTTGCATTTCTGGATGACATGTATATCTACTACGATCCAGCACCCGATATCACAGATATCGATAGAACAGCTGGCGCTATTGCTCCAGGAGGAGATATCATAATATCTGCAACTGTCATAGATGCAACTCTCGACTCTGTTGTCCTCAACTATAGAGTAGATGGTGGTTCTTGGTTACAACAAGATATGGAACTAGTAGTATCCAACACCTATGAAGGAAATCTCTCAGATGTCATCGAAGGTGCGGAGTACGAATATTACATAACTGCAACAGATGCATTTGGCAAGACGACAGATGGTCTTGATGGTACGGAGTACTTCTCATTCATTGTTGGAGTGACAGCTCCACCTCCAGGACTTCCTCTAATACCTATTATTGCTGTAGTAGTCATAGCTGTTGTTGGTGTCGTTATAGTTTGGTACTTCGTCATTTACAAGAAGAAATAGAATCATCCCGCCCAGTGGAACCACTGGGCAATCCTTCTTTTTTCAAGTTTCTAGTCTTTCACCTGAGCGAAAGATTTTCATTTTGGCTTTGAGCTACTATTCTATAAGGAGGAAGATGGAGCAGGATGTTTGCAGCTCATCCATTGGTGGTCGAATGGTTTTCCGTTCTTGTTGTCATACCATTAATTCTGACTTTCATAGGATTGAATGTACTAAAACGACGAGAACCATCTCAGACTGACGGATCTATGAATATCAACCGAATTCGATTGGTCCTGATAGGTCCATTTGTTACTCTATATGTCTTGATGATGGGGATTGCAATTATATCGTTATTATTCGCAACAGATCTATTAGAATTTCAGTTCACGATAATTCTACTTGTATTTCAGATAGCAGCTTCAATTGGAATTGGATTTCTTGCAGGACTAATAATCGCGGGTGCTTTTGAAGTACTGGGAGTAGCGGGATACATTCTCAGTGCAGAGTTACTAAGCATCATTCCTCTCTATGCAATTTATACAGGTCAGACCTCATCTTGGATTATCGTTGGTATGGATGTTATTGATTCATTTTTGATTATGATATTGATATTTGCCTTCTGCGGTTTCAATCCTCAGTCAAGGATTATGGGAATAAAGCAACCAAATGAAAAGGCATTGTCGATAATCTATCAGAGATTGATAGCAGAGTATGTTCTTGAAACAGAGAAGAAATTGAAGTTTAGAATTGAGAAGAATTCAGACATGGTTGCTCAAGAAATACTTCATCGTTTTCAAACAACAGATGGAATCCTTGGAGAGTTCATTCGGAGGGTTCTGGGGGATGGAATCCCTCAAAGCTTGAGATCGTTGGAACCAAGTGAAATAGTTCAACCTTCGAGATTCTCATTGACAGAGACTGCATTTAAGCCAAAAGGTTCTTGGACTTTAACTGAATACCAATTTAAAAATAGAGTCCGACGTTTTCGTATAATGTACTGCATTTTTCTTGTCCCATTACTTGTCATTCTTTCTTTTTCACTCACTGATCTAGGTCTTCAAGCGAACCAATGGACAATTCTCATTCTCGGTGGAATCATAATCTTCTCCCTTCCTATCGCATATTCTGACAGTATTTTCACAAATAGGAGAATGAGTGCTGATGAAGGAATCAAAGCAATACTTCGTCCTCTGGAAGGAGTGGAATCAAAGCTGATTTTGGATGATTTGCAGCTTGATGTGATTCCTTCTGGTGACATGGTCTTTGAGGAACAAGACACCGTTCATTCAAAGTCCAAAGAAATTCCTGAAGAAATATCATTGAAGTATGCTAAATTTCTAGAGAGAGTAGCCAAAAGAAAAGATGATTCTTTTCTAATGGAGGACACGAGATTATATGGTTTATCAAGTAGAGTTCTATCAACCGCTATCTCTTACCTTGACATAAAGGAGGCTGGTATTGAAGATGTGGGGGATATCATATATCCACGACCACCCGGTCACTTTCTGCTAATGACGCTTGCAGGACCATCCGCTGTGAAATATATGTTAGACCGTCTATCCAAAGAAACATCCATCAGCACTGATCCGATGATAGAAAAAGAAGTATTAGAACGAAACAATCGGTTGATACGTCCCTCTGCAGTTGTGTTGTTGATTGTGACTGCGGTAATTGTGTTATCAGCGCAACTATTGGCGTCCCCTTTAGATCCCTTTTGGATTTTGGTTATTTTCTTGTTTGCCTTACTTGATCTTGCTATACTGACCTATGCAGTATGGATATCATGGAAATTGAGGAATTATGCTGATTTGGTAGCAGGGACGTTTCAGGATGAGAATAGAGTCACCAATATTCTGCAGATACTTGAGAAGGAGTACACCAGTCCTCTGAGATTTGTATTGGCTCGAGAGCACGATGGTCTCTATTATACAGGGAGACTATACACTACGAGTTCAGGGGTACAGTTGAAAGAAGCAGTATTTCTCCCACCGCTTTCCGAAGATGAGAAACCAAGTTTCTAGAATCGTTAATGTCTACTGGATTGATTTGCAAACGAATAGAGTGAAGCAGGGATGACGAGTCCCTGCTATAATTCCTTTATTGCTTTGATACCAGCTGTTCTTGCAGACTCGAGGATGCGACTGTTCTCGCGAACGGAATTCCTTCCATTCATTCCTGGAGCGACAACGGTTTCAATGCATGTCATCCCAAGGTAGTTGCAGATCTCTTTGAACATCCCAATCGTGTGACGTGCATAATGGTCGTTTCCTCCTCCCATCGGAATTGCTAGGATGACCTGCTTCCCTTGGAAGATTCGTTGATCTAAGCCATACCATCTATCAATGAAAGCTTTGAACTGAGCTGATGGGCCCCACCAATAGATTGGCGTTCCGAAGACCCAGATGTCACTCCTCACCATAAGCTCGACTAGTGAGTCCATATCATCGTTTTGGACACATTTTCCAGTTTTCTGGCAAGTGTTGCAGGCTTTGCAGGGTCCAATGGACATATCCTGAAGGATGACCTTTGTAGAGGCCGCCCCATGTTCGGTAGCCCCTGCGATCACAGCATCCACGAGGGTCTCAGTATTAGCACCTCTTCGAGGACTCCCAACTATGCCTAGAATCGTCTTGTCCCTGGAGTGTATCTGGTCAAATCCTTTCTGCTGTTTAATTGATTGCATCTTCTCACTCCTTTTTCAGTAGTACTGCCTCAAAGTCTGTGAGCTCTGGGCGAATCTCTGCCAGTCCAGCGATTGCAGCACCTTCTCCAGTAACCCAACTTTCAACCTGAATGAGTATATCTGTCCAACCAGCTTTCTTGCATGCCTTTGCCATTTCAACAAGCAAACGAGACCAGGCATATTCGTAACCAGGTCGTATGGCAGTGAAACGCATGATGATTCTTTCCTCATCACCACGAACTCTGTTTCCGTCCGGCTGGAAACGAAGGGGAGCTGTAGAAGCAACTACTTTGTCGCCATCATAGAGGAGTACAGCATGTCCTGTGGGTAGTACTCTATCCATGAAGTAGGATTTTGCCGCGTCTACATTAACCACCTGGCTACGCAAACCTGCATCAGCCATGAAGATCTCTGTAAGATCATCAATGTCATCTTCAGTAGCAAGTTTACTCCTCAGTGCTTTTCCCTTCTCTGAAACCTCCAGTTTGGTTGTTTCAGTCACATTCATTGGTAGGATGTATGTAAAGATACGCTCGTTTTCCTCAAAGCCACGCTGCTTGAAGAATTCCTCTTGCACTTCTCGAAGCTGGGACCTCGTGATTATCGTGGTTCCAATCTCTTTCGTATCCTCCCTCTTTTCTAGGTAGCTAAGGAGTTCATCAAATATCTTCAGCTGTACTTCTTCGGGACACTCCGGCATCTTCCATGGATATCCAATGTATGTTCGACCCTCGCCAGATGATGAGTCTCGTGCTGTAACGTATGCCAGAGGTTCGCCATCCTTAGTGAGAGCATACCGAGTCATCTCAGGAGCACGTTGGAGATTCCGTTGACGAATAACTTCCGCACGTTCAGGGATTCCTGAAGCTTCTGAGAATATCCTTGCTTGGATATCCTCAAGTCCCTGGTCAGGTTCCCATACCTTGTATACAACTTCCATTCTTGGAAACCTCCTCTGGTTACTATTTCACCTTGTACTTCATGAAGACCTCAAACTCTTCCAGGTCTGAATCGAATCCAGCGACGCCAGTTGCTATAGCAGCATCAGACGTGAAACCGAATCCAACCCTCATTGGTGTGTCCTGCATGCCTGATTTCTTTACATCTTTAGCAATCTCGACAGCTAGTCTCTTCCAAGCATACCTGTATCCAGGTCGGATTGCTGTGAACCGCATGAGGATTCGCTCATCTTCTCCGAAAAGAAAGACTCCATCAGGTTTGAGTTTTAGAGCAGCGCTTGCTGCAACCACCTTGTCACCATCTAGTAGCATAATGGCATTGCCTTGAGCCATGACCCGATTCTCGAAGTAGTTCCTCCATTGTTCTTCGTCTGGAAATGCTCTACTGAGCTGAGGATCAGACTTGGACACCTCTATCAGAGCATCAACATCATCTTTGGTCGCAATTTTACTCTTCAATTTGGCTTCTTTTCCTTCCAACTTCGTTGATGCCAATTTCTCTACATCGAGGTCCTTGGTGTAACGATACGCACGTTCATACTCTTCGAAACCTCTCTCCTTGAAGAACTTGTACTGATCTTTTGCCATCTTGGATCCGAGTACGATTCCAGTGTTAATCTCCTTAAGCTTCTTCTCCTTCTTGAGGTGTGTAAACAGCTCGTCGAAAATCTTCAACTTGGCATCTTCAGGACAACCCTTCATTGACCATGGATACCCGATGCCACCTTCAGTAGGATTCTCATCATCTATCCAAGATGTGACATAAGCTAGGGGTTCTCCATCTTTTGTGAGTGCATAGCGTGTTGAATCTTCACCTCTCTGGATGTTTCTTGGTTTGATTTCTTCAGCTCTCGCAGGGAGCCCAGAGACCTCAGTGTAGATTTTTGCTTGAACTTCTTCTAATCCATCATCTGGATTCCATTTCTTGTATACTATGTTCATGCATTATTCCTCCATGTTGATTTGCAAAAGCAATCTTTATACATGACACAATGGTTTGGGTAATAAACCTTTTTCAAATAATGCTTGAAAAGGCACACTTATATTAGACATTGGTGTCTTAAGTCAACTATCGCGCTGGTTGAAAAAACACTATGAGTAAGGTTGTTTGGACTCATGAGACTAACAGGTGTTAGTCAAATTGACAGACTCCGATATTACAGACTTCTGGAGGAAAAAACTAGGAAGGTGAGGGTCTTTTATTGACCCTCTCCTTGTTTGATCGAGTTACTCTTATGCTTCAGCCATCATAGGTAGAAGCTTTGTTGATTCAAAGGAAGTACGAACTTCTTCAAGGTGTTTACCAAGTCGAATGTACTCCTCATCATTTCGGAGACTCTCGACTTTCTTCTTGTAATCGTTCTCATCCTTATACTTCGAGAGGTAGAAGACTTCGTCCTCATCCTCAGCATTTACCCAAAATCCTACGATATCTACATCGTACTTATCGTAGATCTTCTGGAATTTCTCCCGCAATTCATCCATTTCTTTGCCGGACTTTGATTTTGATCGATATAGCATGTACAAAGCCATAATAATCACTAAATTAACAATTGTTAATTTACTTATAATGCTTTCGAGATGTATCTAGAAAATTCAACTTGTGTAGAAAGGACTGAAGACATTGCAAAAGCGATTATGCCTTCTCTCCAAGGAACATCAGATAGTCAGTCCCAGGAACATCTATTCCCATGTCACTCAGCACGGAAGCTAGTTGACCTCTATGGTGAGTGGTGTGAATCAAGTACTGCAGAAAGAAATCGACTACATCAATCTGGAAAGGCTCATCCTTGATGTGCTTCACCTCAATCTTATCTTGAGGAATCTCCTCGATTGCTGAACTGAGCCGTGTGTCAAGAACCTCCCATCGCTTGAGGAGTTCTTGTCTTGGTAGGTGTTTCACACGATCGAATACAGACTTGTCCTTCTCATTTTCAATGAAGTAGAAACATGTTTCAAGAGCGAGTACGATATGCTGTACAATATCTCTAGGACTCCTCCCGTTCACTTCCTGATTAAACATATCAGAGTCAAAGTCACTAAGAACCTCTCTCATCTTCCAACCAGCCCAAAGATGATAGTCAGCGAGGTTCTTGAAAACCATCTCTCTCAACTACCATATCTGGTAACAATCTACCGTATTAGTCTACCGAAGGCTATCCGGAGAGCTCGTCGAGAAGACCGAGCATCCACTTGTCGATCGGCTTTTTGTTTGTCCAGGTGTCCTCAAATGGCGTCATGATTAGCTCACCATTGACCTCTCCAACCATCCCACCATGTTTTCCACTTAAGAGACACTCGATAGCAAATGCTCCTAGCCGTGTTGCGAGAATCCTATCAAAGTGCGTGGGGTTGCCGCCTCTCTGAATGTATCCTAGAACTGACACCCTGCAATTTTCACCGATTCTCTTTGACAGTTCGTTTCCAATCTTGTGGGCGTTGCCAAGCTCATCTCCCTCTGCAACAACCACCAAAACACTAGATTTTGCCTTTTTCTTTGCTTGAATTACTTTCTGTGCAAGTTCTTCCATCGATGTTTCGGTTTCTGGCATGAGTATGGCAGAAGCTCCTGTAGCAAATCCTACATGGAACGCGATGTGACCAGCATTACGACCCATGACCTCGACTAGGAACACACGCTGGAAGGACTGCGCAGTGTCTCGAATCTTGTCGAGTGCTTCGAGCGCGTTGTTTACAGCAGTATCAAAACCTATTGTGTAATCTGTGCCACTGAGATCATTATCGATGGTTCCAGGCAGTCCAATCAACCGTCCATTCCAGTGTTTGCTTAGTGCAAGAAGGGCATGCATCGTTCCATCTCCGCCAATAGCGATCAATGCATCAAATCCTCTTTCAGTGAGAATCTTAGAAGCCTTCTTTTGACCCTCTTCTGTCCGAAACTCCTCAGAACGTCCAGTGGTCAGGATAGTTCCACCTCTGTGGAGAATCCTAGAAACCGACCGTGAGTTCAACTCATGCATTTTCTGGTCAAGGATGCCTTGTAGACCTCCATAGACACCATAGATCTCACAGGTGCGGTGTATACCAACACGTGTGATTGCTCGGATAGCGGCGTTCATTGCAGGACTGTCTCCGCCGCTTGTCAGAACTGCAACTCTCATAGTTTTTCTTTGGAACGTAGACATAAATAAGTGAGACTTACAATGATTTTCTAATACGAGGGACTATTTATGTCACCTAAAGTGGACACAGGTCTGAAGCCAGACGAGCACGGCGAGATTGTGAGGAAGGGGTACAATGTCATAGCTGGAAAGTACAATCAAGAACGAAACCTCGAAATTACAAAGGAGATCGATGAGTTCATCGAACACTTGCCTGAAGGTGCTGTCGTTCTGGACATAGGTTGTGGTGGAGGAATTCCAGTTCTGAAGACCATGATTGAGAAGGGCTTTTCTGCTAAGGGCATTGATTTCTCTAAGGGAATGCTAGAACTAGCTAAGCAGAATGTCCCTGAGGCCGAGCTCATTCTTGGAGATGTTATGAAGCATGAAATCGAATCGGAGTCTTTTGATGGCATCATATCTACCTACTCAATAATTCACATTCACAAGAGCTACCATCCTGCACTCTACCTCAAGATCTTCAATTGGCTGAAACCTGGGGGAGTCATGCTCGTGAGTACTGCAAGAACAGCATGGGAGGAAGTGAGTGATTACTATGGTGTTCAAATGGCTTGGAGTCATCCTGAGGCACGTGAAAGCCTTCAGATGATTATCAATACAGGATTTGAGGTCATCTTTGAGAGACTGGTGACAGCAGAGGATGAAACATCTTATTGGATCCTTGCAAAGAAACCCTAGATATTATCGTGGAGATGACAAGGATGGGACCTGAGAGAACTCATGGAAAAAGTCCAGATGAACAAGGGAGGATTGTTCGTGATGGATATGACAAGATAGCTGAGGAGTACAGTCGAGATAGAGAAGATTCTGACAATAGTAAGGAAATCCAAGAATTCATCGATATCCTTCCTAAAGGAGCATCAGTATTGGATATCGGATGTGGAGGAGGAGTTCCCATTCTTAAGAGAATGATCGCCGAGGGTTATGATGCTACTGGCATCGATTTCTCCACTGGCATGCTAGAAGTAGCAAGAAGGAATGTTCCGGAAGCAACCTTGATTCATGGTGATGCAACTAAAACAGAGTTTGATGAAAATTCATTCGATGGTATTATTTCCACTTATGCCATCATCCACATTCACAAGAGTCTCCATCCAATGATGTATACTCGAATGTACAAATGGTTGAAACCCGGAGGAGTGATGCTTGTCTGTACTGCACATTCAGACTGGGAGGAAATTGCGGAGTTTTATGGAGTGGATATGGCCTGGAGTCATCCAGGGCCCGAAGTAAGTCTTGAGATGGTCAAGAATTCAGGATTCGAGATTCTCTTCGAAAGAATTGTGCCATCTAACGATGAAAAACCATATTGGATTCTTGCAAGAAAACCCTAGACAAGACTCTTGGTTCTTAGAAACAGAAGCAATGGTACTGTTATAACCAAGCTAGCAAGCATCACAAGGGCAAAAGCCAATGAATCGTTCTGCAGCGGCAAGCCAACATTCATACCATAAATACTAGCTATCAGAGTAGGGACACTGACAAGCAATGAGATCGAGGTCAGGGTCTTAATGACTCTGTTTAGATTATGACTGACGATGCTGTCATATGCATTCATTGCGTTGTCAATCAACTCCCGATATATGGCACTCAATTCCACTTGCTGTTGAAGGTCTACTTCAAGCTCTTCAAGTCGGTCTACATCGAGAATCATCCTTCCGACAACATTGAACCGCTTCAACCGGCGAAGGACCTTGATGTTAGCCTTTAGAGCGGTTTCCATAAAGATAGCGTCACGTGAGAGCTGGAAAAACCATTCAAGATGCGACGGGTAAATTTCTCGCATGATGACATCTTCTGTCTGATTGATTGTTGCTTCAATAAGATCCAGCGTAGTTTCAAAGGAGTGGATAACAAGCTCCCACCATCTATAGATGACCTCATTCGCAGTGGTGCTATAACGTACCTTCTCACGTAGCCGCTTCTTTCTTCTAGGGACTTCATCATTCTGAATCACAATGATATCTCGACCATTTGTGAACATTCCAATAGGATTTGTCGAGTACTCACGATCTTCAACTCGAAGGTCGACTGGTACTCGAAGTACCATCATTGTGAATTTGTCCTCAATCTGTAAACGGGGACGCTCATCCAAGTCTTGAACGTCCTGAAGGTCTTCTAGGTCAATTTCAAATCGTTGGGAGATTTTAGCAAGGTCGTCAGGTCGAATACCGATGATTTCTATGAGCAGTGGTTCTTCAGGGGCTTCTTCCAAGCTGGCATAATGTATTCCACTCTCCAACGCCATAATGGAGATACTTCCATTCTCTACTCTGTCGCTCATATGATCCACCTCGGTCAGGGGGATTGTCTTCGTCCATCGATGATAGCCTGCCTGGATTGGGTTCTTACTAGACCTGACTATGTCAGAAGTTGAACCCCTATAGGTCTCAATTGAAAAGACCTCAGTTGCCTTTTAGGTTTATGTAATAACGTTAAATCATTGTGCTGCTTTTCACACCAAAACAATAAAGGTCCTCAAATGTATAGTTAAGAAACGGAGGTATCTGATTGAGGACAAGATGGATTGCTATCTCATTGGTTATCGGTATAATCTCATCTCTCCTCCTAGTATATCCCGCATCCTCACAAGAATACAACTTCTATGAGTCCGGACCACATATTGACAAGGTGGTGTACATTGTCATACCGGATCGAACTGAAAGACTCAACGGACTTCTGTCAAGTCGTGTGGATATGGTCATGCCTTTTCTCAATACTAGTGAAATGTATTCACAAGCTCTAGAGTGGGGAATGGAAGCTGACATCGAACTTAGCGATTTTTTGAGAAATGGTTATGGACAGATTACCTTCAATTGTCGAGAGTATCCTCTTAATATCAGTGGATTCCGACGGGCGTTTGCCTATGCCTTTGACAAAATGCTTGTAGTAGATGAACTTCATAATTGGGCACAGGAACATGATTCGCTTGTTCCTGCGGTGAATCCATTCTGTATCGAAGATGGACTTGACTGGCATTGGTATTCAAAAGATTCAGACACTGGAAATGCAATTCTTGACGATCTGAATTTCACAGTAGACCCTGTAACCGGATTCAGAGTTGCTCCGAATGGAGAACGTTTTGGTGTTCACATAAAGACATTCAATCCCATCAATAATGACGAGATTGCCCAGATAACCAAAGAAGCATTTGAGGCGCTAAATATCGCGGTCGTAGTTAATGATCCTAGTGTTTACTTTCTCCCAGAGGTGCACTTACATGAACGCGACTTCGATGATTTTGATATCACTTGGATGGTTTCAGAATATGGATCAGAATATACTAATAATACGATGATTAACCTTTCAGGCTTCTCAAATTCTACATTCGACTTTTGGGGACGACAGCTTCTAACAAGTTCAAGCTATGAAGATGTGTTTCATGCAGCATCGGAGATGCAGAAGATACTTCACAATGAGGTGCCTTCCTTAATCGCGTATCAGAATATCTACCATCAGGCATACAGTAGTTACCGCTTCATGGATTATGTAGAAGATATTGATCGATACATGACCGGTCTATGGACAACCATGAATGTGAAGAGAGTAGATGGTTATGGGGGAGGAGTTCTTGCGATAGGAGTTGAAACGAATCCAGACAGTCTAAATCCCTTTACAGGACAATCTGAAGTTTCCAAGGCTATATTTGATGGAATGTTACTAGGTCTATATGCAAGAACACCAACTTTGGAACCAACTCCTCAAATTGCTAAGGCCATGACAGTTGAAAGGCATCAGAACAATACTCAGATTCCAAAGGGTAATACGAGGTTCACCTTCGATGTGAATACTAACTTACGGTGGACCGATGGTGTGAATATTACAGCATATGATGTCGCTTTCACCTTTAACTACATCAAGGAAAGTGGTATGTACGGAAATCCAATGGCTGAAAAATTGACTGATCTTTTTACTGTTTATGCTCCATCACCATATCAGGTGGTCTTTGAATTCAGTTCGGAATCCTATTGGAACTTCGAAAAAATCGCTTACACATACATTCTACCAAAGCATGTCATTGAGAAATATGGATATGATGAGTGGTATAGTTGGAACCTGGTCTCAGGAGAACTCCCTGACATTCAAAGTATCAGTAGCGGTCCTTTCATGTTAGTCGATTATAAGGAGAATGACTTCTATGAGCTTTCTATAAACCCCGACTGGTATAAGTATGAAGTAGTCAATCGTGCTATAAGTGACGTCTATATCATTCCCGCTCAGGATTTCAGCACGATGCTCCCGTTCTTCCAACTGAAATGGGACTTGGAATTTGTCCCTGAACCTGAATACTCTGACCAATACCCTTTTGGAATGACATACTCGATTCTCCTAGATGGAGAACACTTTCATTCAGGTCAATGGACGTTTGATTATTACTACTTTGATGAAACAATCTATGTCAATGTCAATGATCCATACCTAACGCAAGGAACACATAACTTCACCATAGTAATTGAATCACCCTATCATGGATTGGAAAAAGACACTGTCATTGTTACAGTCCAAGTATCAATGTATCAAGTTACACCAATTTTCGGATTTATGATACCGTTTCTGGTTACTGGTATGATAGTGATAATAAGACAGATTATTGAGCCCAAACCAATAATTGAGAGAGAACCGGGTGTGCAAGTAGTCACTAGATGATTACACTCTCTACCTCGACATCTCTGTCTTTGATGCTGAGAGTGTTTGAAGGAATCTTCTTCCCACCGAACAGCTCAGCATCTGGCTCACCTCGGTAGAGAGCATCAGCAATACGGCCCATGGCATCGGCCTTCATGATTCCAGAGCCACTAGCCCCATTAACAACGAGGACTCCGCAATCAAGGTAGACAAAGGGAATTCTATCCGGACTGTAGTTGTAACCACCAGCCCAACTGTTCACAGGTCTTACTCCAGCGAAGGCAGGGAAGTATTTGGATAGCACTGGGTACATACTGTTTTCGTAATAAGCACTCTCAGGAACCATGTCTTCGTCAGTCTGGACATACTTGTACTCCCGACCGAGTTTGTCACCGCACCCAATCCAGAACCCTCTCTCCTGAAGTTGTGGTCGGAAGTATACTCCAGCAGAGGGCAATATTGTGAAGGGGATACATCCGAGTTCATTGAAACCATCGGTATCAAGTAGATTGTGGAGGTCCTGTTTGTCCTCAGCATGGATGACGAAGAGCTGACGTTTCTTTCCTTTGGTCATGCTGTCCATTCCGATTGGGTCGAGTAACTCGTTTGTCCAAGATCCTGTGGCTAGTACAACAACATCAGCTTTGAAAATTCCTTTATCAGTGACGACTCCATTCACTTTCTTCTTCTGCCAGACATAGGGTTCTCCTGGTAAGTCCAGCTTTGGATCAGCTTCAAGGAGAAGTTTCTCAACTTCAACTCCAAACCTTGGTTTGACATGTGAGAGTTTTTTGAACTCCCCAAAGTAGTACTCGACAAGTCTTGTCGGATCAAGGACACCGCAATCAGCTCCAAAGAGTCCGTAAGCGACTTCATGGAGATTCATGAGCTCTGCCTCTTCATCACCAGAGAAATCGACATTAAGTCCAGGAATCAGTTTCTTGAGCTCATTTTTGCTGTAGACCTTGTAGCTGATACCTGATTTCTCCATACGCTCCATCCAGACCTTGACACTGGCATGGTTGAACTGTTCTTCACCTAGGAGCCAGAGGTAACCAGTCTTTTCAAAGAATAGGTCAAACCCAATCTCCTCTTGTACATGTTCAAAGTACTTGATGGAAGTGTCAGTGAGAATCTGGTTTGTCGAAGAAGCAAACATATTCCGAACAGCAGCGGCACTCATAGCAGTGTTTGCTTGACCAGCAGCGAGTGTTCTCTCAACGAGAAGGATCTTCTTGTCAGGGCTGTTCTTCTGAAGATAATATGCAGTAGCAACACCAAGAACCCCAGCACCAACAACAATGACATCAAAAGTTTCTTCACTCACAATGAATGCCTCCGGCTGAGTGCCGCGTTAAACAAGCCCCCTAAAATGTTTACCATTTTCAGATACCGCCAAACAAATATGCGTGAACCTTTTACATAGAGATGGCAATGGAGGAGCATGCATGCCTGGTTTAGTAATCAGAAAAGACAATGGAGATATGAAATGGTTCCCATTCTTCCACTGGGAAGATGGTAGATATAGGTTCTATGCACCAAAAGGTAAGAAAACTGGCCGCGATGTTGGGCGGGAATGGGAATTTCTAGCTTACATCCCAGGTTATTGGATGCCTTCAGAACAGCCAACTCATCGAAGGAGGATTGGTGGAGGGTCATCACTCATCACACTGGACGAGGATGGTAATCTTCGACACTATCCATTTCGGGATGAAACCTTCATGTTCAGAGGAACTGGTGATCGTGTGGGCCGTGGATTCTATGCCGAACTTGACTTCTACCCTGCAGAATGGCTGAACAACGGTACTTCAGACCTACTCATCAGAGATGAGGATGGAGACCTCAAGTTGTTTCTATGGGACGGTAGGGAGTTCAGGGACTTGGGACGCAAGGAAAAGGTTGGGAATGGGTTCAAGAAGAACAAGGTACCTAACATCTACCCCGGATATTGGACAGGAGGAACCCACCCAGACATCATGATTCGAAAAGACAATGGAGACCTCATAGTCTTTCCTTTCGATGGCGAATCATTCTATGGAGGAAAGGACTACAAGATTGGCCATGGTTTCAAAGAAAAAGACTATCCACATCTACTCGTTGGACACTGGTTAAGCAAACCGACTCCTGATATCCTGGCTTACAGAGACAAGAGACTCTACCTCTTCAGTTACGATGGGAAAGATGATTTCTCCACCAAAGAGTATCTGTACAGGTCAGACAAGGACTTCAGAGATGACTGGACCTATTTGGTAGGACATTGGAGAACTCTAGGGCGTCCTGACCTCATCGTTGTCAATGGTAGTAATGATCTCCAGTTCTACCCATTTGAAGGGCAAGAATTGGTGGACCTTAGAGGAGACAGACAGGTAGGTAATGACTGGAAGGTGTCACACTTCTGGGACTTCTATCCAGTATGACGGATAAAGAGCCTAAGTTGATTTTTAAAATCAAATTTCTCTAGGTGAAGAATGGAAGACGTGAGTAAGCAAGTATTTGTACTCAGCCTTGTGATTCTGTTAGGAAGTCTGCCACAAATCATCCATACAATAGATGGAGAAATCTTTCAAGGTCCTCGAAATGACTATCTAATCTCACAGACTTCTGAATATCCGCCTTTTGAACCTCCAGCATATAACGCGAATACATTGGAATCGGGATCTCTCTTCATAAATGGACAAGAAATATTCTGGAGGTATTTCTATCCAAATACAACGGAGATGCAACCGAAGAATTTCAGGTTTTCATTCGAGATTTGGTGGGAAACTCCCGACCCTGACATTGTGATTGTAGTAGACCTTTCAGAGAATGAGGGCGAAGCCAATTCAACTTCATACTTCGAAACCCTGATGCCGTACGAGAAGATATTAGAAACACCAGAAGGTGATTTCATCCACTATGCTGTTTGGATGAATTCAACGTATTTCTTCATGAATGAAACATGGGCCTCATTCGGAAATGAGTTCATTGATGAGGGGAGCTTGAACCTGACTGTTGGGATTCAACACTTCACATACTTCCCTATCTATGAGTATACAATAAACAGGGACATAATTGGACCGATAATTAAGATTATACATCCGAATTATGATGAATTAGAGAACAAGCTGCTTCTTGATTGGTCAAATACAAGCTTTCAGATAGAAATCTCAGGTATGAGTTATATCAGATATGTGAAAGTTGTTATCACTTTTCTCAATCAGACAACTGCTGAATATGATGAAGTCGCTATCTGGCCCATTAAGCTTGATGAAGGAGTGGAACCCATCAATGGCTGGTACTATGTGCCATCTCTTATCACTGAAAAGGTCTACCCAGATGCAGCTGGTCCTGCTGATATAGATACAAACCATCCATTCCCTACGAGTCTCGTTGTTCTTGATGGCTATGGTTTGGCAACTAGTAAATCTGTGAGTATTTTCCTTCAGACACCGTATTCAAACACAACAACGACTATCACCCCGACAGATGGAGATTGGGGAATCTTGATTCCAATAGCAGGCACACTATCTATTGCCAGTATTGCTGCAGTTATCTTTGGATTACGGAAAGTCAGGAAGTAAAACGTTAGAGGCTTTCCAACCTACCGCAATCATCATAAGGCGAATCAATCGCAATCGCGAACTGGAGTGGGTAGACAATGTCACTCGATGCTGATGATCAGGAAATGATTCTCATTGGTAAACCCAGCGAAACGAAGAAGATTACGGTAGGAATTATCCTTATCGCACTTTATGCAGTACTCGCCCTTCTGCCAATGAGCGGCTTCATTGGACCTGCAGGTTTCAGTAGCATTCTAAGCTTTGCCATCTGTGTAGCACCTATTATGGGCATTCTTCTTGGTCCATGGAGAGGTTTTGGTTTCGGCCTCATCGCAGGTCTGACTGCGACAATGGTCAGCCTCCCATTTGGTGGAGGAGTGTACCTCTACATTCCAACAACAATAGTTGGACCAGCAGTGGCTGCATTGTTCACAGGACTCTCTCTGAAGCGGACTACCAAGGTAGCAAACACAACCATCCCAGGACCACTTGTAACAGCGATCTATCTAGTGATCATCATAATCCTTTACGAAATCGCTGTCTTCGAAGCATGGTGGTTCATGCTTCCATACATGCTTGCAGCTATATTGGCGATTGTGTTTCAGGTCAAGATGTTCGAGTTCGACCCAAAGAAATCATACTTGCAATTGATACCATTCACCTTCTTGGGTGCGATGTTGGACCACTCAGTCATGGCTATGGGTTCAGTATATTTGTTAGAGATACCTGCAGTAGTCTTTGGTTATGCAATCTTTCCAGCAATGCTGGTAGAGCGAACTATAGCCACACTATTGGGTGCCCTACTCGGATTCATTATTCTAAAGGTCTTTGGCGAAGAAATCGGTGGCTAGCTGTGTGCCAATTGACAATCATGTCTTTCCATTAACTAAGAGGCAAAGAGAAGACCTGGAATTGCTAGAACGATAAAGTACAATCCAAGAACTATCTGAAAAAGACCAATCCCAATGTTGACCAAGTTCAACCGACCAGCATTGGAGTTCACCTGTGCTTTCCCACTTCCATAGGTTGCTCCTACAGAAAGAAATGCTCCAAAGATTAGGTCTGTCGAAATGTGTGTAAAGTAGATGAGGATTCCCGCTATGAAAACAGCTCCAACACTCCACTGAACATTTTCCAGAAGATAAGTTATTGCAGTGAATCCAGCTGCCAACCACCAGAGGATGAAATAGGGTGAGAATATGCTGACCAAGATGCCTTGTGTTGTGGCTCCTAAAGCTGAGGACTTTGTCAATTCTTGTTTAGTTTCACCCGATGCATCAGAATCCTCCTGTTTGTAGTCTCGCAAAGCTAGAACACCAAAAAGGATGATTATCACTCCACCAAATCCCATGAGTAGATCAGTGTAGGGAGTAAGAAACGCAGAACTTACACCAAGGATTATGGCAGTGATTATCACTAACTCAACTAGAGCATGTCCGACCATCGGAAGAATCCCATGAAGTCGGCCACGTTTGCTAGCTTGTTGAATGACTGCTGCAGATAATGGTCCCGGTGCTAGTGCCCCTGTGAGTGAGAGAACAAACCACCCAGCAAGGACAAATATGACATCAAACACAGCCATTCTTCCTTTCCTCTCTCGGTTTGATGAATGGAATTATAGAAAAGCTTGGTGTTTAATGCGCAAACACTCACAACTGGTATTATTTGTATTACAAAAGTGCTCCTCTAGTAATCCTTAATACCATTCTAAAGAAGCACACGAGTCAACACGGAGAGGTGCGTCTGTGAAGCAGGTGCAAATAACTGTACCATTTGAAAAGACAGAAGCAGTGTTTGATTATATTGTTGACAGTCTTGGTTTTAACAATGTCAACAAATTCAACACTGACAATGCTCACATACTTCAATTCAGGATTCCTGATGGTCATGTCAGTGAAACAATTGAGAAGCTAAAGAGTAGGGGAGTGGGAGTAGAATATGGATTCATTGACATCCTAGATTTGACAGCTTCACTACCGAGAGAAGTTGAAGAAGTCAGTGATACGAAGATCCAGCGAGATGCGACTCTTGCTGTGGAAGAGATCTATGAAAATGTACAGAAGCAGTCCTCTTTGAGCTTTGATTTCATTGCTTTCACGATTCTTGCTGCTGCAATGGCAGGTTTTGGTTTGCTTCAAAACAACGTCACTGTGATTGTTGCTTCAATGCTTCTTTCTCCTTTGATGGGACCAATGCTGGGTGTTGCCCTAGGTTATGTTGTCAGGGATAGGCAACTGTTTACCAAGGGAACTATGAATGAGCTGATCTCTTTGGGATTATCCTTTGCTGTTGGAATAGTGATTGCACTAATGCTCTATGCAGGAGGTTCAGCTGGCTTTGTGACCACGATCACGAATGATATGGGACCAGGTCCGATTCCAGTCAATATTACAGAAATAACCCGACGTGCGGGATTCAATTGGATTGATGTAGGTGTAGCTATTATCTCAGGACCTGCAGTAGCAGTATCGGTAACTAAGGGGGATATGTCGAGTCTTGTCGGTGTCGCAATATCTGCTGCTCTTATGCCACCAGCTGTCAATGCGGCTCTGATGTTTGCACTGGGAGCGATGCATGCGAATGGTGCTCTCATTCAGATTGGATTTGGCTCATTTCTACTTCTTGGAATGAACATCATCCTCATTGACCTTTCGGCCATTGTCATGTTTCGAATAAAGAAACTGACGCCATTAGCGAACAGGTCAGCCACATGGACCGCAGTCACTCAGTTCACCAAGACTAGGTCAGAGAGCCTCTATCACACACCGAGACCTGAAACCTCGGAAGCAGCTACTTTTACTCCAGCACCAGTAGCTGAGGGTGGAGCAGTTACGACAGAAACTGAAACAGAAAAGGAAGTTTCAGAATCCAAAGAAGAGAATATGAAGAGCTGAGAAGAAGGCTTTACGAAACTAGCGAATCATATACTTTCCCTACTCATATCCCCTAGGTATTACAAGGGGATAAAGCAGACCTTTTGGTTAGAATGGTTAACTCTCATGGAGACGAAATTATGAGCAAACTCAAGAATAAACTCTTCAAAGGGCTCACAGAGCATGATATTTTGACTTGGGAGGAAGAAAAGATGCGATATCAGCGAAAAATGGGTAGAAAAGTAACAGATCTTGAGTTTCTCCGCTATTTAATGATGAAAGCTTCTCGACCTGTTATACAAACGAAAGAGGGTGTATCAACAGGATTCCTGACAGGACAAGGTCCGATTTACGAGAAAGGAGAAACGACCTTGGACAAGTACCGAAGTCAAGTAGCGACAGGGAATATAGAACGAATATCAAAAAAACCGACCAAGCCGACTCTATAGAAAGGGTCATGTGACAATCCTTTTATTCTAAGATACCAAAAGGTATCTTAGATGTACAAATTTTGGAGAAGATACAATGGATATAAGTCAACAAGACCAGATATTTCCAGATTGGACAACCAGCTCGGGAATAGATTTTTGGGAGCCTGATGAACTCTATATGGAGTGGCTACGCTTCCTCGATGGAATGTGGGAAAGAGTCGAGTATTTGTAATGTTGTTGAGGGACTGGGATAGATGTCACAAGAAGGACCAGGAGATCTAGACAGAGTATTCAAAGCTCTAGGAAATGAAACTAGAAGGAGAATTCTTAGACTTCTAGCACAGAGAGCACACTATCCCTATGAACTGAGCACAATGCTTGGACTGACTCCTAGAGGCGTATTCAAACATCTAGAAGCCCTCCAAAAAGCAGGTCTAGTTGAGCGAGAGCATGGCGAAAGCGAACTAGGACCAGACCGTGTATATTATAGATTGAATATTCGTTTTGGTCTGTCGACGACAATTCTTCCTGGTGCCTTTGCAGTTAGAGTGACCAGACACGGGCAGACTGGGAGAATTATGATACCTCATGGATTCATAATACCAGAGGCAAGACCTGATGTCGCTGCTGTGAGAAGACTCCTCAGAGAACTTGGTCGAGTAAATAAGCGACTTACTTCATTAGACCAAGAAAAGTTGAGGTTCATATCGCTCAGAGGACAAATCATTCGCCAGATAGAAACAATAATGGATCAAGCCCATTGGGATGAGGAGAGTTGTCAGAAAGTACGGTCTCTTCTAGACCCAGTTCGTCAACAGATGGACGAATCTGTAGAGGCAGATGCTTGGACCAGTACAGTACAGGAAGCACTACGACTCTTTGAGAGAATGCTCACCGGACAACCTCAGGAAAAGAAGAAGTCTGAAGAAGAAGATGATAATGAGATAGTGCTGGACTTAGAATGATTACCAGTTCCAGATAATTCTCCAATCAGAGCGTTTTGGACTAGACATCACAGGAACGTATTCTATTGGATTATATGGGAGTTCAACACCTTTTGACTTCTTCACTGTGAGGTAATGTTTTCCGCGAGAAGTAGTCAGAGTGATAATACCCTGGGCGAGAGAGAAGAGTTGGTTTATAGTAACAGGATCAGCGGTTTCAGCGTGCACCAAATAGAATTCATTCGAACCAATCTTGATGCTCTCCTCCACGCATTCTTTGAAGAACTGCACAACATCTCTTGCAGAGAAGTCTATCAAAAGAGGAGTAAGTCCCTCGAATGTTATCAGTTTCGGAGTCAGGTCTTTCCTCAGACTCCTGAGTTGAATGTTTATTTCGTGAAGATGTGGGGAACATGTGAATTCACCCAATGTCTCCTGACCATATCCAACTTCCATGATTGAAAATCCATTCCCTTGCATCTCAGAAAGCTCAGACATGAGAGAACGATTTCTTGCTTCTGTGATGACCTCGAGAGTGTTTAATCCCATCTCCAGTGCTCGTTTGATTAGTGTGAGCATGAAGAGGTCATAGTGACTATCTTGAGATGCCATCACCAAGAAGACATATCCGCTCGGGGGTTTTGTGAGTAGATTATCGACTATGCTGAACTGAGAACCATTCTGCTCAGTTGGCTTATCAGACATATCGATCACTCTCTCACTCTTTGATTCCAAGATGTTTTCTTATGGTTGCTACAAGGGCTTTCCCGGAGAAAGGTTTGACGATGTATTCGTCTGCTCCAGCAGCCTGACCCTGTTCAACATCACTACTGAAACCTCTCGCAGTGAACATGAGAATTGGAGTCTTCTTGAACTGATCAAGACTCCGCAGCTGTTTGCAGACCTCAAAACCATCAACAGTTGGAAGCATTACATCTAGCAGAATGAGGTCTGGTATTTCGGATTGTGCTAGATGGATAGCTTCTTCTCCGTCCTTCGCTATCACCACCGTAAAATCATGTTTCTCAAGGAAAGTCTTTGCTAGTTCAGTGGTCATCTCGTCATCATCGACGACCAGAATTTTCTGTATGTCAGTGTTCATATCACTCACCGGTGGTCAAACTATTGGTACTAGATCATAGTCCAAGAATCCCTTGGAGAGTAATGGTCGAACAGCGAGGTAGTTCGTCTTGGGATTCACTCCGCACACACTCAATACTCCACTAAGTTCTTGAACTCTTAGATGCACACTATATGCTATTGAACTGCTCCTCAATGCCTGTTCTTGACTTAGTATTGTAACGATAGTTCTTTCATTTGTTGGTAATGATGCTGTTATCTCAGCCATCATTCCCTTGACATCATTCACTCCATACTTGTTTTCAAGTGTATCCAAGGCGAAGAGTTCAGTAGTCTGAGTATAGAACTTTCGCTCGAGCTGTGTTGACTCATAACGGATTTCTTGAAGTGTCTTCCATGGATCATCATCAATTTCCCTTGCATTCTCATGGCCTAATGCATGTCTACCAAAGAAGATTACCTGTTTGAGAATAACATTAGGATCAACAAAATGACTAAGACCTTCAATGAAGCGATCTGGAGACCAGCCTTCTGGTAGAAGAATTACAGCTGGTCGACCAAGTTGAAGTTGATTTGACAGAAATGGAATATATATAGTTTCTAGATAAGGTGCTGCAAGATTTTCCACTTCTATTAGACTTAATGAGCTCTTCTCAAAGCCTCCATTTAGAATCAGATCGAGACTTCGATTTCCAGTTGAAACACGTGAGTCAGTAGGGTCTGGAATTGAATCACGACCAACCATGATAGGCGGAAACTGATGAACATACCAAGGAATGTAGGTGAATCGACCGTTGTTCAGTGTAAAAAGGAATGAGTCCTGTTCTATTGACATATTCCGCATTTTGTCAATAGTTAGTTGTCTGTACAATCTCTGGTCTTTTCGCAGTTTTCTGAGTTGTACAATAGCATCAGCTGAATGATGCAATTGTGGTCTGGATCCATCTGTCCATTCACCCTCAGTGACTAGGATGAGTTTCTTTCCCTCTTTTCTAGCTGCGTATATCATGGCTTGTTGAACTCTATAGCGATCCTTGGTGTCTATTGGCATAAGGAAATCTGTCCAAGAATCAATGATCACGATGTTGTGTTGATCTTTGATAGATACATTTCCCAGCAATGATGATATTTGCTCGCTGAGAGTGGACTCATGAAGAGAACTAGTGTCAATTGGTCGCCAGTATTGCGCTATGACATGTCTATTAGCCCATTGAGGCATTGATGAAAACTTCTCTTCAGAAGATGATGTTGCTTCTGCATTCGAGAGTATCAAGAAGGAATCTTCGAACTCTCTGAAAACTTCGTGAACGAAGAGGGTCTTTCCAGTACCAGGTCTTCCTGCCACTACCAATACATAGCCTTCGGCTGTGTCTAATGCATCCCTAATTCGGGGTGGAATTGCGCCTTCAGCGCTCATTTCTGATGTCCCCTTGCTTGCGCAGAAGAAGTTCCTATTCTTGGATTTAAAAGGATATTTTGGTCCTTCAAACTGTCGCACTAAAAATATTCTGACAGACCTAGATAAGAACTTACTCTTCTAGTCGAGTCATGAACTCCTTGAAATATGGACAAAGGCTACCTTTCCAATAGAGTTTGCCAAAGCACTCCTTTCTGAGACCTGTCCTCTCGACTCGACACTCAAAACTCTTCTCACCATCGAAGAAGACGCATAGGTCTGTGTCACATTCAGGATCCTCTAGAACAGCTCTCCTTACATTTCTCATCATATCAGACTCAGGAGTTTCACTCCAATCGTCTAACTTGCCCATGATAGAACGAATGTAGTTTTCTAGCTCATCTTTTGGTTCAATTTCTTCTTCCCATAGAGTCACTAGAGAACTCGCTTTCGCATTGAACGCATAGAGAAGATGAGCCATTTCTCTTGAAACCCTCTCAGCTCGATTGTAACAGGAGAATGCCTCTTTGTTGTTCTGAATGATGAAGTTTGCATCACCAGCTTGAAACAGAGTGAGAGCCAGTGTGTTTTTCATACCAGCACCTTCAGCCATGGAAATCCCTTCATTGTATAGGCGAATGGCCTTACCAGGGTCACCCTTTCTGATAGCCACATCACCCAGATTTACTGTAGCGACAACTATGCCTCTCATGTATTCAGCCTCTTGACTGATTTCAAGAGCTCTTCGGTTGTAGGTCTCCATCTGGGCAATCTGATCAAGTGCTCGGTCTATCTCACCAACATTGATCAGAGTCTTGGCTAGTCCAACCTGATTGTTCAGCTGCTGTTGTATGATGAGGAGTTCCTCAAATTCGTCTCTTGCTTCTTGAAGTTCACCCATGTTTAGATGAATGACTCCTCGGAGGTTACGTGCAAGAGCAACACCGTGCGAATATCCCATTTTCTCATAGTTTCGTAGAGCAGAGGTTACAAGACCAAGAGCCCTCTGATGTTCAAAAAAATCTTCCAAAGCCCGACCTCGATAGAACTTGATATCATTCAGAGCCAACTGATGGTCAAGGTGTGTTGCAGTGTCTTGAGCGGAGTCAAGTCGTATCAGAGCTTCTTCTCGCGATTCTGAAGACACAGCTATGAATGCTAGAATAATCCTAGGACGCAGGAGAGCAGCCTGAACTGCGTTTCGAATATCAGGATCCTTTGTTGTATCGATAGTGACCTTTTCAATGCTTTCCGAAGCTACCTCTCTGGCATGGTCTGTGTATCCAAGGTCGATGAGAATAGAAGCTAATTGGCCTGATAGCTCAGCAAATGCAATGTAGTCTTTAGCTTGCCAAGCTTGGTTTGTAATGTTTCGAAGATTGTTGAGCCATCGAGGATCAAGACTCTGTCTGCAATAAGCTGCAGCGGCATATCCTCTGCATGAAATATTCTGTGAATCCTTTGCAAGAATCTGATTGTAGCCATACATTCCCCTCAAGAAACTGGCCTTGGCACACATTGCCAGAAATCCCTGACTTCTGTTTTTCCACTCCCCACTCCCAACATATTCGACAAGAACATCAGTGAAGAGCATGAAACGATCCTTGTTTGAACGAGAGTTAACAGCAAGACGATTCCCGAGTTCTATAATCTCAGACTGCTCTAGGTCAGTCTTGTACATCATGAACTCTGGTATTATCACTTCATCTGTCACGTGAATCAACCACTGCTTCGCAAGCCTTACTGGTTCCTTCTCTCCGCGGTTTTCGCGCAACCTGATATCAAAAGGCTTCTAGTGCTTCTGTCCGCATAATGTTTGAAAACGAGGTATATAGGTTTCGAGGATGTATACCACACACATTCATGTAGAGAGTCGTTTCTGAAAGATTAAAACAGATATGAGAATTGACTGGGCAGTGGTTCACATGACAAAAACTCGTGTTAGTACAGGTGTTTCTGGTTTGAATTCACTTATGGAGGGTGGATATGTCAAGGGCCGTTCCACATTGATTGCTGGTGGTCCTGGAACAGGCAAGAGTATTTTGACCTGGCACTTCTTGTTCGATGGGATTGAAAAGGGAGAGAACGGACTCCTAGTGTCTCTCGACCAGACATCTGATATGCTTACAGAGGACATGTCTGATTTCGGATGGGATACCAAAAAGGCAATAGAATCAGGTGCACTCACAATTCTAAGTGGAACACTCAAACTCATTCCTACAGAAACCAGCTACGAATATGTCATTGGCTTTGACCATCCACTCCTTAGAGAGCAACCATTCACTGTTCCTCGATTAGCTGAACTCATTAGAAAGAAAGCGACCGAAGCCAAAGCAAAACGGATTGTCATAGACGGCTTAGGGCCATTACTAGAACTTGCTGGAAACATGTCTGAGATTCGACAGTTGGTCTATGGATTTGTGAGGGAAATAGTTGACTGGGACTCAACGATAATTCTTACTCACGAACTGAAGGCCAGTACGAATGCTGTTAACGACGAGATGCCATTCTTCATCTGTGATGGCGTTGTCAGACTAGACACTCTCTACTCAGGAGGAGACTATCTTCGTACTCTACGCATCGTGAAACTGAGGGGTGCCAGTCATGTCATGAGGCCAGTGATGTTCAAGATCTCCTCTGATGGAATAACAGTTTTTCCAGACACCCGTTTACCAGACTAGATTCAGAATACTGGTTTCACTTTCCGAACGACATCAGTCATGTCATACATACTGAAGGGTTTCTGGAGGTATGCTCTTGCCCCTGCAGCTAGCACCTTCTCACCCTGTTCCTCAATTGGATCTGATATCACTATGACTGCGATGATAGGATCGATATCTAGAATGTCTTCTATCAACCTCACTAGATCATTCTGCTGTAGGTTGAAATCGATGATGACAACAGATGGTTTCATGCTCTGGCACTGCACAAGTGTATCCTGTGAGTCATCAGCCTCCCCAATCACCTCCAACCCACCATCTTCTAGGGACATTTTCAACAATACCCTCAGTAGAGGCACCTCTCCAGCGACCAATATGCCGGAATGTGGAATATCACTCAGGTAGAAGAGCCCCCTAGACAATCTTATCGAAAGGTCCGAGCATCTTTAGTCCGAAACTGCGCTCTCAACAAGGTCAAGCATGTGACGAATCGTGACTGGTTTCAAACCAAAGCTCGCAGCGCCATTGCTCATTGCTTGCTCCCTCACATTGGCATCTGCGCTGATGAAAACTATCTTGGCTGAAGAATCAATATCTAGAATCTCTCGCATGGTCTGCATCCCATCTTTGTTTGGCATGCGATGATCGAGAATGATGACTTCAGGTTTCACATCAAAGGCTGAGAATTTTTCTATAGCCTCTGCTCCGTCATACGCGTCAGCAACGACCTCATGGCCTTTGATGGAGAACACGTCTTTATACAATCGATGCAGGATTACCTCATCATCAACTATGAAGATCGTGACCATCTGTGTTGCCTACCTTGTTTCGTGTCTGTTTCGGGGCGATAGCAACTGCTCTCAGTCCCGTTCGATGCAATGTGTACATGTCGATACTGAGACTCGGGATATAAATGATATGTGATTGGGCTCTTTCGGAATTCTAGGCCTTACCATGTTGTATCTTATAGACTAGGTTAATGGTATCTATTTAGCCCTTACAAGCTTTCGTCGAATGGATTATTAACAGGGTAAGAATCTGTTTTTCGCATCAAAGAAAAGACTGGAACTACTTGCGATGCTCACAGGTTTCCAAATGATCTGTTTTAGTTTTCCAGCTATTCGAAAAATCGACAGGTTGAAAAACCTGAGTGTCCATTTTTCGAAAGGTTTAACATATACTTAATATTATAGACAAATTGCTATATTTCCCCTCAACTTCCTCTATCTTTGAGTAGTTTCTCTTTCTCAGAGGAAGTTATGAATGAATCTTACTGTCGCCAATAACTTTGATAGACGATCCAATAGTTCCTCCTATTACCATGTACTACTACTATAGTAGAAATCGTCTAAATCGCTGTATTCGGTTTCTAAATATAAATAGTTTCTTCAGATCTGGTTATGGCCTACATTCATACTCAAAATGTGTGTACTGCTACCTTTTCGCGTGATAAACCCTGCTTCTTTAGTATATTTTTTAGTCGATAGACTTCATGATACAGAAAACGGGTATGAGAGAAATTTCCTGTTTCAAAAAAAACCTGCATCAGGGGATCTGTCATATGAAACCATCTACACAAGTTGAAAACATTAGACACCTATCTATAGAAAATTAGTGACTTATAATTCCTCAATCAGGTACAAATTGTACCAATAAGAGGTAAATATAAATATAAACGAATGTCAGATATAATAGAAAATTATTTGAAGTAATCCTTTCGAAAAATCGTCAAGTATTGAGGGATAAAATAAGTATATAATAACTATAGTTAATTACTTCATTGATGGAAAAAATCTTGAAAAATGCATCAATTGATCATTAAACAGGCAATCTCGAGCCATACTAATTCTCAATCTCTTTTATAGAGCAAGAATAAGACTGCTTATTAGACAACGTGTATGCATCCTTATTGGGGGACATTATGAATCTTAGCGGATACTACACGGCCATTATCAGAATCACCTTGATGGATGCAATTGTACTAGGGGCTGGTGCTGGACTGCTCGTTGCCGCTTACCTTGGGATGAAAGCAAGACAAAGAAACATCACCTTTCGGAACCTTTTCAAATCCTATGGGATAGCTGGTGCTATCCTGGGAACTCTGACTGGATACATTTGCATGAATATTGTCGGGTATTTTGTTGCATTTTCAGGTTCGCCATTCCATGGATTATCAGGAGTAGACCTAATTGAGTGGAACAACTTCACCTCCAGCATTTTTACACAATATCAGTTTCATGCTATTGGATTTGCGTTGTTTGGTTCATTGCTTGGCAACGGGTGGGGCTACAGTATCCGTCCCGAAGAAACATCTCGGTCAGGAAACACATTCGCAACCCTTGGTATTTTCGGACTCCTAGGGGGTTTGTCATTAATGATCATGCCCACAGTCCTATATAGTTCTCCAAACATACTCACATTGCTGAATGTACTAGTTCTATTGTGTTATGCGAACGCGTTACTATACAGCGAGAAAGTTTTCATTTTTTCGCCGCAGCCTGATGACTCTGGAGGAGAACAGATAATCGAATAATACACCGAGCTCAGACTAAGAAGATCTTCATACTGGAAAGCAGTTACTGATGGCGCTCAACGCTTTGATTTGAAAGTATAAACATAAACTATACTCACGAATATGAATACTCCAAGGCCCACCATGGCAATTATTGCAATGCTTGGAATGCCAGTAGCAGTTGCTGAAAATGGTGAGGAGGGAAGCGTGACAGAAAGAACCACCAAGCCTAGTGCAATGGTTGCTATTGCGATGGCTAGTTTCAATATTCTAATCATGTATATTGGCCTCCTACAACGCGATCTAATAGAAACTAAATCTAGATGTAGGTAATTAAACTTCCGAGAAGAGTGGTTAGAATATACTACTCTGGATATTACAAGGTCCAATATACAAGAGTGTACAGTATGGATGTACAGTAAACGTTCTGTTTCATAGGTCCAGAAACAGAAGAAAGACACTGGCCGGAGTTAGGGTTTCTCGAAATCCGATTGAGGATGCGTCTCTCTCTGTTCATCCTCTCTCCTCCTTCGCAAAGGTGTACTCCACGGGATTAAGCGTTTACTCAATCGGAAATCGCGATTAAGCGTGTACCGGTCCAGTGAAGGACTCCGAGCTGGCCCGGAGTAAACCTTGAGTGCGTGGCGACGCGGACTGGTACACGTACATTTTTCAGTTCTATTTGTGAGCATCCAAATTGTGAAAACGTACATTTAGTATTGCATCAAATCGAATTATGGGAAGTTTCCCTAGTTCGAAGCTTCCTCTATGAATTGTTGAGATTTAACCCATTTCTTGACACTTATAACAAATGGAGCGAATTCTATTCTGGAGACTCGAAATGCAAGATTTAGAAATCCTTCAACTGTTGGGAGACATTGTGACTGTCTTTGGAGTTCTAGCAGGATTCTCATACTATGTGATTACGGTGAGAGGAAATCGAAAATCAAGACAAACAGAAATGTTCATGAATCTCTATCAAACGAGCGTCGATTCTGAGAGCTACAAAAGATTCTGGGATCTAATGTCGACTCAATGGGAAGATATGGAAGACTATATGCAAAAATACGGGCCCTGGACAAATCCGGATGAAGCAGCAAAAAGAATGTCCTTATGGAGTATCTATGACGGTTTAGGGATACTTGTGAAGGAGAATATAGTGGATGTAAAAATGGTTCAACGAATGCTAGGGCTCAGAATTATCATGATGTGGCTAAAGTTCGAAACCATTATCAAAGAACTGCGGAAGAAGGATGTTGGAACAGGACCAGATTATGGACCAGGATTAGATTTCATGGAGAATTTTGAGTGGCTTGCTAAAGAAATGATGAATGTGAGAAAACTAAGTGGTTACTCGATACCTGTTGAACCACGTAATGATGAGACATAGACATCATTAATCACATTTCTAACCAAGATTATTAGTACGTCATGTAACCATAGAAGTATTCCAATGACCGTTGATACTGAAGTTATCATTATAGGTGCTGGACCTGCTGGTCTCATTGCAGCCCGTCGACTAGAAGAGTTGGAGATCTCCTACACGTTAGTAAGCAGAGACTCCTCTCCGGGAATCAACAAAGCATGCGGAGGTTACGTTCCAAGTCGTGCACTGAAAGAATTCGACCTTCAAGGTATGTCAGGTGCATATCCCATTGAGACTATTCGGATGAAGTTTCCAAGCCTCAACATCAGGGAGGTTCATTTCGAAGTTCCAGTAGGAGTAAACGTTAGCAGGGAGGACTTCGGTAAAGCATTACTAGAGAAGGTGTCCCAAGATTCAGGAGAGATATGGCTGAGTACGGAGTGCAACTGGGTAGAATCAACAAAGGAATCGTGTACTATTCGTTTCACAAAAGACAATGCGAGTGACAGCCTCTCAAGTGAGCTCATCATTGATGCTAGTGGTACAAATCCAGCAAGCCAGAGGTCATCTATTGTGCGACCGAGACCTCCAAACAATCAGTTAGGGTATGCGGTTCAGTATCAAATGAAGTGTAAAGATACCCTACCTGGCGCTAACGATTTCTTCTATGGGAGCGAGTTCTCTCCGAGAGGATACGCCTGGAATTTCCCAAGAGACCGAGAAACGGTCGTAGGTACAGGTGGACTGGTGAACAAGGTCCGAGAGAGCAGTCGTAGAACATTCGATTATCTGGACTATCTTATCAGTGATGTTCAACCAATCAGTACTGAGTTAAAGGACGCAGGTGCAGAGATTACGAAGAAAGAGGCAGCACTCATGCCACTAGCAGGAATTGTAAGCCCATCGTTCGGAAATCGAATTCTTCTAGCTGGAGATGCCGCATGCCACTGTTCACCAATCTCAGGGGAAGGAATTCATTATTCGATGATGGGAGGACTCAAGGCTGCAGAAACAGCTGCAAGATGTATCAAAGATAGTGACTTCTCAACTAAGACCCTCTCCGAGTATGAGAAAGAGTGGACCAAAGCATTTGGTTCAGACCTCAAGTGGGGATTGTGGCTACAGAAGAGGTTCTTGGAATCAGGTTCTAGCTCTGTGGGATCTACATTCATGAACTCTGATAAGTCATCTAGAGTTATTGCAGAGATGCTTGCAGGTCTCAGAGGAGTCAGGAGTGCAATTTTGGCAGCCGCACCCGGCTATTTGGTATCGAAAATTCGTCGATGATTGAGGGATGAAGACTATTAGGAACTATTCCTTGGACGGTTATACCATTTCCTTTATATGCGAATATCGCAAATATTTTAATATCGGAATTGCGATATACGCAATCAATATCTGATATGTTGCGAAATTCGCGGAACTTACCATATGGTTGGCAACCAAAATTCTCCTCCTCCTCACGCGTTTCAGACAACTACCGCGAACAGTCAACTTCCAGAGTAGAATGCAACCTTTCCGCAAGACCGTGGAGCGAGCTCTCCGGACAGAAGGGACAGTGTTCGGAGGGCCCTCTTGTAACAGAGACGAGATCGCTGGAACATCAGCGACCTAAATAGACATCACAGAATCAGAAATCTCAACGATACAACGCAGCTGGTTTAAAAAACCAACTTGGCTGCGTAATGACAATCCCAAGACCTCTATTGATGCATTGACGACAGTGACAGCGACTGGCGGTTTCGTCACCCTTTGCTTTTCACCAGACTTCATCAGGCCATCTTGAATCCAGCTCATTCTCAGCCAACTTGACAATTTCAACTGACTCGTCTTGGAGTGCTGCACGGACTATTGGAGCCGCACTCTCTCTATCCAAAGTTCTTGTAGTCCTCACAATGCTTCCTCGTATTCGCTCATCTGGATGCGAAAACAGCCTCAGTAGAAGCTCACCTGATCCTTGACCACCTTGGAGAGCGAACGAATGAAGAGCTTCGTCGATCATTGTCGCGGGCATTCTCCTACTAATCAGATTGTTGAGTACAATATTGATCCTGGAAACATCAACGGATGGTGGTTTGGAGGAAGGCAGAGGAGCAAGCTGCTTCAGTCCTGCAGCTCTCGAACTTAGAGTGGAAAACGCACGGGCTGCCTCCCTTCTTATTGCAGACGATGCGTCATTTTTCATAAGGTCACCAAGCAAATCAAGCGTGAGTAAGTCACCTGACTTGCCTAGCTGATTCAAAGCCCGTTTTCTTAGTGAGTGCGAAGGATTCATAGCTATGTCAGATAGAACATCATTGCATAGCTGAGTCTTCGATGAATCTATTGTTTGAAGAGCAGCGATTTGCTGATTGAAGTCATCAGAATAGATGTTGGAGCGAGCAGATTTCACCCTGTGAAGCTCAGCCAGTTCACTTGCTAACTCATGATGAGACTCCTTTTCATCCCTCGTATATTTCTTGATTCTAGTATTTCTTCTGCTTCTTACATATTCATCCCAATTATCTGAATCAATTTCCTCAAGCATTGTTTCAATGTCAAGTCCTGTAGATTCAAGACTCTCTCGTATAATCCGAAATTGCTTTTCATCGACCACTATATCAAAAGACCTTTGTCCATGAGTCGCAGCTACAATTTTCTGCCCATAATATGTGTTCAATAAGTCCGCTGTACAGTATAACCGGGGTGGTTCATCAAGATACTGGATTTCACAGTTGAGAAGTTCTTCTGTCCTTTGTTCCAATATCGAGGGGACAAGAATGGCATAATGTCCTCTGCTTACTGTCTGGATATTTACGCAAAATTGGTCAAACCTAGGGTCTTTGCGGTCAAGAAGGTTATTGATATAGTGGACCATGAAATCCTGAGCTCGTTCTTGGACACCATTTATGCTCAAGAGCTTCAGCACATCAGTTGATGACATCTGTACTGCGAAATAGACATCCCACATTCCAAGGAAGTAGAAAACATGGTCTCTCAGTTCTAGAGTTGTGTGTGATGTAGCTTCTTCTAATGCTTCAAGCCCAGATACAAGATCGATGAGTGCACCCTTTTTCATCGTCCAATCAATGAAACGCGAACTTGTTGCATAGTCTCCTTCAGATATGGCATTCTGTAGACTGAGAGCAATATCTGTCAATTCAGCTCAGCATGATTATCTTCTGGATGACTTATCAAGATAGCTTACTAGGATATGGGGAAAAGCCCAGCAGAGCTGGGCTTTAAGATTCGCAAGAGGAGAAGAAAGGAGATTAACTATGAACCGGTCCCACGCATTCGGTGGACAATAAAGCACTTCTCACGATATGCCGTGTCTTCAAGTTCATTGATAAAATTCTCAAGCTTCTTGACCTTGGTGAACTCTTCTTCAATTCCGAGGTCCCGAACTTGTATCAGGGCTTTCTTATGTTCAATTCGCACGTATATTCCACCAAGACCAACACCGTGTTTCATGTAGACAGGATCGGTCTGGTTTTTAACTCGATAGAATCCTTGTCGTCTAAGCATTCGGCTAAACATCATCATGTGCGTCGTACCCTCCCGGCGGTCTCGACAGAGAAAGTACACGTTATCCAATATATAAGCACATAGGGTTTGTATATGTACACCCATGCTTTTCGCGCGTTTTTCCTTTTTGAGAATACTTCCAAAATGCGGTAAATCATGCATTTTGGCAGCTTCTATTGCATTAGAGAGTATTAGGGGCTCATACAAAGACACTTTAGAATGAGAGATTTCTAAACTTGTATTATTGGAGCTATGATTGGCGCGAATTTATGTAACGTTTACAATACGATGATATCGAAATCATTCGAAACAAAACCAACGTGTACATTACATAAATGCATGCGTTTACTGGGTATTGGTTTAGCCAATATAAGCCCCTTCCGAGACCATTTGCATTACAGTGATGTTGCAATTATTTGTGCACATGAGCCTTACAGAAGCATGTTTACATTGGTGACTTCTAACACCTATGGCGTATACGCCGCATGTTGAGTATTGCCCTGGGCGACTATGTTTGTGACAGTTATAGGCTGTTGTTATACTGTCAGACCAGGGAGTGAAAGACAACCCTTAAAATGCACACAGGTTGTTTCGACAGATTGGAGAAAACATATGGACATCTGGAGCGATTTCATAGCTATCTTTGCACCTGTTTCTGTCATGCCATGGTCAACCGTATTTGTTGCACTCGTCGCCTTAGGAATCGTATTAGTGTCCATCTGGATGACCAGACGATTCTCAGACATGGAGAAGATGAAGGAAGACATGGCAGCAGTCAAGGAATGGCAAGCAAGATTCAATGAAGCAAGAAAGTCAATGGATCCCATCCTGCTGCAGCAGGTCCAAGAGGACCAAGGTCGGATCATGAGACTCCAGAGCTCAATGATGACAGCCAGATGCAAGCCAATGTGTTACTTCTACATTCCACTCATCCTATTCTGGGGATTGATGAATGCAATTTATGGTAATAGCATTGTTGCAGTAATTCCATTCAACATCCAGGATGTACTACCATTTCTGACTGGGATGATAGGAACTCCAACTGCAGGTGGCTTCGGACTCAGTTTCTATGGGTTTTATTTCCTGGTTGGACTTGGATTAGGGAGTCTCATCCGGAGACAGTTCGGTATGGATATGATGACATAGTCTTTCGATGCACGCGTTGTTGTGCCAACATTGACACAATGCTTACGTTGTTCAGCCTCCTTTTATTCAATTGGAGAGTCTTGATAGATGTAGTTCCCCCACGGGGCAGTCGGTCGGATATCGATTGTGTGGTGGACATGAGAAGGGATGCAACTAATGTTCAACGCATCATCCCTAATGGTCTTTCTTTATTGTTGCATCCTTTCTCTGCAATTTACTTGCTCAGTAACGATTTTAACTAGGGAAACCTGACTGTCACAATATGAGCGCAGGACCCCCGAAAGTATACTATGGATCAGTCATCCAAGGCAACACTAGCAGGTGGGCTGCCTTTGCAGCCAAGGTTGACGAAGTCGTTAAGAAACTGGATTTCAAGACGATTGAAAAGAAGGACAAGGTCGCTATCAAGATGCACCTTGGTTTCAATGACGGTTATCAGACAGTACCTGTCTTCTTTGTCAGAAGGATCGTTCAGGCTGTGAAGAAGGTGGGTGGTTATCCATTCATAACAGATAATCCCACAGCAGTTTACAATGCTGTAGAACGAGGTTACACTCAGGAAACTTGTGGATGTCCTATCATCCCAGTGGCTGGTGTAAAGGATGGATACACCTATGACTTCAATGTGAATTTCCACAATGTCGACACTCTGAAGATAGGAGGAGTGCTCTATGACGCTGATGTTTTGATAGACCTCACGCATGTCAAGGGTCACAATTCCTGTGGATTCGGAGGAGCCATCAAGAACATTGCACTGGGAGGTTATCACGGACCTTCGCGATGGAATAAAATCCATGGGATTGAGCAGTCAATCCCGTATTGGGACGCTGACAAATGCACACCTGAACATGCAAAGAAACTGGTCAAGGCATGTAAAGAGGAAGTCATCAAGTACGATGAAGAGAAACACAAATTGACTGTAGCATTCGGTATGTGTATTCAGTGCATGGACTGTATTGAAGCAGACAAAGATGTGGGATGTCTCCAGATAAAACAAGCGAACTTCTCTCTCTTCCAAGAACTCATGGCAATCGGAGCAAATGAGATCCTCAAGACATTCGATAAGAACAAACGATTCTTCCTCAGCTTTCTGATGGATATTACACCATTTTGTGACTGTTGGGGCATGGGTCAACCTAATATTCTGAATGACATCGGTGTTCTTGGAAGCAGAGATATTGTAGCTATTGAGCAAGCGAGTCTCGACTTGATCGGGCAGCAGGAACTGATAGAGAGTATGGTTCCTCCGTTTATACGATTGCACAATGAACCTGGACTCCATCCATTCCAGAGGATCAATGGTCCTTTGAAAGATCCGTACATTACTGTCGACTATGCAGAGAAATTGGGAATGGGCTCCAAAGAATACAAGCTCGTTGAGGTGCTGTCACTGAAGCAGACATCCAAGAAGAAGGGTCCAAGCACGGTGACAGAACCACCCGGATCATTCTTCTAGGACATCAAATTGACTCTGCCCAAATAATGATTAAAAGACTCGCTCTCAAGGTAGTAGTGGGACCTGCATATTTGCAGACAGATTTAGTCAGAGTGATTGAAAATTGCCATACGAACATTCTCCTGAAGAAAGGCTAAAACGTTACAAGGCTAGTCTGGAGAAGATGGCAAAGGCAGAGGGGAGAAACCTAAAGACTACTAATCACACGAAGAAGAGTCCAGAGCAGTCATTCAAAAGTCAAAAGACTCAGAAGACTACAGTTGAAAAAGATGTTAGAAAGGTTGGAAAACCAAGACCGCCGCAGATAACTGAGAGTCCTTCAAAGAAAGAACTTAGAGAGTCTATCGCTACAGTTAGAAAGTCAACGAAGACAATGGGTGATTCTAAGATAAAGGAGATAGACGGTCGAAATCTTCTGATGCTCAGAGTAAGGAAACGTTCCATAGAGAGTGCCCTGAAGGATATCAAGAAGCGTCGAGAAACGTTGGAAGCTCAGCTACGAAGTAAGTTCATCACAAAGGAAAAGTACCAACAGGAGATGGCCGCGCTAGTTGCTGAAGGTCGAAAATTGTTGGTCGATAAAGAGAGAGTAGAGAAAGAGATGGATAGGTTGAAATCGAGATAAGGTCCAAACCGGCAAGATTCATACTATCTCTTTTTATTATCAAGGAATACAGCATCAAAAAAGGCATATAGACCTCAAAGGTTCAGATGAATGAGTCCGGAGGTTGTATCTCCTGAGTAAGAAGCGAACTACTGCGAAACCGAAGAGGTTAGCATATGTCCACAAGATTGCTGAGCTCAGCAGACGTGGAGATATTGATGCAGTCGCTGAACTAATGAAGGGCTATTTCTCCAACAAGAAGTCCCTTCCATGGGATAGGATGTACAAAGACATTGAAACTTACTGGAATCGGGAAAACTCTAAGATATCAGCAACAGAAACCTTGATTCTACTTCGAGATGCGATTTTTGGAGCATTGGATATTCTTTCTCTAAGTATCGCACTCAATATATCAACCTCAGACCTTCTCTCTCTCTTTGTCAAAGAAAAGACATGGAAGGAGGGACGAAGGAGCGTTAGAAACAGATGCATCGAGCTTGTTGAAGGACTACTGAAAAAGAAAAAGACTAGACTTCTTGTACCATCAGCGCTGAAACGTGATGGTTTTGGGTTTCTGATCGACGAGGTAGAAGAGGTAGAAATGGCTCTATTCAAGAAAGCGAAACCCGAGCTAAAAAAAGCTGGAAAGAAAAAGAAAGTACTTGACCTAGCTCCACTTCAGAAGGTTCGAATGGGCTGTAAATTCCTTAGGGAGCAAATGGTCATGGAAAATGAACTTCCAGGAAATGATCCTCGCATTGCTCCACTATTGGAGGCTTACGATAATTTTCTGGTAGAATATGAGATAGACAGACGTTCAGCAATTCCAGAGGAAATCGAGACTGAACAAGTGACTTTGAATGGCAAGCCGGTTTCCGAAGAAGTTGATGAGAAGACTATACGGAGTAAACGAAAGACTGTCAAAGATGTCCAATCACCATTAACAGACTTCATTGAAGAAAAGAAATCTATGAAACCTCCCAGAAAGGGTTCATCCAAGAAGAAAGGAGGGAGGAAGAAGAAATGAGCAAGAAACAGGTGGTGAATATCTCAACGTTGGAAAAGAAAGCGTTGAAGGAACTAGCTGCTATCGCTCATAATATCGACTCGCCTGATCTTGGGAAGATGTATGATGCAGTTGGTCGACTTGCAACTCACCCCAACAGTAGGTCATTGATGCCAAAAGCCATGGACCTACTTGAGAGTCCCGACCGGAATGTGAAACAGGCGGCATTTACTGTTGTTGGAAAGTTCACATTTGGTAAGTACACTCCTGAAGTCTTTGCAGCCTTGAGGACCATGAATCCTGCAGAGAGAGAACAGGTACTTCAGGGGATCCAAGAGAAGTTCAATCAAATAGGTGCACCTGAATCCTCAGGTGAACTAAAAACTTGGATCGCAGCCTTAGAAGGACTGGGTAAAGAACATCAGCCTGCAGTATTTGGACTGATGAGGTCTTTTGGAGACCCCGGGAAGAGATGGGTCACAAAAAAGATCAGTGAGGATGTAAAGAGCATCTCTCTTGGTGCTGTTCCAGCCCTCAGCGGATTTCCTAAGAAGACCAAAAAAAGTCTAATCAAGCTACTGGCGGACAGTGCTTCCAAGAAACGTCGAGACCTGCTGCCATATATCTGTGGAATTGTTGATCAGACAACCTACTCAATTCTTTCAGTCTTCTTGAAGGGGAGCAAGTGGCAAGAAAGAGCAGAGATAGCAAAAGCAATAGCTAATTCGGGAATCCAATCCACTAAGGGGGTAGTAATGGAACTTGTAGGAGATTCCAATTGGCAAGTGAAACAGGCTCTCATTGATAATCTCAATATCCATAATTCCAAATTCTCTGCACTCTCAAAGGTTCTTAGCTTTCTCGTGAAAGAGTCTCATGACCGAGTTAGAAGCAGAGCTGAGAGAACGCTACTCAATCTTGGTTCAGAGAAGTGCTTGGATACCTCAATCTCTGAACAGAGAAGAAAACTAGAGAAGTTGTACCGACCTCAGCTGCTCAGAGCGGCAAAAGCAAACAAGGACTTGGATGCAGAGTGGTTAGGAGTTGACATGAAAAAGATCGACCCCATGCACGAGATCTTGAAGAAAGTAACTGAAGATGAAGCAGTAGAATCGAAGAAGGTGATTGAAGATGAACCAGTTGGGTTCTCACTGTCAGATATTTCCTCAAAGGGCAAGGCAGAATCAGGGGAGGCTACCTCTCTTAAAACAGAAGAGAAGTCAATCCTCATGGCTGCTTTGCTTGGAGCTCAGAAACAATCTATGGAGGAGGTGGAAAAACCTCCCGAGATAGATGCGGACGATCTACCGCTCGATCCTACAATCCCTCCCAATAGTAAATTCCTCCTAATCCTTCAGAGAATGTCCGAGAAGGTGGGACGGGAAGTTCCAATCAATGACCTCCTAACCAAAGCTGAAGAGGCAGGAATGACCAAGAAGGAATTTGATGCTGCAGCTCAGGAACTTGAGAAACAAGGCATCATATACCAGTCCAAGAAAGGGACTGTGAGCTATGCAGACTTCAAACTGTCTTGAAATACATTCTAGGCAAAGACTAATCTTGTGCACTGATGTTAAGTGATTGATGGGTAGGTCCTAGCAATGAGCGATGAACTTCTGGTCAAGAATGGGATGATTGTCACTGGGGACAAGAGAGGAACTATCATACCCAGTGGGCACATCCGAGTGAACGAAGGAAGAATTGCTGAGATCCGAGAGGGGGACCCCTCTTACACAGCTGGCACAGTAATCGACGCGAATGGAGGAGTCATCATCCCAGGTTTCATTACTGCACATACTCACCTCTATGGTATCCTCCTGCGTGGGGCTAGTCTCAACATCAAACCTCCAATCGATTTTGCACAGGTACTACAACGTGTCTGGTGGCCTGTAGATGAGGCACTAATGGTTGAGGATGCATATGCTAGTGCTCTATCTGCAGGTGCTGACATGCTCCGGAATGGGTCGACATTCTTCGCAGACACTTACTCTGGACCGAATTCGATTGAGGGAAGTCTTCAAGCCATTGCAAAGGCAACAAGAGAGGTAGGGATTCGAGGAATTCTGGCGTTCGAGATGACTGAGAGGCATAATCCGGATGAGGCCAATAGGGGTTTCAAGGAAGGTGTCGATTTCATCAACTCTTGCAAGAAGGATGATCTGGTTTCAGGGATGGTCAGTATCCATGCATCCTTCACTGTCGGAGATGAGATTGTAACGAGAGCTGCGGAACAGGCAAAGGAGCTGAACGTTCCTATCACTATACATACTTCTGAAGGTTTAGTGGACCTCTATCATAATCTCGAAACCTCGGGTGAGCGGACAGTGGAAAGATTGGACCGACTTGGACTTCTAGGACCTAACACTGTCTTGGCACATTGTGTCCATGTAGACAAGCACGAGATCGAATTGATAGCCAAACGCCGATCATCGGTCGCACACAATCCTATGAGCAACATGTTGAATGCTGTGGGCGTTTCGCCAGTTCCTGCTATGCTTGAAAGGGGAATCACTGTGGGTCTAGGAAATGATGGGTGGATTTTTGATCCATTTGAGAACATGAGATGCGCACTCACTGTTCATAGGTTAGCAAGCGGAAACCCAAGTGCGATAGGTCCTGAGGAGATATTCAAAATGGCAACAATTGAAGGAGCCCGTGCTTATGGTCTCGATAGCGACCTAGGGAGTCTCGAGAAGAGAAAACAGGCAGACATAGTGATACTTGACAGCTCAAGAGTACCCACCCCTCTCACAGCGGAGTCAGTTGTGGGCCATATTCTCAACACATTTAGTGGCAGAGATGTTAGGGATGTCATTGTTAAGGGAAATGTTGTCGTTAAAGACAGGCTATTAACGCAGGTTCTGGACAGTCATGTGGCTGAGGTTTCCAAGAAATCTGCGGAAGGTCTATGGTCAAGGTTGAATTAGGATATTTCTACTCGATGGGCAGAGTTTTCAGTACCTTGTTATGTGCCGCTATAAGGTGTAGAAACTGTATCCCGAACTGACCTATTCAGAGCCTATATTCGATTCACATATTCATGTAGTCGATACTGACGCTCTAGATACCTTGGTCCAAGTGGGAAGTGAGTTTGGCGTCGAGAAATCAATCCTTATCTGTCACAGTCTTGGAGCGAAGAGATACGCAGATGAAAAATTCCCAGGACGTTTTGTCTACGCCAAGTATTTCTCAGGTTCGATGCGGTTTGTGACTCCTATGGAAGACCTCATCCGAGAGATCAAGGTCCTGAGAGAAGAGGGGTACCATATGGCAAAGATGCAGTCAGCACCTGTAATGAGAGGCAGAACATCTACATCCCCAGAATACTTGAGGATGGATGGCGAGGAAATGGCTAGATTCTTTGACGCCATGATGGAAGAGGACATCCCATTCATGCTACATCTCTCAGACCCTGACACTTACTACGCATCGAGATATACGGACAAACAATACTATACATCCAAAGAGAGAGACCTCAATGAACTTGAGGGAGTCCTCAAGAGGTATGGATCAATGAAGTTGCAGCTGGCGCATTTCGCTGCTCAACCCGAGATACATCGACTGGACAATCTAGCGAGATGGTTTGATACATATCCTAATTTCAACATCGACACAAGCTCCGCTCGTTGGATGTCGAGAGAGCTGAGTAGTGATTCCAAGAAGGCTCGGGAATTCTTCATCAAGTATCAAGACCGTATTCATTTCGGAACTGATTGTGTATCTTGGGGTCCGGAAAGAAACTACTATGAAGGACGGTACCTTGCTCTCAGACTTCTCTTGGAAACCGATCAGAGGGATATGCCCTTGCCATTTACTGATTCAGACACTGTGGACACAGGTGGAACCTTCATCAATGGATTAGACCTTCCAGACAGTGTCCTTCGTAAATTGTATTGGGACAATGTGCACAAGTTCTATGAATTCCTCTAGAAAATGATGGAGAGACAAGTGAGTGCACCATCACACTTCTCAAACTCACTCATGTCAAGCTGGATTATATCAAACCCAGCATCCTTGACCATTCTAGAGGTTTCAGTGTGTCTTTTGGATAGGATAACCACATCCCCAATTGTCAGAGTATTGGCAGAGTGTGATTCTGATGTTGGGAGTACAATTTTGGTGAAAGGTTCCAACATTGGGTCATCAGCATATCTCGGATTGCAGACAATCATGTCTTTTCCGAGATAAGTAACGTGACTCTTGATATGCATAATTGTTGGATCTTCCATTCTGTGGACATAAGTCTGCAACCAGTGTTCCATCTGTGTTGCTCCATCGTGATTCGTTCTATCTGTGATGCCGCAGATCAATGAATCCTCTAAGTGGATAACATCACCACCCTCCAATGTCCCTGGTTCCTTAACTGACTCGATTTGCTTGTATTCTGAGAGGACTTCCTCTACTCGTTGGCTCTCTCCTCTACGACTCTCCTTCGCCATCCTCGTTATTATGGCTCGTCCCTTGTGCACAACAACAGTATCCTCTACAAAACAAGCATCAGGATGTTTATCATTTGGCTCAAGTCGTATCAGTTCTAGTCCGAGCTCAGAGAGCACCTGACAATATTCGGAATGTTGTTTCAATGCGAGACCTACGTCTACAGTCTGGTGGAGTGGATGTTGTGACAGACATCTTTTGAAGGTCTTTCCAGGTCGTCGCACTATTGCTATCTTCATTTCTTCTTCCTCTTTGTGGAAAGATACTGCAGTAGCTCACTCTGTTCAAATGGTCCCAAACGCCATCCTCTCCCATCTTCATCCCTTTCAACGACACGTTCCCGTTCCATATTCTTCAGATGATAGAGGACAGTTTGAGTAGTGACATGAATTCGAAAAGCAATCTCAGATGCTGAAGTCCAGAGTTCTGAATCCAAGTGTTCCAGGATTTCTGTCCTCGAAAACAGGCCGCGCCTGACATTGCGTATCCTATTCAGATATGCAAGGCGGTTGAAAGGTTGCACTTGAATCAATGAGGGTAAAGATACAACGGACTAAGTGTCTTCTGGTCAAATCACTTCTTCAGCTTTGTACCAATTAGATGGAGGAAGGCTGCTGGTTCGTTTCCCTCGGAGATTGGACGTATCCGATAGTCTGAATACGTGTGGCTCAGTTTGGCTGCGATCCTAGTCCCCATGAGTTTCTCAAAGAGATCTGCTTTCTTTCCTCTCCAGAGATAGACCGTTTTTGTATCATGGACAACGAATACTAGGACTTTCGTGGTGTCAACTTCGATGACGTCTCCGTCAAACTCGACCATCTTTGCCTGTGAGTTAATCTCAAAAGCTTCAACCAATTTCCAATGCCCCAGTCTCAACTAGTGTGTCTTCAGAGAGATACAGACCCTCTTATGACGTTTTTCAGTGGTTACAATAATCCGACATATCTTAAAATATGCACCCTGTGTGCTTCCATTGGCGAAAAGATGGAGTTGAATAGATGTCAAATGATAGACCTTCAACTATCAAGTTCATTGATAGAGAGCTAAGAAGGATCGAAATAGACATCGGCGGCCTAAAAGTTTCTTTTCCCTTGAACGCAATTCCAGATGCCATATACGAAGCCATCCTTAATACTCTAGAAGGCGCAGATGACACGAACGAAAAGCTCCGTCGGCTCTATGATGCGACACTAATGAAGCCAACGGTATCCTCGATTAACACAACCGGAATCTTTCCAGTAAATTCTGCAAAGAAAATCATCAGGCTTACACTCACCGATGAGGCTCTGGAAGATAAAATTCTGGAATTGGAGGGGGCTGAGCTCTCATTCCAAGGCAGAGCCTTCACAGATACGATTGAGGAAAGGATTGATCTTTATCAGGAAATCATGCTTCATGATCGGGATATTGATAGGTTCCGCTTTGGTGCAGTCGAGATGTATGGGGATCAGACCTATCAGAACATTCTGAGAGACCCAAGAGTGTCATTGAACTTCTTCTGGAGTCAGACAGAAGCACCAGAAGCTCAGAGCTACCAAGTGAACTGCGTGGCTGAGATTGTTCCACCTGGAGATCCATTCTTCAGGTACATGCGCCTCATGCGAAGACTGTTTAGTTCAAGACTACTTGATCTCAGGGGAACTGAGGACTACCTTTGTGCGTACAAGTTTTGGGTCTGTGAGTCCAAGGAGAAGTCCCTCATGGAGAGGACAGGCTACTCAAAGATGTAATCAGTAGTTAGTGACACGAAGTAGCTTCTCGGGCAGTTCATCAATTGACGCAATGTCAAGTACTACTCCATGAGCCTTCTTTGCAAGACTGTCTGCAGCCTGTGGATTGTATGAAGACTTTGGCACAAGAACGATCATCTTGATTCCTAGAGGCTTCATCCTCTCTGCAAGTTCTTCACACTGCTGTTGATCACTCAGAAACATATCTGTCGAGAACACGAAGATCTTCTCTTTTGCACGGGTGTTCTCAAAGTTTTCGAGAGCCATTTTCATTGAGACTGCTCCTCCTGTACCTCCTCCGGCTCTTGCCTCGAGCAGGTCGGAAGCAACCTTCTCTACTGACACTGACTTCTCAGCCATCGTTTTGACAACATGAGTTTCATGGTCAAAAAGAACGACTCCAAAATCGTCTTTCTTGACACCGTATAGTCCTGCCATCACTGAAATCGCTAGCATTCCAAGCTTCTCAGCAGAGTCCATAGAACCACTCTTGTCTAGTGCCCAATAGAAGGCTCTGTGACCCTGATACGTTTCAGTAACGAGAAAGTCAGAGGTTTCGATAATTTTGAAGTTCGTTCGACCCTGCGTGAGCAGAGAGTCAATCGTCTCTTCAAGATTTATCAAGTCCATGTCGTCTCCAATTTTAAAGGGGCGAACTGTAGTAGATTCCTGAATGCCTCCGAGCATACTTGAGCCCATTGTCTGGCGAGCATATCTCATACCCAGGTCGATCAGCAATCTTTTGGCAATCTCCCGAAGCTGCTTCTTCAGTTCGTTAGGTAGCTGGTCACGGTAAGCATACCATATACGCACGATATTGGTCGCTGGTCCTCCTAAGAGACCACCCAACGCCATATCTGCCCGATTCTTGTCGTAACCTCCTTGCTCAGCACCAGACCCTGAGGCCATACCTGACCCATAGCGTTGTCGACCATAGCCTCCTGATGAGTCGCCAGTACCAAGAGCTGCATGAAGGTCTTCATGTGCGATCGCACCCAATGCACTCTGATTGCCTTGCTCTGCTGCGATGTCCGCTAGTTGTCGCATCTGTTGATGAGTCAGACCAGCGGCGGAAATCAGGTTATGTAACCTATCAAAATCCTCTAGTCCACCCTGGATGAGTTTCCTTATGACCTCATAGGAGGGATTGAGTAGTTCCAGTATCTCTTCCTCTGTCATCCCCAATTTCTCGCCAGCCTCACGGATGGCATCTTTTGATGGAACCTGTCCCATTCGTGATAGTTGTTTGACAGTGTTACGAAGATGTGTCTTTGTCGGGGAGGTCTCCACTGCAGCGTCAGATAGCTTCTGCATAGCTTTCGACCATTCCTCCTTGGTATGAGGAGTTGGAAGGTTAGCAGCCTGAGACATTCCATGAGCAACTTCTGAACGCAGGAAATCCGACGGAGAAGAGCGCGAATGAGCATCCTGAATTGTTGCTTCGGTCTGTTTTTCGAGAAGGTTGTCCCAGCTATCGTTGTCGCGAGCAGTATCAGCCAGTTGCTTCATGTCAACATGATTGTGTCCGCCATTGTCGTATTGGTCGTCGTACGCCTCAAGCAGATCATTCATTATGTCCTGTCCAGTGTGCTTCTCAATCTTCTCTGCGAACGCTGCTGCGTCGCTAAGGTTGTACATCTTTGGTGCGCTCTCGATATGATCCTGAATATTGTCTGGAAGCCTTTTCATCTCAGCTGCATAGTCTGCGGCTTCACTGAGGTCATCAAGCTCTTCCTGTAGTGTCGCATCCAATGACTCCCTCTCCTCAGCAGTCTGAGTCTGCATCTCTTCGATGTGACGAAGAGCCCTCGCCGCCGTGGAAGTATCAACTCTAGCAAGCGTTTCGAACTTCTCTACCACATCCTGGTCTCCTCGAAGAGACTTTGCAGCAAGACGTTCTGCGGCATTCGAGGTCTCACACAGATCATCCAAAACATCGAGAGTCGGTGAGTCTTGAATGTCACTAGAACTCAATGTACCAGCCTTGTCCAAGAGATGATTTCCTGCAATCTCCTTGAGTTCCTCGTTACTCGTTATGCCTCGAAGAACAATATCGCCATCAGTCAGATAATTTGTCGCTGCTTGGTAGAGCTCTGCGTCCCCATTTTGTTGAAGGTCTTGGAGGTACTCGTATCCTGCCTTCACCTTGTCTTTCTTGATGACCTTCGCAAGCTCTTGCTCACGTCGGATCTGATCCATCACTGCCTTGAGTGCATCTGTCTGCTTCTTCGCAGCAGCAGCAGTCAAGTCAGCACGTTCCTTGTCTGAGAGCTTGGGTCTCTCGACCTTCTCACGTCCAAGCAGGATGTCCTCAGCAACCTCTCTAGCAATCTCTTGATCAGCAGGGAACGTTGTGAACACTGCAGCCTCAAGAAAGTCCTCGAGGTTCAGGTCGCCCTTTCGAAAATACCTGGCTGAGAGCAGTTGTGGTATAGATGTTGTCTGACGAACACTAGGTTTCTTTGTCACGTCCTTTCTGGCTCTCATCCGCTTGGTAAACTCATGTGCAAATAGGGGGGCGTTACTTGGAACTGGGGTCACCTTAGGCTGAGTAGCCATGGTACTAACTCCCTAGGTTCCTCCGTACCAACGAGTTGACCGCTGGTTCGGGATCGATCCCGGGCCTGAATCGGAGTGCTCCGACCAGCACATATGTAGCCGCCTTTGAAAGCGTCGAATGTGAGATGGTCTTCTCCTTCAACCTCTTGGTCATCTGCGCAGCCAGGCGTGAGATTGAGATTCCTGCTCTGATACTCGCTGGTATCTCGATGTCCGTACTCACTCTGGTGGATGACACTAGACCATAGACCTTCTCAAGAACTGCATCACTGAGATTGTACTCAGGGCAGTTCATCTTCACAATTTCTATCTCCGTTTCTTTCCTCGGATATCCTAGTCTTATCCAGACTCTAATTCTGTCCCTAAGAGCCTCGCTGAGCCTGTGTGCACCGCTCATCTCCTCAGGATTCATCGTCAATACAGGAAAGAAACCATCATCCGCGCGTATCCTGCCCAGTCGCTGCACGCTGATTGAACGCTCTTCAAACGGGTCGAGTAGTGAGTTCTGCACATACTCGCTGAGACGGTTCCCTTCGTTGAGACCGAAGACACCGCCATACACCATACTCTTGAGCAGTGGACCTGGCTCGAATGCCTCGAGCGTGAACCCTTTGTTGAGCACTATACTGGGATTGAACGCTCCAGTCAGGTGGGATGGTCTCACGCCTTCGTCCCCTGTGATCCAGTAAAGGTCTCTATTGCTCCTCTCAGCGTACGCGCGTAAAAGTAATGTCTTGCCAACTCCTGGCGGCCCAATTATGCCTGGGATGAGATCTGCGTTCTCACAGTCAGACAGGACGTCAAATGCGTCAGCGTACTGTTCCTTGATTACGATACGCACCTTCTCCTTTGTGGCGGCGGAGAGCCGCTCATCAAAGGAATCTTTGAACTGTTCCATTTCTCGCTGCAACTTACAAATGCCCCCATTGTAGTGATTTAGTGTACAATGGCAGGGTATATAATCTACGCTCAAAAATGATGAGAGTTGTGATAAGGATTACTAACTTAGTACATAAATGAACCATCGTTTGAGAAGACACGTATGAACAGAATATAGAACCATCCTAATTTCTATTGGGACCTAGCTCGTCCATTCAAGAAATTTGTTACATGATCTCTGATATCCTCAATTTGCACGCCAAAGTCTGGAGCAACTTTTTGCATATTGAAGGCAATGAGTATCGGACTCACTAAGGCGGCCCATGCAATTAAGGGATGTTCCTTGACAAGTAATCCCTCGTTCTGATAACGGGCCATCAATCCTACAAAAGACAAGACGATATTGTATGGCTCATTAACTATATCAAGCAAATCTAGATGGCGCTGCAATTCAAAAATCATGACAGAAAAGAAATCGCCGTACTCGATAGCAAAATCATGGTATATCTTCACCATCCTAGTCAAATCAGCATGGACATCACC
>JBHLRZ010000016.1:0-74737 GCA_048882045.1 Candidatus Thorarchaeota archaeon | reverse complement strand
TTACTTCCACGAAAATGGGACAGTTTCTCTCCCTATACTGCTCCAGAGAACATCACAAAGGCTGCAGAGTACTTGGCTTGTGGTAAACCTGTGATAGCCCCAAAGATGGGTGGATTCAAAGACGCAGCCTTCCCTGTGATATCTGTGGAGCCAGAAGACATGGGAAAAGCTGTGATTGAATATCTGAATAATCCACAACCCGTTGGTGACTTCAGAAAACCTAGTTGGGATATCAGTCAGTCAAGGTTGGAGAGAATCTACAAATATCTCGGAGCGATTTAGTTCCATTTCACTTCGATTGATTGAAACCACACACTACTCCCCTGTGCTGGAGGAATGCTTCTGCATATGGAGCCCCACAATGATGTCCCTGATATCCCATTACAGATTTTACTGCATTAATCGTGAAGTACCCCTTTTTCGCAACCTGTGATTCGTAGAGACTTAGCATCTCAATCTTCTTTTCTACATCTTCCTCAGTGAGAGGGACAAATATTTCTGGAGTGAATCCAGGGCTGTTTCCTGCAATCTCATATGAAAGAACTGAAACATCTGTTTTCATGAATGCACGAAATGTTTCCTCTGCTACGACCTTGTGATCTTGGTGCAAATCATTTGCCCAGGTCGTAAAGACGAGATCAAAGTCATTTTCCTTCCTTAGAGCATAGATTGTTTCAAGAATATCTTGACGATAGGCTGGAAGGTCTCTTACTGGAAATTCGTGGATGGTCAAGTCGGTAATACCCATATGTTTTGCAGCTGCTTGGCACTCCTTCCTAAGAATGTCAACCGGATACTTGCTAGTATCTACACTTTTCTTACAATCACTGAAAACAACAGACTTGACCTTTGCTCCACTTTCGATGAGGAGTCTTATGGTTGCACCTGCACCAACTTCCATGTCATCTGTATGAGCTGAAAGGACCAATACATTTTCAACGTTCCAAATCATTATTGGAAACTCCATTGGTTACGTTACTCAATGGTGCTAGTTGATTCCAAAATATTGCTTCCGGTTCCTCGATTGTTGTACCATTTTCATCCTCTAGATCAAACCCGCTTTTTGTGCAAATTTCCTATACCCCTTCATCAGGAGTTTGACAATGTTCAATCTTAGATTGAATCTGATCCACTTATCGTCAGTTGGTTCTTTGAAGAACTTACCAAATTGAGCTGCGTATTGGTCTTCTGAATCAAAGGTTACAAGAGTTTCGACTGCTGCAGGTGAGAACATAAGTTCAACATCAGGATTTTCTGCTCTATGAGGTCTTGCCTCAACATCTCGTTTTCCTACAACTTCGATATGAAATCGACTATCCATAATCTCGTAATCAATTATTGCACCTTTCTTTAATCCATCAAAAATCAATGGATGTTTAGTTAGATAATTCATGAATTGCCCTTTCAGTGGTTCTTCCTCTCTACGTGTTACCCCTTTCCCGATTTTTGCATCGAGAAGAAATGTTGGAAGATCAAGAACTTTCATGTCGCTGTTAATGTGTCTAGCGCCATCTTTGAGTCCTCGATAACAGAATGGACATGCTGTGAGTAATAACTCAGCTCCAGTTTCCTCAGCTTCTCTGATTCTGTTTCCTGCAATCTCGTTAGCAAGTTCTCCATAGGTCCCTTTCAGGCCACCACCAGACCCACAACAATGAGCATACCTCTTGTTTGTCTTCATTTCAACAAGTTCAACATTACCTACCGCTTCTATGACCCGTCGAGGTGCTTCATAGACCTCAGAATGTCTTCCAAGGTGACAAGGATCGTGATAGGTCACGCGAAGTTTATCCTTCATCTTAAAGGATGTATCTCCTTTTGATATTAGACTGTCAAGATATTCTGTTATGTGAAGAATTTGAAAGTCCAACTTGTATCCTGCATCTGCAACATCAACTTTCCAGGTTCGATAACAGCCAGCGCACGTAGTGACGACTGTCTTGGCACTAGTTTGTTTTACAGATTCAATATTGTGTTCGGTCAAATCAGCAAATACTTTCTCCCGACCAAGTCTAAGCAGAACTGATCCACAGCATCTTTCATCCTTCAATACAGTGAAGTTGACTCCAAGTTTGTCTAGTAATTCCACTGCTGTCACTGCTATCTCCTTCTCGCGATAAGAACTAGTACATCCAGTGAAGTAAACAACTTCAGCACGTTCAGGGAATTCTCGATCTCCAAAAACCTTGAGTCTGAAATCTTTGGTGTCCTTATAGGGATTGAAATCATTGATGATGGAGTTCTCTATCTCTTCATGTTTCTGAACCGAGAATCCATTTGCGACAAGATCCTTTCTGAATGCCTCCATCATATCTGGCATTCTGATTCCATCTGCTGTCGCCATACAAGTTTCTTGGCAGCTCTTACAAATATTGCACGCATACGCCCAATCTACAACATTCTCATTAACCTCTATTTTGCCATCCATCAAGTCGTTTAAGATCATGACACGTCCTTTCGCTGAATACGCTTCGAAACCAAGAACATTTTTGACACCACATGGATGGTCCACTCCTCTGTCAGAAGCTACACTTTTGTCTGCAAGTGAACAGTCTCCACATCTGCCACAGACCCAGAGCTCATCCTTGAAGGGTTCAAGGTTTGGAAACTTTGCCTTAGCCATCTTAGTCAACCCCTCCAAAAACATGAGGGGCCATAATGTTGTTCGGGTCGACTGCTTTTTTGATTGTTCGATACAGTTCTATGAAGCTCTTCTCGACCTTGTCAAGGGCTCTGTCTTCCCAAAGAAGTCCGCTCCAATAAGGACAGCCCCCTGTTTCCATAGCAACATCTAGCATCTCGTTCCATGCTTTCTCTGCAAGTTCCATCTCGTTTCGAGTAGGAGCGAAAATTGTAACCCAAGCTGCTGCGTATGCTCTCTCCACTGCTAGTGCATCCGCAATCCACTTGATTCCATGTTTTTCCAACTTGAACTTTTTGAATATAGCTCTCATCTTATCCATTAATTCTGGGAGTCGTGTTATCGGTCTTAGATGGCATGTATTCAGCCAGAAACCATTGTTATACATAGGTTGGACTTCATTGAACTTCTCAGCCCAGTGTATCTGAGCTGCAAAGTTCCCCAAGTCTTTTCCATTGTTCTCTAAACCGACCTCCCTGATTATCTCCACCTTTCTGTCTGCAAGCTGTTGATCCGTTTCCATGACCACACAATGGAATGTCGCATTTATCTCAGGATGACTGTCAAGCAATCCTGGGAAATAGGTTTCAGCGGATTCTCTAGCGAGTAGCATGTTCAGTTCTTCAGTGAGTCCTCTCTTTTGGACTTCTAGAAATCCTGCTGTAGCATCTTTTAGATTTCTGAAACCTAAATCAATGAATGTTGAGAACTCAGTCTTGGGGAATATCTTGAGAGTTACTTTAGTCTTGACTCCAAGGGTGCCATGGTCTCCGAGAAAAATGCCTGTCATATCTAAAAATGTGGAATATCGCGTGAAGATCTGGGCTGTTGGATTCCAACCAGAGCCTGTTCTTACAATCTCTGAATTTGGGAGGACCACTTCCAATGACACCACTGACTCTGGAGTGGGTCCGAATTTTGATGCTGCATATCCCATGCTGTTTATGCTTGCAGACCCAGCGATTGTTGCTGCATTCCCTCCGTACGGTCCTCTAAATCCTAGTTTGTATCCCCTATCATCCAATAGGTGAATTAGTTCAGCCCACCTCATTCCTGCCTCAACTGTTACTGTCATCACATCTTCGTCTATATTGATGAGCTTGTTCATATTGACCATATCAAGCATTACCGAGTTTTCAGCTCGAGGTAGACAGGCGCCACAGATTCCGTTTCTTCCTCCTGTTGGAACTAATGGTGTTCGAGTCTTACTGCAAAGCAATACGATTGCCTGAACTTCTTCGACAATATTTGGCATCACAACAATTCCCGGACGTTCAGCTTCAAGATGGCAAGCATCTTTACTGTACGCAGATATGATTACAGGGTTGTCGTTTACACGGTCTTCTCCCACAATCGAAACAAGTTCACGATAGAGGGGATGGCTTTCGTATGCTTTTACAACAGTCATTTCTGCCACACACTTCTTGGCCAACAACGAGGTATATTAAATCACTTCTCCCAACTCTGTGCTGGGACATCCTTTCTGACAAGACATATATTCTCCTTCATGGAATCAGGAATCACTTGGGGTGCTGGTATTGAGGAACAAGCTGTTCTCATTGTTGATTGTTATGTTGATGCTCACAGGGCTTTTGGTTCCACTTCCTATATCGAATAGTGTTGCGGATTTTGAAACTATCCAGCCAACAAGTCAGATAGAACTGGCGGCATCCAGTGAATTATGGTATCATGACTGCTCAAATCTAACTGGTTTTACTGACATAACCGATTCAAGCTGGTTCTATCCATTCAATAGCAGCGATACAATTACTAGTGGTGATATAGGCGTGGGTACAAGTTGGATCCAAGCAAATGATGTAGGTTCTGGAAGTGGTTGGCATGGTCCTGTGAAATCAATTCAATTAGATGGCCCCTTCAAAATCTCAGAGTTAGTGAGATTCGATGTAAGGATTGGTTTTGACTCTTCCATTGGAAGTCAACTAGGTGGAATTCGTGTCATGCTTCATGATTCAAATCAGAGAGTGATTTGCCAGTTCAATATCTTCGATTCATGGGCCGATGACAAGCAGCTGAAAATGCCTGCTCACTGGGCATTCTTGAACGGGACAGCCACAGGCACACCATGGTCTGAACCAGACTGGGTCACTTTCGCCCCCTATGATGAAACTCTTACTTTTTTGCAGAACACAACTGGATTCTATGCAATCATCCCAGAGATTGGTAATTTCAAATTGAATGTTGGACCAAATGACGATTTGGACAGGGTGGCGTCCTATGTTTCCGTATGGTTTGCGGGATATGATGGATATTCATTCTGTGATTCTGTATATCTTCACAGTATCAGTCTTGAGTGGACTTCACGAGGAGCCCTCCCTTACACTTGGCATCATGATTGCTCAAACACGACAGGTTTCGTTTCTCAGGATTCATGGAATACAAGCTGGTATTCTGCTGGTTGGACATTAGATAATGGACTTCTTAGCTCATCTGGAACGAATCTCAGTATCTCCAGCATTCCATCTGGTAGTGGTTGGCATGGTCCAGCATTCACCTATGAATTTGAAACTACTTTCAATGTGTCCGAAGTACTAAATTTCACTGTTGATGTTCAAATTGACAATACCGCAGCCAATTATCTTGGACGATATTATCTCTACCTTGCTGACACGAACCAACTACCAACGTATCTTTTCACATACCATGATTATCTCGCAGCATCAACTACTGGAGCTTATGGTGTCCAATACTTTTTCGAGAATGGGACGTTCTTCGCACACGGTTCTCCATCACCATATTCATACACATGTTTTGATGGTCGAATGGAAACCGGATTAGATGGAATGAATGTGTATGGATATGTGGATGGATTTGGAGCGGAGAACATTACAATTCTTGATGAATCTGAACTGTTTCGGGAAATAAAATACATCGTCTTCATGGGAGGTGCTTTTAGTACCGATCCCTTAATGCCCAGTTGGCTTCATGATATTAGTCTGACAACAAGTGTACCTATACAGATGGCCGTGCCAAGACAACTAGCATCGTGGCACCATGATTGTTCTAACATGACAGCGTTTGATGGAATTGGAGATGATAACTGGCTGTGGGAACATCCTGCGTTTGATTTAGTGGCCACATCAGAAACCCTGAGCTCATCTGGTCAATACATCTACACAGCAGACCTAGGTACGCCACCGACACAAGAATGCTGGTTTGGACCATTGAACTATCATACATTCGACACGCCATTCTCATTCTCCAGATTCAGAACTCTTGATGTTGAATTCCAGATTGATCCAATCGGAGCTAGTGAAACTGGAGGTGCCTATGTTTTACTTCATGATCAAACTGGGAAACCAATCATTCGTGTTCAAGTCAGAGATCCATATGGGTACACCACAGATGCAATGCCTGGTGCGGCTTACCATTACGCCAATGGAACAATAGTCAATGCTGGAGTGGGAGTTCTACTTCCGTCGCCATATCATCATACACTGACAATTAAACAGAATAAAACCGGGCTCTTTGCAAACCTCCCTGGTGTAGGAGAAAGTATGGTTCTTGATTCTGATAATATTGAGAATCGTCTAGTAAGTCATGTTTCGATTTGGATAGCAGGCTCAAAAGCTGCATCATCTCCTCCGTATCCTCAAACAGATGTCGTCAGAGTCCACGATATCGGACTAACATGGGCTCCAATGACTGAAGTCTGGCATCACGACTGTTCCAATACAACCTACTTTGAACAGTATATGGACTGGCCAATGGATTGGTGGTGGGAAACATACACTGTCAGTGATGGGATAATGAGCTCTGATGGTGACAAACTTGCATTCTCAGGACTCACCCAAGCAAGTGGGGATTGGTATGGTCCAGTTTTTGCATACAATTTCTCAGATCCATTTCAATTGAAAGATCTAGAGGAGTTCAGAGTTGATTTTGTGATTGATAATTCCGATCCAAGTGATGCAGGCATAATCAGCGTGTATCTATGTGATTCGGATTTTGGCCCAGCCGTCCAACTATTCTGCAGTGACTCTTGGAATTGGCGGTCATATGGTCATAACAGAGCACATTATCGATTCAGCAATGGGTCTTACACAACTCATGGTAATGTTGATTATATAACATGGACAACTTTCGATGGGACAATCCGAGTTTGGGCTGAGGAAAATGGAGACCTCTACGCAGATGTCCCTGGATTTGGTCAAGCATTGTTAATGGAATCCGAAAATATCGAGACTGATCGAGAGATTTACTATCTTGTCATACAAGCAGGTCGACTTGCTCATTATTCGTGGATGCCATCAACGATTGATGACATTTATGTGGAGTGGCTTTCTGATTCATCTTTCATTAATCATCCAGAAGACGTCGAGTTTGAGTCTGACATGACAGAGAATGTCGTGACTTGGAGTTTGAGTGCTGAGGTTGGTGCCCCCTATGAGATTTACCTTGATGATGTAGTCATTGATGCTGGAACTTATGATGGCCAACCAATTTCAGTGAATGTTGATAGTTACTCTCCTGGTACACACAATCTGACAGTGTGGTGCAACACTGCCTACGGAGAGCTCACTGATCTGGTTTGGGTCACTATCTACCCCGCTACACCTCCAGTGATTGACTCTCCTCCTGATATTGAGTATGAGGAAGGGGAGCTTGGTTCCTATATCACTTGGAATCCGTCTGACCTTTTCCCATCATCATACAACGTTTCAATCAATGATTTTCCTGATGTTTCTGGTCCTTGGTATGGTTCTGCGATTTCAATCAATGTTGATGGGCATTCTGCTGGTGTATACGAGTATAGACTCTCAGTCTTTGACCAAGCAGGACATGTAACTAGTGATGTCGTCAACGTTATAGTCACTGAGGTTCCATTAACTGAGGCATTGACGATAGATAGCCCTCCGGATGTTGCTTTTGAATACGGTACCATTGGACACAATATCACTTGGCATCCCTCCTCAACGCTCCCCGCATCATACGAGCTCTATGTAAATGGAGAACTTGCTGACTCAGGGTCATGGGATGGATCATCGATAGTCGTAGATCTTGATGCACTCTCACCAGGAATTTTCAACTATACTCTCCTTGTATCCAACACAATTGGACAAACAGTCCATGACACAGTCGTTGTCGCTGTAGCAGGCCAGATTATTGATGGGAACCTCACTATCATCATCATCGGTTCAGGTTCTCTTATTGTCATTCTAGTTGTCGTAGGGGCAATATGTAGGAGTAAAAGAGGTGCTGCTCTGCCATCCCATCCAACGGGATATGATTGGTGACACTCAAATCATCAGGGCATCAGGTCCCTCAATATAGAATTGAGGTCCAATCTCTCTGGTTGAAATTTAGTGAAGTCCATAGTCCGAGCTTGTCTAATGGATTCCTTCAGCTGGTCCAGCCCCCTACACCAGACTAAGTGACCACCTTTCTCCATCTTTGTGACAAGTTCCCACTCATGTCCTCCGGTTATGTCTGGATTCTGTATCACAACTAGTCTATGCCCTTTTGTCACATTCTCCATAATTGTTCCAGCGCCACAGTTACTGATGACTATCTCAGCTTTGGAAAGATACCCATCAAGTCCTTTCCTGAACCTGAAGCTCTTGATGTGTTTGGGTCTATACTCTCCCGCTCCTCTCTGTGCAATGACTTCGTCTAGAATTTCTCTTGAACCAACGAGATTGTCAATGGCTTCGATAAGATCGTCATGTGGCAATGATGTTCCGACTGTAACAAAAATCAGAAGATCATCCCCCTGTATTCGATTCCATCGTAGCGCCTTGCCAATTCGGGCCAACTGCTCAACCAGAGGTCTGTTTTTCCCAACAACATTCTTCCTGCGATGGATGGTTCAAAGACCCTACTAGGACTCTCAATGAAGATGGTCTTGATTCCAAAGACTCGTGCGACTAGGAATGGGGGTAGTGTGAGACCTGAACCGGTACTAATCAGGACCTTGGGTCTGACAATGAATAGAATGATGAGACTGTGAAGAAACAGAAAGAAGGTTCGCAGAACAGTCATAATCCTGTTGTCCTTCGCACGGAACCTTGGAGATATGACACTGAAATAATTCCCTCCCACCTTCTTCTTTGTCACCTCTGACTCCCATGGGACCATGTAATACTTCTGACCTCTAACCTGGTTGCTAAGGATCATACCTCGTGTAGTATGCCCACCTGAACCAAGTACGAACAACAGTCTCATGTATACCAATCCTTGCCCTGTGACTCCGAGTTACTCTCCACAATATCACCCTTTTGCTTGAATTTGTGCAATTTTGTTTGGCGCCAAATACGAATGGACTCCTCGGGATATGTGTCTTTAAGGTCCCCATTTCATACTGTCATTAGTATCTGGGTATTACATCCGTTAGACGGAGCTATTTTCTGGGTTTGATGATTGATTTATATGAAAAACGAAGCATTTATTCCACTGGAAGTAAAGGTAGGTTAACACACTGTCTTTACAAAAAATGCGAGTTGAGATACCGTGAGTGCGAAGAAATCAGCTGCCGACCTCATTAAACCAGATGGTGTCAGCCTATCGGTACGGCTGTTCCACCTCAGGGACATGGCTATGTCTGCAGCTCAGTTAGAGAAATTCATGAAGGGTAAGCCCTTCGTAATGTCAGAAACTGAACCTGTACAGGGATTTGCAAAGGTGAATGCTGAAGGAAGTACAGTAACTTGTGAGTTCATCGCGAGCTTTGCATTACCCCTCTATACATTCAGAAAGGGCAAACTGGAGAAATTGGATTCCCCAAGCTATACAGTAAAGAGAGGTACTGTTGTAGTCAAGCTTGACAGAGACTTTGTCGAGATTCGAGGCTCGGATCGATTGGCTGCTCGATTCCGCACACTTCTCAGGAGGGAGGAAATTGCTCGAATGGCTCCTTTGAGTGTTACAAAGGAAGCAAGAACAGTCTTTGACGACCTAAAACGTCGGGACAAGGCCAACATCTCATACGTGCTTCTGACTGATATGGATGTGAAAAAGATTGCATTTACTCATGCTGAGTTCAAGGGTGACAACATCCAGAATGCTAGTGAAATTAATCTGTACCAACAAAGGTACCAAGGTAATATTGCTAGGTTCAGTGGATCCATTCCCTATCCATCCTCAAAGAAGACGATGAAAACAACAGTCAACTTCAAAGCAGGTGCGATGACAATCTTTCCGTACGACCCAAAGGGAATTTCCCCCAAGGATCTCAAATGGCTAGTAACATTGCTTGAGAACAATGCTGATCCCTATCAAGCCGCATAGAAGACAGTAGAACCGTTGGGGCATTTGTCCCACGGTTCCTCTTGTGTCTACATCCAGTCCCTTGCCTCTCTTTTGATAGCAATCACTGTTCGAGTATTATCAATGTACCATCTTGTTTTATCTCTGAATATAGGCCAAAACTCAAAGAATGTCTGGGGATCCTCTGTTTCTAGAAGAAGAAATCCACTCCAATCCGTTCCCCATGCGTATTTGTAGTCTCCAACAATCTTCAGGTGTTCGGGCCAGCTGCCTTTCCCAAACTCCTCCCAGAACTCTTTTGCTTTTCCAGCTTGTTCCGGAGTCATCAGCTGAAAACGATAGAAGACTATGAATGCATAGGTCACAATTCGTCACCAATCAGACGAGAATTTCTGGAGATTAAAAAGATTCGTGCCAATAGATTTCTTGACAAATGCCAGTGTCCTAGAGACTTCTAACTTGTTCTGTATAGTCAATACTGTTGTATTGTTCAGACAAACTTCATATATACAAATGAGAAGGCCCTGAGGACAAAATTGCTTGTGAGGAAGGAAAGCACGCATCTTTTTCTACTACTCACAAGTGGAGATGGAGAATATTAAGGATGAAAACTAAAGTCTTGAGTGCGTTTGTTTTGTCTTTGTTTATTGGTTCCGCCCTCTCTGTAGGGTTTGGAATGCAGGCTGCATATGCACTCTCAACTCAGAATCAAGGAGTAATCTCTTCTGCAGATGGCTCTGAGAACAATCATCTGCCAAAGTCCATCCTCGTTTACACTGAATTTGCTGATGACTCAGCAGGACCGAATGGTGAACTAGGAAATACCTTGGCAGTTATTAATGGTCATTTCTTGAATGACTATCACATAGCAAACTTGACTGATTATAACGATCTTCCATCAGTGATCATGGACTATGATGTTTTTCTGATTCCTGAGCAAGAACGACTCTATGATGATAATATCACAGCAATCGGTGCAGCGTGGAATGGAATTTTAGAATCATTCGTTGCAAATGGTGGTAATATTGTGGCACTGGACTGCTACGGTTCACTATTGTCCATTCCACATGGTCCGTCACTACAGATGCTTAATGCAACTGGTTTCATTGAGTATAATAATGGATATGGATATCCTGGTGCTACAAACAATGTCATTGATGCAAACAATGCACTCGCAAGAGGTATACCATCAACATTTCCTGGAACAGATGGAACTCTTCGTTTTAATGTTACAGGATTTACAAATGTTATTGATGACGGTACACTCCCTGTAGTTGGTCATAGGACCATGGGAAAGGGTCACATCGCGATACTCGGATTTGACTTGTACATATCTGGTCAGGCACAAGAAGACATTCTTGTCAATGCAATCCAGCTGACCCGTCATGTTGTATTTGACGCATCACACTCACCTATGGGATACATTGGAGGAGCTCTCCTAAACTACTCCCTAGATCTCGTATCTGACGGATTCGCAGTTTCTGCGATGACAACATGGAATCCAAGCATACTTGAGGCATGTGATGTACTTGTCCAAGTAGTCAGTGACATAGTTTATTCAGCTGGAGAGGTTACTGTAATAGAGGATTTCGTTGCCTCTGGTGGAGGTTTGGTTGTCTATACAGACTGGGGTGTATACGGAAATGAGCTGGATCCTGTTATTAACAGGTTCGGGTTTGTTAGAAACACGACCGGTTATATCTATGACCTGAATGACACACTATCCTCCTACACGCCATATCAACCTGAGAATATCAATACCCATTCGATTACACTGAAGGTCACCAGTGTCGAGTTTGACAGGGGTGGATGTTTGCTTGAGTATCCAGCGAATGGCTTTGCCCTGGTGACAACAGATGATGATGCCACATCATTCTATAGTGATGGCACACCAGCAGACGGTCTTACTGTTGCAGCAGCTGCAAGCTACGGTCTTGGACGAGTATCAGTAGTGACTGACTGGGACATGCTCTCACAGTACACCAATCCGGACGGTGATTCGTTTTTCACCTACTTCGATGCGCAGAACGCACAGTTCGCACGAAATGCAGTTCTCTGGGCTTCTGGTGGTGGCGTTAAGGAGAAATTCGTGGTCTTCGATGAATCACATGGACGAAATTGGTGGCTCACCCTATCCTACTACGGATTTGGTCAATTCCTAACTGAAAATGGTTATACCATTAGGTGGATAGATAACTGGACAACTGATTCCTCATTGCTAGATAATGCAGATGCCCTTGTTATTCAAGACGGGTCCATTAACTATACAGCTAGTGAACTAACTGACATTGTCAACTATGTATCAGGAGGAGGTGGCTTGGCTCTACTTGGAGGTCAAACAGTCTATGGACTGGAAGCAGACCTAGTAGGTAATGAGTTTGGGCTGGATCTGAACAATACAGGATATATTACTGACACAGATGACTTTCTCGATGCCAGTCATCAGAACATCTTCTACAATGTAAGCAACTTTGGCAATCATCCAATCATGGATGGGGTTGAACGCCTCGAGCTTCAGTGGACCTCTGCGTTCATCAGCATCGGCGGTGCAACAAGTCTTGTCAGAACTGACACAGATGGAACAGCAACATGGGACGATGGAACTCCAGCCAATGGGCTCACTCTGATGGCCGCATTAGACTACAGCATGGGTCGTGTTTTCTTCTCAGCTGACTATATCTTCCCACGATACAACTTTGACTACGATGGTGATGGTGTACCAATTCTCTATGACAGTGATAATGACATCCTACTGCAGAATGTATTCCGCTGGCTCACTGAGAATAGGGCTCCGATGGTCGAAGTCACCGATCCAAATGGTGGCGAAGTACTCAGTGGTATGGTCTTAGTGAACTGGACTGCAGTTGATTATGACAGTGATCCATTGACCTTTGATGTCTATTACAGTGACAACAACGGAGGGGACTGGTCCCTGCTCGCATCTGGACTGAATACTATGCAGTATGAGTGGAATACAACATTACACGATGATGGTGATCAATACCTGATTCGTGTGTCTGTTTCCGATGGTGTCCTTGGCTCCACAGACGATTCAGATGCAGTGTTTGAACTCGACAACTACGTCGGAGGACCTGGAATAACCCTTGATCCACTCGTGCTAATCGCAATCGTAGGTGGAGTACTTGTTGTCATCATCATCATTGTCATAATGATGAAGAAAAAGAAATAGATTGTAAGTTGTAGGATTGAGGGAATTGATATCTCCCTCTTCCTACTTTCCTCTTTTTGCGGTGGATTAAATAGATTGAAACCGAAAACCTTCTGAGAATGCTATGGCTCCAGAAGATATTCTACGACGTGATTTTCAGCATGGTAAAATCGCTTATGGATTTCAGTGGAACATAGCGCATCACAAAGAGCTTGGTAATGATGAGGGTGACCTCTTCTCCTTGTGGGCTCACTTGAATTCAATCCATATTGGAAAAGTGCCACAACTTCCCTTTGAAGATCCGTTCTATAATCGAGCATCAAGACTTAGCTTAGCAGAGATGTCCTCTGCGAAGAAGGTGGGTTTTCGTAAAAAGCTGAAACGATCTGGAAAGCTTGAAACAACTGTCGATGATGAACTGGTCAAATTACTTAGAAAGTATCATCGGTCTCGAAATGACCTGAGTTACTCTGCAGGTCATGATATACTGAAAGAGTTCCTTCTAAAGGATCCAAATACCATAGCGATTGAAGTACCAGTCTGGTCTGAGAGATATCGTTTGACTGGACATGTAGACCTTGTAAGAGTTGTTAATGGTGTCATCCATGTCTGCGACTATAAACCCGGTCCTCTCGAGCAGACGAAGAAACGATTCATCGATTCCATACCTCAGGTAGCTGCGTATGGAGAACTGATGACACATCATCTTGCGGGGACTCTGCACTCTGCATTCGAAGAACCTCTACTCCCCAAGGTGATGTGTTCAATATTCGACACACACGCATGCTGGCACTTTGGCGCTGAACTATTCGTTCAGTTAGAAACAACAGGATTGATTCGCGGTCTCTAACTATGGCCGTTCTTGAGAACTGTCATTTTGACCTCTTCTTCTATAGAGGGTGCCTCACTGGCAATTCCACTCCATTTCAGATGAATCGTGGGTCTCTCGGAAACAAGACCTTCTCTGATTCTAGAGAAATAGTTCTCGGACATAATACCAAAATGTCCCAAAGCTGGATCTACTGGAACCCATCCTTGTCTCTCCAGGAACACCTCACACCAAGCGTGAGGTTCTGGTTCAGGATCTCCCCTGAAATAGTGACCAACTATTCTCCTTGCTGGAATGTGTACTGTACGAACCAAAGCTATGAACAGGTCCGCATGCTCATCACAGTCTCCCTCTTTCTCCCGTGCTGCTCGAGCTGCTCCTCTACGCTCGTCTAGGTGTGTCTTTAGTTTCACTAGTTCACGCACTTTTTCGAAGACAAGTCTGGCATAAGACTCGTCGTCTCCAGTCCGCTCTGCCGCCTTCTGGGACATTTCCTGAATCAATGGATCATCTATCTCCCAATATCTCTGGAGAGTACAATACATTCCTCGGGCTTGAGATACAAGATTCTCAGGGGTCATCTGTGGTTCCATCAACCAGTCTCTAGTTATTGTGTCGATTCTTAGGACTGCAGATGGGGAGAAGCTTTCTCCAGGATTCAACTCTGGAATCTTTATCACTGCAACCATGTTATTTTCTGCCTTTTCAGTGACCTTCGCTGGTGGAAAGACGTCTATCATCTCAACAAATTGGTTTTCCATGTCCGTGAAAAGATGCCAAACCATAACACCTCGACGCAACTTGGAAGTTCCACGGTTGTGTATGTTTGCTTGCATCTCAATCTTCAGTCGCATTGCGCGTTCTCAGGCTCCTAGATACATTGGAGCTTTCACCGAATAGATTTATGTATTATCTGGCTACCTTTCCATCTGCCTTTACGGGTTTGAGGAAAGTGAGGTTTCTTTATGGCTGAAGATCCTGAAAAGAAGTCTGATGAATCAGGAAAGAAAGGTGGAGTTGTCGACGATCTACTCACCGAACTTGGTGTGGATGATGAAATGAGACAAGAGCTCATTGAATCAGGCCGGATGAAGAGTGACGTGATGAGAGTCGAATCTGCTGACCAAGTACGGCGACGAATGGAGATTGACAAGAGCCTTGAGAAACTACAGGACAGTATTAGTCTCCTCGAACGTAACATCATGACAGTTGATGGTTCAATTGACCGAATCGAGAGAGACCTCGTTCCAGTTGTTCTATCATTTCTGGTCAGCCTGAAGGGAAACCTTGTCGCAATGCGTGGTGACATTGTCAGCAGTAGTAAACGTGCTGCAAAGACAAATCTCCAGTCTACGTTTATCGAGACTGAAGTCAAGCCACGTGTTGAACAAGAGTTCTCCAAGGTGGAAGATTCCCTCACAACAGGTATGTCAACTCCGATTCTTGAGAAAGTTCGTGATGTGACAGAGAGCTTGAAGGAAGCAATGAAAATCACCTATGAAGAACTAACCGCACTCAAGTCAAACATTGATGATTTTACTCAACGAGCAACCACAGAGGTTGAATTCTTGGCATCAGAATTGGGAATGAAGCCCAGAATTGAGGTCCCAAAGGACATTGCTGACAAGATGAAAGTACTCGAACGCCGAATTGAAGAGCTATCTCAAGAACTTACTCTCTCCACTCAGAAGATTGAAACAAGAGAAACCGAAATAGAGAATCTTCGCAAAGACAATGCTTCATTCAAGGTCATAAACGAAGAACTGGAAGAGGAACTTGCTGCTCTGAAAGCAGCACCACAGACTGATCAACAAGTCCTTCTGGACCTAAGGCAGAAAGTAAAGACCCTTGAGGCATCAAATGAACTTCTTAATGAGAAAGTTGCTGAAGTCGAAGATAGAATAACAACTGCTCAACAAAGGTCGAAAGAGCTCTCTGATGATATAGCAAAGAAGGATTTAGAGATTGGAGATTTGAAGACTCAGGCAGGGCAACTAGAGGACGAGAAAGCTAAGACTGCTGATCGACTTACTGAAATGGAGGAGATTCGAGCCCGACTAAGATCCTTCGAATCTGGAGACAAAGCTCGAGAACTAGAACGGCTCAAGTCTGAGTTTGATAGAGCTAAGGCTAATCTCGAAAGATCGACTAAGGACCTTGAAGAAACCAAAGCCAAACTAGCTCATACGCAGGAAACACTTGAGGGATATCTAGACCTAATGGATAGCACGGAGAAGACCAAAGCCTACCTCATGGTTGAAGAACACGGTGAGATGTCCATCAGGGAGATTGCAAGATCTCTTGGTGTAGCTCCTGCAATTGTGATGAAGTGGGCAGATGAGTTTCAAGCTCTAGCGCTTGCATGGGTGGTCGATGGACAAACCCTTGTGCATCGGGACCATCAGAAGGAGTCAGAATGAATCTGGTCTAATTCGCTTAAGAAACTGAACCACCTCTAATAGTCCATCTATTCTCAGAGCGCTTTCATAGTACGAGTCAAGATCCGATGTTTTGAAATCTTCATTACTGAGGTATGTTTTGACCGCAGGTCTGAGAACTTGCTTGATGTATTTTGTACGAAGAGTTGACAGTTGCTTAATGAAGTCTGTATCAAGTTGACCTGCTTTCACAGCTGATCTAATCTCTGAAAATTCTCCTGTGAGAGCTGGACTATTAGCTCCTGCGAACTTGAGAGTCTGCATAGCAAGTTTCAGAGTTTCATCAGCCGCCCGATTGTAGTCCCTAACAGCTAGATACTTTGCTTCGGAGCATTGATCGAGAAACGGTCTACTGCGTGCTGATGCAAGATTGAAGAGACCGTCTATTCGTTTCAGCTCCTTAGGATCTGGCATAGTGATATCAAAAGGATTCTCTCAACTTTTTCTTATAATTCTGATTACGAGAAACACACCGGAACACGCATAAGAATTCAAACGAGGAGAGAATCACGATGAAAGAGGCGCTGCTTTACTCCAACCTTAAACAGGGTATCAGATGTGACCTATGTGCTAGAAGATGTGTAATCCATGATGGTGAAACTGGATTCTGTAGGGTTAGAGTGGCAAAGGATAACAATCTCTATACAACAGTCTATGGATTGATTGACGGAATGGCGGCTGATCCCATCGAGAAGAAACCACTCTTCCATTTCGCTCCTGGAAGTTCGGCTTTCTCAATTAGCACCTCTTCCTGTAATTTTCGTTGTCAATTCTGCCTAAACTATCATTCCGCCCACAGAGAAATCCCAGTTGGACAATATGTGAGTCCCGAGGATATCGTAATTCTCGCAGAGAAATATGACTGTAGTGGAATCACGTACACATACACTGAACCTACTGTCTTCTATGAATTGGCATACGACACCGCCAAGATTGCTCACGAGAAAGGAATGTTCAACACATTCGTAACCAACGGCTACATGACCATAGATGCTGTGGACATGATAGCACCATATCTAGATGCGGCATCTATCAACTTCAAGGGTAGTGGCAATAAAAAGTTCTACAAAGACTTGATGTCCGTTCCCAAGGTTGATCCTATTTATGCCTCAATGAAAGCTATGAAAGAAAGAAACATCTTCATCGAGATTACGAATCTGATCATTCCAGAAGTAGGTGACTCTTTGGAGGATACCAAGTATCTTGCTGAATGGGTTGTTCAGAACTTAGGAGAACTCACCCCCTTCCACCTTACTGCATTCGCTCCAACCTACAAAATGAAGCACTTACCTCGTACACCTGCTTCTACATTGGAGAGGCATATCGAGGTTGCGAAGGACGCTGGACTTGTCTTTGTCTATTCGGGAAACGTTGCAGGTCACGACTATGAGAATACGTACTGCCCGGAATGTGGTTTCAAAGCTGTCGAAAGATATTCAGTATATCTCAGTAGCAACAATCTTGACTCTGATGGTACCTGTCCAAAATGTAAGAAAGATTTGAACATTAAAGGTGTCCAGTGGATGGTACGAGGAAAAGGACAGTTCAAACGATTCTGAGGCAAATCTCATGCAGGTTATGGGAATATCATGGAAGGCTCAAGATGATGGGTCATTCCTCTCAGGCTTGCGAGTCTGGAACGATAGTGATACTCCAGAGTTTATTCCTGTTGTCCCTGGGGAGAAAGTCAGCTGGGTGTTCCGTGGGCCTCGACGATGTATTGGAAGTGTTGACTCCTCATTGCAATCAGTCCGTTGCCCTGAAGATTCTGTTATTCTACAACGCGGAACACTACGATGTGGTCCTTGTTCCGCCATGGATTTTGTGGACCCATGTATCCGATGTGATGGTAGAAACTGCATGGCATCTTCTGAGAGACGGGCTCAATGTGATGGCACAGATTATGCAATCTATCTTGTCGTATTCAATGATGAAACACTCAAGATTGGCGTATCTTCAGAGAAGAGAGTACGTACAAGATGGGTCGAGCAGGGGGCCGATTATGGTGGAACCCTCCGTTTAGTTGAAGGCGGTATAGATGCGCGAAGAATCGAAGATCGCCTTGGAAAGAACCCAAAAGCTGCAAAGCAGGTTCGAGGGGAGAGAAAGATACGAGGTCTTCTTGACAAAATAGAGATTGATAATGCTCAATCTATTGTAGAAGATTTCCTTTTGGAGATAGAAGATGGTGAGCTCGGAAATACTGTTGAACTCGAAGATCTATCTAAATACTACTCTCTTTCGAGTGTTGATACACAACCGAATCCTTGGAAATCAAGAACAGCCAAGATTGATGACAGTCCACTGTTGGGCGAGGTTGTAGGAATGAAGGGGTCACTCTTAGTCACTAGTCTGGGGAGCTCATATACGGTTATTGATCTGAAACAGGTGATAGGATATAGCTTGGATTATGATGAGGATATTACCATGGTAACACAATCTGGCTTGATGGATTTCCTCTGATAACTTATTTAGGCACTTGTTTCTGAAAGATGGTGTGAACGAATCTGGCATAGAGAAGGCAGAAGTCCGTTATATCTCTCTCGTTCGAAAAGAAGGAGGAGAACCAATCATAGGTATCCCCTATAGAGAGATGAGTGTAGACCCCGACCTTGTTGCAAGCTTCGTTCTAGCAGTAATCATTTTTGAAAACAGACAATTGAGGACATTCACGAAAGAAGGCTATACGGTAGTCATCGAAGAGGGTGATTATGTCGTCGGACTACTCATTGTAGATAAGGTGGAAGATGACGATCCCTACAGAAACAACTTGATCAAAATAGTCAAACATTTCGAATCGACACATCAACCTCTCCTAGAAGCCTGGAAGGGTGATATTCGTCCATTTCGAGAATATGCTCTCGAAATACTTCGGGCATATCCTTACAGGAATTTCGCCCTCGAGATGATTCCTAAAATGGTGGCAAAATCAGAAGCAACGCCTGATCTTCATGCCAATATTCCCTGGTCGGTGGGTGAAACTGATGAAAAACTCCAAATTCTTGTGGGTTTCATTAATGGGAAACGTACAATAGAGGATATAATGAAGCAATCGAGCCTGGAAGATGATGAAGTGATTGCTATTCTATCGATGCTTGACAAATACAAATGGATTTCCTTCACCAGAAAACTTGAGGATAACTCAGTATTGGTCAAGATCATGGATCCTCCACTCTTCCTAAAGGGAGTGTATGGTGAACAACTTACCAAACTTGTTGAACAGATTAATGGAACTCGCACGCTCGCAGAAATATGTGAACTTCTCCCGTTCAATATGGAGGCTGTTCGTCTCGTAGCAAACAACCTGATTGATGCAGGAGTCTTGGGATATAGTGACTCAAAGACTGTATCCTCAGTCAAAGATGTGGAGGGATGATAGATGGCTCTAGACGTTTCTAAGGTCCGATACATCTCATTGATTCGAATGGAAGGAGGAGAGTCTGTTCTCAACATTCCATATGCTGAGCTCACTGTCGATCCAGATCTGATTGCAGGCTTTGTTACAGCGGTCATCATTTTTGCTAAGACCCCAATACGGACAATCAGAAAGGCCGCATATGATATCTTAATCGAGGTTGGTGAGAATATACTTGTTTTGCTAGTTGTGGATCCAGTCGCAGACGAGTCGCCGTACCGTGAAAAGCTCAAACGAATTCTAAGTCAGGTTGAGGTTGATCATGGGGAAAAACTTCGACACTTTGAGGGAGATGTTCGCAGATTCAGAGAATCTGCTCTTACAGTTGTTCAAGAATTCCCATTCTCCACAGCAGATCTTGATCTTGTGCCAATCCAATCAAAGAATGGAATTCGGATCCCCTTCAGGGTAGGTTCTGTTGATCACGATTTGGAGCAAGTAGAATCGTTCATCAATGGAAAACGAACCGTAGCTGAGATAATGGATCTTATTGGATTTCCAGATGAAAAAGTCCTAGCTCTGATCTCCATCCTTACTCGGTACAATTGGATTGAATTCAAGGCTCGATTGACTGAGGATAACATTCTGGTCAGGAAAGACTGTCCTGAAATGAAACTCAAAAAATTGAGGGCTCAATATGGAAAACCTTTGGATGATATCCTAAAAGAGTTCGATGGCACCAAGAAAGTTAGAGCGGTCCTTGAATCACTCAAGTATGATCCACGAGCGATGTGGTTCATCATCAACAAATTGGTCGAAGAAGGGTGTCTCAGTATTCAGTAGTATTCACAAAATGACATCGCAACCAGGTAGACCAACTACGTCGCTCCTACATTGTTTGCAATGTCTGAATTGCTTAATATGCTCTGCTGCTTGCTTCCTCGCTTCCTCAATTGCTTCTTTGCTTGGAGACAATAAAGAAGAAAGTCTGTCATTCGGTACCAGAGGTACAATGTTCTGAATTGCAGCTCCAGCATCTGACACAGATTCAGCTAAATCGATGATATCCTCTTGATTAAAACCAGGAATGAGAATAGTATTCACCTTGACAGTCAGTCCAGCATTAGCAGCATCAGAAATACCTCGAAGCTGCGAATCGACGATGATTTGACCCATCCTTTCTCCTGTCATTCTCTTCTCTGAAATAACAGCCCATTCATAGATTCTTGAAGCTGTGGATGGGTTCGCTGTACTCATCGATACGGTTAATGTCTTGAACCCCATCATTCTAAGCCATTGTACTTTTTCTGACAATAATGTTCCATTAGTGCTGAGGCAAAAGTGGATGTCACGTGTTCGTTCTCTAATTAGTTCAAATGTTTCAAATGTTTCAGAATTAGCTAGAGGTTCACCGGGTCCTGACACTGCAACTATGCTGATTCTTGGATCGAGATTAATCTCCAACAAAGCTCGTGAAGCTGCGACTTCTGGAGACATGAGCTGGCTCGAAAATCCCGGCTTTGAGGTGTGGCAGGAGGAACCTATTAAATGGGAGCAAAATGCACATTTGACATTACAATTGGGAGCCACAGGTAGGTGTATTCGATGCCAGAGGGTCTCTCTCCGATTGGAAAAACACGGATGCTTGTCAATGTAGAGTTTATTGAGAATCGACATCGTAAATCAAATTGCCTGATGGAGAATCTTCCTAGCATCTCTCCCTGCTTTCTTTGCATCACTGAAGATAAGTCCGAGTTTGGCATTATCCGGGGCTGTAACAGTTAGAAGATAGTCTGATGATATTGAAATTACAAGAGTTGTTCCTAGGTCTCCCTGAATTATGATTGATTTGAGTTCTCCTTGCCGTAGTTCTTTGACAGTCTGCTCACCGGCAGCATGGATTGCGGCCACTATAGCTGCTATGGAAGCTTCCTCAGTGCCACCATGAAACCTGCTGACTAATGGAAGTCCCTCTATTGAAAATACAGCAGCTCCAAGAATGGGGGATCTACTTGATAGTGCTCTAAGAAGGTCGCTTAGCTGCTCTTGAAGCTTCATGATACTCTGACTTGAGTCCGTCAACTGTCGAATCCCTCATGCCCTGTTTTAATCAGGGACAGTATGGCTTTCACGCAAGGCATTGATAAAGCTTGGGAGCACCATCCCTAGACCTGTTTTTAGTCAATTATCCTATCAATCGGACAGAAGTCACCTTGTCACTGTGTAAAGATGATGTTGGAAGTTTCATCACGCGCAGAACATTATCGGCTTCTTCCTCGAGTCCTGCATCCTTGAGTAGTTTGATGAATTCGAATCCACTTGAGATGATTAGCCCCTTTACAGGTTTTCCGTCCTTCATCGATTCAAGGAGTTCTTCTGCAGTCCAGAGGCGGCATTTCAAGTCTAGGTCCTTGTGTTTCTCAAGGTGACTGATTCCTTTCCTTGCAATTCCTCTATTCTCCTTCTGCTCACTTGTGAAGGCTTGCCGTTTGTATATCCTTCGTAATCTCTCTATTCCCCGTTCTACGATTTCTTTGGAATGAATCGTTTTTTTGTATACATCCCTGACAGTCTTCGCGGATGAAGTCACTAACCATGCTGTTCCGAATGCATCTTGATACCTCATTCCCTTGAGAACTTCCGACTCGCTTAGAAGGGTGATCGATCGATAACCTTTGTATTCGACCGAGATTAACCAGTCAGGGTCTTTGTGTTCAATCATCAGGTCTGGAGTCAACCCCTCTCCTGTTGATGGTACACTTGTTGAAACGTCAGGAAATAGATGCATGATTAATGCATGAAATGCCTCGTGGAAGAGATTGTGTCTAAGATTCCTAGCTTCTTGTGGATGCCTCAATCCCGCATCACGATAGAGTACTGGCATCTCGACTTTTTGTCCTGTCTTTGACTTGACCTCACTCTTAGTCGTCAACCTTCCTTTTGCATGATTTTGTTTCACAAGAACGATTGCAGCTTCATTGCCAATGAGATCAAAGACTATTCTCCCAATATCCCTCTTCTTCTCCTCAGGATTTTCAGCAATCCTTCTCTTTGCCTCTTCATATGCCCAGTCTATGACATTCTGTGTTTCGTCACCGAGTAGGGAGGTGATGGAGCTGAGTTTGTCATTAAGCGTGTATCTACGTATGTACTTCTGCAATGCGGGTCCTATTGTTGTCTTTGTAGCCAATTGCTGTCTCTCTCAGATTGAAATTATCCGGATCTGCGAAGGATATCCTTGGTAAGTTCTACTTCTTGAGTTTCATCATTATATGATACCAGATCTGCATTTGCCAAGTCATGAACTGCTTTGAGTACTGCAGCAGGTTGAATGCCCGTACTCGAAACCAAGTTCTTTCTCGTAATGGCAGTCTTTACATCATGCAAGGTGTACAGTATTCGTGCATGCGGTTTGCCGTAGAAGACTGTCTCGATGAGTGTGATGTATATAGCCAATAGGTCACTTACATCAACCTTTTCTTGGAGGGCCTCTTTTTCAGCTGACGCTTCTCTATAGAGTTCTGATACTCTACCAAGCTGTTCTTGGATCTCATCCATCTCCTTCCGGAGTTCATCTCTTTCAGCTTGGAGTGCACTAACAGCCTCTCCTTTGGATGACTCCGCTTCGACTGCCTTTGTTTTAAGGTCTTCAGCTTCATCCTTTACTGCAGCCAAATCGTCCGTGAGTTCCTTGACCTTTTCTTCTGCAGCCCAAGCCTTCTCCTCAGCTTCTCGTTTAGAAGCTCTCAGTTCTTCACTCTCAGAACTCAGTTTGTCTCTCTCATCCATGAGTTTGACAATCGAGTTTTGAAATTCATTCAGTAGCTCTAGCATCTTCTCCCGATCAGTCATAATGACTCCTCATCCTGTGTGAAGACAACTGGCCTTTATATCAGTTTCACATCATAGTCTGCTGATTTTGCTCTTAGATAACTAATATACAACTGTTTCAATTCAGAAAGTGGTAAACCAAAGGCTTTGAAGGCTTCAAGTTCTCCTTTTCTTTTCTTCTTGAGCATAGTGTCATTCTCTTTTCTGAGAAAAACGTCTTGGCAAATTGCTGGTATGTTCTGGTTCTGTTTAGCACACTTGATGTCAGAACTACTCATAGATTCAAGGGAATGCTCGATTCCGTTGAGCATTCCCTTCTTTGTCCAAAAGTCCTTAGTGGTCAGACCAATTAGTCGTGCCTTAGGAGTTGCGAGACCTCTGATGTTCGCCAGTTCAATCGAATTGCTCTTGATGGTCGAGAATATCCGTAAAGACCAGGGGGACATGTCTGCAAGGACTAGGATGGGGACCTCATTATCCGACAAACGTCGAATCCAAGCCCTCATGTTCCTCCCTGGTTGACCGAATAGAGAACCAACTCCTATACTCAGTTGTTCTGGAAGTCCGAGTTCGATCAAGTTTCTTGCCATGGCTTCTTTCTCGACAAATACAGCTGCATCGATGTTGATGTCGTGGATTTGAACATCGAACGGACGGGATGAAATGAACCATCCATACTCACCAGTTGCATTACAAGCCAATCTCTTACCTGAAAGGTCTGAGAGAGTCACATCACCATAGAATGTACCCTTTGGTGAGCTTACAACTCCGAACTCCTCTCTTGGTACAGAAGATCCATTGTGTTTGATAATCCTCTCACACAGATTGATCAAACGGTTTGTTTCGGTCTGATTGGATATCCTGAGGATGTCCTGCACACGCTTCACCTTGTGCATGTAGTAAAAGTCTCTTAAGCTCATAGACATCCTCTGTTCGAGGTGTTCCTTGAAGCGTGTAAGTCCATAGACAAGACCTGCGATGGTCTTTGCACTCTCTACTTTCCGACCATCAATGAATGATGGAGTATCTTCGATTGGGAGATACCCTTCAATTTCAGAGTAATACACATTCTTCTTTTTTGAACCAAAGTATCCGATTTCGGGGAACTCTCCTTCGTTGATCGTTTCAGCCAAGGTTTCCAGAACTATGTCGATGAGTTCTATGACTTCGGAGTCTGCATTACTCAATCAGTATCATCTCCACTTATCATGAATAGAGACTTCGCTGAGACATCTCTCATTAGGGCTGAGGCCAACGTTTCAGACATGAACTGATAATACTGGAACAGTTTCGTCTCTCTCTTACGCTGTTTGTGGAATCTTTCTCGTTTCCTCACCTTCTCACTGATCTCACGAAGACATTCCTTGAATCCCAGCTCGATCTCTCTTCGTACAACATCTACGTCAGCTATGTACTCCTTGCCTACAGTCTTGAACGGGACCTTTGTTGAGCAGATGTGGATGACGAACGCAATCGGATCTTCTTGACGGAGACCATAATGTTTCAAATTGAGGTTTCTCACTACTCGGTATGAAACATCTGAGCTTTCATCATAGAGCAGAGGGATACGGTTTGCGAATCTAAAGATCTTAATTCCCGCTCCAAGACCTCCTCTGTATGCTACACCTGTTTCAATTATGAATGGATGTCCTTCATAGACATTTGGGGCTCGTTTCTTGAATACAGCAAGGTCTGGAGAGAGTCTCTGAACACCTGCCATAAGCAACTCAGTACCAGCTGGTGATAGGGATTTAGGTGAGGGAGGGAGGAATTTCTCATAACTAACAAATGAGTTCATCATTGACACTAAATCGGGTTGCCCTAACGACTTCGGAGACCTCTCGCTATCTAGCTTCGCATATTGGAGAAAATCATCCGCAATAGAATCTCCTACACGTTGGAAAGAATTCTTCATGAATGATTTGAGAGTCTTTGCACGACTGACCCCAATCATCTTCTTGAGCATCTCAACATCGATACCTCTCGGATGAGGTTCCATCTCCTTTGGCGAAACTGGTAGTCTATCTATAAGTCTATCAAATCTGAAAACCTCCCTATCAGGAGTTTCGAAGAACAGTGATGCATGGGGGACAATTATGGCTGTCTGAGAGAAATAGTCAATGATTCTTCGTTTACTCCTTATCCAGTCTCCTTGGAGCTGGAATGAAACCATCGTGCCCATCTCATCTGGACTCTTGGGAATTGATTCCTCTTTGAGAATGACTGGTTGATTTGTATCGATATCAAGACGCATGACAATTCTGTGTCCAGTAGGCTCGTACTTCTGTCCAGTCACAACTTCTATTGGTTCTTGGGTGGTCACTTGTCCGTAGAGAAGTGCCAGACTTCCTCCCAGCCCAAAAGTTCCTCGGCTTTGTCTGAGTGTAAACTTGGTTCCTGTCAGCATTTTCCCAATCAGAACTGGGATGTCTTCTCGTTTGATTCCCATCCCATTATCTTTCACAGTGAGTTCGAAGATTTCTGGTCCTGAACTCAACATATCGTCGCTAGCTTCACTCACACGCCGTAGGAAGACACTCACATCTGGTAAGACGCGTTCATCCTCACATGCATCAAGACTGTTCTCAACGAGCTCGCGAATAGAAACATAGAGTGAACGAGCGGGATTGTCAAAACCCGCGATAGTCCGGTTACGGTAGAACCAGGCTGAAACTGATAGCTCGGTGATGTCAGTGCTGTATCCCTTAGGTGTGAGCAATTGGTCAATCCCCTGAAAGTTTCAAGGTGTCTGTATAATATTCTGCTATGAAGCGTGGTATTATTGACGCAACACTTCATAGTACTAGGTAGGGAAATGCATAGCCAAGAATGAGCATGAACACAAGTCCAACTGCTTGGGCAATCCAAACTTTGTTACTCCAGTTTCTAATGGATGCTCCATCAAAGGGTTGGAATGGAATCATGTTGAAGAGTCCAAGGAATGCATTCAACTGAATCCCAAAACGAAATAGCAAGCCTATAACACCCAGAGGAGCGAACACTGACATTGTCAATGCAGTAATCATTAGTATAGCAGCTAGAATAAAATTGGTCAAAGGACCTGCAAGGTTTGTCTTCCCTACTTGTTCTCTATTCGACATTCCGCTAGAATAAACCACTCCAGTTCCAAAGATTGGCACTGAAAAGAGAATTGCCATTGCTGAGAGGATGTATCCAGTAGGCAACATTCTGAACTCTGACCAAGCTCCAAAGCTCTGCGCGACGAACTTGTGAGCTAGTTCATGCGCCATGAATGAGAATAGAAAGATGAGAATACTTCCTACGGGCAACCACCACAGACCGAGGCTCAAGTAGTACCCTAGAACATCTATAGCACGAAAGATACCATATGGGGAACCGAATATGGATATCCCAACCAGAATTACAAGAACCGCAGCAATGGTTAGATCACGAAGTTCAGTAGACGAGAATCTACGCCTTCGGCGTCTTTGTCGTTGGGGTTTCCTTCGCTCGCGAATAGAAAAAGTAACGTTCATGTCCTCAGAATCAGTTTTTCCTGTAACTTTTCGCCGTGCGTCCTCACGTACTCTATGCATCCCAGGACAACCATGACTCTCTGGAAGTCTGTGTTCTGAGCAGAACACTCCATTGCAGTACGGGCATGTGAAGCTCAAATCTTCAGTGCCGCACAGAGAGCATGTTGGCAATGTGGTTACACCAGTCTATCATATGGCAGAATTTGCCCAATATATCCATATCTCTGTGACATCAGCAATGATTTTTGAGTAAACTCACACTATTAGAGTGTACAATATGTCATGAGACAAAGGAAGAAACCCATATCCTGAGTAGGCCTACTTCCAAATCCTTATATGCTATTGTACCACATGGTATCTTAGTACTGACTGACAAGACAGTACAGAAAGGGAGCCCCAATCGGTGACTCGGAAGGGCGGCATCAGCCGCCCGGGGCTTCGTAATGGGAGGTATTTTTCCAAACATGATAGATGATGACTTTGAGTCAGTTTTCCGAAAAATGATGGAACAATTCAGAGAGGCCTTTGGACAATTACCTGAAGGTAATGGTACATTTAGATCATGGTCTGGCTCATTTGTCAATGACCCGCTCGAACAGAACATCGAGCAACATAATGATGAAGCACATGTGGAGGAGATTGATTTAGGAAATAGTGTCATGTTCCTAGTTCAGGGTCAGTTTTCTTCTGACTTTGTGCCTAAAGTGAAGGTAAATGGTGAAGAAATCATTGTCAAGATTGGTTCCAACAAGCAAGACATTCACCTACATCCTGGGTTCAATGTGGACCAAGAGATGTCGACAGTATCCTATCGTAACGGTGTGATTGAGATTACTGCTGTAAGATCAGAAGAGCAGGAAACCAGTGAAGGATACCTGAGAATTGAATAGAGAGTGAGGGAATGAGTGAAGATTCAGTTCGTCTAAAAGTAGCGGCTGCCATGCCGAAGGATCAGGGCCGCGGAATTGTGAGATTAAATTCTGATGTTAGAAACCACTTGGACATCCGTTCAGGTGATTATGTACTTTTGAAAGGCACTAGAGAAACTGTAGCAGTTGCATGGCCTAGTCTCAAAGAAGATGAAGTTCTTGATATGGTCAGGATGGATGGTCTGATTCGTAATAATGCAGGAGCGAGACTCGGTGAGATGGTTGAGGTTAGTAAGACAAATGTTCCTGAAGCAGCCAGAATAGTACTGGCTCCTAGTCAACCTGTCCGTTTTCAACAAGGATTCGAAAACTATGTGAAACAACAGATAATCAACAAACCAATCACTAGAGGTGATGTGATTCTCATCTCCTCAATTGGTCAAGGATTACAATTCACAGCAACAACGGTTTCTCCAAGTAAACACGTTCGAGTAACACCAGCAACAACTGTTGAGGTGCTAACAAAACCAGCGAAACCTGAAGATGTTTCAGTTCCCGATGTGACCTATGAAGACATTGGTGGTCTGGGAAAGGAACTGACGAAAATCCGTGAAATGGTAGAACTTCCAATGAAGTCACCAGAGCTTTTCAAGCGTCTAGGTATTTCTCCTCCTAAGGGTGTCCTCTTGATGGGCCCTCCCGGAACAGGAAAGACACTCATTGCGAAAGCTGTTGCAAATGAATCTGGTGCGAATTTCAAGGTAATTAATGGACCAGAAATTATGTCCAAATTCTATGGAGAATCAGAACAGAAACTTAGGGAAACATTTGAAGATGCTGAAAAGAATGCACCAACTATCATTTTCATTGATGAACTAGATAGTATTGCTCCCAAACGCGCGGAGGTCACTGGTGAGGTTGAACGACGCGTTGTGGCACAATTACTCGCTCTCATGGATGGTCTAACGGGGAGAGGACAAGTAATAGTCATTGGAGCATCAAACAGACCTGATGATATTGACGAAGCGTTACGAAGACCTGGCCGTTTCGATCGAGAGATTGTGATAGGAGTCCCTGATAAGCAGGGCAGATTGGAAATCCTTCAGATTCATACCAGAGCAATGCCACTCGAAGAAGATCTTGACCTAGAAAGACTAGCCGCTGTGACCCATGGATTCGTGGGTGCAGATCTTGCCGCCCTCGCAAGGGAAGCCGCAATGCAGGCTCTCAGAAGAGTCCTTCCTCATGTTGACCCTGAAACTGGTGACATTCCTGCAGATATTCTAACGAATCTGTATGTGACACAAGCTGACTTTGATATGGCTCTATCTGAAGTAACTCCCTCTGCTTTGAGAGAAGTTCTTGTAGAAAAGCCGAATGTCCGATGGGACGATGTTGGTGGTCTAACAAAAGTCAAGATGCAATTGCGAGAGGCTGTTGAAGCCCCATTGAAACATCCTGAAGTCTTCGAGGAAATGGGAATTCGAACTCCAAAAGGAGTTCTCCTCTTCGGCCCTCCAGGTACCGGAAAGACTCTACTAGCAAAAGCTGTAGCTACAGAGAGTGAAGCTAACTTCATTTCTGTACGAGGTCCTGAAATCTTCAACAAGTACGTTGGTGAGTCGGAAAAAGCTGTCCGCGAGATCTTCAAAAAAGCCCGACAGACTGCTCCTTGTGTTCTGTTCTTTGACGAAATTGATGCAATTATGAGTACAAGAAGTCGAGCAGATGACACCGGTGTGAGTCAGAGAATTGTGAACCAATTCCTTGCAGAGCTTGATGGTATGCAGACTTTACAGAATGTGTTGGTAATCGGTGCGACAAACAGAGCGGACATCCTAGATCCTGCGGTTTTAAGGCCTGGCAGATTTGATGGAGTTCTATTCGTTCCACCTCCAGATACAGACGCGAGATTAGAGATTCTCAGAGTTCATACTCGTGAAATGCCTCTTGCAGATGACGTAAGTCTTGAAAAGCTGGCTGATGAAACCGAAGGATACTCGGGTGCGGATATCGAAGGTCTTGTTCGTGAGGCTGCAATGGCTGCAGTCCGGGATGACTGGAAGGCAAAACCTGTGCAGATGAAACACTTCGATGAAGCTCTGAAGGAAGTTCGACCAAGCATCTCTCCAGATGATGTCAAGAGATTCCTAGCATTGGCTGAATCAGTGAAGAAGCGAAAACCACAGAAAGACATGGACCTCCCAGGTTACGTGTAGTGGAAACAGACTGGATGCGAATGACCATCCAGTTTCCACTTTTCTTTTCATACAACCACAATACCCTTTTGAATCACATTTGACCATGATTTTCAGAACAGTGGATATTGAGGCTGTAATATGAGTGATTTCTATCCCGTTTCCCCACTCGTCGGAATTCCAAATACAAGCTATGGTGCTCAGGCGGGAGTCATGAATGAAATGTGGGCGATGCGAATCGTCAGAGGTAAGAAGATACTCGCAGAGAAGACTATGCCTGAACTTGACCTTGAGAATATGGTAGGTATAGCTTATGGCAACATCCGATTTGAAGGTCTAAGTAGATATGCTGTAGCCCAAATGGCAGGAAGACTGATGCAGTTTGCGAGGAAATATCAGACTGCTGGAGTATGTCCGAACTACGAAATACCTGATTTGACATATGAAGATGGTACCACAATCGGTGGCATTGCTGCTGCTGAGAAGGGAGAGGTTGCAATTGAGGAATCAGCTACCTCTGCAGATCTGCCAGACATGAGAATAGGAGAGATTCCCCCACTTCACCGAGTAAAGGACGAAGCAGCTTGGGCAATGAATGTCGAAGCACACGCAGCAATGATATGTGAGATTGCCGCATATGCCTCAGAGTTGCCAAAGGGACATCTCGATAACATGTTCAACAGAGTAGTTGATGCTCTGATCTATCGCTGGGCCATGTCAAATCCAAATGAGCCTCCAACAGCACTCATAAAATTCGCCTCGCTGATTCAGAGTTGTTCAAATGAGAGTCAACTACCCAAGACTGGCACTGGTACAGCAACTGTCGAGACTGGTACTTGCAAGCTACTAACAACCTGTCATGAGATGGATCCCAAGGCATCAAAGATTCCAGCTGGTTATCCATGCACATTTCACGAGAAAATAGCAAAGAGGTTGAGTGAACTGACTGGAGCAAAAGTCAGTGTAAATACTTCATCAACTGGATGCATCGTGAGCATAGCCTTTGAATGATTCTTGCAGTGTTATTTACCCAATAATCTTAAATCGCTACGTATGACTCATCTTGTTTAGACGAGACCGCGTGGTAAGTCTCGAGTAGGAGCTTAGAAAATTGAGCTACTTGACATGGCGTGAGTATACGCGTTCAGGACCCGTGTGTCTTGGTGCGCTTTTAGTGATTGGCGGTGCCATTCTCGCATTGTTACCTGGGGCGGGATATGATCTCATCCCTGGCTACACAATGATGATTGGTGCTGTTGTGGCAATCTTAGGATTGTTGTTGATTATTGTTGGCTTTGTCTTCACAAGGAAGAAGCGCGATTCGGTACTTAGACCGGTCGACACTAAGCTCGATGATACACCACCACCACCCCCGCCGCCGGACTAAACCTAGTATATCGTGTTACTTCTGAGCCTTTGGACCCTCGGGTCCTGGGCTCAATTCTTCTTTATTTCTGCAATCATTTCATCCGCCAAATCCTAATATGTAACCACGTGGGGGATTTGTCCAGAACTGACCTTTGGATGGTGTAATAGTTCAAATGAAGCATTTACTCGAGTATAAGGACAGCCAATTTCATGAGTGCTCTGGCACTCCTACAATGCCAATCACTCTGACTGTTGATGAATCCTTGAAGAAGCTCATTCTTGCCATTCCTGGTGGAGCAAGCATGATCGAGCGTAGAGCCGCGGAACGCAATGCTCGCGGTATTGAGAAGGTTGGATTTCAGACTGCCTCAAAGGGTAGGATTGGAAGAGGATACGAGCTTGTGATAGAGGGTCATGGTGGAGGACTACCTGATAGACTCAGGCACTCTCCACGTGAAGTGTACTAGGATTCGCATGGAATGCATAAGGTCTTGACTCATCGAACAAAGCGAAGGGTTGAAACCGTCTCGTGTATTTAGCTTGAGAAGGAGAGAGAAAAACAGTGTCGGAAGAGCGTGCCAAGAGATGGATTGAGGAGTCTCAGAAAGATACGATTAGACAGTCCGCAGGACGACAGCATCTTATGAGAGCTGCTGAGGCTGAGCGGAACAAAGATATCGCGACTGCAGACCACGAATATGGTCTGGCGGCTGAGGCATTTCTGAAATCAGCAGATGAATATCGTGGTTCAAAGAGCTACAAGAAGGCTGCACTCAACATGTGTGCAGCAGGTGATGTCTTTTCTGATATTGGCGATGCAACAAAAGCCATCGAAGCCTATCAAATTGCAGCAGATGATCTAATGTTGGCTTCTAATGAACATCTCATGTGGGGCGAAGATGCAGAAACAAGTAAGGGTACTGCACTCGCAATGGCTAGTTGTATGATTTACATCATGATTGGTAAAGAGGCTGATGGATTCTATAAGGCACGAGGTTTCGCTGCTGAGAATGCTTCAAAATTGAGGCTACCTGCCACTGTTCGATTGAGTCAGATTCCCCAGATGCTGGAGAGTGCGATTCAGTCAGTCAACCTTGAGGCATTTGCGTCAGCAGAGAATGCAGCAGTGACTGAACTTAAAGCTGCTCTGGCGAGTGCCAACAGTCAGGAGTTTAGCAAATATGTTGACCGAGGTCTCGATATGGTTCGAGAGCTCCTGAGGGGTAAGCTCAAGGTTCCAAAGCTATCTTCTCAACTGGTTCTTCCTGTTGATCTTACATTTACGGAGGAATTCCCTGTTAAGGTTCTGATTAAGAACAATGGTAATGGCGAGGCAACAGGTCTCTCTGTCGAGTGGCATTTCGATGAGGGGCTACAGATGGTATCCGGAGAGAGAACCAAATCTGTCAATGTCCTGCCACCTGGAGACACTCTTGATCTTGCAGTGGTTCTCAAATCTGCCCAAGCACTTGAAGGAATGAAGGAGTTCTCAGTCATAGTACGAGGTTCTTATAGTGACAAGCTCAAGACAGCCTACACACTCCAGGCCGGTCCGGGAACTCTAGTTCTGAAAGACTTCAAAGAATCTGAGAAGTTGCTCCGAGATGCAGATGTCACAGATGGCAGAGTGAGTGTTCTGAAAGAAACTATTGAAACGACTGACCTTGAATCGGAACCACTTGTTAGATTAGTAGACAGTCTAATAGTTTCTTTGAAACAAGGTCGTGCAGAGGTTGAAGCAGGAGAATTGGACTCTGCAAAAGCCAGAGTAAAAATCGTCAATGAAATGATTGACACTATCGATGCGATCGTAGGTGATGAGAACTTAATTAGAAAGGTCAGAGAAAGTAAGGAAGCTGAGAAGAAAGCTTTCGCACGCGGAAAACTGATGCCTGTTCTAACAGAAATCACCGAAAAACTGACCAATCAGGAGCGAAAGCTCGAAACTGAGGCTCAAGAGAGCCTCAGGGAATGGGATGACATTGCCGCGAAAAGGAAAGAAGTGAAAGATGGTGTGAGGAAGATCAAGGATCTTGCAGATCATCTGGCGCTATCAGGAACGGATGTCACCCACATTCAGTCAGAAACAACTAAGGTTCTAGGTAATCCATTTCTCGCAGATGAAGCTCGCCCCTCAACTCCTGAGAAGATCGAAATGGCACTTGTAGTGGCAAGGTCTCTAAGAAATGAAATAACACAACTACTCGAATCGAAGAAAGCTGAGCTTGAGTGATTTTACAATCTACTCCAGATTCTATGTAAGAAAGATGGTAAGGAGTTTAGAACTTCCTCTTGAGAAAGACTGCAACAGCAAGAAGTATGCAATAATCCACTACTGGTTTTTAATCATGAATCCTTCAAGGCGATTCATTGCATCCTCAATCATCTCTGGCGGTGGTAGAAACACGCTTCGGAAGTGTCCAGCTCCATACTCTACACCGAATCCTCTACCAGGAACAAATACCACACCTGTTTCTTCAAGGACTGCCAATACAAACTCATAATCATCCTTCCATCTCCCTTGTAGATCAACCTTAGGCATTATGTAGAAGGCTGCCTCAGGTAGTCGTGTTGAAATTGAATCGATTTCGTTGAGTCGTTTGTGTATCAAATCCCTTCTTATCCGAAGACGACTCATGACATCCTTTAGATGACTTCCATCTCCAGCCAATGCTGTTGCTGCTGCTATCTGTGCAGTGGCATTCAAACATATCCTGATTCTCGCCTGACGGATCATCGCATCGTATAGTGGGTCGAGCTCACCACTCATGTCGTGGAAGTAAGCATACCCCACACGCCATCCAGGTGCAAGGTACACTTTACTTACTCCGTTGAAACCGACGACAGGTACATCGCCTGCTATTCTGACCATTGGTGTTTGTGGTTCGTCATAGGTCAGCTGATCATAGATCTCATCTGAAATTAGGGGCAGTTCGTGTTCGCCAGCAATTGCTACAATCTCTCTAAGTGTTTTCTCGTTGTACACTGAGCCTGTGGGATTGTTTGGATTGATGACAAGTATACCTACTGTCTTGTCTGTGATCTTCTTTCGGAGGTCATCTGTGTCCGGATTCCAATCATCCTCCTCGATTGTCCTGTAGGCAACTGGCTTTCCACCAAAGAAATTCACATAGCTGATATATGGAGGATATGAAGGTCCTGGAACCAGAAGTTCAGAACCTCGCTCAACGAGAGCACCACAGAGAAACTGGATTGCCTCTGAGACCCCTGATGTGACTATCATCCGATCTGGATTGACATCAATCCCATTGACTCGTTTCTCTTTTTCTGCAGCCGATATCCTGAGCTGCTCCTCACCTTCTGAAGGAGAATAACCATTCCAGCCTTCTTTTGCTGCTTTGCAGATTGCATCCACCATATACTGAGGAGTTTTCCAATCATATTTTATGGGATCACCAATATTGAGATAGAGAGGTTTCTCCCCTGTTCTCTTCTCATACTTTCTTGCTGCAACAACGATATCTCGAATTGCATATTGGAGGTTTGCTGCACGTGGAGTGATGTCGAGTTTCATCTTTACCCCTATTTCTGCTGCTCGCCATCCACCGTATATTATTTGTTATTAAACCATAAAGAAAGGACCCAACTACAATTCAGAACCACAACTATTACAATACTTTGCTCCAGCTTCTAATTCGCTACTGCATTTTGGACACTTTTTGGCATATCTGTACCAAAGTCTTGCATATCTCTCTATGTCAGAAGATCCTAGTAGTTTTCTATTACTCAGTGATTCAAATCCTGCAGCTAGCATCTTTTCGCCTTCAGGGTCTAGAAACACATTTCCTTTGATACATGCACGATCAAAAGCTTCTTTGAAGGATCGATCAGACTTCATCCATTCATCAATTGATGTCGTGAGCATCTCATCAAACTCTCTACTGAGGACAACCCCCGCTCCTGGTGTTATAGAATTCCAAGTTTCCGGTGTGAAATGAGGGGTAATCACTTTGTATAGGTCATTGTCAAATTTCGCTACATAAGTGTGAATGTCCAGTTGAGTTAGAGGAGCTAGCTGATTTATCGAGTTATTGTCCAAAGTCCAAGACATGAGATTTAGGAACTCCTCCTGGAACTTGAGGATCTTGTTTTCAACATCTTTGTAAGCCTTCTCAATCACCGAATTCACATTGAGCCTCAATTCATCGAGTTCTCTCAGGTTTTGTTCTCGCTCGCTCTTGGTGTCCTCAATTCTCTTTTGGATGTCATTAATCTGTAACTCAAGAGATGATTGAGCCTGGGTCTTTTCCTGCTCGTAATTCCTTCTGGCTTCGACAGTTCGTTTTTCTAATTCTTCTCTTTTTCTATCCATTACTTCAATAGGTTGATTGCTTCTCTCGATAGTCTTTCGTACATTATTTACAAGATCTTCGTAAATGGAGATTGCTCCTTCAACATCATCCTCTTTTTGTCCTATCTTCGATTTTGCATCTCTGATTTGCTCGGATATCTGTGTAAAATGCTGTTCAAGGTCATTTGCTGCTCTAGCGAAATCCGCAGTCAAGGCACGTAAAGCAATCTTATGTTTCTCACCAAGGTTGTAATATTGGTCATCCCTCTTCTCTTTGAGTCCAACAATCTCCTGAGCGGTTCTTTCTTGCATAGTTTTGATTCTCTCATCCCACCTTTTTCTCTCGAGTTCAATCAGGTTCTCAAGAGTTGAAGATTGACCTCCAAGCTTCTCCTTGAACAAAGACTTTATGGCTTCTGTCGCTTCTGTCCTTCTTTTTACTGATTCAGAGACCTCCTTGAACTCTTCTGATCTTTTCAATGCACCCCCGGAATCTGTCCTCATCTCCATTCTATTGGGTTTAGCATTTGGATCAGAAGCAACAATTAGCCTACCAACGGAAACAAATGCTGCTGGTGCAATCAACCCTGAAAGGTCAACTGTGTATGTGTCTACTTGATCCAGGAGAGGTCCAATTTTCGATACCGCAACAGGAATGTCTGATGACTGGGTGACCTCAGAACTGACAATCCTTCTTATTTCACTAGCACCTTTGATGTCTGTAAACTGAAATTGCTTAATCATACTACTTGATGCTGATAGGATGATTGATTTTGTTGATGATGTCTGAACCAACCAAAATGGGAATGATACTCTACTCAGACTTGCTACTCTAGAACTACTACCTTTGAGTGACTCCGCAGCTACAAGAGCATCAATTAATCCAACACCTTCAGGTTCAACCTCAATTCTTGTTCCTTCTTTCCGATATAGAAAATGGAGGGAGAGATTTCTTACCACAGAATCACCTCATAATTTGAGTTGGTTGTCTTTTCTCAATTATGTCTTTTCACCATATACTCAATATGGTTTATCAGCAGTGTAATTGACTGTTCTATAACTGATCGGTTCGTTCCACTCAATTAACAGTTGACTAGCCTACTTATCTAGGAATGATCGCGTCGCTTTCCTGAGCTTATCAATCCCATTCTCAACTTCATCTGGTGATACGATTTCGTCTGTCAAGAGCTCCCTTAGGATTTCGAGGTATTGCTGATTGAGTTCGAATCCATCTCCCTCAATCACTCTTACAGTGGCACTGTGGTTCCAGTCAGCATCAGGGTCATCAATTCCATGTAGAGTGACTACAAAATTCTCAGCTGCAAAATCAATCATGAGTTTCATTTTGCTATACGTTAGTGACTTCATCATGCTTCCAACTGATTTCTGGGCGTAGGCCTGAATGGCAGCAATGAATGAACCAAAAAGGTCCTCATTGAGCTTGATGTTCTCTAAACCGACTGAGGCAAGACTTACGCCTCCTTCATCAAACACAATGATTCCCTTCACGATTCATTCAACCAAATAATCGTCATTAATCTGCTATTGATTATTGACTATTAACCCATGTAACATAATCTCGGATGGAACGAAGCTAATGAGTTACTATTGACCCAGAAGTTCACCGACTTCTCTTGCGTATTTTCTCATCTGAGTGACTGCGAGTCCCATCGATGTTAGGTCCTTTGCGGATCCCATAAGTAGAAACTCTCCTGCATGAGAGAGGACAACAAATCCATCCTTCCCTCTAACTATTACTTCATAGAGCTCGTTCAACTCAAGATTTCCAGCCGCCATTTCTCCAGTACTGAGAAGTGCAGCACTCATTGCTGCCATCAGGTCTGGATCAACATCTGAGTCCTCTGTTGCAAAGTACGCAAGTTTGACACCTTGTTTGCTGATGACAGCGATGGCATCAAGATCTGCATAGTTTGTTAAGCCCATTAGGAGCTCGACAAGCTCCTTTTCCTTTGCTGGGTCGAGATTAGATGACATATGTATTCCTCTTGGATCATGATTATTTGGCAACAAGCTTCTTGCCTTTCTTACCCTTAGCTTTTGCGTCAGCCTTGTCCTTGGACATTGCTTCTTCCTCGATCTCTGAACGGAAGAATGTAATGAGATCCCCTAGGCGTTCCTTCATCTCTGCCTTTATTGGACTGAGGATTGCATCCGGAGTTCCTTTGAGAAGCTCAATTCCTAAGACCTTACCATCCTGTACTATGACTCGTGGAATGAAACCTTCTGCCATAAATGTCCCTTCAGGTGGATCTTTCACTTTCTCGAACTTACGTTCAACCTTTTCCTGTCCAAAGACTGCAATCTTGTGCTCCGCTACTGTAAACAGTTCGTTGTAAACAATGAGTAACTCTCGCTGGTAGCCCTCTGGTGGATCGACTGTTTCTAGTTCTGCTATCATAGCTTGGATTTCTGCTGAAACTGGTGGGCTTTTTGACGCAGGTGTTGATGTCGGTGGTCTTGGTGGAGGTGCAGCTGTTTTTGGTGTAGGCGGAGGTGTTGTAGTTGTTTTTGGAGTTGATGTATCTGGTTTTGGTTTGGGAGGTGCTGCTGCTTCTTCAGCTCGAGCTTCAGTCTTCGGTTTGGGTGGACTTGGGGGCGGGGCTGATTCTCCTGGTTTTAGAATCCTTGCTGCTGCAGTTGTGCCATCAAGTGCTGAAAAGAAGGTTGGGGGTTCTTCTCCTTCATCTAAAGGTCTGACCTTAAAATGAAATCCATACTCTGTCCGGAGATTGGTCGCAACCCTTGCGCCAATGAACTTTCTCCTAACTCCTGCCTGGGTTCCTTTCCAGAGATAGATGCTCTTTGTTTCATCATCAACGACGCAGACAACCTTGGTTGATTCAAGGTCATCTTTTGTGAGCTCGACCTCATTCAGGGTTCCGTCTTCTAAAACTTCGTAGCCTACAACCATAATCAATCACTACGTTACTATGCAGAGTTGGCATTGCCAGCGCAACGATTAATCTCATCTTGTGCTATATGAACTATTTTGTGCTAGATAGATGGGTGTTCTTCTTTCAATAAGTGTCAAGAAGGCTTATGAGTCAGATGTGCTAACACTATTCGGTTGCTGAAAATGGAAGAAGCACAGACATATACCAATCCGTACAAGCAGTTGTTCGATGAAGCCAAGGAGCTAAGCATTGCTAAACTCATCCTTGGATTCCTAATATCGACGTTGATTTTGCTTGCTTCCACTTGGGGACTTTTGTCTTTGCTAAACTTCTCCGGTCTTTATAGCTTCGACCCTACGAGATTTGTTCCCTATACAATGTATATGTTGGGAGCCGCAGTAGGCTCTATAATACTTGCAGTGATCCTCTGTGCAATCCTGGTAAAATGGCCGCGAACAGTGAGTCTTCCTCTTTGGATTCACAGACGTGCAAAACACCACGCGGGAGACTATTTCATGTCACCAGAGCCAGAGGATGAGAATCTAAGGGCTGCATTTCGAAGGTCTCTGTACGGCTCAGTCCTCATTGTCGGAATAGCTCTCACAATTCTGGGTTTCGAGTTGATGACGAGTATTGATGCAGAGGGTCTGATCTATATTGGTGCAGTCTTGATGATTGTAAGTGTACTTATTCTCCCATTTACGGTCATGTTACTCTACTATGGTCCGTGGTTGATGAAGGAAGCAGGACTGTTTCATCTCGATAAAAAAGATAGGTCTCTAAGTAATGTTGGAGATGACGTGGAGGATATCTTGGAGTTCTTCGCTGGAGTGGACATTATTCTTGTCTGGCTAGAGCTCACATTGAGCATTGGTTTTACTGCTCCATGGGTTCCGGTTTTTATTATCCTCATCGCTATTGGACCACTCTTCTCAATAATTCTGAACTTTACAATCATCTTTGTATTTGTCAAAAAACGAGCAACCCTCTCTATGATGCAGTACCTTTCAACACGATACAATGTGCCTGATATGGCAACTTCTCCAGATTATATTCGTAGTCAGGTTCTATCTCTGGTTGAGCGTCAGGTCTTTATGACGGCGGAAGTGCCTTCTCCGTCAACATCAAGTGATATGGAGTCCGAACCTGAACCAGTATTAGAACCTCCACCGGAACCAGAGCCTGTACCAAAACCAGAATCCAAAGGTTACAACATTCCTCCTCCTCCAGGAGAAGACTTCGAATCATCTGAAGATGAAGACTGATTCAGAATCAAATGCAAAGTAAATACCATTGTCACTATTGGTTCTTAGCTGTTTCACCAGCTGTTCATCAGTTGTCGATGCAATTATCTGAATATTATCGAAATCGATAGACACCCTGAATGAACCAACCTGCGGAGTAATAGCCACCACTTCTGCTTTCACCCATCCATCTCTAGCATGAGCTGATATGATCACATCCTCCGGCTTTACACTGAATGTGATGACCTCACCAATCTCTCCTTCCCCTGGAAAACTGAATTGATTTCCATTGACTTGGACAAGAAGTCCGTTGTTATTCTCCACAATTTCTCCATTGAATATGTTGCCGCTCCCGAGGAATCTAGCAACGAACTCATTCGCAGGAGCATCATACAATTCTTCTGGAGTACCAACTTGACTAACCATTCCGTCTTGCAGAATTGCCACTCTGTCTGAGATTGCAAATGCTTCGTCCTGACTATGTGTGACATAGATTGTCGTTATGTTCAATGTTCTTTGGATTCTTCGAATCTCAGTCTGCAAATTCTCTCTCAACTGAGGATCTAGAGCAGATAATGGTTCATCCAGCAACAAGAGTTCTGGTTCTTTTGCTAGAGCTCTGGCGAGGGCAACTCGCTGTGCTTCTCCTCCACTAATTTCATTGGTCTTTCTCAGCAGGAGCCCTCGAATACCCAGAAGGTCAGCGAGTTCCTCAACTCGTTCTATTGTTCTCTCTCTCGTCCAACCTGCCATCTCTGGACCGAAAGATATGTTTTGGTACACACGCATGTTTGGGAACAAGGCAACTGACTGGAAGACCATTCCGATACTTCGTTCTCTTGGAGGTACATCGACTACATCCTTTTCATCAAAGAGTAGTTTTCCCTCCACGTCCTCAATGAAACCAGCAACCATTCGTAGTGTCGTAGTCTTACCACTTCCTGATGGTCCCAGTAATGTGAGGAACTCGCCATCTTCAATTATGAGATTAATTGGACCAATTCTAGTTCCATCAGCAAACTCTCTCACAAGTTCTCTAAGTTCAACCTTCGCCATTATAACGCACCACTCGTTGTACTTCCTTCTGAGATTCGTTCCATTAGCAGAAATGCAATGACGCAAACCATTACTAATATCAGAGCAGCTGCTCCTGCTTCCACAAAGTGTCGTGAAGCATAGTTAGTGTAGATAGCAACAGCCAGTGTGTAGTTCTGTGGGAGGGCTATAAGATAAGTTGCTGACATTTCTCCAATTGCCATGGCGAACGCAAAGACACCACCCACCAAGATGCCTGGAGCCAGTAGCGGTAGTTCAACAAACATGAGTTTCTGAATCCTTGATGCGCCAAGGGAGTCTGCTTGGTCAAGAAGATCTGGGTTGATATTCCTCATAGAAATCTCAATTGCTCGTGCACTGAAAGGTAATCCAATAATCGTTTGCGCGATTACGATTATTGGCCAAGGATTTATCACAAGTCCAGTTGGAACCGCTATTGTCAGCATAAGACCGTATGCAACACTGATTGATGATACTCCTAAAGGGAGGAGTATCATCATTGATGCTAATGTTGGAATCGTCTTCGATCTTGACCGCATCGCCAGAGCAAGAGGAATTCCAAGAATGATTGCGAAGAGTGTCGCCAAGAATGAATAGAAAAGAGAGTTGATCAGATGAGTGAAACCTCCTTGACTTCCACCGATTAGTAGATTCGCAAATCCATCAAGAGTATAAGCTCCGTTGTTGGGGTTGTAGACAGCCGCCCTGACAATTGTCACTATAGGACCGATTATTAGAACCAGAATCAAAACCACATAGGTTATGATTAGACCACGTTCTATCATACGATACTGATTGAATTCAACAGTCTTGATTGATGCAGTCTGTCCTGTGTCATCGTTAGATTGACCACCCAGTTTTACATATGCTACTGCTAGTGTTAATGTGATGAATAGCTGAACCAGAGTAAGGGAACTCGCCTCAAGATAGTCGAAGTGTCTGAATGCGTTCCAAATCTGAGCTTCCATGGTAAGGTATCTCCATTGTCCAAAAGCAAGGATGATTGGAAATGACATGAAACAGAAGAGGAATGTGAGTATGGCTGCGGCAAGAAGGGACGGTAGGATGTGTGGAAGTGTAATCTTCCTGGATCTTTGGAATGATGTCGCACCTAAGAGCTCAGCACTTTCTTCAATCTCGGGATTCAATCTTTCAAGAGATGCGGAAACCATCAGCATAACCAAGGGGATGTTGTAGAAAGTGTGTGCAAGGATGATTCCTGGAACTCCAGTGGCTAGATTGAACACCGATACGTTTGAGGATTGCATCCACATTAGAATTGAATCAATGACTCCATACGAACCAAACATCTGATTAAATCCAATTACAACAACAATCGGTGGAAGAACAAATGGAACAACCATCAAGGCTCTAACGAGTGATTTCCCTTTGAAACGTAATCGAGCTAGCATGAAAGCTCCGGGTAATCCTATAACTACGACAAGTAGAGTACTTACGGTTGTTTGGTAAAACGTGAACAGAAATCCAGATTGAATCCAAGGTGATGATATTACATCAAAGAAGGAGGAGTTTCTACTTGAGGTCAGTCCTTGAACAATGACAGTTAGTACTGGATATATTATGAATACAAGCAGTAGAATGATTGGGAATGCTAACACTGCGTATCTTGTCAGTATCCTCTTGTCCAATCGCTTCTCACCTACGGTATTCTTGTTATGTCCCATTGATTGAGCCAAGTATCAAGGTTGGTTGTTATTATGGTCGCATTTAGCAAATCATTGAGAACATTGATCTCATCTGGATGAATAGCATATTGATAGACACTGGGTAGTGTTAGGTCTGTCCTCACTGGAAACATCCACTGATTCAGGGGAATCTCCATCTGAACTGTAGCGTTGAGGCAATAGTCTATGAAGGCTTTGCCAAGTTCTGGATTGGGGCCATTCTTGACTAACCCAGCTCCCTCAACTTGCATCCATGCCCATGGTTCATTATTGTAATAGAAAGGAGCTACTCGTGTGTCTGGTTCTGAACCGTTCAACCATTTCGATGAATATGCTGGGTCGGTGCCATAGCTGACAAGCAGGTGTCGTGTAGGGTCTCCTGACCAAACAGACCATGCTTCACTCCAACCCTGTTGAACATTGATGTCATTCTTGACAGTTTCCCACCAAGAAGTCCAGTCTTCTTGAAGTATTTCTTCATAAACTGCAATCTGCGAGAGCAAGAAAGCCAGTCCGGGACTACTTAAGTTGGGATTCTCTGTTACTAATGCTGAGGCAAGTTCGGGTGTTGCGAGGTCAGCAAACGTCAGATTTCCCAGTTGAGGATGTGTTGTAGTATTTATCGTAGTTGTCGAGTAGATGAGAGTAACAAGGCCAAAGTCAAAGGGTGTTAGATAGTGGTCTGGATCAAGAGCATTGACTAACGATTCATTGATGAAACTGAGGCTGGGTGATTCATATGGTTCTAAAACACTCCTCGCCTCTTCCTGAAGGATGAGAATGTTGTCTATCCCAATCACAACATCTGCAACAGGATTTGATGATTCGGCAATTAACTTGGCTATGATCCCATTTGCATCGGCATCAAGTAGAATGATATCAACATCCACTCCATATTTCGCTTCGAAGGGAGCAAAAGCCCTTTGAAGCACAACGTCCGCTCCTTCATCTCCCCAGTCGAGGAAACTACTGTATGTATAGACAACAAACCTTGGTTTCCACCAAGTTACCACTGCATATGTCGCTATTGCCAACACGACGACGATTGATACTGCAGCTATCATCTTGCGGGGGTCTCTTCTGACTGGGTACTCTGTCATTATTCCTTCACTAATAGGAAGCCATGCAAGCATTCTTATAACGGTTATTATAACTGTGTTATAAGAAATGGTGATTTAGTATGAGGCCACCGTGTGAAACTGTCCAGAGAGATTTCCTCAGAACCGTGAGAGTATTCGTTGCTAGGTCTCTCCGAAAGGAAGGATTCTCACAGACCGAAATCGCTTCGAAGATGGATTTGACACAGGCTGCGGTCAGCAAATACCTCAATCAACCAGTAACAAAGACGAAACTCGCAGACGAGATATCTCACCTCTCAGAAAGACTCACAGAGATGCTCAAATCTGGCGAGTCATCTCAAGACCAAGTCGTTCGAGAGATATGTTCATCCTGTATGCGTTCGCGAATCGGGTCTGTTTTATGTGAGATGCATCAGAAGCAGGTTCCATCTCTCAAGGCTGTGAATTGCCAGATATGTTCGTCATTGCTAGGAGGAAAGGATGACCATCTAGCTGGCCGCGCGACGGTTATCAGTGATATGCTCGATGCTCTAGGGATAATTGAGCTCTCTGCCACCTTTGAAAAGATAGTTCCTCAAGTGCGGGCCAATTTTGTCGTATGCGACAAGCAGGCTGAAACAGTCGAAGATGTTGCCGGTGTACCTGGACGAATCACTGTCATAGATGGATATGCAAGGGCCCTAATCAGTCCACAGTTTGGAGCTTCAAGTCATACTGCTGAAATTTTGTTGTATGCCAAGCAAACATGGACACGTGTTCGATCCTGTCTTTGTGTTAGTGGAAGAGAAGATGTGGTCCAGAATGCTCGCAAGGTCGGATTTAATGTTGTTCCTATCGCGGAGTCTGAAACTTCTTCGAGTAGGATTACAAGGTCGCTCATGAGTGTGAAGCAACTGCCAGGAAAGAGGACTGCCTATCCTGCAATACATGTTCCAGGTGGATACAGTGTAGAACCCATCCTCTATCTGTTTGGACCTAGTGCGAAAGAGGTCAGTGAACGAACTCTGAAACTGAGTGATACTCTCTAGAAACACAATATCTTGTCATACAGCATTTTATCTTGCTCACATGCATTTGACTCTTGTCAGAGGTTTCTAGGAATGGTTACTATTCGACAGGGTGCCATGAAAGACTGCAAGGATTTGCTTGAAGTATATCAGGGCACGCGATGGTTTCACCGAGTCCGAGATGGAGGGTATAAAACTCTAGAGCAAGTAAAAGATGAGCATCGAGGTGCAGCCTTTGAGAGGTGGGGATGGCTTGTTGCTGAGGAACGAGGTAGGGTCGTTGGTGAGATTGTCTTCAGATATGAAAGGAATCCAATCTCTGGAAGAGTCGGAATAATCAGGAATCTAGACATCGATGTGCGAAACCAGAAAACTACAATAGGGACAAAGCTGACCCGAGCGGCTGAAGCTGTGCTTCGGAAGAAACGTGTGGTTCGCGTGGTAGCAACAACCCCACCTGCAGCTTATAACTACTGGATGAAGGTGCAATACTTTGCGCGAGGTTCTATTCTGAACATCCAATTACCTCTTGCAAGAATTCCTGCAAAGAAGACAACAAAAGTCAAAACTGTCACTCTAAAAGGTGTGACTAAGCTACCCAAATCAATGCGGTTCTCACATATCGCATACCCTGGATCACTCGCTGAATTGGCATCGAGAGTAATTTCAGGTGAGCTTCCCGGAAAGCTAATGGAGTTCACATCAGAAGATCGACTGATTGGTGTAGGAGTCATTACAAATGAGAACTCCAAGATGGCCTTGTTTGCGGCCGATGTCACGAAGAAAGGATTAGAGTATGCTGATGTTATCGTTTCACGGACTGTAAATGCCTCCTCCACTTGGTCGCCAAAGACTGTTAGATCCATAATTCCGAAGGATCAACTTATCGTCTTTAATTCACTTGTCAAGTGGAAGTCCGAAACATCTACAGATATTCCAGTCACACGACTGCTCTGAAGGCTACTCTTCTTCCGTCGTTATGATGGGTAAGACCCAGTTTGTAAACACTAGGGTTCCCCCTATAGCCCAAATACTTGGGAGGTTGACATGCCATATCAGGAATGGTACCGTCGTAATACCTAGGAAAACGAAGGCAAGGGCAACTACCAAGAAGAAGATGATGTCTACAATGATGACCGGACGAAGTGGCTGTCCTTTTCTCCATCTATAGAGTGGAATCAGAAAAGCAACTCCCAGTAGAATGAGTCCACTCACCATCTCTTCAATCCTGAGAGTAGCAAATCCGAATGTTCTTTCCACCTCTGATCTTTCACCCTCTTCTGTATACATAACAATCTTGACAACATGTTGATCCTTGGTGAAGTTGCCAACGTCTATTGTGAAGGTAAATGAATCTCCGGAAAAAACCACTGATTGGTTTACATACCGGCTCATCAGTACGTCGTCAACGTATACAGAGAAATACGCTGCACTCAATTCTGTATCTACTTCGATTTCGAACAGAGCAACTCCGATAACGACAGCATCTCGGGTTCCAAATCTGAGTATTACTGGTCCGTGGTTATCAATGATTAGTGTCATTTGGTATGTCCAGGAGTGTCCAAACGCATCATACACGATAAATTTGAAAATCGCTTCCCCTTCATCAAATACTGTTGTATTCACGAAAATTGAGTTCAATCCCGGATAAAGTGTCGTATTTTCAACCTCAGTCAAAATCCCATTGATATAAAGTGATAGAGTAGCATTGTCATAAGGTGTTGCTAGTCTCAGCTTGATTTCTTGGTTGCCGGAAACTTCGTTGAATGATGAAAGCTCTGATACATAGACTCGCACATAATCCAAGAAGCTTAACTCTCGCTCGATTGTTACATTCTCACCTTCAGCGGTATAAACTGTGACTGCGATTAAGTGGTCTCCATTCTCATATCGACTGGTGTTCAATGTGTAGTTATTTGCTCCCACATAGACCAGTGTCCCATTGAACTCTGGTGCTATCACGCCATCGACTGTTACGTTCAGATAGACCTCATCAAGGGTCGAAGTGATATTCAACCATAAATCTGTCAAGCCAGTCACGGTTTCAGATTCTGCAGGTCCTAGAATGACCAATCCTGGAGCACCGTGATTGTTTACTACGAATTCAACAAAGTATTCTGCTCTCGCATTCTCGCCTGTCACATTGTATTCGAAGACAAGTGTGAAGTTCAACAGTCCTTCATCGAGACCAGTTGTGTTTATGGCGATGGTCTGTTCTCGTATTCCGATTATCGTGTCATTGTAATCTGATTGAACTACACCTTCGACATAGAGTGTGAGGTTAAGCGGATCATATTCAGAACCAATCAGGAGGACAAGATCAAAGATTCCAGAAACCTCTGCTCCATAAGCGGGCGACTGATGGTCAATGGTTATTGGTTCACCATCGTTATCAACCAGATACTCGAGATATACGACATCCTGAAATGTCGTTGCAAGGAAATCGTACTCGAAGAGCAAGGTGAAGTTGTTATAACCTTCCCATAGGGAGCTAGTATCGATGATGATGCTCGTATCACCTGAAGGGATGAGAGATGGATCATAGGGGGACTGAGCAAAACCGTCAACCAGGACTGTCATGTTGAGATTTCCAAAGTCATGAGTTGCATTGATATTAATGCTGACCACGCCACTGATTGTTGATCCGTTCACAGGAGAATATAGGTCAAACTCGAGGTTCACACCATCGTTGTCTATGAAGTACAGCAGATATACGGACTCTTTCTCTACCATGTATTCAAACAATAGTGTGAAGTTTAGCATTCCCTCTGCAAGAAGTGTTGAATCAACTGAGATGTCGTGATTTCCATCTGTCAAGTTTTCATGATCGTGGCCACTATATATTATGCCTTCTACATAGAGTGTGAGGTTCAGGGACCCGTAATCTGATGTTGTGTCTACGTTGATATTGAATGTACCGTACTGAGTGCTCCCATTCACGGGACTGTTGTGAACTACTGTGATGTGGGTGGAATCATATCCTGAAAATGAAAAACTCTCAGTTGGTGTAATCAGGGCTTCATGACTGGCAATTGATGCTTGCATATGAGTCTGTGCAACTCCCACAAACATCATTGTAACAACTAGGAGCGCAAACAATTTACTCGTTCTATTCATTCTCGAGCCTTCCTGATACCCAGTAATCTCTATTCGGGCGGATGGGGCCAGAGGACTGGGACTGCTTTTAAGGCTAGCGCCAGTTGCACGGTCGTACGTTTCAGCTTCTTGATTTTCTCAGAATGAGAAGGAATCCTTTACCAAAGAGATACCCTCCTAGAGGTGCGGAAAACAAGAGACCCAAGAAGTAGCTAGCGCTGACAAGTGAGGCGCTTACATATGGTGATGTAATCAGTGCACTAGTCCCTATTCCTATTGAGCATGCCAAGGATATCATGAGTAAGAAGAAACCAGCACCAACCATTAATGGTCCTTCGTTTTCAGATCCAGATATCGCGGAACCTTCACCCGTCAATCGAAACTCCTCGCTCCTATCTCTCCATAATTTCTTAAAAGAACTTCTCAATTTGGTCACATTCTATCAGAATATGTAATCTTTTAAGACGCATTTCCATTGGACACTAAGCCTTTGAAATGCGGTGTAACCTTTGACTGTTGATCAAAAGAAAGCATCTCCTGTAAAAATCTGGTCGCCCTCTGAGAACCTCTCTCCTCGTGTCAAGAAACTGAGAGACCACTTCTATTCATTTCATGACCGAGAAGATACGAATGAACCGTACTCATTCACAACAGGTACTGAGTGGGACGAAGTCTATTCTGTCCATGATTGGACGAATGAACCAGCCCTCTACCCATTCTTGAATTCTGTCGATCAGACCCTGAAAGCGATGGCTATTAAGGTCGAACTGCCAGAGAACTTCTGGAATCATGGACTCGTTATGAGACGTGCAGTTTTCTTCAATGAAGTAATGACCAAATATATGCCAATAATCATCTTAGATGGAGAGCTGATTGTTGGATTCAACTTCAACACAGCCCTATCTCGGACACTCAGCAAGAAAGAAACAGCTGCACGGAATAAGGGAATGAAAAAGTGGTTCGATGAAGTTTCCAGAATGAACGATCATGGAATTGGAACCGCGTCCAGTATTCCTGGTCATCTTATTCCTAATTATGCAAAAGTGATGAAAATTGGCATGAGAGGTTTAGCTGAAGAATATCATGAGTTGCTCAAAGGCGATATCACCCTAGAACATCGAGAGTTCATTGAGGCACTGATTCTCGGTTGTGAAACAGCAAAAGAAGTTGGACTGCGTTATTCTAAGAAAGCACAAGAGATTGCTGACATCGAGCAGGATACTACTCGGAAAAAGGAGCTTCAGAATATTGCGGCGATATGCAAAAGAGTCCCTTGGGAACCACCCACAACCTTCTGGGAAGCCTTGCAATCACTCTGGATTGTTCATATGCTTGTTATGGCTGCTGAGTCCTATCCTGGAGCTGGACTATCTCACGGTCGTTGGGACCAGTATATGTATCCATTTTACAAAAAAGACCTTGATGAAGGAATCCTGACACGAAACGAAGCAAAAGAACTTCTACAGTGTTACTGGATCAAACACAACTATGTCTATGACTACCAAGGACGCTTGGGCATCAATCAGGGAATCAATTCGAGTTTTGGACAACTCATCACTCTTAGTGGCTGTGGTCCTAATGGAGAAGATCTAACGAATGATCTTACTTGGCTAGCACTTGAGGTAATTGAGGAGATGAACCTCTTTGAACCAAAACCAAACATTCGCATACACAAGAATACACCTCAGGACCTCATGATTCGAGTTTCTGAGATGGTTTCAAGATCTCAAGGATCTCCTTTCCTACTGAACTTTGATGAACATAGTATTGAGGGACTGGTCTGGCAGGGTATCCCTCGAGACGAGGCATGGAACTATGGTATCGTTGGATGTTTGGAGAATACCCTGCAGGGAAATGACCGTTCCGACACAGTTGACGTGAACATCAATCTGGCTAAGGCAGTAGAATTAGCACTGCACGACGGGCGGGATGCGGCTTCAGGGGAGCAATTTGGTCCAAAAACCGGTGCTCCTTTGAATTTCTCTTCATTTGACTTATTCATGGATGCAGTCAAAACACAGCTCAAGGCACTCATCAAGCTACATATTGATGTTGGAAATATGGTTGACACACTTCGTGCGAAGTATCAACCGGTTCCATACCTCAGTTCACTAATGGATGATTGCGCGCAGAACGGAAAGGATGTTAATGAGGGTGGAACAACCTGGAATTTCAACACAATTGAAGGAATGGGTATCGCAACTCTTGCAGATTCGGTAGCTGCTGTGAAGAAGCTAGTCTTTGAGGAAAAAAGGATCGAAATGAAGGTCTTACTTGAAGCCTTAGACTCCAACTTTGAGGGCTTTGAGGAGATTCGTCAATTGCTAAGATCTAAGGCTCCTAAGTTCGGAAATGATGATGATTATGTTGATGATATCGCACGAGAACTATCTGTCTACTGGGCGGAGGAAGCTATTAAGCATGAAAATCCATACACAGGACGGAAATATCGAGCTGGTTATCTATCTTGGAACTATTTTATTCCACTAGGCCCTCTGACTGCGGCAACACCTGATGGGCGACGTCGTGGTGAATTCCTCTCCGGGGGTGTAGGTGCAGTACAAGGTATGGATTCTTCTGGACCAACAGCTTCTATCCGTTCTGTTGGAAAACTGAATCTTAAAACTGTACCAAATGGAGCCTCGCAAACCATAACACTCAGTCCCTCGATGTTAAAGACTCCGGAGCATATTGAGAAACTTGCTGCATTGCTTAGAGCATGCAACGAGGTCGGAGGAACTGCGTTGCAGATCAATGTGATTAATTCAGAAACTCTCCGTGAAGCACAGAAGAACCCTGATGCCTATTCCAATCTTATGGTGCGAGTGACCGGATACAATGCATTCTTTACGCAAGTCGGCAGAGAATTACAAGAAGAGATAATCACTAGAACGGAGCACTCAATCTGATGGCCACATCTGGAATTATCACCAATATCCAAAGGTGTTCTACTGAGGATGGTCCAGGCATACGGACAACTGTATTCCTTAAGGGCTGCCCAATGTCATGTACGTGGTGTCATAATATTGAAACAATTGATCCTGAATCAATTGTTGTTTGGTACTCTGTGAAGTGCATTGATGATCAAGCGTGTGTTCGTACTTGTCCTGAGGGAGCTCTCGAGATGACTTCAGATGGTCTCAAGATAGACAGGGACAAATGTTTGGTGTGCGGAATTTGCGAGGATGAATGTCCAACAGGTGCTGTCAAGATTATGGGCAAGAAATGGTCTTCAGATGATCTCGTCAGGGAGCTAATTCGTGACAAGGTATTCTTCGAAACCTCGAACGGTGGTGTGACTCTTTCTGGAGGCGAGGCAACCTTCCAGTCTGAATTTGTTATTGAAATAGCAAAGGGTCTGAAAAAGGAAGGTGTGCATGTTGCCCTCGATACATGTGGATACTGCAGTGAGAAGGTTCTACGAGACCTACTCCCGTATGTAGATATGGTTCTTTATGACTTGAAAGTCATGGACCCGGAAAAACACAAGTTGTATACAGGAGTTCCCATTGATAGAGTTCTAGAAAATGCTCGGGTAGTCAGCCAGAGTAGGAAGCCAGTATGGATAAGGACACCAATAATTCCTGAACATACTGATAACGAAGAGAACATCAGAGCAATAGCTCGTTTCATCATGGAAGCTATGCCCAAAGTTGAACGGTTCGACCTTCTTGCCTTCAACCGGATGTGTATTGACAAGTATGCTCTCTTCGATTTAGAATATCCCCTTAGGGACTATGACCTAATTACGGAAGAAACTATGGAACACCTTGCGGAGGTGGCTCGCGAAGAAGGCCTTTCTAACGTTGTTTGGTCTGGAATGACCAAGAATTCAAAGAAAGAAGTTGTGAACTCGGAGGTAAAGACCTGTGGTTGATATATTGAGCGATGAGCTCGTTGAAGCAATGAAGGAATTTCTTACACCCAAATTCATGGTTACCAAGGATTCTGAGGGTGAACCAAATGTTGTTCCTGTTTTGTCATGGACAGTGTATAGAGATAGCACTATGGTCTATGGTGACTTCATGACCTACAAGAGTCGAAAGAATGTCAATGATGGGAATACTAAGATGGCTATCTTGGTCTTTACGACTGATCTTGATAGTTGGTTGATCAAAGCTGATTTCGAATCATACCATCGCAACGATGAAATCTATGAATTCATCGCACAAACACCGCTCTTCCGCTATAACAATTATACAAATGCGCGTGGTGCGGGGGTTGCTGAAGCAATCTGGGCTAGCCAGAAGTATGGCATATCAAAATTGAATGTCCTCTCAGCATTTCTAAAAGCTAAGCTTGTTGGTAGCAAGGTACCTACCAAAGAAACAGAGGAAGGCAATATGCCACTAAATGTGTTTCAGCGCTTCTCCAAGATGGCGGCAGTTAAAATCATTGCATACATTTCAGATGATGGATACCCTGTAGCATTTCCTGAATTTGGAATGATACCTGTTTCTTCTAACAGAATTGTTTTGAAACGTGGTGAAGAGAAGCGTCGCGGATTTGAACTGAAAGATGGAATGCGTGTGGCAATTGCACTAGTGACTCTTGAACCCGCTGCTTTTCAACTAAAGGGACACTTTAGAGAAATCAATAATTCGACTGCCTACATTGAGCTAGACCGTGTCTATACCTGTTCTCTCCCAAGACCTGGATTGAGGGTAGACCTTCCTCTACTTACTCCGGCCCCATGAGTATTTTTTTGTCACACCGCAATGCTTTTTCTAGCCTCTGAATGTCCTTTTACTGGCGTAGAGCATGCATGTGTGGGAGTATCAATCAAAGGATGGTCGCCTAATCAAAGTAAGAAGGGCGATGAAGGATGATGCCCCCGATTTTCATGAAGGTTTTAAGAGCGTTGTAGAAGAACACATGTGGTTTCCAACATTCACTCCTAATTCTCATGTGACAGACTGGGCACACTGGATTGAACGAACAGATCACAATAGGGAAATCCTCCTTGTAGCCAGAATTGATGGCAAATATGCTGGACATCTATCCCTCCAACCTGAAGAGTGGCAAGCCTCACAACACGTAGCAAAACTCGGAGTCATTGTCAAAAAGGAGAGTCGCGGCATCGGAGTAGGAAGAGCTCTAATGCTTTCGGGTCATGAAATCGCAATGAAGAAAGCGTACACAAAAATCATTCTGAGCACCTTTGCCAACAATGAGAAAGCTATCCACCTCTACAAGTCCCTCGGATACACTACAGTAGGTATCAGAAAGGCTCATTTCAACATGCCGAAGGGCTTTATAGACGAAGTGCTTATGGAAAAAGAGCTGATAGAGGAATAGATGTGGGTGTAAACCCATGTGGCGTAAGATTGTTGACTATTTTAGCGAGTCTCCCCAAAGACTGAAGGTAGCCGAGGCGATTGTAAGGCATGGGTTCCATGTTGAAGCTCCAGGTGTGATCAAGTGTGGTGACATCAGGATTCCGTTGAAATCTCTGGGGAATGCTTTGGGGATTGACCGAAGGACGGTCAGAGCTACAACGGAGGACATTTGTCAAGCTGAAGACTCCGAGATCTGTGAATTCTTTTCTCTTTTGAGACCTGCAGGTCCGTCCCTTGAACGAGTTCGAAAAGTGATGGGATATGGTGTTGTGACAATCCTCGTAGAATCTCCTGAAACACCAGGAATTCTCTCTGAAGTAACATCGATGATAGCTGGGTACGGTATCGCTATACGGCAAGTGCTTGCAGAAGATGTTGCTATATACCAAGAACCATGTCTCAAAGTAGTCACTCAAGATCCACTTCCGGGTCGAGTGATAGAGACCCTGTCAGAGATCAAAGGAGTTCGAAAGGTCATAATTGACAAGTGATTTGCTATCCTTATTGCGAAGCTTGAAAAGGCTAAGGTCTTGCGAAACTTAGAGTGAAAACCTAATGGACCCTGAAACCGAAGTTGCAGCGCCAGTGATTGGTGGACTCGATATTGATACTAACGAGAAGTCTGGTGGAATGTATCAGGTATGGATGTTAGCGATATCACTCAGTATCCTGCAAATCGGTTTTGGTCTTGTTGCCCCAATCTTTCCCTATTACATTGAATCTATGGGAATGGCCGGTATTGAACTTGGAGTTCTTGCTGCTTCGTTTGCCATCGCACGAATTATCCTGGCTGGACCTTTAGGACGGCTTTCAGACAGAGTGGGTAGAAAACCTGTCTTGATAGTAGCTCTTCTGGGATTTGCTTTCTCGAACATTGTATATGCTTACGCATACGATGTCATCGTAATGATTGGAGCCCGTTCTGTGGAAGGTGCAGTTTCTGCAGGTTTCTTTCCTGCAGCTAATGCTCTTGTTTCAGACGTAACTACTCCAAAGAATAGAGGTACTGCAATGGGCTATCTCTCAATGGGTAACATGGTGGGTTTCGTAGTAGGTCCCGCACTTGGTGGATTTCTCGCACAATTTCTAGGTATTAGGGTGCCATTCATTCTAGCTGGGATTGCGACACTCCTTACAATGGTCCTTCTATATATCTTAGTTGAAGAGCCAGTTAAAAAGACAATCAAGAAAGTCACACCTAAGATTCCAATACGTGAGATAGTTAATCGAGCTCGTGCTTGCTATGGAGCTCTTGGTGTTGCCATGTTCGCAAACATGTTTGCCATGGGAATATTGGAAGTCGCTTTCATGCTTGATGCTGTGATTAACATCGGCTTAGAACCATATGAGATCGGTCTTTTCTTTGGAGTCATTGGTATATCAATGATGATTGGTAATGTTGGATTCGGGAAACTCTCGGACATACGAGGTCGTAAGTGGCTCATTGTGATTGGAGCAATGATTGGTGCTGGAGCCATGGGTATGTTCATCTTAGCACAGACAACTATCGACCTTCTGATTGCAGGAATCGTACTGTCAATTGGGATGTCCATGCGGGGTCCAGCAATCCAAGCGTTGATTGCAGATGTGACAGACCCAAGTGCGTATGGAGTCATGATGGGTGTGTTCGGAGCTGTAAGTAACAGCGCCTATGCCGTCAGTCCGCTTATCGGTGGTTACATATTTGATGAAACTGGTACTGCAGCCTTGAGCCTTGCGATTGCTGGTGGTGTTTCAGTCGCAGGAGGTGTCGTAGCTGCTGTGTTGCTTCCAGGCAGTTCAAGCGAAGAAACATGTGTGACTGATTAACAAATCGAACTTGTAGGATCCGACTGATCTAAGCTATAGTTGCAGCTACATACGCAACAACACTTGAGTTGTCGTCTGTAATGTCTCCCGAGGTCGTGTACTTCAACAACTTGAACTGAGTTGCACCTCTCTCTTTCGCAAAGACCATAGCTGCTGCAATTGGTCCTGCACCACAGATACTAACTCGATGCCCCTGCACAAATGACAAGAATCCTTCAGGATCCAGAAACTCAAGATACTCCAATGCCTGGTTGTCTTTCTTTCTTGCACTCTCGGCTGACTCAAAGTGCGTGAAGTCTGAGCTTGCAATAACTAGAATGTCCATCTCTTCCGCAAGTCGGGCCAAGGTCATCCCAATTGACTCACACACTGCGTAAGACTGGTCTGAAACACAAATTGGTACGAATGGCACCCCGGGTCCAAATGTGTATTGCATGAAGGGGACCTGCACTTCAATTGAATGCTCGTTACTATGAGCGATGCAGTCGTTCGATGCAAATTGGTCTTCTTCAACTATGGCTGCTCCTAGCACTCCATCGAATCCAATTGTTCCTAACGGAGTCTGCCAGTCTTCATTGCAAACCGCAAGTCTAGCACCCATTCCTGTATGATTTGGACCTAAAACTACAATGTGTTCAGGTATCCCGTCTTCGAAAATCTTGAGATATGAATGAGCAGCAGGCATTCCTGAATACATGTAGCCAGCATGTGGACTGACAACTGCTTTTATAGACCTGGTCGATCCGGGTTCTCCTTCAGGGAGTTTTCCAGGTCCTAATGGCCCCAAGAAACAGTTCCTGATTCTCTCAAGTAGCAAATCTTCTTGCCCTTCATAGAAGCTTCCAGCTCGTACAGGCATTCGAACCATGGCAATCCCAGAGAATCTATCACAAACTATGAGAAAAGGATTTGGTCTCCTCAACCCTTTGAGTCAGAGAAACCTCCCCTCTAGAACTAAGATTGAGATTTTTCTAGTATGTAAGATGTGAGGTTATTCAACTTGACTTGGTCTGTTTCTTTCGTAGACATGTTTCGCACACTTACCTCGCCTTTCGCTATATCCCTCTCTCCAACAATCACAGTGAATCTTGCATTCTTTGTGTCTGCTTGTTGGAGGAGCTTTTTCAGGGGTCTTTCCATCAAATCAACTTCACATGAAATCCCATTCCTAATCAAGTCGGTCTGGAGTGCGGCGGCATATCGCAACATTGGTCTCTTGATAGGTGCGATAAAGACGTCGAGAGGTTTTGTCAAGTCTTTTGCTCCGCCACGAGCTATTACTACTTCAATAAGTCGTCCAATTCCCAATGAGATGCCCGTGGCTGCAGTTTCCTGACCTCCGAACTTCTCTATAAGACGGTCGTATCGACCACCTCCAAGGATGGCACCGACGGCTGGTTTCCCAAGATATCTTCCTTCGAACACTGGACCGGTGTAATAGTCTAATCCCCTTGCGAGTGACATGTCAAATTCTACTAGTTCGCCTACTCCACTCTCTTCGAAGATTTCTGCCATGAGGGACAGTTCATCGACGCCTTCATTTCCTATCTCTGATCCCTTCAAGAGGTTTCTGAACCTCTGTAGGGTTTCAGTTCCACTACCTTTGATGGCGATTGCATCGATGAGAAATGCACTCTGCTTAGGATCTATACCTCTCTCCTGCAGTTCTTTCAAGACTCCATCTCGCCCAATCTTATCCAGTTTGTCAATCGCTCTAAAGCACTCGAAAGCTTGGTTTTCAGGAACACCAGCTTTCTCAGTCATTCCACGGAGAACCTTTCGATTGTTGATTTGAATTAGATAGTCTTCACCAAGAACTCTACGAAGGAACTCTATGGCGATAAGGACGACCTCTGCGTCCGCCGCTGGACTCTCTGAGCCGATGACATCCACATCAGCCTGCTCAAACTCTCGATAGCGACCAGCTTGAGGTCGATCATATCTCCATGCTTTACCGAGTGCATAGCGCTTGAATGGCTTGGGCAGATGTAGATTTGTTGCCACTATTCGTGCAAGGGGGACAGTAAGGTCAAATCTAAGACCGACCTCTCGGTTTCCCTTGTCTAAGAACTTGAAAGTTTGCTCCTCGACCTCTTCTCCACCTTTTGCTGACAATGTTTCCCAGAGTTCCATTACTGGTGAATCTAGGGGTTCGTAGCCATACTGTTCAAAGATTTCCACAGCTATAGCCATGAGGTAATTCTTGACCTGCATCTCTTGACCCATGAGGTCTCTCATACCTCTGACTGTTCTCATCTCACTCATCTTGATTCCTCCAGAAAACAAATTGGTAACGAGAAGAGGTGACGGTGGTTGCACTAAGGCTATTCATTTGGATGAACAAATTCACCTGTCACATTGGTCACCAACATGGAGTCTGGTCGTTTCTTCTTTAAGTGTTGTGTTGGACCTAGGCTATAAGTCCGAGTGATAGCAGAATGAGGTAGAGGAAAATGGCAACTGCTACGACTACAGAATCTCGAGCAACCGATCTAAGAAGTGTGGTTTCGCGGTCTGCGAAATAAACGTAGATCATCTTGTTCAGAACTGAAACTATAGTAGTGAGAATAACAGCATTCGCTGCGACTGAAAGACTGACCTCTCCAGCTATAAAGAGACTTGCTGAGCTAGCAACTACAGCTCCAGCCGAAACAAATCCACCGATGATTGCTGCCAGAACAAGACCGGCATCACTATAGAACTCTGTGAAAAAGAGTTGAGTCAGATAGACTGCAACGAATATCGCTCCGAACCTCAATGCTGGTCCAAACTCGAATGGAGAAACTAACCGAGTATCGAACATAGGCTCACTCTTGTGATCCTCTTTTCTACTCTCAATGACTAGCTTCATCACACTGATGATTAGCATGATGCAGATTGGTATTAGGTAGAGACGTAGCAACAGCAATGTGTTATCAATGAGTAGAAGTAGGAATCCGTTTCTTAGAACCATTGCTACATTTGCAAATAGTATTGACCCACTAATCCTTCCAAGACCTTTCCTCTCGGTTTTGACATAGAAGTCTGTCACACTAGAAACCGTAGCCTCACTATTGGCTAGTCCTCCGAACAGTCCAAAGAAGTAGACACCCCTGTCCTTGTATTTCTTGACTAAGATATAGTTCACAAAACTCACTATCAGAAGTATGACAATGAGTAAGTATGTCTGAAACGCTGGAAACACAACAGGACCTATTTGAACAGTCTGTGGAAGTATTGGCCATAGGAATAGAATGATGACTCCCAATTCTACAGCACTGATCATCTCATCTCTGGTAATTACTTCAACAGCATGAGCTAGTTCCTCCTTGAAGCTGAGAACAAGGAACACCCCAAATGAAACGGTCATTGCAAAGACGCCAAGTGTGCCTACAAGTTGACCCACTGGAGGAGTATCAAGACCTACAATAATCCCGAGAACAAATGAGATTGCAAACACAAGTGGTGTTGTTAGCCCCTTCCCCATAGTCCTGAACATCTTGTAGTAGATTTGTGTTGTCACAAGGATTCCTGAAATTACGATAGCATAGACAAGAATCACTGGTTCACTGAGTATTTGGTAGGAATAGGCAGCAAGAGTACCAAAGAGGCTATGCAGACCAAAGGAACGGACTCCAGCAACCCTCTCGGACTGTATCTTCTTTTGTCGTTCAAGTCCAATGAGGGCTCCAACGACAAACCCTAGTAGTATTTTGATAATTAGATCCGCACTGGGGAGATACGCCTGCATTTTAACCACCACTAGGAATTAATTATCTACAAGTCGCCTCTTTTAAGGCGTCGTATGATTGCACAAATCTCGTATAGAGAAAAGAAAAGGAGAGGTTGGAACTAGTCCAACCTTGTGTTCTTTAGAAGAATCGATAGTGGGATGTCAAAGGACTCTCCTGTTGGAAGAGTTCGTCGGACAGTCATGGGGAGTGCTCCTGACTTCAGTTCAGCTTCAGCAAATCCGAACCGTCCCTTAGGTGCATTCTTAATGTCGATAAGTACTGGTGCACCCATTGAAACCTGAAGCGCTCGCGCTCCAATTATCCTGGCTTTCTCGAATTTGGTCAGCCACTTTGGACCGACAGGAATTCCCATCTCTTCCTTTTCCTTATCGTACCCGGTGACGAGCTTCTTGCGTGTTTCAGCCTTGTCGACTGCTTCCAATGGAGCAAGCTCATGACGGTCGGGCTCAGGTTCAGGAGCCTTCTTTCGCTTTGACTTAGCCTTTCCACTCAGATCTAGGACTCCGGCCTTCACCTTCTCGAGGACATCCTCAGCTTCAACAATAATTGCTTCTGCTTTTGAAACACTAAGACCAGCAACTGCAGCTGCAAGCTCTTCCTTGTCTGCTGTGGTAACATTCTCGAGTGAGTTGTATCCTGCTGCTATAAGCTTCTCAGCTGTCTTTGGTCCAACACCAGCGATGTTGGTCAACAAAGCAACTCCTTCCTCGATGGTTGTAGTGGGTTCTTCAGCATTTTCCTCTTCGGACCCATTTTCCTTTGGTTCAGAGTCTTCTGACATGAGCTTCACCTGATTCTAAACTACGTTTGACTCTTTCTATTCGTCGTCACCTAGGTCTCCGCCAGGACCACCGCCCATGTCAGGCATTCCTCCTCCGCGGGAGCTGATGACGTCGTCTATCTTGAGTATCATCTGAGCTGCTTCAGCTGCTGACATGACTATTTGCTTGTTGACCATAGCAGATTCAACAACTCTAGCCTGCTTCATGTCTGCAACCTTGCCTTTGGTGATTTCAATCCCGTGATGAATCTTACCCTCTGTGTGTGCTTTTCTCAGATCGACAATCACATCGATAGGATCAAGTCCAGCATTTTCAGCAAGGGTATTAGGTAGTGATTCAACAGCATCTGCATATGCATTTACTGCATACTGCTCACGACCCTCAAGAGTGTCTGCGTAGTCTCTCAGTTGCTTTGCGATCTCTGATGCAAGAGCGCCACCTCCGTAGGTCACTGCGGGATGGATTAGAACATCTCTGACAACATAAAGTGCATCATTTAGAGCACGGTCCACTTCATCCACGATGTGGTCTGTGCCTCCCCTGACAAGCAATGTTACAACGCTCGACTTTGGTGTACCTTCAATGAAGAGCATCTTGTCGTCGGCAACCTCTCTCTGCTCGACCAGCTTGGCTTTACCAAGATCGGATGCTGTCAGGTTCTGAATCTTGGAAACTATTGTTGCTCCTGTGGTCTTGTGGATTCTCTCCACGTCAGACTTCTTGATTCTCCTGACTGCAAGGATGTTGTTCTTCGCGAGATAATGCTGAACAACGTCATCAATTCCCTTCTGTGCGATAACAACATTTGCTCCAGCCTCGACAATCTTGTCGACCATGTCTCTCAACATGCGTTCCTCTTCATCAAGGAAGCTTTGCATTGCTGAGGGATCTGTGATCGAAATCTTTGCATCGAACTCGGTCTTTGTGACCTCCAAGGCTGACTCTAGGAGTGCAATCTTGGCTCCTTCGACCCTCTTTGGCATTCCGGCATGAACAACCTCTTTGTCCAGGACAAGTCCCTTGACAAGTTCTGTTCTGTCAACGGTCATTCCCTCTTGTTTCTGACGAGGGATGTTCTCGATGTTCAGCTCCTCATCTTTCGGAAGGTCTTTTGCAATAGCCAGTACTGCATCAACAACAATCTTTGCAAGAGGATCTCTATATGTCGAAACGAACTTGCTAGACATAGAAGTCTTGGCAACATCAATCAAGATCTTCTTGTATTCAGGAGATGCTGGATCAACCTTTTCAGCTACAGCATCAATGACTTCAAGAGCCTTCTCAGTTGCTTTTCTATATCCACTGATGATAGTGGTCGGATGAATCTTCTGGTCGAGAAGTGTTTCAGCCTGCTTCAGGAGATCTCCAGTCAGAACAGCTGCGGTGGTTGTGCCATCTCCTACCTCAGCATCAACAGTCTTTGCAACCTCAATGACCATTTTTGCTGCAGGATGGGCCACATCCATCTCTTTCAAAATCGTAGCACCGTCGTTGCTGACGGTGATGTCGCCGAAGCCATCAACGAGCATCTTGTCCATACCCTTGGGTCCAAGGGCGGACTTTACTGCTTCAGCGATCACAATAGCGGCCATGATATTGTTTCTCTGTGCATCACGGCCACGGGTGCGCTCAGTATCCTCTTTGAGCACAATAACCGGTACTTGTTGACTCAAGTTTAATCCTCCAATTGTGAGACAGCTCCACGATAATGTAGTGTCGCTGTCAATCGTGAAAAGTGTACAAGCACTTCGTGCTGTACAGCCTGTCGTTTTCTGCTTGATTTGTGTTTTTAAAGCTTGTCAAAGATGTCTAAAACTCAGATTCACGCAGGTCTTCTCAAAACGACGTTGTCTCCCTTCTTTGCCCTGATTGCCTGAGAGATGTGAGAGCACTTGGCTTTGGTTATATAGTATGTTTCAACGCCTGTCTTTTGTTGAATCTCTGGAACTGTTTCAATGTTAGCTTGCCCCTTTGAGATCACTAGGTCATTCTCTTTGAAAAGCCTGAGGAACTGTGGGCTGACAAACTCGATGGGAACTCCATGAGCCCAACCACCACTGTCGACAATTGTCGTGAGTTCTTCTATCTCAGTTCCCTTGACATCTTCAGAAGTGACATCGTTGATCATCGCCTGTCCTTTGACCACAAAGGTGATCTCCCAACCTAACTTATTGATTAGTTTCAGTAGGGGAATATCGAGAATTACTTCGCCTGCATTATCTGCAAGGAACATCAATTTCCCTTGTTGAGATTGTAGGGTTTCCCAGAGTTTGATTGAATCATCCAAGGCGAATCCTTGCTCCATCACATCACCAAAGACATCTACAAGTCTTTCCAAGTCTGGCGTATGTTCAGCAGTGTTGAAGTCAATGATATTACCAGCAATTGATGCCGCAATACATGCTCGGAAATACTCTGCATCCTTGTACTTATTCATCCTCTCCTCTATGAGAGGTAAAGCCATCTGAGCGGCTCTGGTACTTCGCTGTTTGATCTCTTTGTATGGATCGTCTAGATTACCCTTTGAATAGAGCTCCTGATAGAGTGTGACTGATAGAACTATCGGTGTAAGATTCTTCGCATACCCCTCAGAGATACGTTTGTATGCTAGATTGAAAAGGTCAAACTGTTTCTCTTTGTCTTTTGTCAGGAGTGGAATCATTGTTTTCAGGCTGTTGACAATACACGCTGAACATTCGGGTATCAGAGGTACATCGATTGAATCACTCATCCTCTAGACCTTCCTCAGGCTCTCCATCTATTTTCTTTACCATCAGATATGCATCTTCACCATCGCGGTAATACCCTCTCAGGACTCTGCGAACATTATATCCGAGACTTTCATAGACATTTACTGCAGCCTCATTGCTCTTTCTGACCTCTAGGAAAAACTCAGTAGCTCCATAGTCACTCATTCCCTCCATCGCAGCATTGATGAGGGCTGTTCCAACTCCCTTCTCCCTCATTGTTCTAACTACTGCTACTGACACAATATGACCCTTCTTCACTGGTAAACGCCCAAATCCAGAGATACCCCTCTCGATTCTGCACATGATGTATCCTACTATCTCTCCCTCATATTCTGCAACATAGAACGCGTTCGGTGCATGGTGATGGAGTCCTAGAAAGAACTGGTCGGGATAGTTCTCAGGCAGGCAACGTTGATTGATTGAAACTACATCCTTGATGTCTGCTGGTTGGAAGAGTCTAAGAGTATAGGAGGCATTCATTGCTGCCAAAAGCAGACTGTTGAACTTCTTTTATCACTTATGCAAGTGGATTGGTTACTTCTCAACGCTTATCTTGAACATGTGTGGCCATCAGCTCATGTCAGTGATACTAGTTGGTGGAACACCTGGAACAGGTAAGACTGTTGTAGCAAAGATTCTTGGCAGCAAGCTAAGTGTTGAGGTAGTAGGACTCGGAGAGCTCGCTGAGGAATCAGGCTGCGTTTCAGCTGAGGACCAAATTCGTAAGACTGGGATAATCAATGAGGACTGTCTTGTCGATGTACTTGTTGAACTGACAGAAGACAAAACGAAACGTCTTGTCATTGAGGGTCACTATATTGATCTAGTACCTAGTAGATCCGTCCAGTGGGTGTTCCTTCTTCGGACTCATCCTGAAATTCTAAGGACACGTCTCTCAAAACGAAAATACTCTAAGGAAAAAATCATTGAGAATGTAGAAGCTGAGATACTCGGTGTGTGTCAGCTCGATGCTCTCGATGCCTTTGGTGAAAAAAAGGTCTTCGAGGTTGACACATCAGAACTTAGTGCGCCAGAGACGGCAGAGAAAATAGACTCTATCATGAATGACACTCCCACTCCGGAGAGGATAGACTGGATGAACCTCTTGGAAGAGGAAGGTCGACTCGATGAATTTCTAAGCGAGTGACTATTCGGTTTCTCTCATAGCAATCGCAAGGAGCGCAACAACCCCTGCTATTATCGTGGTCAGCACTGAGGGTGTAGCATAGATGTAACCAGTGTAAGATGGTTCTAATGATACTGCGAATGTGACTAAGAAGAAAATTGTCCCACCTGCCATCATCAGCATCATTGCTGGAATGATTGCCAACCATGTTTTTTTAGGATTCGAGTATGCGAAATAGCTGAGAACCAACATAATTGCTCCTGCAAGCATAGGGAAGATGAAGATGACTCCACCATTACGTGTGAATCCCTGCAAAAAGCTGTCGAATCCAACCTCAGGAGGAATTACTGCAGGGTCTCTATACATTATCGTTAGGAATTCAGAGATGATCGCCATTATACCACCAAGAATTAGAACAGCTGCAGGCCAGCGATAATTGATAAGACCAAGTTGCCGCTTCCTGAGTTGTTTCCTCAGGTCCTGTGCTTTCCGCTGGCGCTCTGAACCACGGTCTTCCTCAATTTTCCTTTCCTTCTTGGACAGTCCATCGACCAAATCCGAATCAGCTTCATCATCGATGGCATCTATGATCTCTTCAGCCATCTCTTCGGAGTCATGATTTTCATCTACCATTCTGAATCCTGCTGTTTCCTCCCTCAGTCGTATTTAAGCATCAGTATCTAAGAGATTTCTCAGAAGGAGGGAAATTGCCCAGGCGCTCCAGTTCTCTCACAGCATGGTTCTCCAATATCTTGTCAACTTCTCTGAGAATCTCCTCGTCAAGAATCGTGATAATCCCATCACTACGTGATATGGGCAATCGGTCATCTATCATCTCCTCTAAACGACAGCTCTCTCCTAAATACAAAGAATAGACCAATGCATCTGCAACTCGTTCCAGTACTGGTTCAGGTTCAATAGACTTCGAGTAATGTTCGCTCAGATTGCCAAATAGAGTTGAATATACACGATTGTAAGTCGGTAGGATGAGTGGGAGTTCTTCCATTATTCCTGTATTGAGACAACATGTTAGTTGAGAGTAGTTTGTGAGGTATCTGATGCAGATGTTGCGAACCATTCGGGAGTTGAGTATCAGTCCCAAGACTTGTAAGTCTACATTCTCATACTGTGGTTTGATATTCACAATTCCGCCACCATGAGCTACACCAGGCGGCTTTATGACACACCGAGGATACCTGAAGTTCTTTGTTGCTACAAGGAGTTCATTCTCAAATGACTCTGAAAGCATATGATCTTGAAACAACCAATCATTCGTGTACGTAACGTATGATTCGTTGATTCTATACCTGTGAACACTTCTGCCGCTAGTAATGTATGGGATATCGTATCCTTCCTCATGTTGTTTTCGGGTATGTTTCTTTGGAATATCTCGTCCACGTGTTGCAACGAGTTGGTTCCTCACACCTCTTTCAATGATATTCTTGAAGAAATCATCATAATATATTGGAAACACATTCGCTTTCTTTAGTACTGTAAAATCGACGACATTCGTTTTTTTAATCCCACTTCTTCGAGACTCAATCTGAACGCTTTTGTTCTGAAGTCTTTCTCCCTTCCTCAGGAAGAGACTCACCATCTCGAGAGTCACACCTTCAAATGGACTTCCTTCGTCCACAATTTTCCAAAGTTCTAAATGATTGAGAATGAATTCCCGAGTCTTCGTGAATTGTTTTACCCTGAGAATGCTATTGGGCACTAGAAATCCAAGCTGTCCTCCATTCTTCAGCAATGACGCAGCTCTCACGATAAAATGCGCAGCACTGTTCCATGTACCCGTTCTGTTCTTTCCAACATTGAAAGGGTATGATGCAGTTATGTGACTTCTCTCTAACATTCCCAGGATATTGCCATACGGTGGATTCCCCAAAATTATATCGAAGCCCTTGTTTAGTCCTGAAAATATTAGTGGATACTGACTTGACCAATGGAATGAGGTTGTCTTCTCCAATTCGTCTATCAAGCTCGAACCATTCTTCTTACCCATCTTTTGAATCATTATGAAATCAAGATCAACTCTATCCTCTGGTGCTCTGATGAATCCTAGGAGACTATTCCCCATTCGGATATTAGGGGCATTATTTGCAGAAGCCCATTCACATAGTTCTGTGCTGCTTACTCTTGCACCATGACTGGATAGATCTACCCCATACAGATTGTTTGTGACAATTGCTCTTCTTCTCTGATTTTCTGTCCGGTCATCTCCCAACGTTGTTAATATTTCATTCAAGAGATTTGCACTGGCAAGAAGAAAAACGCCCTCTCCCACAGAGGGATCCATGATTCTAATCTTATGGATCTTTTTGATTAGCATCAATCTTTCATCTACTGAGAGTGAATTCAGGTCTGACAATCCTTTCAGAGGTCGGTTTGTGCGTTCAGATAGCCAAGCCAATAGAGAATCTCTTGAAATTAGGTCAGCAAGATGTTGTGGAGTATAATAGGTCCCTGTACTCTTCTTGATTGATCTTGCAGAAACCACGGTTTCCTCGTTCAATGCATGATAGCTGAAGTCTTGACGCATAGCAACATCTCTTCGTTTGGCTGAGTAATTCTAGGTTCTTACCAATACGAATGGATGTGTTACAGTCGTGATAGTCCCTTGCTCGCAGGGCTAAGTTTATTCGGTGCCATATTCCGATTTTGAGCCATGAGAAGGTTGCTCCTTGTACTCTTTGTACTATCAATGATATCAACCACGACTCCTGTTTACAAGATAAGCAACCAGTTTTCTCAATCTACTGGAATTTTAGCTCAAACGTCACAGAACATAGAGAGAGTTTATGGAGCAAACTTTGCTGAAGAGATATTCTATGCTTGTAACTATGATACCTTTCGAAGCTATGTTCAAAGTCTTTCTGAAATTGGTTCGAGATTCTCTAGGGAAACTGAGAGCAATGATGCTGCAAGAGACTGGATCGTGAGTCAGCTGACTGAAGTTTCCGATGGCCGTGTCGAGGTCAGTCTGGTTGGCAACTACGACAATGTGATTGGTATTCTCCCTGGTTATCTCCCCGGTGACAACCCTGTGTTTGTGCTCTCCGCCCATTATGATACCAATGAGGGGTCACCTGGCGCAAATGATGATGGTAGCGGAGTAGCCCTTTTGATAGAACTCGCTAGAGTGCTCTCACAATATGATTGGCCATTAGACATCTATTTCTGTGCGTTCAACGCAGCTATTGCCATAGAATTTGGCACTCCGTTTCAAGGCAGTAACGAAGTCGCTGAAGAAGCTTCGGCACTTGGAATAGACATAATTGCATTGTATAATATTGACTCCATTCTCTATAGGAACTACTATGCCTACGCTGATGAGCAGGTCCTCATGGCATACGCCGAAGGATTCGAGTATCATGTTGCTAAATATTGGGCTGACCTTGCTGAGATGATGGGCAATCTCTATGGATTCGATATCACCAGTTCAGTGTCATCAGGCGATTTTCCCCTCTGGTCCTCGTCTGACCACATCAGTTTCTATCAGGAGGGATATCGAAGTGTCATCTGTGCTTATGAATCCAGTTGGGACCAGGATTCCATATCTGGTGGTCCTGGTGACTACTATTCTTATTCCAGGTTCAACTACCACCTTGGTAGAGCGACTGCTGGCGTAATTGGTGGGTGTATTGCTTTCTCAATGAGTCGCGAATATGGAGAACCAGTTCGTCATGAAATAAATGGAATAATCAATGGAGGATTCAATAGGACTCTCCCCCTAGCAATTACCACGCCAACTCGCATCAACGCAGCCAGTCGATGGTGGGGCGGAGGAGCACAGTTCAAAGTCTACAACTCAATGTGGAATCTGGTTGATATTAACATCTATCCTGATGCGTCAGCATGGGAATCTCAGCAAGTGCTAAGCACACAGATCACAATCCCAGGTCTTTACTATGTTGTAGTCGACTGTCTGGCGAACTACAGTCTGGGATACGAAATTAAAGTCGAATATGAGGCTGATGTGGATGGCAATGGTGTTCTCGACCGAAATGAATACTGGCTTGATAGCGCTTTGTTCCACATGGATAGTGACCAAGATTCATTGAGTGATGCAATGGAAATCATTGTTGGGACTGATAGTTCCTCTCCCGATAGCGACTTGGACTCAATCTCTGATGGTTGGGAATATGAATATGGACTAGATCCATTGGACCCATCTGACGCTCAGGATGATGCAGACAGCGATGGGGTTTCAAATGCTGACGAATTCTTGAACAATCTCAATCCTAATTCTGCGGACTCAGACATGGATCTCATTCCTGACCTCTATGAGCTTGAGAATGGACTCAATCCCCTGGTAAATGATGCAGAGTTGGATCCTGATGGGGACGGAAAAAACAATCTGAACGAATATCTTGATGGCTCAAACCCTCAAGTGGCAGATCAGGATTTCTTCGATTTCATGGTAATCGCTATTCCATCTGGTGCATTTCTCCTCTTTGGAGTTGGAGCGTATCTGTCCAAGAAGTACTCCAACCTTATGGAAAGCTAGATGTGGAAGAAGGAGCTGGCCCATTCAACCCCTTCTTAGTTTATCGACGTCTGATTAGGACAAATGCAGCTATTACGATGGCTATTCCTATAGGAGCGATAATAATGAGTGGATGAATGTTCATTGGGCTCCCATCAGGTGTTGTTGTCGGAATGACCCCAGCAACAGCAAGAGGATATTCATCCTGGTTGCTCGCAGATCCATCAATCATGTATGGATTATCCACATACCCATTAACGTCTGCATCTGGAGATGACCAATCATCGAAGTAGTTCTCTGATATTATATTTGCAGTCCCATCATCACACACATGACACGAGTTTCCGTTATCTATGAAAGTGTTGAACTTCAGTGTGACTTGATTGCTACTACTCAATAGGTTTACAGAATACTCAGACGCATTCCTCACAATGTTCCGAAGAACTGAGGAACTAGTCAAGTCTAGACGGATACCATCAAGAGTACAATTCTCTACAATATTATCTTTGATTTCGCATGTATCTCCTGCATTTATCCGAATGCCATGTCCTGATATATCCCCAATGATGTTCTGAGATATTGTGCAGTGCTCTGGTGAGTTCATGTAGATGCCTTGGCCTGAAGAGAAGGTGATTATGTTTCCTGTGATGATTGTATTCTCACCATATGAAACAATAAGACCTGACTCAGCACTGTCAAAGATGACATTGCTGGCCAAAATGCAGTCGATAACAACGCCAACCAGACTAATTCCAATCGAATTGCAGCTTGATATTGAATTGTCCTTCACAATAGTTCCCTTTGACATACCTGAGAAGATTCCTGCTCCTCCTACATTCTCAATGACATTGTCCTGAATGATTGATTGATTCAACATTCCCAGGACCTCAATCCCAGACCCCCAGCAATCATGAATGTAGTTCCCAGTGATGTTCAATTCTGTATATCCAGTTACTGCTATTCCTGAATGCCGATTGAAAATCTCATTGTCTATGATCGCTCCATTCGTGACATTCTCGATCCAAGTTCCACACTGAATATTGCTACCAACTCCATCTATGATATTGTCTATCAGAATCCAATGGACATTGGTGTCCCAAATTCTAATGGGTTGGCTCTCACAGTCAAACAGATAACCAGTGATAATGTATGGGTGTTCTTCACTTCCATCCCCTGCCCATCCATCAGTAGACGCTTGGAAGTCGAATTCTTCATTGCTCTGTATCCATATTTGCTCGTGGTGTTCATAACTCTCTATGAATGTCTTGGCTGTGTCAAGATCAGCTGCTGTGTGATCTGCACCAATCTGGACAATTAACGGAAAGACAAACATCAGAGATAGAACTAGTATTGCGATACTCCGGCTCTTCCTCATCCTTCTATCTCCGAATAGAATGTGATGAGAAAAGTTGACTTCTATGTATTATAAAGAGTCAAGATTAACGCATGCGCACAAGGTAAGAAATAATCATCTTTGCTTCTGCGTATTTCTTTCTTTAAACAACTGAATTAATGTATCAGGATTGAAGTGAAAAAAGAGAAACGTGTGGACGGCAGCACCGTCCACTCTGATTTTGTATTATCCTACTTTGGATCCACAGTTCGGGCAAAACTTGGCTCCGTTCAAGGCAGTTCCACAGTTGGCACAGAACTTGGCACCTGCTGGGGTTCCAGCTGGGCCCTGTTGTCCACCTTGCCCCATCATACCTGCAGCTCCCGCCATGAATCCCATGCCAGCGCCAAAGCCAGCACCAGGACTTTTGCCAAGAGACTCAGCTGAATCCTTTACGGTTTCTGATCCTAGTATTTGGGAACCGCTCACTCCACCTGTCTTCATGAAGAAGAGTCGCTCACGATATTTCTCGGTTGTATCGATCCCCTCAAACTTCAAATCAACAAGCTCTAGACCAATCCTTTCAAAGTTCATTCGAACCTTGGTCTTGACCTTAAGAGAGGTCTCATCAAGTTGTGTAAAGACAGCTTGAAGGTCATAGTGGGCAAACTCGTCAATGATCCTCTCGTTCATGAATGAACGTAGGAAGTCGTTTACTTTCTTAGTACTGAAAGCGTTCTGATTCCCGACTATTTCTTGAACGAAAATATTCGGCTCCTTTACACGGAACCAGAAGTTACCATGGAACATAAGGGGTGCCAGATCACTTGTCTGTCCTCTCCCTCCATATTTTCCTTGAAATTGACCTCGTGAAATAAAGACACAGGTAGCTTCAAAGACATCGCCTTTAACCTTCTTTTGCAACCAGCCAACAAGACCTGGCATGCTACTCGTTGTAAGCTTGTGGCGGCCAGCAAGAAATGTGTCCAAAGCTTTCCCATCTCGATAGAAGATGGCGGCTTGGTTCTCCATAACTATTAGCTGTGAGCCCCAATCAATTCTGTTATCCGGGTAACGCCAGACAATGTGTTCTGGACTGGCGTTAGTCCATTCGATTGCATCAGCCATTCAAATTCTCCTCGGTTTCAATAATCGAGTTCTAGGATGGATAGAGTTCTCATAGGTTTTAAACGTTGACATGGCAAATTCCACGAATGATTTTTCAAGTATTACACGAATTCCATGATGAATGGAGAAGGAGTTGAACAAATAATGAAACGGGGAGAAAAAATCTGTGTGGGGTCGATGGTTGTTTTAATCATTTCAGGAACCTTAGGAGCTGGATTTGGCATCGTAATTGCTACTGGTGGATTCGCTCCCAGTTACATTATGGAATTTCTCAGTTGGATTTTCATCCTATCGTTGATTCCTATTATTGGATTCATATGCAGTAGACTACTGGATGATACTAGCGCAGCAGAACGAGAAGCATTGCGGCAGATTAGGTACGAATCCCCACGAGTTATAATGCCTGAGTCTTTTGAGGAGTCAAAAGAAGAAGTGACTGACAGTGAATCTCTCAAAGGTGAATGATTTAGCATTCTTCATGTGCTTTTTTCGAATCTGTCAAAAGGATCATAGTATAGAAGAATACGCAACAGGATATACGAAGGGGATAAAATGGTCGTAGAGGATTCTAAGCTGACAGATGGTATTAATGATCAGCAAATACAAGTACAGCTCATCATTGGGATCGTAGCAGTACCGTTGTTGATCATGCAGTCGATTTTCTTCGCTCTTGCTTCATCCTATAGTCCTGGATGGAATGAATATCGAGCACTGTTCGAACTATTCTATACGCTGTCCCGAGTAATGGGTATATCTGGAGGAGCATTTCTTGTCGTTGGAACTATTGCTATCCTCAAGAGGAATGGAAGCAATCTGGCGTGGATCTTGATTGCTGTCTACATCTTTGGCTGGATTTGGTCATATGCATTCATCTATGCGATATTCCCCGGTGTGATGGGGATGGAAGGCATTGATGGTGCTTCGGTCATCTCGACAATATCAAACATTAGAACTTACTCTGAGATTGCAATCCTACTTTACGCGTGGTGGAGCATCCATGATTCAGTAGCTTATCGTTTCGCATATTTCTCATATCTACTCACGATTTCATCTCGCGGTATCATATCATACGTTTTAACGGGACTCCTTTTCGGATTTGGTGGTCACCAGATCTGGACTCCAGAAGAAGCGTTTGCACTATTTGCACCAGGTCTAGCTGTTTCGATTGTAGGATATGTCATCATTGGCCTGTTCTTGATTACCCAACTGATTGACCATCGAAGAATCAAAATTGTGTAAATTCATGAAGGGGTTTTTTGCTCCTACGCGCTCAGTTATATGATGTCCTGATAAATCCTAGAAGTGCGTTCTCATGACTGAGAAAGAATCCGAACCTGAAACAAGAAAACCTTTCATTCCCGAGAGTCGTCCATTCAATCCTATGTTCACCTATGCAATCTATCTCGGTCTTGTGCTGGTTGGATATATTCTCTTTTGGACATTCGCTTACCCAGCTCTCATCGCGTTCACTCTACTCTTTGTGATTATTGTGGTCCGCGACACTATACATATTGTCAAGACCTATGAAGTGTCCTTTGCTCGAAAAGCATCAATTGTAAACCTTGGCTATTCATTGACCTGGTTCATAGTACTTGTGGTAAATGGTCTTGCACTAACGCAAGGTCAACCTCCCCTCATACTCCCCCAGTATGATTACCTCGCCTCATGGTCACCGATGTTCATCTTGGGTGGAGTGTTTGGAATCGCAAACATCAAACGGATGTACGGACCAGAGAGGACTTCGTTCTCATTCCCGTAGATCAGATTTCAAGGACCATCATGTCCTCTCCAAACATGACCTCTGCATTTGTCCTGCGTTTCACAATCTCAATGACCTTCTCCTTATCCTCTACTACGTCTGGTGAAACATGTGTCAAGACCAATCTACGTGGACTTGTTTCCTCAGCAATTTTGGCCAACTCACTCGGACTCGTATGCACACCTTCAGGATGTAATCCGTCCAACCAATTGCATTCATGTACTAGGACATCGCATCCCTTGGACAATTCAATGACCTCTCTGCAGGGAGCCGTATCAGAAGAGATTACCAAGGTTTTACTTTTGTGTTCAACCCTATAGGCTCGTGTGTCCATCGTACTATGGTTTGTTGCTACATTGGACACTATTAGGTCACCTTGATGCACGACCTGGTCTTCCTTGAGCGGTATGATGTCTATCTCAATCTTCTCACGCAGGTAGGTGAAAGAAACGTCACGCACTCCTCGAGACCATTCTTTGACCATCGGTGGTGCATAGAGCTTGAGTGGTCTATCATATCCTGATAGCCATAGACTCTGACATAGTGTTAGGAAATCTGAAACATGGTCAATGTGGAAATGACTCAAAAAGATTGCATCAAGTTTAGTCAAATCAAAACCAATCTGTGTAAGTCTATGAAGTATTCCCGAGCCGACATCGAACAGACCGCATGTCTGACTAGTTTCAACGAGAATACCTGATTGGACCCTTTCAGGGTCGGGAAACGAGGTTCCAGTACCTAAGAGTGTTACTTTCATCTTCCTCAAATTGAATGATGCTAGACAAGTATTCAGTCTTCTGGAATGAATATCAATAAGATCTCGAATCTTTGGGTTTGATTACATATTGGAATGTATTTACCATGAGTCTAAGGTCTCTTATGATTTTAGCATGGTCAATCTCTGGCGCTTTCAACTTCCGACTAATCTCTGGACAGAAGACAGTTCGGGTGGTCCTAAGAAGAGGTAGATTGTCAACCTCGAACTTACCTTGCTCAACACCTGACCAGATTCGCTCAAGCGCGTCCCTCATACTTGCATGCTGTTTGAAAAGGAGGTTTCTATCCATCTGACCATTTGCATCCTTCAAAACAAGTCCAGTCATGTTCTTAGCTTCAGAAACAAACTGCGTACCTAGATTCTCTACAGACAGAAATGGGTACTCTGTATCTGAACGCCTCTGGTACAATCATAGTCACCTGTACTCGCATCTACAAAGTACTATATAACTCACTCTCAAGAGTTGCTCAGTAAGAAAAAAGGTGAGTCAGAGCAGAATGTTGAACTCCGCTCTGCCCTGACTCTGTGCGTGTGGTTACTAACCCCTCCTATGTCTGGAGATAAGGAGAATGATTGCTCCTATACTAAGAACACAAACTACTCCAATGGAACCACTCACTATACTTAGTGTGGAGTCAAAAGCGACTGGAGCCGCAGGAGGTGTTGCAGTCGCTCGTGGAGGTCCATTATATGTTGAAGCTGGAGGTTGTGTATATGTTGCATCCGTATCTGGTACGTCTGGAACTTCTTCAGTAGATTCTGCATTGTAGGCAGTTAGCACCATTGCAGTGTAACCTGCAATCGCTAATCCATACCTCATGCCAATGGACACAATCTGACTACGAAGCTCGTCAGTATCACCTTCTTCGGCCACCTGTTCAAGCAACAAGGAGATTTTCTGTTGCGCCCAAATATACTCCACATGCTCATTGTGATGTGATGCAGCGCCAACTGTATCTGTGTAAATTTCTGGTCCGCTTACATATTCTATAGACGTTGTAACTGTCATTCCTTCAATATATCGACCAGAAACAACAACTTCAGATCCGTTGAAGAAAGGTGACTCTTCAAGAGGAGATAGTGAAACGACCTCCAAAGCTCCGCTGAATCCAATCTCATAATTATTCGCAACAGGGGTAGAGAATGTCTTGTAGAAGTCTAGGAGCTTAGTACTGGCGTCATCATCCGGCTCAATGAATTCAAAGAATCCATTGTTCTGCGTCGCGATGTTCGCCATGAGGTTTTCGTCTGCATCGGACCCGAATGCAACTGTAGCAATTGATACATCAAGTATATTGGCTTCGTTGATTGCAGTTAATATACCTGAGGAGTGAGTTATTTCTCCTGCTGTCGGAAGACCATCAGAGAGAATGAGCATTGCCTTGGCATTCTCGCCTTCAGTGAATGTTTCTAGTCCTCGCATCGCTGCCCCATGGAAGTCAGTTGATCCCCTTGCTGTTAGAGCATTGATCCAATTCTGAGCAGTCTGAATATTACTTACAGTTGCTGCATGGGGTTCAGTCCAGAGATCATCAATCTCGTGGTCAAAGCAGATTACATTGAACATGTCGATTGTTCTCAGTGTGCCAACCATAGCACAGAATGCAATCTTTGCTTGTTCAATCTTGACTCCTCCCATTGACCCAGACCTATCTAGCACGAAAACGTACTGTCTCACAGCGCTCTCCGCATCTTCAGTTATACTAGGTGCGAGAAGGTACACAAAGAAATTCTCAGTTCCATTCGTGTGCGTCAGGAGCTGAGCTCCACCCAACTGTCTGTCAAGTGAGTACGCCACCTCAATTCTTTCTTCGATCGTCAAAATATCAGTTGTATACTCCAATCTGATTCCCTTGTAGATGTCCGAAACAGTAAGTTCGGGAAGACCTCTCACAGA
>JBHLRZ010000015.1:0-76539 GCA_048882045.1 Candidatus Thorarchaeota archaeon | reverse complement strand
GAGTATCCAACAGCAAGAAAGTTGATCATCAGTCCATTTGCTCCTAGCTCAACAGCCCTCTCTGCATTCTCAAACATTTTGGGGAGGCTGTCAGTAATGTTGACTGTGAAGATTGTTTCCTCGCCTTTCTCCGAGTCCGCCCGGTCTAGTGCTTCCATAAATGCTGGAATTCTGTTTTCTAGAGTATTGAAGTCAGGATTGGCAAGCAGCTCATCATCCTTGATGATGTCAGCCCCGCCAGCAGCCGCCTCGTATGCTAGATCTGCTCCCATTTCACATGAGGTATAGACACATGGCTTGACCATGTTATTGAGAATTGGTCTCTTCTTTATGTTCAACAACTTTCTGAGACCCTTTATTCCAAACTTTGGTCCTTTGAATCCCTTCAACCAAGATTTAGGGAACTTCATGTCCAGACATTTGATTCTCCCATAGAGTGAGATATTTCCGATAACTGTACTGAGTAGCATGGGGATCTGTTGACCAAAGTTTTCCCAAGGATATGCAACCTGCATAATATACTGTCTTCGCTCAAGATCCTTGGGAAGGCTATACTCGTACTGAGGAACTTCATAGACTCCAATGACCTTCGCAACATGTCTTCTCCTAACAGCAGGTGTTTCACCCGGCACTAGTGTCCAAGTACCTGTACTCTGCTCAACAGCTGCATCATGCGCCAACTCTCTTGCATTCATGAAAGGTGGAAGTCCAACGTAGTAAGTACATATGACATACTTTTCCTCATCAATGGCATCGGGTAATGCATCTGGCAGTGCATCAAGTGGGAGTTTTTCCATTACAATCGACCATAATCTGCAATGTGAATCTGGCTTATGTTCTTTTGGAGAGTTGCAGTGAGGACAATACTGCGATCATCTTCGAGTACGAGCAATAATGGCTCCGACAGCAATGACTGCAAGCAGAGATCCCCCTATGAGGATATAGGGAATGTCTGGCGGAAGGTCACCTGATGTAGGATAGTTATTTGTAATTGCATTGATCACTTGACCCACCCACAGGTCATAATCCCATCCTCCAGTATTGTCAGAGGAAAAGACAACGATAACATCATGTTCAGGAACGACGTATATGAGTTGACCATTATACCCTCGCGCTGAATACCAGTTCTGATAAGTGTTAATCCACCACTGGAATCCATAACTTGTCCCTCCGTATGGCGTAGCTGGGCCATGAGTTGACCTATTGACCCAATCCGCTGAAACTATCTGCTGACCATCCCAAGTTCCATTATTCAGGAACAGAAGACCAAATTTCGCCATATCTCGTGGTCGTAATGCAAGAGAAGAACCACCAAAATTCACTCCCTGCGGGTCTGTCAACCACTGCCTGTTTGTGATGCCTAATGGCCCGAACAGATTTTGGTCTGCAAACGCCAACGGAGTCATTCCGGTGGTGACATTGATTATCGTGGCGAGGAGGTGTGAATTGCCGCTGTTGTAGTAGAATGTTGAACCTGGTTCGTACGCCATAGGCCGATCGAGGACGTATTGAGCCCAGTCGTCCGAATCTTCCATAGCAAAGAAGTCATTGTATTCGTCATAGTTGTCCTCATCCCACTGGAATCCTGACCTCATATGTAGAACATCTTCAAGCGTTATTGCGTCTTTCCAAGCACTCATGTTTGATATTATCCTGTCTGGAAAGAAATCTAGGAGTAATTGGCTCGTGTTGTCTATGAAACCCTTATCGAGAGCAATTCCAATCATGGATGAAACTACACTCTTTGTAACTGAGTAGACTATGTGTGTACTGTTGATATCATAGAGCATAGGATAGAAGTACTCCTCAGCCACCAGATAGCCATGCCGAACAACAAGCATACTTCGAATACTTGAACCTGCATCCCTGACAGTATCATAGATTCCTGCAAGAACTGCAGAGTCCATTCCTTGCTCCTCTGGAGTTGATGTCGCCCAATCATTTGTTGGCCAGACCTGAACAGGTCTATCTGATTGAGCTTCAGACAATCCAATAAAACCAGTAGAAAGAAGAACTATCATGATGACTAAGGTTAGGGTCCTTCGAACCTTCATGGTTCAGAATTTCTCATATCATCAATTAAGTATGCTAATCTGCGCAAGGGTTCTTGCCATAGAGCTTGGTTTATCAATATGTGGTACACTGTGACCTCGTTCGACAATTGATGGGTGAGATGGAGATACGATGAAACCTATTGTTGATGTTGCAAAAGACGCAGGAATAGACGAAGAGGACTTGGAAATATATGGTAAATATATGGCAAAGATCAATCTGAACATAAGAACCAAACTTGGTAAACGGAAAGGAAAACTTATCCTTGTTACAGCCACAAACCCTACGCCTGCTGGAGAGGGTAAGACAACCAACTCCATTGGGTTCTCAATGGCATTCAATGCTCTAGGTCACAAGGCCGTTGTCACCTTGAGGCAACCTTCATTGGGTCCAGTCTTCGGAATCAAGGGAGGAGCTGCAGGTGGTGGAAAATCACGTGTGGTCCCCTTTGAGCAGATCAATCTGATGTTCACTGGTGACTTTCCAGCTGTATCAGCTGCAGGTAATCTGCTCTCTGCCATGATTGACAACTATATTCACCACGACAAGCAGCCCGAGCTCGATGTCAGGAGAACCTATTGGCCGCGAAATTTGGATATGAACGACAGAGCTCTCCGGAAAGTGATCGTAGGCCTAGGCGGTAGGTTTGACGGATTCCCCAGAGAAGACAGTTTTGTCATAACTTCTGCTTCTGAGGTCATGGCAATCTTAGGTCTATCAATGGACTATAAGGAACTGAAAGAGCGTTTGGGAAACATCCTCGTCGGAAGGTCTGAGCAACTCAAGGATATGTTTGCGAGAGACATCGGCGCAAACAAGGCAATGGCTGTGATTCTCCGCGACGCACTCAAACCGAACCTCGTTCAAACGCTGGAAGGAACTCCCGCAATCATCCATACTGGTCCTTTTGCAAACATTGCTCATGGTACCAGCTCAATCATTGCGACAGATATTGCCTTGAAACTGTTCGACTACGTTGTGATAGAAGCCGGGTTTGGAGCAGACCTGGGCGCTGAGAAGTTCTTTAATATAGTGACCAGAGCTGGAAACTTCGATGTTGATGCCTGTGTCGTTGTCACTACGATTCGTGCACTCAAGTATCATGGCTGTGATGACCTTGAGGCAGGTTTCCCGAATCTTGAAAAACATGTAGAGAACGTCAACAACTTCGGTGTGCCAGCTGTTGTCGCACTCAATCGATTTCCAGACGATGCTGATGAAGAGATTGACCTGCTCCGACAGTATTGTAAAAGCAAGGGTTGGAGGATGGAGGTATCAGAGGTTTTCACCAAGGGTAGTGAGGGTGGAAAGGCTGTAGTTGAATCTGTCATTGAAGCAATCGACAACCGTACTAGTAAGGGAATCAACCATACGTACGACCTAAAGGATTCAATCAAGACCAAGATTCTGAAAGTAGCTCAACAAATCTACGGGGCTGACGATGTTGACTACACAACTGATGCTAGTGGAAGAATTCGCTCTTACGAAAAACGAGGATTCGGAAATCTCCCTATATGTGTCGCTAAAACCCAGTTCAGTCTCTCTGACACAAGAAGTCTGAGGTGTCGACCGTCACACTTCGACGTCGAGGTTAATGGTCTTGATGTAAGTAGTGGTGCTGGATTCATCGTAGTATATATGGGCGACATCAATCTCATGCCTGGGCTCCCAGAGGAACCAGCAGCCTTGGGAATGGATGTCGATGATGATGGAAACATCAGTGGAGTCTTCTAGCTAGGTGATTGAAATGTCTAAAGAAGATGAACCGAAACCAATCTGTGATGACCATGTCATCAAGGGGCGTAGACTATCGAACCGTCTGAGGAATGAAGTCCAAGCTGAGGTCGAAGAACTCGTTAAGAAACATAAAGTTCCTCCCAAACTGGTTACAATCATTGTCGGTGATGATCCCGGCTCTAAGATGTACGTCAAAATGAAACACAAGGCATCAAACAAAGCTGGTATCCTGTCTGAAAACTATGACTTGCCTGAATCCACCACTCAGAAGGAACTTCTCAGGCTACTCACCAAACTCAATGATGACAAAAGAGTCCATGGAATCCTTGTTCAACTACCTCTTCCCAACCACATTGATGAGAAGACGATTATAGGAGCGATTGATCCTCTGAAGGATGTTGATGGCTTTTCTCCAACAAACGTATACCGGTTATTCTACGGAGAGGAGAATCTCAGCGCAGCGACACCTCATGGTATTGTCACAATCCTTGATCGGATTGGTTGGAATGACCTATCCGGTAAGCATGCTGTCATCATCAATCGGTCTAATATCGTTGGCAAACCACTCATCATGCTTCTCTTGAACAGAAACGCGACGGTGACAGTCTGTCACTCTCGGACAAAAAACCTAGCTTCGTTTACAAAACAGGCTGATGTACTGGTTACTGCAATTGGTCGACGTACCAGTGAGAAAGACCCCTTTTTCATCACCGAAGAGATGGTGAAGAAGGACTCAGTGGTGATTGATGTGTCGACTCCCCATGGAGATGCAGATTTTGACAAAATCAAAGAAAAGGCGTTATGCATCACACCAGTACCTGGTGGCGTTGGACCCATGACTATTGCCATGCTCTTGAAGAATGTTGTAGCTGCATATGCTGCTCAGCTCTCCTGATTCATATGTATATTTTATTACAAAGCCATCTCCTCGGCTAAGATAATCGAAGGAGGTTGTCAATTGGAGAATTACGATATCCAAACATTCGATATTGCAAATGCATCCAATGAAGAATGGGCGAAAATGCATGCTTACCGCAGAAAGAGAATGTCAGAAATCCTACCTGATGATCCTATTGAAGAAGATTTGAGTTATCAGGAGTGGGAGAAAACAGCCCTTGAGGAAAATGATGTAACATTCTACATAGTGACTGAGAAAGGAAAACCTGACAATGTGGTTGCTAGTCTTCGTTTACGTGTGGTGAAGAAAACTTCTCCATCTTATATCGGAAATGAGCACAACCTCTTTGCCGGGCTAGCTATTCTCGAAGACCATCGACGAAAAGGAATAGCCAAGGCGCTCCTAAAATTGATGTATGATTTTGCAGTTGAGAAGAAGAGAAGAGTCATCATTGGAGGTACTATGGAGAAGGATGGAAGAGAATTCAATCGCTATCTCGGTGGTACTGAAGCATTAGAGGTGAGGAACTATCGCCTGAGGATGGATGAAATAGACTGGAAGATGGTGGAACGATGGGAAAGGGAAGGTAGAGAGAAATCTCCCGATACTTCACTCGAGTTTCATTATTCGATTCCAGACGAAATTCTAGAGAAGTATACACGAAAATACACTGAAGTATCTAATCAAATGCCATTAGATGATCTTGACATTGGGGACCGCATAATAACTCCTGAACTATTCAGGATGTACGAAGATGTTTCTAAAAAGACGGGTGAAACATGGTTGACCGTCCTACTACATGAGAAAAACGGAAACATTTCTGGACTCTCAGATGTTGTTTATACGCCATCCAGAGTTCCATTATTACAGCAAATGCTTACAGGTGTTGATCAGAACTACCGTGGTCAAGGAAAAGGCAAATGGGTAAAGGCTGCCATGCTTCTTCGGATAAGGGAGGAATTCCCTGACATCAAAGTGATAACTACTGGAAATGCCACATCGAATGCTCCAATGATAGCAATTAACGAAAAGCTCGGGTTCAAATTACACCATGAAATGTACAACATGCAGATTGAAACAGAGAAACTTGGAGAATACTTGAAAAAACAACAATAGGCATACGCCCAAACCCTTTTGTACACGGACGCGTCGAGCGGGCACCGGTGAATCTTGTGAAAGTAGTTGAGTGCGTACCCAACTTCTCAGAAGGACGAGACAAGAAAGTCATTGATGGCTTGTCAGAAGCCATCAAGAGTGTTGAGGGAGTCAGGCTTCTTGACGTTGAATTTGACCCAGACCACAATCGATCCGTCTTCACCTTTATCGGGGAACCAAAGTTGGTCAAGGAGGCGGCTTTGAAGGCAGCAGAGCTTGCAGTTGAGAAGATTGACCTAACAAAACACGAGGGTGCTCACCCACGAATGGGTGCTGTGGATGTGGTGCCATTCATCCCACTTCATGGTGTCACAATCGGGGAGTGTATTGAACTTTCAAAGCAGTTTGGTGAGGAGTTCTCCAAAAAGTGCAATGTTCCTGTGTTCCTCTATTCAAAGTCTGCAACCCGGCCTGACAGAGTTGATCTTCCAAACATCCGAGAAGGTGAGTTCGAAGCACTCCGAGAACAGATAGGACATGTCCCAGAAAAAGAACCTGACTTCGGTCCAAACAAGATCCACCCGACTGCAGGAGCCACAGCCACTGGCGCTCGAAACTTTCTCATTGCAATTAACTTCAATCTGAACACAACAAACCTAGAGGTTGCGAAGACATGTGCTGATGCAGTTCGTGGCCTGACTGGTGGCTTTGTCAATGTACAGGGTATTGGCCTTGACTTACCTGCAAAGAACTGTGTACAAGTTTCAACAAACCTGACACATCCTCGAAGGACGAAGATTCACCAGGTGTTGGAGGTTGTAAAGAACGAAGCCCGTCGTTTTGGTGCCACTGTCGTTGAAACTGAAATTGTAGGGATGGTCCCGCTTTTTGCGCTCCTTGATGCCCTCAGATATTATATTCAACCAGAGAGGCTTGATGAGGATATGATCCTTGATCTTTACTATCTTGGTGGAGGAACCGATCCAACTAAGAAGACATTCACTGAGATGTCTATGATTGAGTTTGGTAACGAAGTCCGTCGAGCACGTGCGACACCTGGTGGAGGAAGTGTTGCCGCATCTCTTGGATCATTTGGAGCCGGTTTGGTTTGTATGGTCACTGGATTGTCACTGTCAGGTCGTAAGTTCGCTGGAATAAAAGAGGAGATGCGCGAACACAGACACGCATGTGAATATGACCGCGGAGTACTGATGGATAACATCGAAAAGGACTCCGAAGCATTTGATGTTGTGATGGGTACTTTCAAGATGCCTGAGGATACAGCTGCTGAGAAGAAGAAGAAAGAGGCTGCTACCCAGAAAGCAACAATTGAAGCTGCCAAGGTGCCCTTAAACACCATGCAGCATTCCTTGAACGCATTAGCCCATGACAGGGTGGCAGCTGAGAAAGGGAACATCAATACAATCACTGATGCTGGTGTTGCTGCTCATGCTCTTATGGCTGCAATAGAGGGTGCTGCATTGAATGTAAGAATCAATCTCGGGAATATCACCGATAAGTCATTTGTTGACAAGACTGCAAAAGAGGTCGAGAAACTGCTTGCAGATGGTGCTAAGCTGAAGGCTGAGATCCTAGATATCGTTGAATCTCGTATGAAGGAACTCGCTAAGAGCAACTAGTTTATTCTATCCTCTTGAGGGTGGCTCCCTCGTCCACTTTGACGATGTAGGCAGTACCTCCCGCGAGTTCAATCGCATTAGCTACCTTTCTCTCTAAACCAAAGGCATAGGCCATCATAGAGCCTCCTCCACCGCTTCCGTTTATCTTACATCCCGTTGCTCCAGCTTCCAGAGCTGCATCAATTAGATGTTCTATCTTTGGAGTGGACCTGTGAAAGTCATCTCTCAGTATCTCGTGATGTTCTTGGATCAAATCACCCAAGTCGGAAGTTTCTGGACTCTCTTCATTCAATAGCTCTAGCGCTCGGTAGGTGAGGTCTCTGTTGCGCAGTGTAGCCTCTGCCATCCTTCTCTCTTTGTTTGGTTTCCTTTTTCTCAACTCATAGACCATGTTTGCTGGTGTTGTTCTCCGGTTGAACGAACCAATCCTCTGTGCTATTGTTTCATATTCCCTCTCAACCGTGGTTCGGATGTATCGAAGGTCTCCGACAGTGTCAGTCTTCTTCTCTCCTGAGTCTCCAATGACGAAAGACTTGAGCTGTGCTGGTAATTTCGTGACTTTCTGGCACTCCATATCAACATGGATTACACCCCCCATTACGGAAGCGTAGTGGTCCATTGTTCCCCCGCTTTCTCCAAACTCTGCGACCTCAGCTTCGTATGCAGTCAGTGCAATATCATCCTTTGACAGAGTCCTTTCTGACATCTCTGCTATCGCTATTATCGCTGCCACGGTCATTGCAGAAGAACTGGATAGCCCCGCAGCGATAGGAATATTCCCACTGACTTTAAGGTTCCAACCATTCTTAGGTTTGAATCCCTTTCTCATCATTACGTTGAACGAGCTTCTGATGTAGTCCCTCTTATTACGATAATCAACCTCAGAGTCAAATGAAAATTCATCCACTTCTCCCAAGTCACTGTAATCTATATGGATCTCGTTGTCTTCACGAGGGTGGGCAACTATCTCGATCCCAAGATCTATCGCAGCAGCTATCACATCTAATCCCAAATAGTCACTATGTTCTCCAAACAAACAAACTCGACCAGGAGCTCTGACTCGAAAAGACATTCCTCTCAACGAGTTCATGTACGAACTCCTTATGTCTTCTTTGTGACTCATTTCTGCTCGAATGCTATCTTTACTGCGGCTTCGATGTCCTCAGGTGTGACTCCTGGTGACTCAATGTTGTGCTTTGAATAGGCCTCTTTCGCCTTTTCTAGAATGTCGCCATTTTCAGTCTTTGCACCAATCAAAGTCTTCTCGAGGTTTGCTATTGCATCCATTGGAAGCATGAAGAAGTCCCCACTGATGACGACTTCGTTCAGTGTCCCATCTATCTCTTCAGCAGTGACTCTCATGAGACCTCCAGGAGCTTTGTAGTTGGAAGTTCCAACGCGGGTAGTGGCTGAGATCCTGACTGTCCTCGCGTCAAGCCTCCCACCTCTCCTCCAATGAAGCCATTCATCTGACATGTACTTGGGTTTGAGCTCGTTTTGCTTGTCGATTTCCCACTTGTTGAGCTTCCCTTGAACTAGCTCGATATTGAGAGTTTCCTCATAAAGTCGTAGCAGATCCCCTTTGACCTCATTTCTATCTGGCATAGAACCTGTTTCTTGCAGGATTGTTGACATTCTCTCCCTCAGACTCTGGGCAATTTTGTCTCTGAACTTCTCGTCTGGGACTCTAAGGACTTTCACCATCATATCGAAATTAAAGTCGAAGATCATGTTTCCAACCAGAATTCTAGCGTCTCCGATATCTCCCGCACCATTACCAGAAATCTTCTTTCCATTAGCAATGATGTCATTCACAGGCTTGAATTCTGCAGGTATTCCAAGATTCCTGTATGCTTGTACTGGAGCCTCGAGAAACTTGACGTAGTAATCATCAATCTTCTTTGGTGTTGTGGGACTATCCTGGCGTCCAATCAACTGGTAAAACATCTGGCCATCATCGAGATAGACACCACCGCCTCCCACAGTACGACGAGTGTAGAATATGTCATTCTCCCTACAAAACTGTGTATCAATATCGGCTTCGATTTCTTGAAAGTATCCAAGACTCACCAATGGCTTAGCTGGCCAACAGATAATTAGAGTGTTCTCAGACTCTCCCTCAGTGATTCCTTGAGCAATCATATCATAATTAATCTGGGTATCGATCGGAGCGATTGGTCCAAGATCGAGAAGCCGCCAACTCTCAAGTGTCATAGCTCCTCACGGAAGTTCTTGTCTTATATCCGTTACCAAATGTAACTTACAGATATGCTAAGGAATAAATGGACTCTTGACTCATTAATGCCTGATTTTGATGATTCACGCCCTTGGACTAAAGAAGATCTTCAGTGAATTCACTGCCGTTGACAATCTATCATTTCAGGTCAATCCAGGTGAGATCTATGGCTTGTTAGGACCAAATGGTTCTGGTAAATCTACAACGATGCGGATGTTACTTGGCTTGTTAAAACCAACCGAAGGAACTGCCAAGATAATGGGTTTTGACATCAAGGATCAGATTGTTGACGCCAAACGCGTCATGGGATATGTACCTGAAGAACCGGTCCTACCAGAGAGGCTGACAGGCTGGGAATATGCGAACTATGTGAGCGACATCTGGCGAGTTCCTCGGGGACCAGAAAGAGAGGAAGAACTGGATGAACTCCTGACCCTTCTCGACATCAAGGACGCTAGTGATGACATCATCGAAACCTATTCGAAGGGAATGTCGAGAAAGATCAGTCTCGTCGCAGCCCTCATCCATCAACCCAAGGTACTGATTCTGGATGAGATGCAGGCTGGAATTGATCCACGAGGTGCAGCTACGATCAAGGAGATTCTAAACGGCTTAAGGGAACGAGGAGTGACCATACTCATGTCCACTCACATCCTTGAGATAGCAGAACAGATCTGTGACAGGATAGGAATTATCAACGAAGGAAAGATGGTCGCAGAAGGTTCTATGGATGAGCTTCGGATACAGGCTGAAGGACAGAAATCACTAGAAGAAATCTTTCTGTCCCTCACAGGCGGACCCGATATGCAGAAGATCGCGGAGTATTTGGGTGAGGTCACGTGACCCTCTCAGACCTGATTATATTATTAAGGCAAGATCTCACACAGAGCTTCAGGATTTCAAGAGTCAAGGGAAAACGGACTGAACAACGTAGTCTAATCAGACGGATAATCTATCCAATCGCAATTATTCTGGTCTGGGTCGTAATTATCTTTGGTTTCGTTTGGGTTGTTCCTCTAATCGGTTGGACTGAAATCACAGTTTTACTTCGTACAAATATCGGATCAGCAGCAACACTGTTCAATTTCCTCATGATTTTCTCATTCATCGGGTCAATAATGGTCAGTTCGACAACGGTTGCCAACTCAGCTCGAATGGAGTATCTCATGACGATGCCAATCTCTTTACAAACACTCTTTCTTGAGAAGACAATAGTTGTTATCGTCTACAACTCAATGGTTTGGTTGATCATTGGCACACCAATATTCATCGGGCTAAGTATCGTATCGGGTTCAATTGTTGCCTTTCTTTCCATTCCTGCTTTTGTGCTGATGATGCTTGTAATGACAGCTCTGGGAGTGTCGATAGGAGGCCTCTTTGGTCTCTTCTTTTCCCGATTGCTTGCTGGTAGACGTCGTCTCAAGAACATAGGATGGTTCGTTGGAACCACTTTTACAATACTCATAGGTGCATTCTACTACGTCGCAATAATTGGTGACGGTTTTGGCCAACTCATTGGTATTGTCTTTGAAATTCTAGAGGAGCTTGGATTCTCTTCAGGTATCAGCCCTGGATATGCTACAAGTTCGGTTTCTTTGAAACTTGTAGTAGGTGCACCAATTAGTATACCCGATCTGTTATTGATTGTCATATTCACGTTCCTCGCGATTGGTCTGGTCAATGCGAATGCAAGTCTGAGTGAGAAGGCTCACTACAGTGGCTGGCTTACTAGTGGGTCTAAGAGGACTTCTAAGATGGCCACTCCATTAATCCATGAATCATGGAATCCTCAGACTATTCCTGGATTCAAATTCAACACCGCCATCAGCGTATCGATATGGTATAACATAGTCAACATCAGAAGAGAAGGAAGAGTGTTAGCACAGTATCTTGTTGGGCCAATCAGATTTGCCATCTTTATCATAGTTCCAGCCTTCACTCTTGGAGAAGAGATGTCTTTCTTCACACCATTCCTGATAGTTTCCGTTCTCGTGCCTTTTGCAACATCATATGGTGTCTATTTTGCAGGGTATGAGACCGTCTATGAGGGCAAGAACCTCATGAATCTTCAACTTTCAGAGCTCAGTATGAATGACTATATTCTCGGGAAAGTTTATAGTGCAATACCATTCGCAATGGTGGCTGGTGTAGCAATCTCAATTGTTGTGACCATAATCTCTCCCACTCTTCTATTATACATCCCTGCAATGGTTCTTGCTGCTGGTTTCATCAATATGACTGCTGGTGGGATAGCTGCAAATGCCGCTGCTATTGGAGGTGATTTCAAGGCTGAACGGATGATCACACGACAGAGAGGTTCTGCGGTTCAGATGCCTATTCGAGGGTGGTCGATGTTGCGTGCGCATCTACTACCAAATCTCATAGGTTTTGTAGGGCTCTCAGCCATTCTTGGAATAGGTCTTTTCACAAATCCTCTCTACTCCTACATTGCAGTTTTGTTGTTCGGACTATTGTGCTTCCAAATCGCCAGACACTATGCAAGGAGTGCTGGGAACAAGCTTTCAGAGATTGAAGCCTCAGAATATCTTTGATACGCTATAGTTTCAGATCGCCGACAATCTTTGCTGGTGGAACTAGCATATCGCAATCAAAGTATTGTCCAATCATAGGTGTTTCAATCTTCACAGGACTCAAGTCATCATTGGGTCCACCATTGATCTCAATCTTGACATCACCAGACCGTCCATTCTTGATTGTGTAATCAAGATAGGCCGCCGTTAAGACTGCTTGATCATACCCTTCTCCAGAAGGACTCGGAATGACCTTTGCATTGAGGTTGGGTCCACTGTCAATCCATGCACCTTCTTCATCCATCTTGCAGCTGGCCTTGTAGATCGTAGTCTTGTCCCTCACTACTTTTCCAGTGATGGTGTCGTTTCTCCAGTTCAATGAGATCTTGGCCTGTTTTCTTGGATACCCCCAGATCTCTCGACCAGCAACCTGAGCGATTTCTGTATTAACATAGTTGTATGCGAAATAAACGCCGACCTCTTCCTCCTTCGTTTCTGGGTTGTCAAAGATGCATTGGACAAGAACTCCTGATTCCATGAAGGTGCCTGTTTCCTTGCAGGGCATCTCTCCAAACATCAATGCTGCAAGAGGCATCTGTGATGGACGCAATGGAGGTGGAAGAAGAGCTTGAATTGCATCCTCTGGAGGGTTGAACATCGCCAGAAACAGCCTAGAGTTGAAATAATGATACGGTGGCATTGGATATGTCGGCGATAAGATTGGGGTACTCTTTGCCTTCGTCATCGTGACTCACGCTCATTGTTTATGAAACCTGATTATTGAATCTGCCGAGGACTAGAGATTGGCTCGTTTGAAGATGTATGGCCAAACGAACACTCCCATAATTGTTGCCAATAAGTATCTGATCATGCGTAGCCAGATTACGTCCGACGGTAGGATGGATGAAAGTCCAAGAATGAGTCCAACCACCAATGCAAGTCCTATGATGATCCGCAGAGCAAGTCTCCACTTTTGTCCCTGATAAGGTTCTACCGAGAAGTCTACGAACCTCATTTCTAGGATTAGACCAAGGCCAATCCCCATTGTGAGGCCTCCGTATGATCCAAAATTGTCAAGGGGCGGCTGAGGTAGTAATGAGGCAATCAGAGTCATCAGGAATCCGATTATTACCAGTAAGATCAGCAGATTCACAGTCTTGTATCTTGAGAAGAACTCTTTCAGGGGATTCTCAAAGTAGAAGACAATGAGGACTATTACACCTCCTAAGCCCCATCCCAGTAAGACATCTCCAAGATAATGGACACCAAGATACACTCGTGAAATGCCAATCAATAATGTAAGTACAATGCCAATGAGTGCCATCCACCAAGTCTTGACCTTCAGTGTGATCCATCCGTAGACTGTTGCAGAGTTCTGCGAATGGCCACTGGGAGTACTGTAATTCGAATAATCTACTCCTGGATAATAATTTCCAACAGGTGGCCTCTCATTTGCAATCATGTATTTCAACCAGTAGTTAGAGAGTACCGACACAATGAGTATGAATGTCAGAAGTATCGATTGTCTTTTGTTGTACGTCCAGAACCCAATCAGTAGTAAACCAATGTAAAAAAGCTCACCACCAAGTTGGGTAATCAAAAGGAAGAAGTCTCCCAGTCCTGGAAGAGTGTCTCTTAGTATGTCAGTAATTCCCGGATCGAATAGCATTCCAATCATCTCTCCTTTTTCTAGAAGGAAACCTGTATTCACCTTGTGAATGAAAAACCTGCTTGTTCGGGGACAAAAGCTTATAGTGCGGCTCAGAACCTGCATAATCAGCGGTGGTCTTCTTATGGTCTTTGAGAACTTAGAACCAAAGCTCGTCTGGGAGATATTTGAAGAGGTCTTCACAAAGACTCCACGTGAGTCCAAGAAAGAAGAAAAGATTCGAGCGAAACTGAAGAGTTGGATACCAGAACGGGCAAAGTCACTTGGAATAGAGATCAAAATCATTGAGGATGAGGCTGGAAATCTGCTATGCAAGAAAGATCCCATAAAAGGCATGGAGGAAGTTCAGCCGCTGCTTCTACAGGGTCATATGGATATGGTCTGCGAGACTGACCGACCTGATGGATTTGACTTTGAAAACGATCCAATCCCAGTTCGAATCCAAGACAATGGTGAATGGGTAGATGCCGATGGGACAACTTTGGGTGCTGACAACGGAATTGGAACTTCTCTAGCCCTTGCTATGATGTTAGACCCGAATGTACGCCATGGACCACTAGAACTACTCATCACAGTGGATGAAGAAACGGGTCTCGTAGGTGCTTTCGCTCTTGATCCAAAGAAGATGGGGATTCAGAGTAAACTCATGATTAACATCGATTCTGAGAATCTTGGAGTCATCACAATAGGATCAGCAGGCGGTGGTGACACAGACCTCACTAAGAAACTAGAGCTGAAGGATGTCAAAGGTGATGCAACATTCTATGAGCTGATTGTTTCCGGCCTTTTTGGTGGACATTCCGGTGTTGACATCCACAAGCATCGTGCAAATGCGAACAAGCTGATGGCTAGACTTCTCGCTTCAATCGTGGCTGATCAGAATGTGCATCTTTGTCAATGGAACGGTGGTAGTAAACACAATGCGATACCAAGGGAAGCAACCGCGAGGTTTGCTGTTGAAACAGGGAAATCTGGACAGGTTGAGGAGATTCTGAAGAAGATACGTGGAGAGATTATGTCTTACTACAAGGAGTTGGAACCGGACATTCAGATATCCTGGAACAAGAGCTCGCCTGAGCCTGCATTCTCTTTGGAGGAATCCAACAAGATCATTCATACACTCAATATCATCCCACATGGACCGGTTCGGTTCTCTCCGAGCGTTGAAGGTCTGGTTGAAACCTCGAACAACCTAGCTGTGGTAAAGACAGAGGGTCCTGATGTCACTGTACTTCTCTCCACGAGGAGCAGTGTAGACTCTGAGTTAGAATTGTTCAGACTCACAATCTCAGACTTGGCCAAGATGGGTGGTTGGTCTGTAAACCGGAGTGCTGCCTATCCCGGATGGAACCCAGAGCCAAAGAGCTTGTTCCTCGCATTTGTAAGGTCTCACTTTGAGAAGACCACAGGGAGAGAGGTTGAGGTGAAAGCAATTCATGCAGGACTCGAGTGTGGTATTATTGGCTCGAAGATCCCTGGTATCCAAATGGTTTCCATTGGTCCCACTTTGAAGAACCCTCACACCCCTGATGAAAAACTTCGGATCATTGATGTAGAGGTCCTCTTCAACCTACTGAAGGAGATTGTCGAAGACCTGCCAAAGCTCAAGAAGCTCGTACTCAGGTGAAGTCGTCCATTCCCAGTGACTTCAGCTTGTCCACAGGAGGTCTTCCTGATTTTCTGTCCCAACCTCTGTACTCATACCATGTGTTTAGCTGCGCTTCTATGTCAGGAACATGCTCCTCGGTTGCGCCTTCCAGAGGTCTCAGAACGAGTTCTGGAAGACCCTCGTTCTTTGAGTCATATCCAAGTTTTAGGTTCAGAAGTCGCATCATGGTGAAAATTTTCTCACCCGTCTGGACTAGTTCCTCTATAGTGATGTCCCACCCAGTTGTCAGTTGGAGCAGTTTTAGTAGCTGGTCTCCATCTGCTGGATAGAAGTTGCAAAGAACGGATGAGTTCGTTAGGGCTCTGAAGTTCTGTAGTCTGGCAACCAAGTCCGCTTCGTTTGCGAATCTGTCTTCGCTCTCGATATTGAATGCCACGTTTGGTTGTCCCATCTGAACATTGTACATGTCTGCAGACATATGACATGCTCCACGTGGTGATGTTGCATATCCAATTGCATGTCCAGAGAATCCTCGAGGGTCATGCATTGGAAACTCCAGACCATTAGTCTGGACTGCGAGTTCTGCAGCACCAAACCTCTCTCCAAGCGCTGTAGCACCCTCAGCCATCAATTCTCCTATGCCCTCTCGTTTTGCTATCTTCTTCGCGAAGGTTACTGCTGAATCGATCTCTCCCCATTCTGGCGAAATCCCGTCGAGGTCATTTGCTGATACCTTCCCTTCTTTGAACAGGTAATATGCTAATGCGATTGTGTTTCCTCCAGAAATTGTATCAATCCCAAGCTGATTGAGTATCCTGTTCGCATATGCTACAGATTCAACATTGTTATTCAAGATGAGCGATCCCATGGTTCCTGTTACTTCAAGCTCAGGACCTGCGTACTTTTCCATCTTGTATTTGCCCTCAGGAATCGTCACTACTCTTCCACAACCAATAGGACATCTGTAGCATGCTGATTTACCAACTAGAATTGTTTCACGGACAGTCGTACCGCTCAGATTGTAGGTGTCGAAATCAGGCACCGTATAGTATCCTGCAGGGAGTGAGCCCCACATCATACTGGCCATGTCAGTAAATCCTGCTGTACCGAGATCAGAATACATCCGGAATGTTGGGTCTTCCTTCTTGTCCTCATTCAATTCTGAAGCATACTCTCTCAGTCCTTCCTCGTCAGCCACCGGAACTTTCCGGTCTGTTCCATGGATCACTATGGCCTTCAGTTTCTTGGAGCCCATCACTGCCCCTTGTCCAGTCCTTCCTGCTGCTCTGTTGTGGTCCACGATGATGTTGGCATATTTGACAAGGTTTTCACCCGCAATACCAATACGAGCAATCCCTGCATTCCTATGGCCTGTTTCTTTCTTCAGTTCCTCCCATACTTGTTCTGTATTCTTCCCCCACAGATGTTTTGCATCCCTGATCTCCACGTCGGAATTCTCGATCAGAAGATATGACGGTTTCTCTGCAGCACCAGTGAAGACTATTCCATCATAACCCGCAAACTTCAGGTCTGCACCAAGATGTCCTCCAACGGTGCTGTAACCGAAAATACCTGTCTTTGGCGACCTTGAACAGAAAGTTGACTTACTACCTGTGGGAGCCATGGTGCCACACAGTGGACCGGTGAGGTACAACAATGGATTCTCAGGACTGAGTGGATCTGTATCACTATCAATCATGTCATACAAAAGACGAGCTCCAAGACCTGCACCTCCAATAAAATCCCTGAGTATCTTCTCGTCTGTGGCAGTAACTGATGTTGATCCAGCACTAAGATCTACTCTCAGAATCTTTCCTCGATATCCCTTCAATGTCTCTCCCCCTTTAGAAGTCAATCACGGTTCCATCATACATATACTTGTACATCTTGCGAATACCTTCACTGTCAATGTTGCGAGGATTCATCGTCAGACTTGTGTCCATCATAGCAAAGTCCACCATATTCTCGAGAGCCGCATTGAAGTCCTTCTTCTTGATACCCGCTTCCTTGAAACTCCGCGGAGTTCCAATCTGCGACATCAGTTCTCTAATTGACACTGCAAACTTGAGAGACACTGTTTCAGGTTTCCTACCTGATATTCCTATCATCCTTGCTAATTCCATGTACTGTCTTGCAGCTTCTTCGTTCTCTTTCCCTCTACAGTTGAATTCAATAGTATATGGGAGGGCCATTCCCACTGACATTCCGTGCTGAGTTCGAAGTACTGATCCCATGCTATGCCCGAGTGAATGGGCCAGTGCGGCTTGAGAATTCCCAAAGGACATACCTGCAAGACAGGCTGCAATCTGCATCTTCTCACGAATCTCAAGATTTGACAGGTCTTCAACGGATTTGGGAAGCCATTCAAATATCATCCTTACAGCCTGTAGTGAGCACCCATCAGAGAAGTCGTTCTTCCAGACAGAAACATAACCTTCAACAGCATGAGTCAAGGCGTCCATCCCTGTGTAGGCGGTCATGTCCTTTGGCAGCCCGACTACAAACTCAGGGTCTAGGATTGCTATATCCGGAGTCAATTCAGGATTGATTGTCGCAAACTTTCTTCCTGTTTCATCATCTCGAATTACAATTGCCTTTGTTGCTTCCGAGCCCGTACCTGTAGTGGTGGGAATACAGATGAGCCTTGCTTTGGCTCTCAGACCCAGCTCGTCAAAAGGTGTTAGTGCATGTAGCTCTACGTCTGGCTTCTCATACAGGACCCAAGCAGCCTTTGCTGTGTCCATTACACTTCCACCGCCTATGGCGATTATCCAATCAGCACCAAACCGTTTCATCGCGTCTGCTGCTTCATTAACTGTAGACACCTTGGGATCAGGAACTGCACCATCCCATATTGCAGCCTCCCACATCCTACTCGTCAACATCGAACAAACTCTTTCGGCCAGACCTAGGCTGTTGATCACCTTGTCAGTGACAATGAACGCTTTCGTTCCGTCAATCGTTTCAAGCTCAGTTAGAGCATCTTCTCCGAACACAATGTTTGGAACATAGAACCACCAGACCATTCCCATCTCTCCTCGGAGTACCGTATGCACTATTCCACATAGCGCGGGCCCCTTTATTTCCTCGCACGGATGGTTCTCATTTGTCTGCAATGAATTTTGGCACGTTTCCAAGGACCTCAGAAGCCTCTGCAACCATACTATCGATCAGCTCCTTTGCAGTTGGTAGGTTTTCGATACGACCAGCTACCTCTCCACCAAACATGAGGGCACTTTCCTCTTTCTCATCCATGAGGTCTACAAATCCTGTTCGTTCAAGTTCCAAGATTTTCTCATTCGAATCAAGAGGTTCGCCAAGATAGAAATTAGGCAGGTCTTGAAGAGTCTGCTCGACGATTTCTTCAGCCCTCCGGTTCCTGAGGAACCTCATTGGTCCGAAGAGACCCCGACCCACAAGGGTCTGACGCTCCTCCCGCTTCAAAATCGACTGCTTCCACATGGGTTCGAAATCGCTCTCCTGTGTGGCAATGAATCTAGTACCCATCTGAACGCCAACAGCTCCCAAACAAAGAGCAGCTGCAAGTGTTTTCCCATCACAGAAGCCGCCAGCACCAACCACTGGTGTCTTCACAGCCTTTGCCACTGCCGGTACGAGGACCATTGAATGGACTGGGTCCCAACTGACATGTGCTCCGCCCTCATGACCAGAAGCCACGATGACATCGGCTCCAGCAGCTTCAGCCTTCTTTGCATGATAAACCGAAGGTACAACATGTATCCAGATGAAACCTTCATCCTTGAGAACTGACCAGGGTTTTGGGTTTCCGGCTGAAGTGACAACAACTCTCAGGGCTCGTTCTGTGTCCGAGTCTGCTTTACATGACTCAATAGTCTGCTCTACAAACATCTTGGAAGCTAGTATGAACTCTGCAGCTACTGGCACATTCACGCCAAAGATTCCCTTTGATGACCTCGTTTCTTTGGTGACAGCTTCAATCGACTTTTGTAGAATGACCGCAGGAGGATCCGATCCGAAGATTCTCTCTGCATCAAGAGGAGCAGCCTCGGGTAGAAGCGTGGCTGCCATCCCAATACAGCTTATGATTCCAAGTGCTCCAGCGTTTGCAACAGCTATCGACAACGACTCAGTCTTGTACGGTCCCATACCTCCCTGAAGTATAGGGTGTTTGATGCCAATGATGTCGCAAAGTTCTGTGTGAATGAGGGACATATTCCTTACTCTTTACAGTCTGCGATTTAAGTCTGCGTTTGTAATATCTAATACAAGGATATCAGAGGTTCAGCAACCGATTCAGACCGATTCTCTTTCAACAGCTTGATTTCTCTGTTAAACTTCTCTTGTAGTGCTCTTTGCAATTTTGGATGCTGATTAGATATCAGACTTTCAATAGCTTGGTAAAACTTGAGCGCTTCTTTCTCATCATTTCTCAAACTGTGCAAACGTGCTAGATTCCAGAATCCCAACAAGGTATCACGATTTGACTTGACCGAATTTTTGTAGTGGACAATTGCATCATCGTATTCTCCGAGAGAAAAAGCCTTTGAACCCAATGCAAGCTGTTTGTTTGAAACATTCTCCAACATTGTCTTCGAGAAGAAATCTAGAGAAATGTCAATCGACATTGACTCTGCTGTGTTTCTAAGCTGTTCAAGAACCTCCATGTCTCCTGAGAGGACTTTACCAATAGACTTCATCATCATAGCTTTGACCAAATCGAACGTATTTGATTGTGAACCTGGTATGATAGGCATCTCTAGAAAAGTATGTAACGTTACCATTGTGAGGTCAAAAGTTGCAAACTCAGTAAGTATTTTTGTAAACGAATAGATATCCGTCGAGTTGACAAGGTTGTGTTTTTTCATCATTTCTAATAACACTAGACCAACCTTTGGACAACTCAAAAATGCAAATCCCAGAACTTGTTTGATTTGCTCCCTGTCAACAGGTGTTTTTCCACTCAGTAATAATCTCAGAATCTTCTGAAGAAGTTCTTCCAGTTCGATTATGTCTACTTGATTTTCCATATCCGCTATTCCTCTCTGGTTGAGATCTTTTCTGAGGTGCGTGAAGAACTGGTGGATTTGTGAGTCTGTCTTCGTACATATCGCCCGAAGAGTTGGTTGCAGAGTATCTTTTCTAATCTGCTCGATTTTAATATCTGCAAATCCAACCTCTCTCAAAACTTGTTCCAGTAATACCTTAGGAAAACCATACTTATGTGACATTCCTGGAATATCAAGGCCAAAGATCCAGTTCATCAGAATCTTCCGTTTGGACTCATTGTTCTTGAGAAAATAGTGGAATGCAGTTTCAATATCCGGAGTTTCAAGAACAAACAATCCATTTGGCTCCAATACACGATAAATCTCAGCTAAGGCGTATATGCTCTTAGCAGCACCTAGATGCTCGAGAACTTGCATACACTCAATCTGAGAGAAGTAGTTGTCATTGAAGTCAAGATCGAGAATCGACATCACTTGATCTGCAATAGTATGGTCGAAGGCGTCCACATTTATGTAGCCTTTCTTGTACACCAGCCCGCATCCCAGATTCAATTTCAGAGTGGGCACCAGCCTCTCCTAGAACCTCACAAGCTTTGATTGGGCAAAATCATCGGGTCGAATGGTTCCATACAATGTCCCAGGAAGATAGGTCTTGATTGGTGATGATTCTGGATCAACTATTGTCCATACTACAAGCACTCCAATTGTAACAACAATTAGTATCAAGATATAGGACAGATACAGTGTTGGTCTCCGTTGGCTATCAAATCCTATTGGGCCAGAGGATGGTTCAAGAGCAGTCAAAACATCGTCTTCCCCAAGACCAATATCTTCCCCCAGGAGTTTGATTCTCTCGAGCTGGGATTTGGTTGGGCCATCTTCTTTGGTGAGTATATCAAGCAACGTAAATAGACTTCCTGGAAGAAATTGTTTCATTCTCACTAACCTTGGTCTGAATGACTGCAGAGTAGGTCGAATCAATGAATCATCTCCTCAGAAGACTCTGTCATGTTCCCCAAAAAGCACTGTGGTTCATGAGGTATTGTATTAAAGTCTCTCGGACTTATGGACCCGTAACGTGTTCCAGGTGTGTAGGTTGTACTAGGATCACTTAGAGGATAATTCCCTGTAAACACCAGAATTACCAAACTAACAGCAACAATCAGAAGAATCGCTATTAGATAAGAAAAGAGTGTCATCCTCCTTCTATCACCAGCGTGGAATGGTCCTAAATGACCGGGAACCGCTGCATGGATCTCCTCCTTATCTAGACCAATGTTCTCACCAAGGGTTTCTATCATCTGCAATTGTGACGGTGAGAGAAACTGTGAATATAGTCCGTTTTCTAAAATCTTTCGTAGCCGCGAGGGAAGGTGCATCCTGATTCTCCAGAACATGAACTCGAATTCTCCTAGACCAAGCGACTTCATTGACAATACCCATCTACTAATACACCCAATCTCCGATAAAGACTTTGAATCACGCTTTCATAGACTGCTCTATGTGCCGACAGCAGTATGGGTCCTGATGAAGATCCCCTGACATACTGACAGATACAGCTGAACACCCCCCTCCACACTGCATCTTATACTCACATCTTCCACAATGAGCCTTGATTTCGCTACTCTTGAAATGGCGAGAATACTTGCAGGTGTTCTCGTCATACCAGATATCACTGAGAGTGCGGTTTCTTATGTTCCCTTCAATGAACTCATCAGGGAGTGCTAGACAACCAAGCACATTCCCATTACTCTGTATCCCTAGTGTGGAGATGCCCGCCTGACATCCTTGCCACTCCTTCACTTGAAGCTCAGGAAGAATGGGTGAGAAATAACCCATGTCATGGGCTCCTGCTACCATGATTTCCTTGGAAAATCGTTTCCTAGTAGCAGCGATGAATAATGCAACCGAGTAGTACTCCTCCTGAGAAAGGACCTGTCTACGCTCCAATCTCCCATATGGAGTTGCCATTTGTATCTGCCAAGCAACACCTTTCCCTCTCAGAAGGTCCCGGACCTTCACTAGTTGTTTAAGATTCAATTTGTGCACTGTGGTTATCACAGAAGTTGGTAGTCCAAGACCTGAGTATCTATCAATGGCCTTCGTTGCGCGATCAAAAGATCCCTCGACCCCTCTGATCATGTCATGGACAGAAGCCTCTCCGCCATCCAGACTAATTGTGACACATTCTGGAGCGAGTTCCACAATCTTCTGAGTTGTCTTTTCATCTTGTCCGAGCCATCCGTTAGTAATTATTGATAGATCCATGTCTAACTCATGGACTCGTTGAGAGATTTCAATCCAGTCAGGTCTGAGCAAAGGCTCACCACCCATCAGAGCGACACCCTGACAACCTATACCACGAAGGTCTTCACAGAGTTTCAGAGCCTCTTCAATTGACAGTTCGTCATCCCGTTTCTTCCCTGCAGCGGAACCGCAGTGTATACAATTCAGATTGCATGCAAGAGTTATTTCCCAGACTGCACAACTAGGTCCTGGATACTTCTTTGAACCGCTCCTTTTCCACCACATTTCAATGTGGCTCTCCTATTGTTAGGGGTTGACTTAGAGTCATTCGTCAAGATATTTCGTAGGGACCTCTCTGGTTGTAGCAACGAGCTCTAGCGCTGCTTTTGTGTATCGCATGACCTTCCCCATGTCTCCGTCTAGCTTGAACTTTCTTGCCATGATGCCTTTGATCGGATCTATCTTCCCCTCAAACAGCAGTTTCCAGTTCTTGTAGGGCCCAGAATAGGTGAATTCTGCGGTGTCATCAGGTCCAGCCATTCTTGCTTCTCTGCACTTTCCGTGCCAGAGGTCCATGTAGAACCTGATCGGTTCTTCTATCACCTGGTTGTCTGCTGTGATCTCGAAGACAAAGTCGCCTTCCCATGTTTTGGCTGCATCCTCGTATCGATCATTCTTGTTCAGTAGTTCCATGTAAAGTTCAATCCACTCATCAGAGGGGAAAGTGAATTTGTCACCCATGACTTGTCATCTCCAATGACTTGAGGATAAGATTTCTGAGAGAAAAGCATTCCGACTCTGCAGTTTGGTATCTTTGTCACATCTTTGATATGGAAGAAGTCCCAATGTAACATCTATTACTTCCTAAGGACCAGTTCATTCGAGTCAATGATTCCAAGGTCCATACTTGTAGCGAGTCTGTACTGAAGGTCTATCTTTCCGACGGTACTCACATGATGTGAGTCACTTCCTAATGAGAAACTGCAACCAGCTTCCTTCGCAGTTTCAAAAAATTCAGTATTCTCAATAAGATATCTCCCATTGAGTTCGACTACAATCCCTGCATCAGATAATGCTCTTGCAGCAATCTCACCATCCTCCTCTCTATATGAGGAGAGATATCCGTCCCAGTGTCCGAGGATCTGGAACTCCTTCTTCCTGACCGCCTTTGAGAGTGCTGACGCCCAGCGAGTCGAGTCTGTAAAGTGATGAAATGAACCAATAATCAGGTCGAACTGATCAATTCCTCCGGCAACAGGTGCGAGCTCTCCATTTGACTGAATGTCGACCTCTGCTCCATCAAGAATCGTGATGTCTGGAAAATCTAGTCTGGCTGATTCAATCTCTCTCCGACGTTGGTCAATGATGTTCTTTCCACCTTTCTGAGACCCTAGGGATGGCCAGAAGTGGTCTGTGATGGCTACTGTTTTGAGACCAAGTGATGTTGCTCGACGGACTATCTTATCAACACTAGATTCTCCATCTGAGTAGTTTGTGTGGATGTGAAGATCCTCAAGACCACGAGTCATTCTACTCCGCACATATATTGTACCAATTTAACTCAACCCCCACGTGCAAAATGAAGGTGCTAATATACTCAGAATCAGACATAAACTTGGAGGAGTTGGGTGTGTCTACAAGCAAGATAACACTTACAGTCAGATGCGCGAAACAGTCTTCAAAGAACTTCCATTTCCTATTCAAAACCGATGCTGACAAGGGGAGTACCTTTGAGCATAGAACTTCGAACCTTGAATGGATTGAAGAGATTGAACAACCTGCCAGGATCGACATCAGTGCAAACAGGCTAACAGAAGTTGATCTTGAGTCATTGTCGACATGTGATACTCTAGAGTACCTGAGTGTTTCTAATAACTTGCTGGAAACGATAGACCTCTCACCGTTGGAATCCTGCAAACGATTGAGAAATCTCGACCTGTCTCACAACTATTTGAAGACCATTGACCTATCACCTCTGGCAAGTTGTGACGCGTTGACCTACCTCTATCTTCAGGAGAACACGTTCAAGAAAGTGAATGTTTCACCCCTGTTCCAGCTAGACAATCTTTCAGTTGCAGTCATACAACTGACTCATCGTGCAGCGCGTCCGAGGGTGGTCATTGATTCACCAATGAGCAATAGCCCTCCTAACCTCAACGATGTTGTCTATGCTTATCTTATCGAACGGAAGGCTGGTTTCATTCCCGAATGGCTCTACAACAAAGATTCTGAAATTCAATATGACCCTAGAAGCTATAGGGACCTTGTGGAAGAGTTTGGTTGGGTTGGTGTAAAGGAACATCTGACAGCGGTTTCCAAGTCTCTGCGAGTTAGTGACGATTTCAAGACACAACAGATTCTTCTTTCAGCACTAGGTATTCCCGAATTTGCGTGCTATGATGGGCGTCTGAGAGACCTCGTAAAACTTCTGCCTGACAGTGGTAGCTATGATGATGGGCTCATCACTTTTCAGTTTGAAATGGTGAAAGTCCTTGAAGAGCAGCTCGAGCATGGAGGGAGTACACTCTACTTTGATGTAGATGCTCTCTCTATAACTCGTGGGAGTGTCCTGATACCTCTGCTGCTCAGGCAACGTGACCATGAGATGGAAAATGTCACATTGTTTGACAACAAGGGAAGGCTCGATCTACTACCCTTATGGGTCACAGGCTATGGGAGCCAGATACTCAACGCTCTTAATTTTGGTAGATGGACAAGTTCCGATAGGCTTCCTGACATCGAAAAAGCACTGAGCAAGATCAACAACAAAGTCGCTGTGGAGAGGGTGGCATACGACGCTGGTAATGAGAAAGACAGTGTCTACAATACGAGCAAAGTCCTCCTAAGTCATGTTCGAAGCATGATATCATGACCTCGAGGAACAGGGAGCAAACGCTTCTACTTGGTTAGCAAGGCATAAATCGAGGTCCGATGACGCTTGATTGTTAGAGTGGATGTTTGAGCTATGGATGAGTTGGACAAGAGAATCCTGACAGATGTTCAAAGAAACTGCAGGATGAGTTATCAAGAGCTCTCTCGGAAGTACAAGATTTCTGCAAACGCAATCCGGAGGCGTATATTGAATCTCGAAGATTCCGGAGTCATCGACGGATATTCCATTATCATGTCCCCAGCTATGACCGACACAGAGTACGTGTTCGGTCTACTGCACTCTGACGGATCGCGTGACGAAGCAGAGATGGTGGATGAAATCGGAAACAACAAGAACGTTGTAGCAGCCGCAGCCTACACTGATGGTACATACGCTCTGGTGTTTGAGTATCAAGGGTCAAAGGAACTGCAGGAAGTGAGTCTATTCCTCCGCCGGATAGAGGGAGTTGAGAAGGCTGAGCTCCACAGCATTGTTGGTGACTTGGGAAGAAAAATGAAACTAAGCAAAACCCATCTGCGGGTACTAAAGCCCCTATTTGAGGATCCTCGACTGCCAATCATTGAAGTAGCAAAACGCGCAGGACTGACCGCCAGAAGGACCCGGAGGCTCATCAAAGAGCTCGAGGAAAGCGGTGGTCTGAAATTTGTTACACTAGTAGAGCTAGGGGCTGCTTCAAGTCTCCCCTTCATAACACGTATCCATTGGGATGAAATGAAATACGAGAGTTCTGATGTTCTAGAATGGATCATGAAGAAGTATTCGTTACAACATTGGGAACACTATATATCCGCTTCAGACCCGGTGTTGTTTGTCCTCTTTGTTGCAGACGATCTTACTGAACTCACTGAGATTGTTCGCCGAATACGTCAGAACAACATGGTGACTCATGTAACACCTATGATAGGAACCTATCACAAGTACTTCTCTAGTTATCGCCACGAGAAACTCAGACAGCTGGTCGACTCTGCGGATTGACCCTTCCTTCTGGACTTAACCCCCTCGTTGTTTGATATCCATTGAAACGTTTGATGTTTGACGCACATCAAACAATTTATAAGCATTTGTGTCCAAGTTTGATATGTGCCAAACGTTCAGCACGCCGCTGTTGTTTGGCGATATTGAAAGGTGTCAATAATGTCTACAAGTTTCAACACAGTATTCAACGACATGAAGACGAGTCTTGGACTCGCATGGAAGTCTATGCTAAGCTACTTCCTAGCAGGTCTAGGTATGATAATCGTCTTTCTAGTCCTAATTGTGCTGATTGCAGCTCCGATAGCGGCAGTTGCATATCTAGCACTCGCGCCACTATCTGAAGCAACATTGATCGCTTTGAGGGACTGGGCCGCCACTAATCCACTAGCGCTGGGTGCCATTGCTCTCTTAGTATTGATTCCTGTTGTTTCCTTGTTCATGGTTGTGAGTGGTTCAATCTATGGTATGAGCCATGATCTAGTCACCACTGGTGAAACCAAGGCTGAGTCTGCATTCTCATACTTCCGCCGAAAGTTCCTCACATATGCTGGTGCTGGTGCCATTCTGACCATCATTGTCATAATCCCGCCTGTTATCGCCTGGGGACTCACATCGTACGCCTACGGTTTTGCAACCATTGCAAGTCCCGTGTTCCAACTCCTCACTATCTCCACATTCGTGTGGGTCTTCATCACTGCAGGTCTTACTTCCATGGTGTTTCCTGCAGTCTCCAGTGGTAAGGGTGTTCAGGAAGCTGTCAAGGAGTCTTACTCCCTGGCTACACGATACTTCGATCGTGTATATGGCCTCCAGTCTGCCATCCTTCTGTTATTGGTGATATCATTCGGTCCTATGATCGTCTGGGGCATAACCCAGGCACCGTTCATTCCACCTTACTTGATGACCTTCGGTCCTGTACTTGCCGCGCTCACCCTCTGGACCGTAGTTTCTGCTTTCCTCTGGCTCTTCCTCTTCCTACCTATGGTCAGGATTGCGTGGGTCAAGGTCTACCAGGAACTAACTGGAGGTCCGGTCGCAACACTGAGTGTTGTGAACGATGTCCCGATAGTGTAAGTGTGATGAACTCGGAGAGTGTCTATTGATGGAAATTGATAAGACACTCTCCAACAAACTTTGTTGGTGATAAAAAATGAAAAACGCGAGCTTTCAAACAATTCTTGAAGACTTGAAGATCAGCTTCAGGTTTGCAATCAAGAATATCATATCCTATGTGCTTGCGATTATTGGAGTCTTCATTGTTGCTGGTCTACTGCTATTAGTAGTAGCAGCAGCAGTTTTCATCCCTATAGTCCTCATAATGGGATTCGGCAACATGGTCGTCTGGTTTGAGTCATTTGCTCTATTGGGCACTGCACAAGGAGCAACAATTGCACTGGGGATATTCCTCTTTGCACTTCCATTCATCACTCCGTTCTTTGTTGCCTCTGGAGCTCTCTTTGGAATGAGTCGTGAGATTGTAGAAAGTGAGGGAACAACTGCTGAGGGAGTCTTCCAGTGGTTCAAAAAGAAGTTCTTCTCTCTCGCAGGAGGAGGAATTGTAATGTTCCTAATCATTGCTGGACCAGTCTTTCTGATCTCATTTGGAGCTGTCGCGGTCTTTGGAGACCAGGTACTCAACTTCGCTTTCTTAAGCGCTGGATCAACATCTTTTCTCAGTCCAGTACTTGCGGGGCTCGGAGTGATCTGGTTTGTCCTGAGTACCGGATCTTTGACTATGCTGTTCCCAGCAATCATTGATGGCTACTCTGTTGTAGAGGCTACAAAGAAGTCATTCCGGATGAGTATCGACTACTTCGATCGTGTGATTGGGTTTTGGATTGCTTTTGTCCTGCTATTGGTCGCATTAATTGCGCCATTGATAGTTGCGATTTTCGCTTTTCCACCCACATTCGGACTCGGAATGGCTGCGATGGGAATCTACGCAATCCCCATGGCAATCTTCTTTGTATTTGTGACTCTACCTGCTCTCTCTATCGGCCTCACAAGAGTCTACATGATACTCACAGCAGATGATGAGGACATAGTTCCTGAAGATGAAGAAACTGAATCAGGTTCAGGTCCAAGCTTTGTTGGAGGTTTTTAGAATGAACAGCTCCAAGAAGGGAAAACCACGAATCAAGGATATGCAAATCATCGAAGACAAAAAACTGATCAAACTACTCATGGAGCCTACTAGAGCCAAGATCGTCTTTGACTACTTGGTCAAAGATGCTATGACTGTCAAACAACTTTCTGAGGTGACAGGAAAGAATCCCGGTACGATCCTTCACCACATCCAGAAGCTGAAAGAAGTCGGAATTGTCTTTGAAGAACGAACTGAGCAGACCCAGACTGGTATTGTCCAGAGATATTATCGTGCAACAGCACGCGAGTTTAGGATGGGCATCAGTGAGATGGTGCAAGCCACAGGGGATGATGCTCGAAAACGCTTGAAGTCCATCATAAGTAGCCTCTCAATCTATGGTATAGACGTTCCAGAGAGTCAGATTGACGAGGCTGTGGAACTAATGACAGCGATGATTGGGAGAGAGAACGAGATCAGTTCTCGAAACTTGATCATTGATGAGGAGGAATATGACAAGCTCCCCTCATCTGTACGAGGTGATGCATCGCGGATCATGCGTCGCTTTGCTCTGGAAGAAGATTCGCAATACAGAGAGCTCAGAGAGAACTGGCACGCATTTCTCTCTCAAGCCCGCTCTCGAAATCCACAAGGTGCAAGAAATGAGTAACTATCAAAGAAACACAAACATGGTTGTCTGTATATTCGTAGTCCTCGTTGGAGGGGCTGTTATTACAGGTCTTTTGTCCTACTATGGGACGGCCAACTGGAACTGGACACGAGCAACCACCGAGTATGCCTTCGAGGCAGAAGTCGGAGCCACCACTGGAACCGTGACCCTTGACATCGATTTGAATGCTGGAGGAGTCACATTAACATTCGTTGATAATGCAACATTGTTGTACGACATTGATATTGAGGTCGAAAATAACACAGTCGCTACTGATGGTGAACCCACTGTTACATTTGCAAGTAACACAATAGGGCTTGACTACACAGCTGCTGGTGTGAACATCACTCTTGGGACTGGTGTGAACTACACCATTGATATCAATGCCGAGGCTGGCGGAGTCTCTATCGATCTGGACAATGGTGCTCACATAGGTGATGTGACAGTCCAATCTACTGCAGGCGGAATCAGCTTCAAAATGAGTGATAATGTCATTCTGGTCGGTAGTCCTACCTTCGATTTTGAAGAATTAGCTGGAGGAATATCATTCCTCATTGATCTTCCACCCAATGTGGGTGGTAGTTTTGAGTGCACTGCAGGCCTCGGTGGTGTTGATATAACCGCTGCAGGATGGACTGAGGTGACCTCTACACACTATGAGACCAGTGACTATGATACCGCACCCCAGTCTCTGACCATTACTGCTCATACTAGTGCAGGTGGTATCAGCGCAACTCTAACATAATCGGGAGGGGTTCTTCCCCTCTTCTCTATCTTTTTCCTGCTCCAGTCATTCTTCAAGTCAGTCTGGTGCATGCTACTCCACCAAGTCAGGAATATCCTGACCGGCACACTATCGATGAGTTAAAGACAAGAAACTTCCCAATTGGCAAACCACGGAGGATTTCAATTGTCGTTAGAGGAATGGGTTGTTGATTTGAAAGAGATAGAACCATCTAGACCAGATGGACATCAGGTCTACGTATTTGGCACTCATGTTATGTTGGCTGTAATCATCTCAATGCTTAGTTTCAATGGTGATTGGATTCATTGGGTGATAGGTACTGGATTAATCACTCCTGTTCTACTGATTCTTTCTGGACTCTTCTATTCAGCGACTAGAGGAAACAATTGGTATCGGGATGTATTCCTATCCCGTGTGAGTAGGATATTGATGCAACCTGAATTCGAGAATGATAGGTTTCTGAGCTTCAATCGTGCTCACCAACTATCATTTCTCATAGCAGGATATCTTGCCACCCCGGTATGTCAGTTTTCATGGACTATAATCACTTCAATACTAGTGCCAGGGGTTGTATCAATTTTTACCCTTATGGAATTCCTGTTCCTCTTATTCGTTCTGATCTTTGTCCTCTTTATGATGTGTTGGGTGTTCTTTACAACTATCTCTGATCGAATTTTCGACAGAATGTATTCTGACATTCTCCACCTGATCGAACTAGACAGAAGAACTCATAAACCAGACAAGAAAGACTATCATCCTAACGAATACAAATATTAGTTTGTTGTCCAAACTATTCCAATTTTAATCGCTTTTTACGCAAACCTTATTAAGAAGTTTTTTCGCGAGGAAATTGCTCTTTTCTGAGGAGGCAGCCAGATTGAGTGACAAGTATACACGAGGTAAGGTACGCGACTTCCAGTTGAACATGGACGATGCAGGCAGACTAGCAGAATGCCTGAACTCGTTCGATGATTCGGACAGTTGGCCCGATGGGTTTACCCATGGAACTCCATTTACAGCGGAGCGTGTATTTGACGACCAGAAGAAAAGAAAGGACATTCGAAATCTTGTCGCTCACACAGAGGACAAGATAGTAGGAAACTGCAATATCTGCCATGCAGATCTTGACAAAGAGGCTGCCTATGTGGGTCTCTTGGGTGTCAATCCTGCTTTTCAAGGACAAGGGTTTGGAAAAGCCCTCCTTATTGAGGCTGCTGAAACAGCAGCTGCAGCTGGAAAACGGAGGATCGACCTTCACACCTGGGCTGGAAACCTCAAAGCAGTCCCCCTCTATAAGCGAACAGGATACAATTGGGTTCCCGGAACAAGTGTCCTGATGGAATCTCACATTCCAGGAATCCTCTCGAACGACTTGTTCAAACCATTCTTCGAGAGATATGGATGGTATGACGCTCTCAAACGAGTCATCACACAAGAACCGGATATTGTGGTCGAGGATGAAATTGGAGTCTTCAAGTATCAGTTTGAGGGTGAGAATGGTGACTTGCTTTCGGTCAATATAGATCGGGAGGCCAAGGGCATCTGTTCCTTTCTCTTAACCCTTGATGGGAACACATTATCAGCCTCTGTCAGACCAAAGAATCACACTGGGTATATTGGATATGGCCAATACCCAGTTGAGCTAACGATTGAGAACAATCTTGACGAAGAGCTCAACTTTACAATTGAAGTCACACCTGAGAAGGATATTGACTTCCAGATTGAGGGATCAACATCAGGCCAGATTGCATTGGGTGAGTCATTCAGTAAAACAGGAGTCTACTCAATCTCGAGTTCTACTCGTCCTATAGATCGTGAAACAAATGCTTCTGAGAAGGTCCCAACATATGCCGAATGGGCCCTCACTTTTGGTGAACGAACAATCTCACTATATAGTGGACTCATCCCTGTTGAAGCAATCACAGTAACTACTGGGCCAAATTATCCCTCTATTCCAAAGGGTGGTTCTGTAACTATTGGCTTAGGGGCACGTAACAATACTAGTAAGAAGCAGCAGGGTGAGATTGTTCTGGCGCCTCCTAAGGGTGTGTCACTGTTTCCTGAGAAACTCAAGTTCAAGTTAGAACCCGGTGAAGCCATCGAGGAGCAAGTCACAATATCTGACGAGAACCATGATGGGGACTTAGTATCGATCGATTACTCCCTTGACCTCGATTACAAAGGAACTCCAGAAAGGGTCAGTTCTAAGAATCTAAGCCTCCCAGCAATCGGAGTGAAAGGTGCAGTAGTCTATAAGGATCTGGAAGGCAAAATAATACTTGAAACAGAAAGCATTCGCGCGATTATGAATGAACGCCCAACAATGGGATTCCGTTCTTTCAATTACAAGCCTTTGAACAGACTCTTGGGAGGTTGGCACATCCTGGGTGTAGAACTCGGGTATCCTTTTCCTTCAGGTGGAGATGAATGGAGTCGTTTGATTCCAGAGATAGAGATGAAGGCGTCAGATGGTTATTGTGAAGTACGAATGAGGGGAGAATTCCAAGAACGACCAGGCCTCTGTCAAACCCTGATATATCGTCTATACTCAGGAGTCAACTATATCGAAACAATCTCTGAGCTCGAGAATTTCGGAGACTCAAAGATTGACAATCTCGGACTCAGATCTCTTGGATGGTTCGGAGGAGTATTCGATCAGGGCTTCGTGCCTTTACGAGGAGAGATCTACAACCTAGAATCGGTTGAGTGGGGTGGTTGGAGACAGCTTCCCAAATCAGCCAAGGAATATCATGAACCTTGGATTGCTATGCACCGCCACCAAGAGCGCCTACTAATCGGATATCTTTGGGACTCCGAACATGCAGAAGACGTCAAGACCATGAGGGGGTGGGATGTTTCTAGAGCTGAATATAGACTACCTGATCTCAATCCTGGTGAGAAACTCACGAAGGTCGTTCATAGAATGTATATTGGGGATGGTGACTGGCGTAAGGTCCGAGCACTCTATCGAAGTCAGAATGGCATAGAGGAACCAAGTACAGAGATGGTTGACCTTCGTTCAGACCTCGAGGTAGAAATCTCTCCCAAAAAGAGTGGGTTCCGTAGAAAGACTCCGAGTCCAATACTCCTCGATAAATCAAAGGAAAACGATTACGAACTCCAACTGCGACTGATCCATGAAACCCCTTTGGATGCTGTCATCTTTGTTAAACTCCCAGATGGTGTCACTGTCAATTCCAGGAGTGAACTTGAGATAAGAGTGGACGAAGTAGGACTGGACAAACCCTTCTCGCATCCGCTGAAGATTAGGGTTTCGAAGGAAGGGTCATGGACACGGGAGAATGGAGAGCTTGTGATTCATTTCAAATCTAGGATATATCGGACACCACTTTCTGCAGTAGTATTCGACTCCTCTCTCGATGTCGATAGGAAAGTTACCGAGTCTGAGAATGCTACACTTCATTCATTGAGCACTGGAGGTTATACTATTGGAGCATGTCCCGAACAGGGTGGAAGTCTGGTCAAATTCGGGGCAGAAGGAGGAGAGAGTGTCCTCTATGACACATTTCCAGAGGTAGGTCCCTTTGTCTGGATGAACAAGGTCTACAGTGGTCTGAATCCAATGATTATAGGAATGAACGTCTGGGATTGGGAATCAGCACTTCAAAAAGAAACCTGGGAGGTTTCAAATGAGCAAATCGGACCCTGGGTCGGTTTCAAAGCCGCATCCACGTTGACACACAGTCCAGGGATAAAGGGTATGAAGACCACAGTTCGCTATCTCCTTCTTCCCGGAACACCGCTGGCGAATGTGCATATCTCTGTAACAAACACAAGCAAGCAGTGGAATAAACCACTCTTGGGATTCAAAGGAATTCCGAAACCTGGTGGCGATATGTGTAGCAGAGTTCACACAGTGAAGGAACGCCAGAGACTTATCTATGAGCCTACTACTATCGGGGTGGATCTCTTCGCAGGACGGTCCAGCTGGGGTGCATATGAGAGTCCAAGCGATGGTACAGTACTGGGAATCCTCTCCGCGTACAAATGGGATGAGGTAGTATACGTTGACACCCTCTCTGAGAAAGCACAGACATTTGGTCTACGAGAGAGACGGGCCCTCAAGCCTGGCGAAACCACGAGGCTAGAAGGCTATTTAGTAATCACTGACAATGTTGAAACTGTGAAGATGCTGAGCGATCTACCTGAGGTCTTTGAGTAGGTTTCTAAAGTCGCTTCATCCTAGCTGAACACTCTGCAGCCTTGGTTTCATCTCCCATCTCCAAAAAGAGCTTTTGAGCAACCTGCCAAGTACGTCTCGCATCTGCATCTCTCTTCAGTTGCTCTAACGCTAGAGCACGATAGTAGAGGTATATCGGATTTGCAGGGTCCACTGCAAAAGCCGCATCGAAATCAGCCAATGCCTCCTCGTATTTATGCAGAGAGTAGTAGATCAAACCACGTTGATGTGAAACATCAGCATTGTTTGGTTCGAGAGCCAATGCAGTATTAAGATACTCGAGTGCCGTCCCTTCGTCATTGAGAAGGAGCATGACTGCTCCATTCTTCACCCAGGCATTGACATGCTCCGGATTGGCATTGATCGCTTTTTGATACGCATTGGATGCCTGTTGGTACGATTTGAGTGCCTTGTGAATGTCGCCTTTCTTTATCCAAAGCTCTGGATCATCAAACTTGATGCTCACAGCTTTGTCGTAGTAGTGGAGAGCAGTCTCCAGATCCTGTTGCTGCGCGTATACATCTCCAAGCGTTGATAATGCATATCCCTGCGTAGGATCAAGATCAATAGCCTTCTCGAGGGTTTCAATCGCCTCATCGTACTTCTTGAGGGCGAGATATACACTTCCCAGTTCCATTAAAGCAGGAAGGAACTGAGGATTCATAGCTATCGCCCGTCTTAACCAAGTCACTGCCAAATCTGGCTCTTCATTCCTTCGGTAGTATTTCCCTTTCACCAACATGGCTCTGGACATATTGGGATCGATTTGCAACAATCGGTCTAGGGTTTCGTTGCTTTTCTTTAGTTCACTCGAGAGTAACTGTGCATTCGCTAAGTAGACCATGGCAAGAGTGTTTTCAGGTTCTATTGCTAAAGCGCTCCCTAGGCAACTGATTGCATCCTTCGGATCTCCCACAAGCAGGTAGGTCAGACCCATATTGACCCAAGCCCCGACCTGCTCGCTGTTGAGGCCAAGCGTGATCTCATAGAGGATGATTGCACGTCCATAATTGGCCTCCCTTAGGTGCAAGTCAGCTAGACGAGTAAGGAGATGGGGAACTCTCTCATCATACTTTATCGTGTCAAGAATCTTCTGGAAATCTCTCTCTAGGTCTCCCAGCTGTCTTCTCTCACGTGTCATGATCCCTACTGGACGGATGCTCTCCGGTTGAATCTCCTCTTGTGAGTTAAGCTGAGTCAGCTTAGCATCGAGTGATTCCAGTAGCTCGTCAGTGTTCACGTGCGTTCCCTCCGGCACGTTCCGCGTGTATTCTTATCAAACTTTGCTACTTGTATGATGTCCAATTTGATGTAGGAACGCTGTTTCAGTCTAGAACTACAACCCATACACAAACACACTGAGTGACAGTAGAAATATTGCGATGTAATAGGTCGGCATTACGTAGAACTCATGACGAGGTATCTTACGGCGAAACTCATTCACTCCAATGAAGGAGTCGGATACGATGAATATGAGTGCCCCAAGCACAGGCAGATATCCAAGAGTAGCAGGAGTCGACTGCCAGAGTAGTAGGGATGTACTGAGTGTCGCACATATGATGATGAAATAGAGTGAGCCCGCCCGAAGGATGAATGGCGGTATCTCCGGTCCTGCAGCACGTAGGTATCTGATGAACAAGAGGACGAAGACTATGCCAAGAACCATGCATCCCCCTCCGAGGAGCAATGGGATTGTCGTTGGAACCATAATGATGGAATGCCACAGGAAATTTGACGTGTAAAGAATGTGAGCAATCAAAAACATGCCTATCCCAGGGACTAGATCTATCTCCATCCCAATGTCTCCCAACATACAGAATGCTAGTGCTGCTGCGAGTAAGAGTGTGAAGAATGTCGGAGATCGGAAGATTAGGACAAAGACTACGGCCATCAGTGCAGGGAGAAATTTCACAAAGGTTGTGATGGTTGCTACCTTTGTTTCTCCCGATTCGGCCTTTCTGTCTTGTAGTATTATCGATATGATTGCTACGACCCAAAAGGCCGCACCATAGAGTTCTAGTGACATAGTCCACTCTGCAAGTGGTTCTGACCCTTAAGTAATGCGATTCCTAGATTCAGTTGAGGATTTCACCCATTGCGCCGTAGAGTAAGCATTTAATCAAAGAATGAATCCCAATTGCTATGAATCTCAATTATGAAACATATAATGGCTACAATCCACAAGCGACGACTGAAATCATAGTTTCTGATTTTCTCCTGAGATCACTTGTTCGTTTGGAGCAAATGTTTGATTTTCTAAAGCAGTCCAGCGAGGAATTACAGGAACCGTTTTCCACTTGCTTTATCGAAGCTCTATCGAGTCAGGTTCAAGACAAAGATATTGACCAGTTCTTGAACGAATTGACGGTCATTTTAGAAACACACCCTCTGTGGGGTACACAATACAACCTGAGCTCTCTTTTAGTGCGATTTATGCTCGAGCAGCTGAACCTCTCAAGAATCGAAGATGGTAAGGCAAAGGTTCTCTTTCTTAATGCCGAGAAGAGTGAAAATCTAATCTCCTATATGATGATATCCCAACTTGTGAATCTAGCTGGAAGAGATTCAGGTATTGAACTTTGGAAAGATTACGTTGAACACAAGGCAAGAAATGCACCGCCTCGTGAAATCAATGCATTCAAAGACATACGGAACGACATGGCACATATGAATGAAAGCGGGGGCTTTGCATTCACAATCCATGACTTTGATGAAAACATGTTTGTTGGGAGATTTGACAAGTGCGTTGTCTATGATTCACTCGAGGATCAAGATGATCACGAACTTGCTTACTATGCAACCTGTTACAGTGGAATGACCATCACGAATCGTCGTGACTGGTGTTTAAGAATGCGAAGAACTCAGACCCTATTTTCTGCGGACTACTGTGATGAGCTCTATTGGAATCGCGAGGTGTATGATGAGCCCGAACAACCCTCTTTGGAATTCACCCGAAAGATGGTTATTAACTAATACAATTCTAGATTCTATGCAGTATGTACCAGAGTCTGTGTTGTGTATTCGAGGACCTCCAGTCCAAATTTCCTTGCCCACTCATGAGCCTTAGGAATCTCCTCAGATTTGATTGGTCCTTTGGGACTTTCGACCTTGGCTGAGAAACCTGGACTGATCACCTTGGCATCACGTGCGACTTTGCGGAGCTTCTTGTCCATTCCCTTCACACCTCTGGATTCGTTCCCTGCCATATAGGTGCCAAAGGTTGAAACGACCTTCCTAGCGAGTCCGATTTCTCCTGCTGCCTTAATGGAGTTCATTGCACCTCGTGTAGCTCTGAAGGCGCGAGTGGGACCACCGAAGAGGATTGCATCATACTTTGCCAGTTCCTCTTTCTCAAGGGTATCGCCATTACCAACCTTGGTCGTGATACCTTCGTTCTGCTGGATCCCTATAGCGAGCTCTAGGGCGAGTTTTCGAGTATTCCCAAACATTGTATCATATAGGATTAGTACCTTTTTCATTGTCTTTCATCTCCCCCATATGTAAAACATGGGCGGCGCGTGTCCTCAATCTAATTTTGAAGATATTTAAACGTTTGGCATCCATTGCAACGTTTGGCGTTGACCAAACATCTTATATACTTTTGACACGAAGAATAGCATACGCGCCGCCGCCAAGTGTGATACACAATGATAACGACAACTGTCAAGAAGTACGCCAATGGAATACCTACCCCCGGACTCATGGGAAACGTCCTTGATGGACTGGATCCCAACATGACGAAGCTCTTTGTACCTTGGGTCTTTCGCAACCCAAGGTACATCAGGGCTGGAATCAGACTTGCCCGGTCTTACAAGAAGACCGAGAAGCTTCGAAGAGAGGCCGAGAGTGTGGGACTCAAAGTTCCTCCTTTCCTGATATTGAGCATCACATCGAAGTGTAACCTAAGTTGTGCCGGATGCTATGCCGCCGCTGTGGGCACCCTGAATACCAAACCCAGAACAGACTGTTCTGAGAAGCGACCAACACTTGATTGGAAGCAGTGGCATAGCATCATCAGAGACGCTGCGGAACAGGGAGTCTTTGGATTCATCATCGCTGGTGGTGAACCGTTCCTCTTCCGCGGTCTGTTGGAACTCTGTGAGTCCTTCAAGGACCATTTCTTCATCATCCTGAGCAATGGGACAGCCCTCACGCGTAATGATCACGAACGGTTACGTTCAACAAAGAATGTCGCTGTGATTGTCAGTGTTGAAGGAAGTGAGGACCAGACTGACTTTAGGAGAGGCAAAGGAGTCCACAAAAAGGCTCTCGAGACCCTGTCCAAGCTGAAGTCCTCAGGAGTCCCTACTGGTATCTCAGTGACAATCACCAATCAGAACTACCGATATTGGATGCAGAAGGAGAACCTTGACCACTATGTAAAGCTCGGAGTTTTGGTGGGTGTTTTCATCGAATACATCCCAGTGATGGCAGAGAACCTCACAGGAGATTCCTGCGGGGCCTATGACAAGTCTTTGATGCTGAGTCCTGAAGAACGTGCTGAGTTCCGAGCTCGTGTTCTTGAGTATCGGAAGAAGAACTCATTCTATGTGATTCACTCACCCGGTGACGAGGACTACTTCGGTGGTTGTGTGTCCGCAGGCCGCGGGTTTGCTCATGTGACTCCTCAGGGTGACCTCACTGCATGTCCGGTTTCGAACCTTGCGACTCACAATCTGTCCACTTCATCGTTCAGGGATGGTCTAGCAAGCCCTTTATTCACCACAATCCGTGAGAATGAGCATCTCCTCACAAATGAGGACACTCCTTGTGCTCTATTCGGACATCCTGAGGAGGTCCAAGAGATCGCAAGGGCAGTGGGGGCTTATACTACTGACGGAGTAGAATCCTAATCCATTCTCAGCAGTTCACGGTATTGAACACCAGATCATGATTAGTGCAACTGAAATCACTACTAATAGGAAAATGAGTGCATTTCTTCCATAATACCTGAAGAACCCCACGAAGGTGAGGACAAATCCTGCAATCATGAACGTCACCAGTAATGCAATGACGGTTGGCTGCAGAGCGTATGGAACAATGTCAGTGACCCAGAGAATGAACATGACCACAAGGCAGGCCAAGACTATCAGACGTCCCCATAGACTAGCGGGGTGATAGGTTTCGCCATATTTCGTGTTCCTATACCAATGGCTTCTCATGGATTCTCTATTCTCTACTTGCTCCCATCCTCGTTCCATTGATTCGACCAGTCGTAATTTCTCAGCTAGAGTATTGAATCTTACCTAGGTATCAGCACTATGCGACAATCCTCACAGGCTTCAGGTTCACGACCTTGTGCTCACCCTCGACACTGTCATATTCCACCATGCCGACCAGCTCGCCCTCTGCACCTGGCTGCAGCTCGAACTCTATCTGTGCAATAGAGATAGTGTCTGGGTCCACTGTACCTAGGCTCTCGGTCTGTATCGTGTCAGTAAGGTCAGGCACGCCCAGTATCACCTGCACGTTCTGCATCGGGTTGTCCGAACCATTCCTCACCACAACACCGAATATCACCCGGCCATCGCGGATCTTGTACTCCACCACAATCTCCATGCCAGGTTCGAGTCCTAGACTGGCTGGCTCTGCCTCGGTAACGAACTCCTCCACCATGTATCTTTCCCGGAACCGTCTGACTCCTACAGCAGCCACGAACAGCAACACTCCCAATCCTATCAGCGGGAATATCCAATGCATCGTTGGCATGAAGTCTGTACCATCGAGCAGACCGTCCGCATCCGAATCTGGGTTGTTCGGGTCTGAACCCAGTACAAAGATCTCTGTGTAGTCGTCAATACCATCAGAGTCTGAGTCAGGCATATGTGGATCGGTATCGTACACCTCCACCTCTTGACCATCCGAAATGAGGTCTGAGTCGGTGTCGTTGTTTCTAGGTAGTGTCAGATAGATGAAGATCTCTTCATAATCTGTGAGTCCGTCCTCGTCTCCATCCAACGAGTTGGGGTCTGAGTTGTATGAGAAAATCTCATCATAGTCTCCAATGGAATCGCCGTCACTATCTTCCGACAGCGGATCCGTCATGTAGGTGAAGATCTCATCATAGTCTCCAATCTGGTCGAGGTCTGTGTCGGTGCTCGTACCGTTGGTGCCGTACACCATCACCTCATCATAGTCTCCAATCAGGTCGCTATCGGTGTCAGTCAACAGCGGCGATGTGCCGTAGAGATGCACCTCTGCACCATCCGAGAGTTCATCCAGATCAGTGTCCGGATTGTCAATCTCTGTGCCCAGCATTACCTCGTCCCCATCTTCTAGGTCGTCGTTGTCAAAATCTGGGTCGTTGGGTAATGTGCCGTACACCCTCAGCTCTTCGATGTTTGTGAGCCCATCGTTGTCTGAATCCCATAGGCTATCAAGTACTCCAGGATTGGTCATGTTTGTCAGTGGGCTTGTATAGGTCAGGAACACTTCCTCATAGTCGCTCAGTAGGTCTGAATCTGTGTCATTGAGGTTCGGCATTGTACCATAGTCATGCACCTCTGGACCGTCTTCTAATCCATCAAAGTCTGAGTCTTTGTTCAATGGATCTGTACCCCAGTCTTCAATCTCTTCGTTGTCGTCCAGCTTATCTCGGTCTGTATCTCTGTCACGTGGGTCAGTGCCATAGATCTTACATTCCTCACCATTTGTGAGTGTGTCACCATCCTCATCGTCATTGTAGTCCGAGATCCCGTTGTCGTTTGAATCTGGGTCCCTCGGGTCAGTCTCTGTCAGAACGCATTCCCAGTAGTTAGTGAGCAGGTCTCTGTCCTCGTCATCCTCTCCATCTGACTTTCCGTCCGAGTCGGTATCGTATATCGCTGGATCGGTCTTGGTCAGTCTGATCTCCTGGGCATTGGTGAGCATGTCATTGTCTATGTCCCAATCAGCATCTGAGACCGTGGTTCCCTGTGTGCTGAACAGGGTAGGGTCAGTGAATGTCATGTTCACTTCTTCAAAGTCTGTCAATGTATCGAGATCACTATCGGCCTTTCGAGGATTAGGATAGACCCACCTGCTATCAATGACTCCGCTTATGTTGAAAGTCATGTAGATGCCGTGTATCTCCTGGTTGTCCAGAAGCTTGTCTCCATCTGTATCCTTTCTCAGCGGCGACGTGTTGTAGACATTGAGCTCGTCCCCATCTCCGATAGTATCTCCATCTGTGTCAAAACGAAGAGGATCTGTTTCGAAAACTTTGATCTCGTCATAGTCACTAAGATTGTCTGAATCAGTGTCTGTACTGTTCAGGAGAGTGTGGAATGTCAGGGCTTCCTCAGAATCTTCGAGTCCGTCTCCGTCCGAGTCTCTATTGTTGGGGTCACTGGACCAGTAGAACAGCTCATCCCAGTCTCCCAAACCATCCTCATCTGTATCAAACATGTTGGGTGAGGTGTTCCAGACGAAAATCTCGGCATAGTCAGACAAGAGGTCAAAGTCAGAGTCTATTAGTGTACAATTGGTTTCATAGAGGTATATCTCATCATGGTTATTGAGACCATCAGCATCCTCGTCATCTAGATCATCCGGAATCGAGTCACCATCAGTGTCAACCAGGAGTGGGTCGGTTCCGCTGTTGAACAACTCGTCCGCATCAGCCAGATTATCGCCGTCTGTATCATCGTTGATTGGTGAAGTTTCGTAGATGTTCACTTCGTCACCGTCAGAAATGGTATCAAAGTCAGTATCCCAGTTCTCCCAGTCTGTTCCGTTCTCAAGTTCTTCTGCATCGTTGAGTCCATCTCCGTCCACATCGGCTTCAAGTGGGTCTGTGTCGTAGAGAACCCACTCTTCCCAGTCGCTGAGTGTATCTCCGTCAGTATCATTCAGATTTGGGTCTGTTCCAATATCCAGCTCGATGTTGTCGTTGAGAAGGTCATTGTCAGTATCGACCGAGTTTGGATTGGTACCATTGTTCCACTCAAATCCATCACCTAAAGTGTCTCCATCACTGTCCCACATCGTTGGTGAGGTCAGGGACACCCACACTTCGAAGTAGTCATCTAGATTATCCGAGTCACTGTCGGAACCACTGGGGTCTGTGTGGTAGATATAATATTCATCATAATCGCTGAGCTGATCATTGTCCGAATCCATGTCTGTCGGAGATGTACCTGACACATACACCTCAAACCCGTCCGGTAATAGATCTCCATCAGTATCCTTTGCTGTTGCATTCGAGTGATAACCATAGATCTCCACAGCATCGGTGAGCCCGTCACCATCATGGTCAAGTTGTCCATCCAATGTTCCGTTTCCATATGTGGAGGCCAATAGAGGGTCAGTTCCGAGCCACTCAATCTCAACAAAGTCGTCCAGTTGGTCGCCGTCTGTGTCCTGTGTATTAATCCCGGTGCCATAGAACAACTCTTCATTATCTAGAAGTCCATCTCCGTCCGAGTCATTCGATAAGGGATCAGAGAAGTATACTAGGACCTCCATTCCATCACCGATGTTATCGTCGTCTGAATCATAATCTCCAGGTGATGTATCATAGATGTCTATCTCATCACCGTTTGTCAACATGTCGCCATCGCTGTCAATCTGATAGTCGGTATGTGTGCCATTATACCACATGTTGTTGGGGTCTGTCAGGGTGATTTCGACCTCAATGTAGTCCGACAAAAAATCTGAATCTGAATCATTGCTCAAAGGATTGGTGAAGTACTCGAAGACCTCATCACCATCAAGTAGAAGGTCGTTGTCCGAGTCTTCATCTATGGGTGATGTACCATACAGGTACTCCTCGTCATCATCCAAACCATCAAAATCGCTATCGACCTCAAAGGGTGAGGTTTCTCCAACATTGACGACGCCATTTGCATTGACATCCTCACCACGTTCTCCTAGATGTGGCTCATAGATGCCATTGGGGATTATGTCGTTCCATCCATCGTACAACGAGTCTCCATCTGTGTCTGGATTTGTGGCATTGAGACCTACCTGAATTTCAAGTCCGTCTCGGATGCGATCTCCGTCTGTGTCCCAGAGAGTTACATTGGTACCATAGGTCCTGAGTTCCTCGAGGTTCGTGAGACCGTCATTGTCCAGATCATCCTGACCATCCAGAATCCCGTCATCGTCGTCATCATTATCATTCGGGTCTGTGTGAGTGTCAAAGACTTCCTCCGCGTCAGTCAGCTGATCGTTGTCTGAATCTGCATTTAGAGGGTCACAGTCGTACATGTACTCATCAGCATTGGTCAATTCATCGTTGTCAGGATCCTCGTCCCCGTCAAGTATCCCGTTGTCATTAGTATCATTATAGAGTGGATCTGTGTGACTCATGAACACCTCAAAGTAGTTTGGTAGGGAATCTAGATCACCATCATAGTCTCCATCTGGAGTGGATCCATAAGTAGTGGCATCAAATGGGTCTGTTTCAGTCACATATAGCTCAATTCCATTTGGAAGATCGTCATTGTCAAAGTCTTCATCATAGTCTGAAACACCGTTGTCGTTGGAGTCCTCATCGTTAAGGTCTGTTCCCAGAATTAGCCATTCATCACCATCCTTCACTTTGTCGTCATCTGAATCAGGATCTCTGGGTTTTGAGAATGTGACATAGATTTCATCGTAGTTGTTGATTCCGTCCAGGTCATTGTCTTCCAGGTCGTCATTCAACAAGTCTCCATCCGTATCTGCTAGAATTGGCGATGTCCGCGTCAGATAGATCTCGTCATAGTTGGTGAGATTATCGCCGTCCCTGTCATAATCGCCATCAAGGACTCCTACAGCAAAGGTTTCGTTATTGGTTGGGTCCCACCCATCGCTTAGGTACTTGATCTCATCGGGGTCTCGAATCCTGTCATTATCCGTATCAACCAATAGAGGACTTGTGCCATACGTGTTGACCTCCAAACCGTCTCCAAGCGAGTCTCCGTCTGTGTCTGAATTTGTTACATTTGTAAACTCGACGAAGATCTCTGCATAGTCATCGAGCCCGTCAAGGTCAGTGTCCGCTGAGTTGGGATCTGAGCCATAGATGTCAACCTCATCACCGTCAAGTATGAGATCGCCATCCGAATCATCGTTCAAGGGATCAGTGTGGTAGGTGTTTACCTCCTCACCGTCTTGAAGATTATCTGAGTCAGAGTCTGGATTCATCACCAGAGTGCCGTAGACGACCCATTCGTCATAGTCCGAGAGACCGTCATCGTCCCCATCGGCACTGAGCGGGTCAGAGCCTACTATCATGACTTCCTCAAAGTCAGTCAACTGGTCAGAATCTGTGTCTTCATTTAGAGGTGAAGTTTTGTAGATCTTGACCTCAGCACCATCGAGTAATAAGTCATCGTCGGAATCCGGATCCCATACATCAGTGCCGACCTGTATCTCCTTCCAGTTAGCTAGGTTGTCGCCGTCCTGGTCATCGTAGTAGTCGGTTGTCCCGTCGTTGTCCGAGTCGACGTCATTGGGATCAGTGAGTGTGATGCGGACTTCCTGGAGGTTAGTGAGCCCGTCTCCGTCGTTGTCGTCCTGAGCATCGTTCACACCGTTGTCATTGGAGTCAGATTCCAACGGGTCGGTGAGCGTGATGTTGTTCTCCTCATAGTCTGTCAAAGCATCAAGATCTGTGTCCTGCGCATTTGGATCAGTACCTAGGTAGATTTCCTGCCAGTCAGTGAGATCGTCTCCGTCTGAATCAGGGTCATTGGGGTCGGTCCCATGGGTGATGACCTCTGCGAAGTCGGAAAGCTTGTCTCCGTCTGAATCTGAACTGAGAGGGTTCGTATCGTAGGTCAAGACTTCCTGTCCATCACTGAGATTATCATTGTCCGAATCCGAGTCATCATAGAGCGTGCCCTCGATGAGTATCTCACGAGCGTCAGCGAGTTGGTCCTTGTCAAAGTCACGACCGTATGTTGATACGACGCCGAAGTTCGTTCCGACTGCATATTCTTCACCGCCAAAGCTGTCGAGGTCTCCTATTGAGAGAGCCCCAGCGAAACCATTGACTGTGCGTTGATTGACACGCCAGCCTGTCGAATTGTAGATTGTCAGGGTATTGGGTGTTCCTACGAGGACCTGAGCGTTAGCAGTGGCTCCGATATTGGGGAACCGGATGTCATTGGGGGCTCCGCCCATTGTCTTGTTCCAGAGCAGTAATCCACTAGAGTCGTAGACGCGGAATTGATTCACATCCGTACCCAAGGCAAACTCGCTTCTTCCGCCAGTGACTAGGTCTCCGACCCTGAGCGCTGTGATGCTGTCATCCAATGCTAGGCTATAGGCGAGTGTTCCCGTGTCGTACCAGACTGCCACAGTTCCGTTACTGCTTCCGTAGAGGACATCCCAGTTTGCAGCAGTAGTGAGGTCTCCCGCTGCGATGACGTTGATTGCAGTTGCGCTAGTCTTCTCAAACAGCACTGCACCAGTGTCTTCCAGGAGAGTGAATCTCCTTCCTTGAGAGGCTACCACAATTTCATCTCGAGTGTCAGCGTCGATGTCCCCATCAACGAGCAACCGCACTCTGCCGTTGCTGAGATAGCTCCAGAGCGGAGTCGTGTTGATCTCAAAGGCATACACGTAGAAGTCGTCACAGCCCACAACGACCTCTTCCAGGGCATCGCCATCGACATTAGCACCAACCACCGCGTAGACTGGCTCTGGGAGTGACATGTTCATCTGAACAGTCTTGTCCGCACCAACGACCAAGACACCGTAGTCTGTTCCAATGAGCATCTCCTGACCAGCGCTTGCAGTACCATCGAATGATGTGAGAGCATGTGGCGTCGATCCCAAGTCAAGTCTCCACAGAAGAGTACCGTCCTCATCAAAGAGGACTAGTGTCCCATTCTGGGATATGACTGCCACCTCGTCTCGCGCATCCGCATCAAAGTTGTCGATGACAACATCCACGACCTGGTTTCCTGTCGTGGTCGACCATACGATGGCCGTGTTGAAAGGTGCGATCTCCGCGATAGAGTGTGGAACCTGTGGTACCGGTATTGTGACGGGTTGAAAACCCGGGTCTGTCGTCTGGACCTGCATTCCTGCAAGCACACAGACCACCAGTAGGGCTATGATTGCATGATACGGTTTCATGTTCATGGTGCGGTTCCTCCGTTTTCTTTCCACGGTTTCACTGCAAAATAGTCAAAGAAGTCTGCCTCCACAAGGCTGACCTCTTCAAATGGTAATTTCATCTCGTTCAGTTTTTCAATGATTGGAAGGATCTGATCAGCTGGATCGTCGATGAACAGTTTTATGGCGTTCCTACCTGCAGCAGCAGTATACTGTACTCCTGGTAGTGACTGTACGCGTCTGATAATCTCCGGAGTGTATGCATGAAGGACGACTCTGATGCTTTCTCCTCTGCCAGGTAGTGATGATATGAGCTCTTCTGGAGTCCCGAACTGGCTGACGTTGCCATCTTCAAGGAGACACACTCTTGTACAGTAATCAACAATCTCAAGGTCGTGGCTGATGATCACCATCGTGGTGCCCAGCTCGTAATTGAGTTCCTTCAGATAGTTCAGGGTTTCGTGACGCAAGTGCGCGTCAAGCCCAGTTGTCGGCTCATCCAGCAGTAGGACAGGCGGATCATGAATCATTCCAAGACATATGGAAACCCTCTTGCGTTCTCCGCCTGAGAGTCTGTCCACGCGTTTTGTAATGAGCTCCTCGTCAAACCCGAGAATTGTGAGGACATTCCTGGCACGTTCCTCGATCTCCTTTGGTCTGAGACCAAAGAGTCTCCCAAAGAACTGGGCATTCTGAAGTGGATTGAAGTCGTAGTATAGGCTCAGATGCTCAAGCTGAGGTACATAACCCACCAGGAGGCTAATCAGTTTGGACTTCTTTGTTACGTCGTATCCTCCCACAAACGCTTGACCCTCTGTTGGTTTGATCTGACCTGTGAGCACACGGAGTACAGTGGTCTTCCCTGCACCGCTGGCTCCGATAATCCCCAAGAATTCCTTCTTGTTCGCGAAGAAGGAAGCTCCCTTTAGAGCATAGAACTTGCCGAATGCGATTTTGAGGTCTATGATGTCTATCTCGCGATGAGTTTCTTTGATTGCCTTACTCACATCACACACCTCCTATCTTGTCACTCACTCGGTCGAACATCTTTCGACCCTCTTCGATGTCTTCCATAAGCACACGTAATGCTTCGACCTTCTGAATTCTGTCAAGGTCCTCCCGTTGAATGAGGTCCTCAAGCTGCGTGAAAGCTGCGAGTAGCGTATTCAACGTGGTGTCAATCTCCATGATCAGGTCTGACTGTATCTCAGGAATCCTTAGACGCTTCTTCATTCTCCTTCGGTTGTAGACTAACAAACCTATGAGGCCACCAAATATCCCGACTGAGGAGATCAATGCGACCTGTGCCATTGTAAGTCCTATTGATGGAGTCTCAGGATTTGTTGGAGGTGGATTCTTGTACAGATAGAATGTGACGCTTGCATACGTCATTGCATAATTCTCGTCACCTAGAATAAGGAATATCCCGTTGATTTGCCCCTCGTCTCTCCAGTAGCTCGGGGCGAATTGTGAGGAATAGAGGCCGTCCTCCACGAATCCAGCGATAAAGGGTGCCAGGCTCCCATTTGGCAACTCATAGATAATGGCCACGAAGAGGTCGTTCACAGGGTTTCCATAGTAGTCCTCAAGCTCCAGGTTGACGTATACACTCTTCCCAGCTTCGTAAAGGGTGGTATTCTCAGAAAGACTAGTCCGTGTAGTCAGAGTATTCCTGAGGAGGTACTCGTTTAGATTGTCCAGCAGGATGCTATTATTGCACTTTGCTAGGTTCTTGTTCATAAAAATCTTAGAAGACCCAAAGACTGCTATATCTGGTGCTGTGTCATCAAGTATGACCACGCTGTTCCCATTTAATCTCACTTGCGCATTCGACTGATTGTTCATGATGTATGTGCCGCCGCCGAGCCACATACTCTCAAGTCCAACACCCAATAGAGATGATGTAACGATTCCTGTCGTGTTGTCCTCGGAATGAGTTCCAGACAGATAGTACCCGTACTCCATCAAGAGAGGATTCAAAACAGTTGTATTTGCGTTATCGTCATTGTCTCCTAATATGATGAGGGTTCCTCCACCATTTGTGAAATCTCTCAGAGTCTCTATTTCAGTTGAGTTGAACTCCTCAGTAGGAGCGATGATGAATATGGTCGAGAACTGAGCCAACAGGTCTGAATTTAGCTCTAAACCTGGGGTTTCGATGAGATCTAAACCAACGTCTGCCATCCGCTTGTCCATATTTGATAATCCAGAGAATGTAGTCATTCTGAAGGAATCAAACAGACTCCCAAGAGAGTCAAGACTTCCCAGATCGTTCAGACTGAAGTCCATAGACACCCCTCCATCATCTTGTGGAGGTTCTTCCTGAGCAAGGGGGAAAGAGGGAAATCCGCTAGTATCATTTCCGCCACCCAGATCTCCCATGTCGCCGAATCCTCCTGAATCTCCTAGAATACTTCCAAATCCTCCGCCATGAGAGGTATCGAGAAGCATCATTGCACGTGGGTACTCGATGACCCTTTCAAGAGTGATATTGGTCGTCCAACCAAATTCTGTTTCAAGGACGTAGTCACATCGATGATATCCATCAACACCTATTACTGGCGCCATGGCAAATAGTGAGAAGTCATAGAAACCTTCGATTGTGTCAGCACTTGTAAGCGACATATTTCCCCAATCAGATGCGTTTCCATGATTTGCGATTGTGAGGTTTCCAAGGGACTCTGTTGTCGAGAGCACAAAGCTGTAGAGCCCAAAGTCAGCTGGGAATCTTATGTCAAACGGTGCAAATGGTAGAATCTTTGGAAAGACGGATATGGATGGAATAGGATCTATGATGAACACATCTCGTAGCAAGAAGTCATCCAGGATAGCCACACCTGTGGTCATCAGTCCTTCGAGGGGGTTTGATATTAGACCAACAATCTGACTAAGCCCTGTTGAAACCGCCCATGCTGCAGTCCTTACACCTTCAGTTTCTGGGCGCCAGTCTGTCACCATTCTCTTTGGCTTGAATGGTTCTAGTTCATCATAGTTGAAATATCTTGCAAACATTGTTCCATTCTCGACGCTACCCTCGATTACCAGCATGGCTCCTATGGCTGTAGTATTCTCATTTCCGATGTTCATGATTACAGCTGTGGACTGGTAGGTATTGCCTGCCTTAGCAATTCTTGGAACATCTGCCTCGACTACCATCAGGTCTCCATTGTCCAGCACTCCTGATGGGACATCATAGAGCCACATGGCCTCAATCGAGGCATCAAGGACAGTTCTGTTCTCACCGAATCCCATCGAAATTGTAACATTAGCAAGTTCATCGACATCCAGAATACCAAAATCCCATTGCATAGCTAGACCCACAGAGCCATCATATGTTGTAGATTCAGTCAGGTTGTTGTCAGTTATGTGACTCGAGATAGTTGAAGAATTGCCAACTTCGAATGATGATAGTGGGATACTCGAGTTCATCCCGACGTAGAAGTTGCCAAATGACTCAGAGAGACCATAGGCAAAGAGCTGTTGATCATCCAAGTCATACTTACCATGGTCATCTTCACCATCAAGATAAAGATCCAAGGAATATGACACATAGAGACTGACATTCTCAATAGGCTCATTGCCCATGTTGAATATGAACGGAGTGATTCGAAATGCAGTCAGTGGAAGTGGTGAGTATGTCGTCAGATTATATGATTCCACAAGGAACGTGACATAGAGCGTGTCATTATGAGACAATACACCTACGTATCGATTGTAGGGTGTTGTTTGAGATGCAGAAAACACCTGATGGAACTCACTCTTGACGTCGAACATCATCAGGTTTGTTGGGTCCTCATTGTTCCACTTCAATGAAAACATCCCCATCATCAAATGAATCCCGGAGTCCTGAAGATTACGTTCATCCAGTGCAACAAGTGTTGTTCCGAAACTGCTCATCAACATAGTAGTGGAAGCATCTGTCCCACTAGCAGCGACAAGACCTAACGCAAGTAATGGGAGACTAGTAGTTCGTGAGTGCGGGTCTCCAGGTGTCTGTTGTGTGCTAAGATAATCAAAGGCTCCCTGGAGATTTAGAAGGCCTGCTCCACCATCGTTCGCACCATATCCAATAGAAGTTGCAGTATCTCTAAGGACATTACCTAAAGTTACAGGACTGACCCTGTCGAATGCCTGCAAAAGTATCGCTGCCGCACCAGCGGTGATGGCTGCTGAGGCTGAGGTTGTATCTGCGATGGTGTAGTTCTCATCATATGTTTCTCCGATGGAACCGCCTAGTAGGCCTCCAAGTCCACCAAGATCCCCGAGGTCACCCAGTCCAATATCGCCAAAACCGAATCCCGCTAAGCCTGAGAATGGTTTGGCTCCTACTACACCTACCCCTGGAGCCACAAGATCTGGTTTGGTCAATAGCGATAGTGAGGGACCTCTTCCGGAGAAATCAGGAATTTCTGATCTCTCAGTATCGTATGCTCCTACACAGAAAGCTGCAGCATTACCACCTGGGGACATTACTGTCAGATAATCCGGGCCATCATCACCAGATGCTGCAACAACAAAGATTCCCTTCTTTGCTGCAATCTCAACTGCTTCGGAAACCGCATCACCCGGTGCTCCTAGTGTATTGAATGGAAGAAGAATGATATCTGCACCTCTGCTACTCGCCCATTCTATTCCTGAAACAATCCAGCTGGGGGCAGCAAAGAGCCCTCCAAGCGTAACCTTTGCAGAGAGTAATGTTGCACCAGGGGCAATACCGGCATAGAGTCCATCTGAACTGTTCCCAGAGCTGGCTAAAACTGAAGCCGCATATGTCCCATGTCCAATAAGATCGAGAGGAAGAGTATCTGCTTCTACAAAGGATGCGAATGCAGACACACTGAAATCAGTCTGAAGTGGATCAACTCCAGTGTCCAGGACAGCGATAACAGTACCAGTACCATTGTAACCTGCATCCCAGAGGTTTCTCGCACCGATCCTGTCTATGAGAGGGACATAATCCTCAGTGCTCGAGGCTGGGATGGATGTTGTCTGGAACTGTTTGATTGGCGTCATCTCGTTGGACCAGATCTTATTGATGAACTCCTCTCTGGCCAGGTCAACTATGGACCTGCCAAGGATGTTCACATGGAGCATCCCTATAGACTCGAAAGTTTCGATTATCTCGGCTTTCTTGTCAGCATAATATATCGCGTTCTTCGCCTTGAACGCTCCGACTTCCTCGTTGTATCCCACAAGCACATCGAGTCGTTGATTGAGGTAGGTCTGGTTGATCAATGATTCATCGATCTTGTTGATTGGGTCCTCATAATAGGGCACTTGGCTGATACCAACGACCGGTGGAACAATCGTGAGTCCACTGACTGTAATGATGCATACTAGTAGATATGCAATCAGCTTCTCCGTCAGGTGACTCATGGTCAGCTTCAGCCCTTTCATCTTATCACTTCTCAATTGTACCCTGTATCAAGCCTCGTGTTATAGCTATATAGTAATCTACCATGTCAGCTACAGATTTCGTCTTCACAATCTTCACTGCGATGTTCTGTTCCTTCAGTGCTGTGACACAACTCTGAGCAATGACCTCTAGAGGTTCATCTGTAAACACCTTAAGGAGTTCTCCACGCTGGAGTACGAATCGAACACCCTTCACACTCTCCAGAGTCCTTCGGGCTCTTGGGTCTACCTCCTCCAGAACTATACCCACTGAGAATCCTCGGGACGGCATTGATTCCTTTAGCCTTGCAGGACTTCCGAAGGCGACCAGACTCTTACCTCGCATGAAGACTGCGACCTTGTCGCAGAACTCTGATTCTACCGGATAGTGTGTGATGACTATGATAGAGGTGCCATACTCCTGATTGATGTAGGTGAGATAGCTCCAGAGTTCACTTCTGTTGTCAGGATCCAGGCCACTTGTCGGCTCATCCATCAACAGGACCTTCGGTTTGTGAGCCAGTGCGATACCAACGGAAACTCTCCTCTGTTCCCCTCCGCTTAGTTCCTTTGTGGGGTTGTTCCCCTTCTCCAAGATTCCAAAGTCTCTCAGTAATGTCTTTCCTCGCTGGATGAGCTGCCACTCAGGGATGTCATACTGTTTTCCAAATGCGATGATGTTCTCAAGAGGAGTGAAGGTTTCGTACATGTAAGACAGGTCCTGAGGGCAGTATCCGAAGAAGTGACGAACCTTCTGGGTCTGTTTGGAGTCAATACCAGCAATCCTAGCAACTCCAGTGCTAGGAATATCTCCGATTAGTGCCTTCACTGTCGTCGACTTACCCGCTCCAGATTCTCCAATGATAGCCAACATCTCCCCCTCACGAATAGAGAAGGACACATTTTCGATGAGCTTCAGTCCGCTCTTGACCTTGACAGTCAGATTCCTTGCAGCAAGCACATCCCTGTATTCTGGTGCCATCTTCCAGGCAAATGGCATGATGTAGACCTTGTTTGCGAGTACAGTGAAGTTGGGATTAGTACGTGGACCGACCAGAAGTTGAGGTTGTGCTATGTGGTATATCCTTGGGTCTCCGACATCACCTTCTGGTGCTACTCTGACCTCAAGGGTACCCTCTGGAAGAATCGGAGCTGGTGCAGTCGAAGCCCCTACGATGACTCCTTTGATCATGATGGGCAGCTTATCAGACCCTCTTTTCCCCCATACAGTACAGGCCACTTCCTGACTCTTCATCTTCTCCAAATCTTTTACAGCCTGTTGAAGGTCTCTGCCATCATAATACAAGTCATCCGACATATTTCGTTTCAGGTAGTTCTGAACCGTGATCATCGTTGATGCAACATCGTCCTGACTTGAATTGTCACCACCTACAGTGAGGACTTTGTCCAACTCTCCCGCGCGTCTCCTTCTGAGGTCTTCCTCAATGTAAACTGCTATCCTTCTTGCTAGGACGCCTTTCTTGACCTTTAAGACACGCCCCCTGAACTTGACTTCTTTTCCAGTTGAGGTCAGTTTTCCTTCTACCTCAACATGGAGTTCACGGTCCTCTCGTGCAATGCACCAGTCAATGGCCTCTCCTATCCTTGTTCCTGAGAAGTATGCTTCCTCCACAAAGACTGGCTTTTCGTCATCCATAGGTGAACGGTCCGTATCTTGTATCATCTTTGATCACTCCTACCCTAGAGTGGGTTTTTTCGAGAATATGTACGAAGCTGCTAACATTGCTATGACCGAGAATCCGAGCAACTTCAGGATTCTTTCCCAAACCTCTAGTAATGAGAGACCCTTGAATGCAGTATCTATTAGCAGCCCCATCGCCTGATTCATTGGTAGATACTCATCCAAGACTCCCACATCAATGAAGAATCCTGCTAGAATCAATGTCGCGAACAGGACGAAGAGAAACATCTGATTTGCCTGAAGTCGAGTGCCAGCGACAGATGAAATCAATATGCCAGTCGCTGAACCTGTCAGAGAAGCCAGACACATAATAATAACGAGAGCGAGGAAACTTGTATTTAGACTGAGGTCAAAAGCTAGGACCCAAAGGGTAACCAAAAGAAGCGACTGGAAGAATCCAATGATCACATAGCCAAACACCTTTGCGGTGATGACTTCAAGCCTGTTTGTAGGCGTCAAGAGCATCCTTCGAAGAGGAGCGTCTCCCACAATCGACTGTGCTGAGGTCATTGCGATACCCAGATAGCTTGAAAAAATAACAATGAATGCTCCGAATACACTCTCCAGATATCCTCCTTCAGGTGCAAACTCTATCACGGTTCCTGGGAAGACTTCAGATCGGATCCACAATTTGCCCACACGAAATAGGATTGTAGCTCCCTGAACCACTCCTGATACACTCGCTGAGCCCAAGAGATCGTTTCCATCAAAATGGACCTCGATATACGTGGGTTCATTTATTGTGAGGTTAGCTTCAAACCCGTCAGGAATCACCACATATGCAGTTATCTCCTTCTCATAGAGCCCCCGATACGCCTCTGCTGTTGAATTATAATGTATGATTTCATCCACTATCAACTCGAAATACGCTGTTAAGTTCTCAGAGAGGTCCTCACCATCGTATGTCCTTGTAGTGTCCAAGTCAACAATCCCAAAGATGATTCCCAAACCTGTTTCATTTCCATTATCAGTGGCTGTGACATTACCATCTCCGCCAATCCCACCACCCAATCCTCCTCCACTTGCGCTCATACCACCAAAGCCGCTCTCGTTCGTGACATAAGCAAGCATACCAATCAGAACTGCTGGAAGCATGAAGATGAGGAGAAGGGCTACCTTGTCTTTGACTATCAACCTTAGCTCCTTCATCACCATGTTTCTGATTCGTCTTGACGGTTTGGTGAGAACTTCTGCCATTTTGGCTTCCTCGCATACTTCTTGGCCTAGATAAGTCCAGGGACTGATTATTTTCTATCGAACGGAGTCAAGCTCAGGTTGAACTCTATTAAGGGTTTACCACTCCTATTAGTACTCATGGAAACGGGCTCAGGTCTTTTTCTCGCAATATTCAGTGGGCTACACCAGCATCACAAATAAATGACTTCTACATCTCGAATGCATAGCTATTGTTTGAAGAAAACTGTCTCAATCTAAGAGGTTCGAAGAATTGGCTGTGGATGACTTTACTCGTTTGGAACGGTTCAGAAGAGTAGCTAGTAAACACAACCTGAAATCAACTCAATCTGGACTTCCTGGTGAAGAGATAGAACATCTTAGGAATCAACTTAACGCTGTTGTCTATCTAAATGCCAAACCATGGATGCTTCCAACTTGGGCTGTACTTGACCTCAAAGGGATTGATGCAGAAGAATCACTGATTACAGAGTTTTCGAATGACTCATACAGAAACTGGTCACTTGTTGGAGGCGTAGGAGCTAGAAACTATGGAATTGTAGACTCGCGAGGACTGACTTCTGCTCGGGCTGATATTGGTTCAATCGATGTATGGGTGCAAGATGGCGAAAACCTCATTTTCCCTACACTCATGGGGAAGGATGGTCCTCAACTTTATCTTGTGTCGTCTGAAGACCAGTTGTATGAATGGCGAACTGAGGTAGAGTCTGTCGAGTTCATTCGACTAGTCTATCATGTCAAACAAGGTGATGAAGAGTTTGTATATACTGAGATTGACCTGAGAAACATTGCCTTAGAGAATACCGAGATCACGTTCTACGTTGTTATCCGACCACTCTCTCCTTGGGGCGTGGATCCTCTTGAGAAGATTGAGTTCGACAAAACTGAGAATCGGGTCATTGTTAACGACATTCCTGCTCTCCAATCTATCATTCAACCTTCCGCTGTGATACTCACTGAATTCAATAATGAAGACATTCCTGAAACAATACGCACTGCATCTACAAGGATAGATACCTCGACAGAATCAGAGAAGGGACTTGCAACAGCCATACTAAGATTCGATGTCCAACTGACACCAGCGGGAACAAAACGCCTCTTCCTGGTTTCACCCCTCGAGTCAACAAAACGCGACATCGTCCGATCAGAACTGAATGTTGGACAACATAACCGTGATCAGACAATAGGAAAGTGGTATGATTTTTCAGAGCAGCTTGCCAAAGTTTCTTTTCCAGATTCTGTACTTGATAGGGTCTTCTCGCAGGCTGCTGTTTCGTTAGCAATCCAGGCTAGATCAGTTATGTTCCCCGAGGACTCTTTCCTAGCATCATTCACTTGGAGTGAGCGAATGCGTGTACTGATTGCTCTAATAAAGACAGGAAGCATTCCACTCGCAGAAACTTTGACAATTGAGATTGCTCAACAATCTGATGTTCCAGAAGGAAAATTTGATCGCTCTATCTTCAGTCCTATACTCTGGGGGCTGCTTCAGATTTACAGCCACTCCCCTCACTCCAAATCAATAGGACAGACAAAACAATACATCGACCTCTTGACCGAGAAATTACTCGAAACTCTGAAAGCTCCTGAAGAAACAGATGTGTCAGAAAAGGTTGAGGACACTTCCGATGAGGAAGACACACCACTACAACACTATATTGTAGTTGATGTGAATTCGTTGCGTGAGTTGGACCAACGTTTTTGGGATTTAGCCGCACTAAAAGAAGCGGTTCGATTTCATGTTGTAACGAAGACACCACTAGTGCAACAGCTTGGGGACACCATCGCACAAATCGAGAGTGATATTCGTTCTAGGCTTGATGATATACGAGGAGCTCGCTGGCCAAGGCCACAGGATTCAGTGATGAATGATATTGACAGAGCTATTCTCGACGTTCTCACAAGTGTGGCTCAACTACGGATAACTAGTTTCGACATGAAGTTCCTGAGAGAACTCTGCACCAAGGTGGAGAAGCGACGGATAGTAAGAGACCTCTGGAAGACACCAGAACCGACCGAACTTTTCTCAAGTCATCTTGCGCTGCGACTTGCGCATTTCCACATCTTTGACAGACAGAGAGGCAAAGTTGAAACATATCTTCAGAGGTCTCTGGAGTTTCTTTCTGAGGACTATTTACTACCTGATTATGTTGATATTCGAACTTATGGGGGCTCTGGTGGAACGGGCTCGAGTGTCCTTGCAGCAGCAGATCTTATCCTCCTGTTGAATGACATGCTGGTACATGAAGATGTATCCAACCTCGTGTTTTTGCCAGGGATTCTTGAGACTTGGTACTCTTCAAAGAAACCTCTACTCATTAAAAGACTCCCAACTAAGTTTGGAAGAGCCCATATTGAGATTGGAATGTCAGCCAACCAACACCAGATAGAAACTGGGATTGAATATCTCCCTGAGGAGATAGAGATTCATGTTCCAGACAGTGTTCCTATGCGAATGGTAAAGGTGTATGGAGGAAGCGTGGTTGACAGAGCAGCAAAAGGTCGCTCTCCGCATCTTCGTTTGATTCCCCTCTCAAATGAAGTCGTTCTGACCTATTACAAGTAGATGTAGAATGACTCCTACTGCTGAGAGTAGGAATATCTCTTCAGAATTGGACCACAATGGGTTGGACGACTAGCATTCAACCCTTTCTGGTTCTTTGTCATCCTGCCATTTCCAGAGGTCGAGAAAGCAACGTGTTTCCTTTGGAATTCCCTTCATTTTGAGACCCGCGAACACATAGGCTCCATCTATAAATCTTCTATCGTTGTCAGAGGGTAGTTTTTTGAGATAGTTCAATGCATCAGAATCGAATTCCCTGGCAACAATGATCGCTTTTGATGGAAAGTATGGTTGTAGAACCATCTCGTCCCTATGCATTGACAATACCCCAAAGTTGTCCAAAGAATCAATGAAGTCTATTACTTGTACTCGTCCTATTCTACTGTCAGCAACTTTGACGAATCCATAGTTTTCACCGAACATGCTTGAACCATCACTATTGTTTTTCTTAATCCTCGAATCAATCAGTATGTCTACTACTCCTTGTGATCCATCTCGTTTCATAAGTCTGGGTCTGACAGAAACCTCCCCGCCATAGTGTTCCAATATAAATTCCGAAACCCGACTCATGAATGGATTTTGAATCCGTCTAAGATACTGGTCAGCAATCTCAGCAAATGCCATGTCGCTAAAGTCATCTTTTCGTTCTTTTGCTAACTGTTTTTCCTCAAACTGTCTTCCTAGCTCATTTGCAAGAGAATAGGCTTCTTGGTATTCCTTCCTCTTTGGAGAAATCAAAGCAGTGATGATATTCTCCCTTGGTGCAAGATAGATCACTTTCTCTTCTGTTGAAAAAGATGAGAGACCTCCAAACTTCAATTGCCTTGAAAAGTGACCAATCGCACTGATGAAGCTCGAGAATAGAGAGGGGTCTATATTTCCTTTTAATCTGGAAAAGAGAGGGATACCTGTAACCGCATCGAATATCACAATGCCGTCTATATCCATCCAGTACAGCTCCAAAACGGTCTTCGGATATTTCTTATTTATCACTATCTTGGACAGAAGTTTCAGGTTTCTTCGTCTGGGAACAGCAATTCAGGATTCTGGGCTAGTCTTTTGAAGAACTTCTGATCATAGAAAGACACCTGTCGGTTGAGACAAGGAATGACAGCACACCTTGAACACGCATAATTAACGAATGTCTGAATGTCCGGATTCTTCCCAACTGCTTTGAGAAACTCCTGTTTTGAGCCTCCAAAGAACGTTGCCTTCTTGTCTCCAAAGGTCAATATTGCTGAGTTATAGATGCTGTCTAGAAGCCCTGGAGAATCTTTCTGAGTCGCATGTAGATTGGCAAATAAGACCATCACTGTGGCTATGGAACAAGACAAGGCGTAGTGCTTTGTTTCCCACTGTTTCTCAAAACCATCCTCAATCACACCAATCTCCCACATACGGAACATCTCAAGACCAACCTTCTTCTCATGGTCAAGAATGGGACTGATCATCTTTCCTCCCTCTTTTTCCTGTCCCGCTCTATATGGGACTCCTCTCGGGATGTGTGATGGTCGACCGCAGAATCCATACCATCCGCCTTGTTGCTTATGTTTCATCAACTTCAGCAGTGCTTGAGTTTCATCGAACGGTCTGTCTATCTCATGAGCAGGAACCCAGATCATGTGGTCATCACAACGCATCTCTCCACAGAGGACACACGGATGAACAACCTGGTCTGTTCTTGAATATCCATAACGTTTGCATTCCTCACAGTTTGTCAATAAGCAACACCAGTCCTGTTTTTTTCTGTAAATACAGGGGTTAATGTCTTCCTACGATGTTCGAGAAGGCTTATGTGCCAAGTATGAATGACCGAGAGTAGGAGACATGGAGTAATGTCAGATAAGGTCTACTCTTCAGATTTCCTCGTTATTGGTAGTGGGTTATCTGGACAGCTCTTCTCACTGAAAGTGGCACAACATGGGACAGTGAATATCGTCACGAAGGGACGACTCACAGAATCAGCTACGATAAAGGCTCAAGGAGGGATTGCTGCTGTGGTTTCTCCTGAAGACTCAATCGACCTACATGTTGAGGACACAATTCGGGTCGGTGCTGGCCTCTGTCACCGAGATGTTGTGGAATCCATTGTGAGGGATGGACCTGCAAGAATTCAGGAGCTAATTGAGCTAGGAGTCGACTTTTCTGGTGAGGAATCCACAGGTGACTTTGAGCTCGGGTTGGAGGGAGGTCATAGTAAGCGTCGCGTGTTGCATGTGAAAGATCATACAGGTAAAGACATAGAGCTGGCTTTGGCAGATCGTATGAAGAACGAGAAGAACATCACAATTCATGAGAATCACATGGCTATCAATCTCTATACGAAGAACAACCGAGTCTTAGGAGCCTATATACTCGATGAGAACACCAATGAGGTTGAACGTTTCATGGCCAAGGCTGTAATCCTTGCAACAGGTGGGACGGGACGAGTCTTTCTCTATACGAGCAATCCCGATGTAGCAACTGGGGACGGCATTGCCATGGCATATCGTGCCGGTGCCACCGTCATGAATCTCGAAATGGTCCAGTTTCATCCGACTCTGCTTTATCACCACAAGGTCAGATCATTTCTCATATCAGAAGCACTCCGTGGCGAAGGTGCCAAACTTCTAGGTCGAGATGGAAAAAGGTTCATGCCAGACTATCATGAAGACGCAGAGCTGGCGCCTCGTGATGTTGTAGCCAGAGCAATCGACACCGAGCTCAAGAAGACTGGCGCTGACCACGTCTGGTTGGACATCTCGTTCAAAAAAGCAGATTACCTGAAGGACCGCTTTCCCCAAATCTACGAGACCTGCTTGACTGCTGGAATTGACATCACAAAAGAGCCGATTCCTGTCGTGCCTGCAGCCCACTACATGATGGGAGGAGTACGGACTGACATCTATGGACGAACAGATGTCGCAGGTCTCTTCGCGATTGGAGAAACGACCTGTACGGGATTCCACGGTGCCAACCGCTTGGCTTCTAACTCTCTCTTGGAAGCAGCAGTACTTGCGCATAATGCTTCCATGGCTGCTATTGAAGAACTATCAGATTCGTCGAAACCAATCGACATCCCTCCGTGGGACCCTGGAGAGGCTACTGATCCTGATGAGCTGGTTGTAATCTCTCATCTTTGGGAAGAGATACGTCGAACAATGATTAACTATGTGGGAATCGCAAGGTCGAAAAAGCGACTGATTCGTGCAAGCAATCGACTCGAGTTCATAACCAGAGAGATAAATCAATTCTACTGGGATTTCAAGGTCACTCCCGACCTCGTTGAGCTAAGAAATCTCGCAACTGTTGCGGAACTCGTTATTAGGATGGCTCGAATGCGTAAGGAGAGTCGAGGTGCTCATTACAACATTGATTATCCTGACCTTTTAGATGAAACTGTTGACACCCTTCTGAAGAAAGGATACGGGGCCATTGAATGAAAGGAGTTTGAGTATCGATGAGCAAACGTGAACATGCAAGTGCATTATTGCTACCAATCAGTGTCCTCATTTTGATACCCTGGATTCTGTCATGGCTGACAATGGATACCCCCTTTGGAAGTTTTCTCCCTTACTTCTTTGAACCACTGCTTGTGCTTTCTGGATTAACTCTTGTCATTACCGGCTTAGTGATAATGGTTCACTGTGTTAGATTATTCGCAAACATTGGGAAAGGTACACTTGCACCATGGGCACCAACCAAGAAATTGGTCGTAGTTGGGATATACCGATACGAGAGAAATCCCATGATAACCGGTGTACTCATGGTACTCATGGGTGAAACGATTTTACTATTGAGCTTCGTCTTATGGTTGTGGACTGCCATTTTCTTCATAGGCAACCACATCTATTTCATCAAGTATGAGGAGCCAGAACTTGTTGCAAGATTTGGTAAAGAGTACGAAACATATCGTGATAACGTGCCTAGATGGTTTCCGAGGGAAACTCCTTGGGCTCCCGACGATGATTGAGTACAAATATTAGCGACTGACAACAAATTTGTAGGATGAATGCATACGCATTCTCTTGCAGGAGGCAATATCTTGATCGATCAATCACAGATTGTCGAGCTAGAACAGGTTGCTGCAAATGCCTGGATTGCTCAGGAAAACGAACGGTTAGGAGGTTGGCTGATACGAGCCAATAGCGGGGTCACAAGGAGAGCGAACAGTGTTTTGCCACTCGGTCCACCAGTTCTACCATTGGAAGACGCCATTGAGAAAGTCATTGAGTTCTACAAGGAGAGGGAATTGATACCTCGTTTTCAAATGACCGACACCAGCAAACCGCAAGAGCTTGATAGAGACCTCTCAGAACGTGGATTTTCAGTCGGCTTGCAGGTAGAGGTTCACACAGCAGCAATCAACCACCTTATCAAAATTGACCCTGGACTTGATGTCTTGGTTTCGAATGACATCACTGATACTTGGATGTCTGTCTACAATGAATCTTCCGGATATGACTCCTCCACAATGGACACTAGAAGAGATTTGATGAAACGTTCCACCCTTCACAAGGCATTTGCCCTAGTCCGGATTGACCGAGAACCCGCAGGGGTTGGATTAGGAGTTGTTGATGGCAAGTGGCTCGGTCTCTTCAACATAGCAGTACATCCCTCGATGCGGGAAAGAGGAGTTGCAGTGGCGGTGAACACCGCGCTTGCTCAGTGGGGAAACCAACGGAGTGCCAAGGCAGCCTATCTTCAAGTAGAATCCGAGAACCTGCCTGCTCTCAAGTTGTATGACAAATTAGGTTTCCAACAGTTGTACACTTACTGGTACAGGAAACTGGATGAATAGAAAAGTAGTCTGCGAGTGGCTTGTGCCACTCACATTGACTTAGAGTCTCTTAACAAAACCTTCGTACTCTGTCTTGATCTTGGAGGCGATTTCTGATCCACCAAAATCCATTGGTGTGATTGCGAGTTGGTCCCCATCAAAGAGTGCTTCAATGACCATAATTCCTGGGGACTCAATTTTCAGGCCTTTCTTTCCACCCTTCTCGAATCGTTCAGTGTACACCAGTTCTGTATTCCTCGTTACTGAAAGCATCAGATAGGCCATCTTCTTTTCAGCAAGTGAGGCTGAAACAGCGGGAGTCGATGGTTTATCAACTATCGTTTCGGCCACCAGTGTCGGTGTTTCAGGTGCTCCTGCAATAGGTTCGGGTGTCGGTTCTGGCGGAAGTAGCTTCTTCTTTGGAGCACCAGCAATTGGTTCCTCGACCTTGCCCTCGCCTCTGTGTGCGAGAACTCCATCATCGAAGCTCCACCTGCCTTCTAATACTCCCTTGAATTCTACTATTGCTGCAGCAACATCTTGGTCTGAATCGTCCTTTTCCATCATCTCAACAAATCTACTACAATTGAGACCGATAGTGGTCACACCCACCTGATGTCCAGATTTTTGAAGTCCTCGTGCAATTCTTAACGCATGCATTCTCGTGGGCATATTGACATTTCTACCAACCCACGCCCAACATGTATCATTGAACTCGTCCAAGACAATGATTGCATTCTCGCTATTCACTAATGCCGCATCCAGCTGGACAGTATTTACTTCGCCGGATTCGTCTTTCAACATCAGCATGTACGGAGATCTTGCTAGAGCCTTCATGGTAATCCCAAATACCCCTTGTCAGTCCATCGCATAAAAGAAATTCTTAGACAGACTCTATCACTGAGTTTACTAGGAACCAAGACTCGTAGAGGTCATATCTATCTCACTGTCAATCACGAGTAAAGATTCGGTGTCCTCTATCCCCTTAATCATTCTCAGTTTGCCTGTGATGATCTCGACAAGAGTTTCCATGTCCCGACCTCTAACCTCAGCAACAATGTCATATGCACCGAAGACTTTGTGTGCCTCCTCAGTCACAGACAGCTTCAGGACGTCTTGCATAACAGTGTCCTCTTGCCCAACGACGGTTTTGATCAGAATGTAGGCTTTCATATATCATCACTCAAGCAGGTTCCTGCGCGAATCAATACAACTGATAACTTTTGCCGTCCAAAATGCGAGACTCTTTCGATTTATTGAATTTTTCGCAATTCATACATAAGAAATTGGTTAATATAGGAATATTAGGGGCTATTCATTGTTAATTTCGCAATGGAGCGCGAAATTAGCTGCGCAAGATTGCAGAGTGTATCTGCCAAGTGGTGACTAAAATGGGAAAAAAGACACTGGACACAGTTCCTTGCCCAGATTGTAGAGATGCAATTCAAGGAATAACGGTTGACGAGGACTCAATCATCAACGCCAAACGTGTTCCTGTTTTAGTACCTGCAAAATGCAACAAAGGTCACAATGTGATTCTATTCGTCGACAAGAAATTCACTATTCGAGATGTCGAACTTGCTGGAGCTGTTGTCGAAGATGAAGGATCTGTTGACAAAGCTCAGAAGTGGATGGACAGTTTCTAGGGGATGCAGAAATATTGATCCAAAGCGTATATGTTGTGAACGAGGGCGGTGAAACCATCGCCTCAATTCCGATTGGAGATTTCCAGATAGACGAGGCTCTTTTTGGGGGATTTCTTTCCGCTATTCAAATGTATAGCAAGAAGATATCTGGCAAGAGCGTCAGTGAACTCTCTCTTGAGAACTATCGTATAATCATCTCCAAGACAGATCGAGTCTTCCTGGTCACAATCCATGATCAGAATGACAAGAATGCTACCGAATTGAACACCAAGATCAGTGAGCTCTGCAAGGGTACCCTTGGAGAAATCATCACGGACGAGACAATCAACCTGATCAAGAGGGCTGCAGAAGAGGCACAGAGTGCAATGAAACGCGCAAATGAATGGGCATCTAAGATGCTTTAGGGGTGCAATAAATGCAACTAGTCGTACAATATTCTTCGGAACTAATGACCGCAATCGGGTTATTCATTGGTACCCTATTGCTAGCCAGATTTACGCGTAATCGAGTCAAGAACCTCCCACCCGCAGAGAAACACTTTGGTCGCCCGCTATGGGTTGCCACAGTCAGTATTTTCTTCCTGGGACTCACCTCGCTAGTCAACTTTTATTTTGGCTCTGGAATAAGCGAGCTTGAAGTCTACTGGTATATTTCCGCTATTCTTGGCTCTGGACTTCTAATGGTATCTGCTCTGATGATTATGGGATCGAGAAGACTAGCCATTCTTCCCTTCTTTGTCATTGGTGTTATGGTTGTGGTCGCTGTTGGCGAAACAATGCTTGGGGCAGGTACAATACTTGGTGGATTCACGGACTATGCGGTCAACTTCTTTGCCGTGGTTCTCTTCAGCATACCGTTTGGTCTCTTCACATACCTGACATATTCGACGAGGAGGATCACAAGCTTTGCTTTGGCTACGCTCTCGCTGACCTATCCTCTGATTCTGATTGCTACGACCTTCACAGCACCTGAAGCGGTTGCTATAGTGCTTGCACTTCGTCTCTATGGACCTGCACTACTAATTACAGGGTTGATTCGCTCAGAGTCAAAGATTGGCGGAGAACTCATAACATATAGTTTCACCATTAGCTCATTGTTATACTTCATGGCCTACCTACTTGTATCTCCATTAGTCGTTGACATCGCATCTATGGTTTCAGTGAGTTTCATTGCCATTGCTTCAATTCTTTCCATTGGAACTGCTGCCTATGCGTTTACTAGATGGAGTAACAGTAGAAATCCTGCTACATTTACACTAGGTTTGTTCTTCTTTATTGGTGGATTCTCATTCTTAACGGTGGCATTGAACCATACTGAATTCATAGTTGGACTCAATGCAGAATATGTTGCACTAATGCTAGGTCTCATTGCTCCAATGCTTCTCAACTTGAGCTCGATTGTGGCATTAGACTGGAAAAGAGCTCTACTTCTCCCAATACTAATCCTGGCTGCGCCATTCTTCCTGATGCTCAGCGGATGGACTGCTCAAATCTTCCCAGATGCAATTCCAAATCGGGGTGTTGTCATGGCTGTTTCTGGTATTCTCCAGACAATAGTCCCCCTCGGACTCTATGGTCTACTCTGGTGGAGAATGAGAAAAGCTGGAACACCAGGACGTAACAGAGCCCTCTTTCTATCCCTAGGTGTCGTTTTCCTCATCCTAGGAACAGCAGGTGGTAATGCCGTAACACTTCTCTCATCAGCATTCATTCTGAGCGCGTTCGGAGTCTGGTGGTTTGGTGTCACCGGTCGTGCAGATCGGTTCCTTGGTACCCTAAACTAAGAGGTGATGTGGTTTGGCAGGGAGACTACCAATCTTCAAGACTGTGCTCATAGGAGAAGGTGGCGTGGGCAAGACCAGCATCACGCTCCGTTATACTGAGGACCGATTTGACGATGAGATGAAGATGACAATAGGAGTCAATTTTGCTTCGAAGAAGATGGAGGTCGAGAATGCCAATGTCACGCTCATGCTTTGGGATCTTGGCGGCCAACCTCGATTCCGAGATGTCGTATCCGACTACTTCAGAGGCTCACGGATTGCTATTGCTGTCTACGATGCTACGCGCCTCTTCTCGCTTCAGAGACTCACCGACTGGATTAACCGATTGAAGGAGAACGCTCCAGACTGTGAGATAATCTTCGTCGGTAACAAGATCGACGAGCGAGAGAACGGTTCTGGTGTCACCCTAGAGGACGCCAATGAGATGGCGAGTCAGTATGGGGCAATATGCATGGAAGTATCAGCCAAGACTGGTGAAGGCGTGAATGAGATGTTCGAGGCTGCCACAAGGATTATACTTGAGAAGCACTCCGACTTACTCGCATAGTACACGATAACACGACACCTGCAATCCGCTAAGTCGGATTGCACCCCTTCTATTTTTCCATTGATTGTGTGAATGCTCAAGAGAACATCAGATTCTCGTTAACTTTTCCTCCTCCAGAGCACCAGCACTATGATGACTACCAGAACAGCTCCAACTGCTCCTATGATGGGCTCTATCGGAATAGGGACTTCAAGATCTCTGACAGTCAGTCTGAATGAACCAGTCTGAGTGTTGCCCAATGTATCATTGACACTCACTTGAAGAACATAACTCCCAGCCTCGAGAACATCAATGTTCGAAATGACTCCGTCGTCATCAATCTCAAAGTTCACTGTGTCATTGATCCACCACTGGTCTATTCCTGAGTAATCTGTTGCATTCAAATCGTAGGAGAAGTCCGTCCCAGTATCAATCATTTGATTGCTAGGAGGTTCCACCCACTTTGGTGGAGCTCCATCAATGATGATATTGTCATGGACTGTTACATTGTCGATTGCTGGGTTCGCCATTCCGAAAAATGTGAATCGTTCCGATGTCGTGTGAGTATTATCCAATACATCGAGAATGAGTACTCCATTGAGATAGACATAGAACTGTCCAGAAGGCTCCCTCGTAACGATGAAGCTCTTCCAGCCTGTGAAATCACTGAGATAGTAGCTATCGAGAAAGTTGGTAGTTCCAGGATAAGTATTTCTCGCGAAACGAATTTCATAGGTATCAAACCAGAAGCTTAGGAAGTACGAATTACTACTGCCATCTGCTGGTAGCCAATGCTCACCAAACTTTTCTGCTATGAAACTCACTCCAAATCGATTGAAGTCCTCAGGATGTTGTAAGTCCACATCAAAAGTCCATGAACCATATGCAACAGAGCTATTAAAGGATGCAAAGGTCATCTCAGGCCCAATCATTCTCAATACCCCGTCACTGACGTTTACTAGATCAAGTGGATCTACTGTGAAGTTCGCAACGCCATCAGGCAAGGTCCAGTTGATTTCGTAGATATTCCAATCGCTAATGTCTTCATCATTAAAGTCGTCTTCCCAGACTATGGTTGATGGTATTGCTTTGGGTGCATTTTCAAGAGTCATTGTTATTTCCATGGCTTCTGGGACGTCACCCACAGAACCGGTACAAATCATGAACATCACAAAAGATGCTGCAATGATTTTGAAGTACATCTTCTTCGTTCTTATACCTCCTTTCCACACAGTAACTAAGCTAAACACCAACATATCCTTCTTATCAATTTAACGAGCTAATGAACAAATTGGAAAAAGGTAGGTGTGCTGAGTGGAAAAGAAGAAACTGTAGTGGGCAGACAGAGCTGCCCAACTCCATATGGCGAAAAGGAAACTTTTAGCCTGTCATGGCAAACCTTGGACATTTGTCCTTGCTTATACCGGGGGTCTCACAGGGTTTCTGCATCCCAGTATAGAACTTGAAGCCATCAACACCGCATTTCCCATCGGCCGCATTGTATTCTGGACAGGTCATTGCACATACTTCCAAATTGGTCATTAGTCCACGGTCCCACAGTCCCAGGACTATTATTGGGACCACCCTTTCGGCACATATTAAGCTATTTCGGTTGTTGCCTTCTAGTAGACCTATTCTCGTTTCATAGATAACCATGTTCCGAAAGCACTTCGCGAAGAAGGGTTGGATAGTCAGTAAAGATGCCGTTCACTTCCATATTGAGAAGTCGTTCCATGCCCTCCTTGTCATTGATGGTCCAGACATGGACCGCGAGATCTCTCTCATGAGCAGCAGTGACAAACCGAGGTGTGACGATTTGAAGTCCACCACTCCTTTCTGGTATCTGGAAAGCCTTGTACGCTACAGATCGGACAAAGAATCTCATCGTCCTCATCCTAACTCCAATCACAAAGTTTCGAACCTCATTGGGATGAGCAGATGTAGGGATCATTGGTGCACTCTCTCTGAAGCGTTTCAATTGAGGAGGATGAAAGGAGGCAATCATTATGTTCTCGGTTCTTTGATTCTCTTGCAGAACTCGAGCTACCTCTTTAGGTGCCTTGCTGAAAGTGTCTTTGATGTCCAGATTGAGAATGGTATCAGGAAATTTCTGAAGTGCCTCCTCCAACGTCACGACCTTCAAACCTTGTCCTCGATATGGATATGTCTGTCCAATGTCAGTTGTGAAACTGTATCCGAGGTCAATCTGAAGGAGCTCATCGAGTGTCTTGTCTCTGACTGATCCTTTGACTCCAGTGGTTCTTTCCAGGTCATCATCGTGAAACAGAATAGGAATGTTGTCCTTCGTGAAGCGAATGTCAGACTCCAGCACATCCACTCCAATCTTCAGTGCAGACTCAAGCGCAAGCATGGTGTTCTCTGGCACATTGCCCGACTCACCTCGATGAGCCATGATCAGTGGTCGGCCAATATCAAAAATCATGATCTCTCACTTCCTGAAATCAAAAGCGACCTTGATAGCGCTGTGCTTTCCCTTGTTTGCAGCCACATCAAATGCAGTCTTATACTTATCAATTGTATACTTGTGAGTGACAAGCCCTTCGAGAAGTGATGGGTCTGTTTTAATCATATCAAAGGCAAGTTCTAGGGTGTCTATAAGTTTACCATCGTGGTCTTCCAGTCCATGCATCATTGTACCAAGAATGTTCACCTGTTTGTAGACTATTAGAATCCAGTCAGTCTTCTTGGTTTTTCCGAAGTCCATTCCCACTATCACGAGCGTCCCATTGTTCCTGATTAGGTGTAGCGAGTCATCCAAAGTTGCATCATTGCCCACAGTATCAAATATGATATCAGGTCCAGAACCTCCGTAGAGGACTCTATTCCCTCGAGCTGGTTTGAGCAGATGCCCACCTGTACTCTCGGCAACTCTTTGGTACAGGACATCTGTGTCCTTCTCAATTATGATCATGTCAGCGCCTAGCTGCTTTGCTGCTTTTTCTTGGAATGGGTATTTGGCAACAACAATGATCTTACACTTGGACCCAAGTCCTCTGATCGCTTTCACTACCATCAATCCAATGATTCCTGCGCCAATGACAACGACCTTATCATCATCTGATGGTTGCTTCCGTTTTACCGAATGAATCGCCACCGCGAGAGGCTCTGCAAGGAGGCCCTGTTCTTCTGGGACTCCATCAGGAACCTTCTGGAGCTGACCTGCATAGGTCACGAAAAGTTCACTGAAAGCGCCACTTCCAAATCCACCAAACTTAAACCGTCCACCATATTGCTCCTCGAGTGGGGAGTCATCACCGATTCCGACAATTGCCTGACAGGTTTCTGGTCTACCAGATTGACAACTCTCACATAGTTCAAACCCATAGCATTCGCATGAAACAACAGGAGAATGGCCCACACGGTCTCCGACCTTGAGATTCTCCACCTCCCCTCCGACCTCTTCCACTATCCCTACGACCTCATGACCAAGAGGAAATGGGCTGTCCTTTCTAGCCAGAATTGTAGCCGAGTAGGAAACGTTGACATTGATTTGATGGATATCGGATGCGCATATTCCTGCCATGACAGGTCTGACCAAAACTTGCCGAGGGTGCTTGATTGTAGGTCTAGGCCAGTCTCCTCTATACTTGATCATTGTGTATTTTCCTGCAAGTTTCATCTTCTTCCGAACTACCTTGCTGATATTGAGGTCATACATTATTGCCTTCATCAGAGAACACCATTGAATAACTGAGAAAGTCTGATACTCATCCAGATATATCCATCGACAAAAAGAGGTTTAAGTTGCCCAATAAATGGATATGTGGAGATTCGTGGTGGAAGGTGACAAACGGTTTCCCAAGTTCGAAAGGTGGCTTGAAAAAGAATATCCCTCTGTATATGAAGAGGAGTTTTACCATCGTTCTGACCTGCCAATAGGGATATTCTTAGCCCTCTTTGGATGGTTCCCTTGGTTACTAACGAATTTCGCATTCGGTCCAATTCAAATTCTGGGTATAGCAGCATCTTTGCTCGGCATTATACTACTATTCAGAGCATATGTGATGCATCGTTCGCAACTGAAACAGTATTGCTACAATGGACTCAATAGAAACACAATCACTGATGCAATCATGTTTCTCGATTCTCGAATTGTACAACCGGATGATTTGGAATCCCCCGCTCCATATTACGAAAAGCGCGTTGATGCCAGTTACAATCTGGGAATGAAAGAGAGAAACTATCTTCGGTTCATTAGATCGACTACTGGTTTGTTCTTATGGCCTTCCTCTACTATCAGTGAAATCAAGTCTGATATACATAGGATGAAACGAGAGACATTTCGATGTTCCGCCTTTTTCCTACTGACCTCAATCATCTTACTATTTTGGATGTTTTCAGATTTTACAGTTTATGTACTGACAGGATTTGGCATTGTGCCCCTCTCACTCATCTTTTATACATCGTACTACTATTTCCAATATGTAATCAAGGACATGCCCTTACTCGATGAAAAATGGATTCAAGATATACATGTATCTGACACAGTTCACTTCGAGGATGTTATGAATGAGATATTGAGTCAGTTACATTCGGAGTTTCCCTTCCCACTTAGATTTCATCTGGCAAAGGAATATCCTCTTCTGACCTATACAGGTAGGACAAAGACAACATACACACTTGTAAGATTGAAAGAGGCAGTCCTCTATCCTCAGGAAAATCCATTGAAAGAAGAACGAACTGGAGCTACAAAGCTCCAGTCTTAGTCTGATTTATTCTACACCACAGCGCTTCTTCAAGAGCTCCCAGTCATGGTTGACCTGTTCCTGGATTCTCTTTCTGAAGTCTTCCCACTCTGGTCTGAAGAGGTGTTTGAATTGCCCCTGAGTCTTGAAGTACTCATCAACAGGTTTCAGACCTGCATCTGCAACCCTCTTGCTTGCCCCTGACATGATCCACTCTTCTCCATCGATGACCTCATATAGTGGATGAAGACCGGTTTCAACAGCCAATCTGGAAAGTGAGATACTATCTCCTGAAGGTGACCGCCATCCTCTGGGACACGGTGAGAAGGCATGCACAAATGCTGGTCCCTCAACCTCCAACGCCTTACGGAACTTGGTGATGAAATCACGATAATTGGAAGGTTCTGCCGTGGCAACATAGGGAATCTTGTGGGCTGCAATAATCTGGGCTAGTGGTTTCTTGCGCTCTAGTTTTCCTGGAATCACCTCTCCTGCCCAAGATGTTGTAGTCTCTTGCCCAGTGAATGTAGCACCTGATCTTTGGATTCCTGTGTTCTGGTAGGCTCCGTTGTCATAGCACATGTATACAAAATCATGACCTCGTTCGAGTGCTCCACTGATTGCACCAAATCCTATGTCGAACGTGCCGCCGTCACCACCGATGGCAATCACGTCAACATGCTCGTGCTTGTAGCGGCCTTTCTCACGCATTGCATTGATTGCCTCTAGGGCTCCAGACGCCACGGCTGCCGAGTTCTCGAACGCAACGTGAATCCATGGAATCTTCCACGCTGTATACGGATAGATTGTCGTAGCAACCTCGAGGCAACCTGTGCTGTTGCATACTATGGTGGGGCCGCGGAGTGCCATTCCCATTAACTTGACCACGGGCGGCGCAGCGCACCCTGCACACATCCTGTGTCCAGAACTCAGAATAGGCTCACGCTGAAGCATGTCCTTGATAGAAACTGCTGGTTTGTCACTCATTACTTACGCACCCCCAAAGTTTCATACATTGGAGCTTCACCCTTTTTGAGATACTCCTTTGTCTTCTCAATTCCCTCAACGAAAGTCATAGGTGGTACATCACGACCACCAAGCCCCACTACAAAATCAACAACCATTGGTCTCTTCTCGGAGTCGTAGAGTGCAGTCCTGACCTCCAGAGCTAGTGGATGCGTTGCAGCTCCAAAGGACATCGCCTTCTCAAAGACAACCACAGCTTTCGCTTTTCCTACAGCCTTGGCAATCTCCTTAGCTGGGAACGGTCTGAACATCTTGAGTCGAACAACACCAACCTTGTCACCCTTCTCTCGCAATGCATCGGCAACAACCTTGGCAGTTCCTCCCATAGAGCTCATCGCAATGATGATGATGTCAGCATCATCTGTCTTGTAGGTTTCAAAGAGCCCATACTTCCGACCTGTTAGCTTGGCGAACTCCTCTTCGACCTCTTTGTAGGCTTTGGGTACTCCCATGATGGCCTCATCCTGCTGCTCCTTGAACTCGAAGTAGTAGTCAGTCAAGGCTAGGGGTCCCATAGTAATGGGGTTGTCAGGATCAAGCGAGATGAATGGCTCACGTACTCCAAGGAATTTGGTAACCACATCGTCTGGGAGCATCTCAACTCTTTCGACATTGTGGCTTACAATGAACCCGTCAATTCCGACCATCACTGGAAGGAGTACATCGTGTCGCTCTGCAAGTTTGAAAGCCATTATTGTTGTGTCATAGGCTTCCTGTGAGCTCTGACAGTAGAGCTGGATGAATCCGCTGTCGCGCATTCCCATTCCATCTGAGTGGTCGTTGTGAATATTGATTGGACCCGATAATGCACGGTTGGCTACTGTGAAGACAATTGGCATTCTCATTGAAGCGGCACAGTAGAGGATCTCCCACATCAGCGCTAGTCCAGCTGATGCTGAGGCAGTTGCTACTCTACCTCCTACAGCTGAGGCTCCAACACATGCGCTCATGGCAGAGTGCTCAGACTCCACTGGAATGACATGTGCCTTGACCTCACCGTCTGCAGCAAATCTCTGGTAGTCCTCCACAATGATGGTCTGAGGTGTGATTGGATATGCTGCTAGAACGTCAAGGTCTGCCTGCTTTAGTGCATGAGCGATTGCTGCATCACCCGTCAGACCTTCAACAGTGATCTTGTCTTTAGGTACACTCATTTCACTCACTCCTTCTCCATATGAATTGCGTCAGTAGGGCATTCAGTGGCACATATTCCACACCCTTTGCAGTAGTCATAGTTGAATGCAAAAGCGTGCTTTCCATCCTTCTCGGTAAGAATAACTGCCATATCTGGACAGAAGATCCAACACCGACCACATGTGCCATTCTTTATCCAAAGGCACTTCTCGTCGCTGAGGATTGGACGTTCTGCACGCCAACCACCAGTCAGGTACTTCTTGGAATTGCCCGGCTCTATAATATTACCAGCAATTGGTATCTCGTCGTACTTCTCACTCATCCGACCTTAGCCTCCTCTACAGCTCTTTCAATTGCTACCTTGTTTAGGTCTCCAACCTTGCCAGGGTATCTCTCTAGGACCTCTTTGATTACAGTTTCAACTGCCACTATACCTGTGGCTTTTACTGCTGCAGCCATGGTCGGCATGTTATAGAATGGTCGCCCCATGACCTCCATCGCAATGGTGCTGGCATCAATTGTGACAACCTTTCCACCTTTGAAACCAAGCTTGTCCCTGATTGTCTGGGGATCTTTGTCACTGTTGACCACTAGCGTGCCATCTTCCTTCAAACCCTCAGCAGGGTTTACAACATCAAGTAAGGTTGGATCAATACAGACCACAACATCCGGATTGTATACCTGCGCATATACCTGGATCGGTTCCTTACTGATTCTCAAGAACGCCCTGACTGGCGCACCAGTCCTTTCCGGACCAAACTCTGGAAAGGCCTGAATATAGTTGCCTTCAGCGAGGGCTGCTTTGCCGAGCATCTGGTTGCTAGTGACCACGCCCTGGCCACCGCGACCGTGCCAGCGAAATTCAGTAATTCCTTTTGCGAAATCCATCGCCATAATCAATCTCACCTACATTGGGAGAGTATGCACGGGAGGCTCGCTGAGGGAGACTTATGTATTTACTGGCGTGACAAAATGTAATCGGGTGGGAGAGAATGTGCGCGTGCACATTTCGACCGCTCTCCACCCTACGTTGTGAGGAGAACGCAATATATCTTTCATCCCAATTGCCGGTCGAACTCGACTTGGAACGGAAATTGTCCTTATACGATGAATTTAGCATTAATAGGCTTACTTTCCAAGCAAGATAGAATCGACGAATCCCGAATTATACTAAGACAACTTCTTGATAATCAGCATCATCACAAGAAAGATTGCCACTGTCAGACCTGACGCAATCATGACAAGTTCAGTACCAATGCCACCTAGGACGAATGAAACCACGTTGACATAGACTTGGTCATTTGCGTGGTTACCTGCAGCGTCACTCACTGTGACAACATACAAGTAGCTCCCAACCGGCAGTTCATCAAGACTCACTCTGATTGAATCTCCATTCCAACTTGATGAAATCAACGGGTTCCCATCAATTTCTATTCTATACTGGTGTGGAAATTCATCACTTACTATCCATGCTAATATGTTCCCTGTGGTTTCAACGTCAATAGCTGTATCCATGTGTTCGTAAATATATGGAACATTATTATCTTCCAAAAGTTCTGGAAATGAGTCGTTGTTTCCACTGGTGCCCAGGATTGAATATGGCGTTGTTCCATTGAAATCTGACCAGCTATTCCCACGACTGACCCCGTCATCAAAATGATTGTCCTCCCCATGATCGAGTGCGTTCTCTTGCAAGAATCCGCTCATTCCATTCCATCCAAACCTGTTCCCAACTACAGTGTTATTGTTTGTAGTCCATGCAAACTCCAGTCCATTCTCATTGTTTGAGTATATCGTGTTGCTTTCAACTTGGGTGAATTCTCCACTGTCAAATAACAATCCTCGATGATTGTTGAATATCCTAGAATAGGCAATCGTACAATTCTGTGACAGATTCAATCGAATACCGTACCAACACTGATAGATGGTTGAGTTAGCAATGGTGCAATCAACCGCACTCAGAAACTCAACTCCACTGGAACCTCCAACAATCTCACAGAGGACGATTTGTCCATTTTCGACATCATTGAATTGGATGACAGGACTATTAGGATCGGATTCTAGAATACAGTTGTAAATCCTAAAGAATGAAGTAGTGCCAGTCACAGTAATGCAGGTGCCAATTGTGGATATGTATAGGTTTTCCAGGACATATGGATCCGCACGAGTTCCGACACCTGTCGCTCCCAATGCTGCGAAATCTGCGTCACTGTCTATTACAATAGGATTACTCGCTATCTGTGACGGACTGTACGCTTTGGTCTGTGTAACGACTGCGGCGTGCGATTGTATTCCTATTGCAAAAATGATCAAGCTGGGTATAATCATCAGCAGTAATAGGAACAGACCTATGAGAACTCGTTCAGACCGCAGGATAGATTCCTCCATCAAACTGGCAACCGTGTGGTTTAGCTCCTCTTGAAGCTTATCAATGTAGTAACAACGTATCAGTCTTTGCCTTCACTTGGGGAATGAACCTCGTCTGAATGCATCTCATTCAATTCTAGAAATTGTAAACGATAGTCCGGTTTTGAGATTGACAAGAAAGCCTGGTCTTTTGCACGACTTACTTCGTGAAATTGCAGAGCTCGTTCTAATGCACGAGGAAAGAAACCATACACTAGGAATGCAACAAGAACCAAGAATGTTGCAATTGAACCAGTCAGAGGTTGTGTGATATCTCTACCATAGCTCAATGCCTGGTTGATTGAAAGGAGGTAGTAGATTATTGGATAGAACATAATGAAGAATCCAATAACAGCTATCATTTTACTTCTGAATGACCGTACACTCCTACTTCCATGCCGCATACATGTAGGAACTGAAAAGGTCGTTGCTCCTCTAGCAGCATCTAGTGCCATTTGAGTCCTATCTCTACCAGTACCCCATGACCTTGCTTCAAAATCATCTCTTGCTCTTTCTGCAACAGTCACAAAAACAAGATCCTCAGCTTCCTCAAGGCAAACTGGACAAATTTCCGGGAATTGAATCTTAGACAATTTGACTCTTATCAATTTCATCGGAATTTCTCCCTTCGCTCATTCAGGAGGCATGACAATAATCTGGACACTTGTCACAGGTCTGTCCGTCTTGGGGTCTATTGCATCGAATGTATCGAAAGTCATGAGATAGGTGAATTTACTCTCCCTCACCTTGAGCTCGTGCGCAATTCTTACGGCAAGTCCAATCCCTTTGAATCCAAACCCTCTGATAGCCACAAACCTGTTATCTTCCTTTACGAGACTCTGTAATGTTCCCGCTATTTTTGAAATGTTGATCTTTCCTGCATTATGAGATATTTCTACGAGGATGTAGTCACTTGTTGGATACACTGAAACATCGTCTTCTATTGTTATTGAAATAGCATCTTCGCCAATCCTCAACTGGTCTGGAATCCGGTCTCGAAGCGACATACCAGCTTCTTTGTCACACTTAATTAATCAACTTGCTGGAGATGGAAGCCCCTAACCGAAGCCTCATATGTAAATTCGCGTCGACTACATTGAGGTTGTCTCCAATGGAGAGAAATCAAACTATCGCTATTTTAGTTGCTGCTATTGTGATTACTTCTGTTGGACTTGTAGTTCTGTGGAATCCTGCTCCAACTCCTGATGTCAGGATTGGTTATCTTTCCAAGGACCTCCATCAACTAGCTCTCAGAGTTGCAATAGAGAATGGATACTTCGAACGTGAGGGTATCTCCATTGACTTGGTATCTTATGGCAACGGCGGATTTGAGATGGACGGTTTTCAATCTGGTCAAATAGACATGGGCTACCTAGGAGCAGCTCCAGCAGTGGTAAAACG